>NZ_JBXBBJ010000001.1:0-605861 GCF_057221575.1 Paenibacillus sp. Y660 | reverse complement strand
AAACCAATGGGAAAAGCTGACGGCTTTCTTAGAAGACGGTAGGCTTGAGATTGACAATAACCGAAGTGAGCGAGCGATTAAACCGTTTGTAATTGGTAGAAAGAACTGGCTGTTTGCCAATACACCTCGCGGCGCAAAAGCAAGTAGTATCATCTATAGCATGATGGAAACGGCGAAAGAAAATGGGCTGAATCCGTTCAAATATCTAATGTATTTGTTTGAGCAACTCCCGCAGCTCCCAGATCCGAAAAATCCGGAAACGCTAGACAAGCTGTTGCCTTGGTCAACATCGCTACCGCTGACTTGCCACGTGTTTAAATCTTAATCCAGCTTATCTTAGCTCTCATCTGATGACAAGGTGGGGGCTATTTGACGCTTACGGATATGGTTTATTGGACTGGTCCCTTCCATCCATTGCAGAAGCGGCGACTAGCAAAGAATGATTCAGAGTTCATAAGCATAAATGGTGGCTTTTTTATTCCCAATTTGGGAATAGGCTCAATAATTCCAACAATCGCAAAAACATTCCTCCTCGTTCCCTCGCTTTTATCATACCGTACCACTCTTTCTCCAATCTTACATTTTCCTTGAATTAACCTTAAAAGCAGGATTATCAAAGACTGAATGGAATCATTAGTTTACGACATCAAAGGGGAGGAATCTGCGTATGTCCAAAACAATTGTTTAGTAGTCTTTTTCTTTTATCATATTTTTGGGGGAGAAATTATGAGCGTATTACAAAGTACACTTACTGGCTTGAAAAGTAGAATGGTCAACAATGAAATAACGGTTCAAAATTCCTCAGGTGATTCTGTCTACGTAAAGTTTTTGTTTAATCCTTCAACCATTGAGGAGGACATTCAAAGCTTCATTGATTCTTATCATGTTATTTTACCGCCAGATTACAGGGAGTTTTTAATAATCCATAATGGAGCAACATTGTTTAGTATGTATGGTGGAGGATTTCTTCTTTTAAGCCTGACTGAAATAAAAGAAATAATGGACAGGCTAGAAGAGGCTTTACCACAAGGATGGTATCCAGTTGGTTATTTAGATGGAGAAATGCTTTTCATTAATTCTAAAGAGGCTGATGTGAATGACCGTAAGACTAATTATCTTTATTGGTCACTCAATGATAAACAAAAATTGAATTTTAATTTTGAAATTTGGTTCTTACGGTTTATTCAAGCTTCAGGTGAACATTTTTGGGAATGGCACTATTACTCCGCTGAGAATTTTTATAGATTGTGTTTATGACTTACTCTTTATTACAGCTACACATTCTAATTTCTTACCAGTCCATCCTATCCAACCCCTTTAATTGTGGTACTATATTTCGTTCTATAACCCATTCATACTTCCTCTCCAGATGCTCTCCATAGCTCCACCAACTGACTGCAAGTTAATCAAATCGATATTCAATCCCTGCGCATATACTTCCAACTTGTACGTGAAAAATGGCTGTTTAGTCCCATTCCACAGGTTTCGACAAGTCGGATAGAATAGGAATATGTTGAGGTAAAGGAGAAGATTACGAATTGGAAAACAAAACTACACGAAGCAACAAACGTTCAAAGGGAAGCTTGGCATCATTTAAGAAATCAACGTTATCACTTTATCTAGCAGTCGTCATCATTCTCGTAGCCCTCTGCGGAATACTGTACAGCAAATATACGAATATAGTCGATACCAATCTTCAAACAGCGACTGCTGAGCAAACTGAAACCAATAATCAGTCTGGGAATAGCGATGCCCCTAGCTCTGATTCGTCAAATTACGGACAAAACGGAAATGAATCAATAGCCGATGAGCCAGTACCTGCCGGTACAGTCGACACTGAAGTAACGCAAGAGCCTAAAGAGGTTACTGAGGAGAACACGAAAATCCCAGAGCCTACAGCAACCGAAACACCGGTGAAAAACAAAGACGAAGCGGAAACAACCGTACCGAAGCAGTCGGATAAGCCGAGCCAAGGCCAGAAGGAGAGCAACAACGAGCCAAAAGATAAAAGCCATGCTGTGAAACTGCCTACAACCTATGTGGTCCAAAAAGGCGATACCTTGAGATCGATATCAGAAAAATTTTATCAAACCAAGGACCAGTACGCGCTGCTTGCAGAGCATAACCACATTTTTTTTATTAACGATATGAAAGCCGGCGACACGCTTACGATTCCTGCGGTGTCCTCAGAGACCGATTCATCAAGCGGCAAGCCTCAGAACACCAAAGACTATTCCAAGATTACACTGCCGTCAACCTATTTAATTCAAGCTGGTGATACCCTCTCCGGTATTTCCAGAATGTTTTATAAATCAGCAGAGTATGTAGATTACATTGCGAGTGAAAATAAACTGGACAAAAACGAAGGACTGAAGGCCGGCACTAACCTTGTCATCCCTTCTCTTAAAAACTACACGCCAAATAAAAACATCGACTCTAGGGACAACTCGACAGAATTTGAAGCTACGGAGCATACCGTGCAGAAAGGCGAGACGCTCTACAGCATCTCCAAAACCTACTACGGCACGACCAAACACGCCATGTTCATTGCGGACTACAATCATATCGTCGATATTGATCAGGTAAAAGCTGGTACCGTACTGAAAATTCCTAAGTCATAAACAACAATAAGGTGGGGAATATTGCAAAACGCTCAATCGATTCTCCCAGTGCATTTCGCCGCCTGAAAAACTCGGGTCAGCAGCAGTCATCGTAGATGTTTTCTTAGAAATTGACTTTGAGAAATGAAAATCGCCCATTCGCCGGTATAGCCGACGAATGGGCGATTTTTTTTTATTCGGAGCAAAATACAATATACGACGATTCATAGCAGTCCGCGAAAGACCGAAACTCATCGTTGTAGTTCGCTATAATTTGTGTCGCGCTTTGATCGCCTTGGCCCCAAGTACTATGACAGTCTTGGACCACTGTCACATGATAGCCTAATTCGCTGGCTCTTCGGCATGTTGCATCGATACACATATCGGTTTGAAGTCCCGCCATAACAACTTTACTAATTCCTTGCTTCACCAGCTCCGTATGGAGATTCGTTTCGTTGAACGAGTCTGGCGTATGCTTTTGAATAATAGTGTCACCCTCAGCAGGAGCTATCATGGGGTGTATGTTCCAGCCTGGACTATTGGTCTCCAAAGGCTCGCCTTCACCTTCATTATGTTGGACATAAATAATGGGAGTATCACATGCTCTAGCTTTTTTGATAAGTTCGCGTATGCGCTCAAGCAATCCATTACCGTCGTATACTGGGTCTGTTTCCTGAAACATGCCGTTTTGAACATCAATGATTAGCAAAGCAGTATCATTCATTATGTAGACCTCACCCCATGATTATAATAGAATCCTCTTCATTATATGCGAACACACGTTCTTTAACAACGTTTGATCAGCTTCTGGTGTTTTCATATACGATACTGTTTATCCACGCGTACACCCTCAATCTGAGCACATGTCATTCAAACTTACTGTAGACAAAAAGCATCAATCGTCTACCCATCCAATGAATCGAATAAAGTTATTTTCCAAAAAGAAGTGACCATAGTCGCTCCCAAAGACCAAGCGGTGATATTCAAGAGCATTATGAATGCTTTTGAAGGCAAGCTGTTTATCATACAAAGTAAGCTTAACGCAGCGACAACGCACAAAGAGCAAACGCAGCTGCTTCTGGACTTGATGAATGCGGGGAAAGAGTCGATCAAGCAAATAAATTCGTTAAACCTATCTGATGGAGTCAAAACGGATGCCTTTGACACCATCACAAACAAGATTGTACAAGCTGCGAGCAGTTTGCAGTTCGTCTACTAAGGTGCTGCGCCTGCTTATAGATAGATAGGTTCCCAATCTCGCCGGCTATCAAACCTAATATTTCTGTGATCTCGGTATCTATTAGCTTATAAAAAGAAAAGGAGCAGCTGCCGCAGCAACTGCTCCTCACTCCACACTCCTCCTGCTTTTACGATTCTAAAATATGTTCGATCCGCTCGATTACATCCGCGCTCAGCACGATACCGGACGCCTTCGCGTTCTCCTCTATCTGCTCGGGGCGGCTCGCACCGACCAGTGCGCTCGACACATTCGGCTGCCGCAAAATCCAGGAAAGCGCCAATTGGCCAACCGTCAGCTCAAGCTCGGATGCCACTTTGCCCAGCTCGCGCACTTTATTAATTTTCTCCTCGGTCACATTTTTCCGCATGCCATCGAGCTTCGCGGCGCGGCTATCCGCAGGAACCTCGTTCACCGAGCTGTACTTCCCAGTCAGCAAACCTTGAGCAAGCGGCGAAAACACGACTTGTCCGATGCCGCCTCGCTCCCCGTACGGAATGACTTCTTTCTCGATATAACGGTTAAACATATTATAGATTGGTTGGTTTACTACGATGCGGTCCAATAAATAACGATCCGCGATCGCATGCGCCTCCACCATTTGGGCGGTTGTCCATTCGCTGACGCCTACATACAGCACCTTGCCTTGACGCACCAGATCATCGAGCGCCCGCAGCGTCTCTTCCATCGGCGTGCCCTTGTCATGACGGTGACAATAATACAGATCCACATAATCTGCGCCAAGCCGCTTCAGGCTGGCATGGCACTGCTCCATAATATGCTTGCGGGACAAGCCGCGGTCATTGGGACCGTCGCCCATCTGGCCGAACACCTTGGTCGCAAGCACGTAGGATTCACGCGGAAAGGCACGAAGCGCCTCACCCATCAGCTTCTCAGCCTCGCCTCTCTCGTACACATTCGCCGTATCGTAAAAGTTAATGCCCAGCCCATAGGCTGTCTGTATCGCTTTCACCGCGTTTTCGCGTTCTACGTATCCTCCGTATGTCAACCAGCTTCCAAGACTGATCTCGCTAACCTTCAATCCGCTTTTTCCTAAATGACGAAATTGCATCTCAACTCATCTCCTTAAGAATAGTGTAATCGCAATGGAAAGTAACGCTTGCAATTCTATTCTAGAGAAGTTTGTTTGAACATGTAAGTAGTGAAAAAAAAGTCACTAAATTATATAACCTATACATACTATACATGAAGTAACTACTCTATTAGGCTATTTTTATCGTTGGCTTCGATAGACAATAAAGCATGCAGCGGCTGCTTAATAGCAACACTGCATGCTTCTCGTTACGTTTTAATATATTATCCCATATACATCGTCTTGCTCTCTATTGGATCCCTATTTTAGAATACTAGAAGAAAATGAAGCGATACAACAGCAACAGAAGCATGAAGAAAAACATTCATCCACATCTTTCGGGATACCTTTAAATCTTGAACCAACATGATGATCGACCATACAAAAATAATTAAAAAAGCGATTTGAACTAGAATACTAGGCATTTTATAGTACCTCCCAACGCTATTCTTAGTTCAATATATTATGAACATGCAGGATTTGTGCTTCTTTCTCTCTACTATTTTAGATAACTTATCCTTTGGTCATCTCGTTTGTATCCCAAAAACATATAGAAAAGCCACCTTTTGCATTCCGTCGAACTTCATTAAGGCGTCCAAACCCAGCGCACTAAAAAACGCCGAACATTTCTCCCGGCGTCTTAATCGTAATCGTATTTAATTCACGCGGATAAATCCTTATCCTCTTTCACCAGCAGCTTGTCATGCTCCCGCTTCTCGATCCAGCCGCCGACACGGATAAACAAAAAGGCCGTAATGATCGTGAATATGACAATGCCATAGAAGCCGGCTCCTATTCCGATACCTACGCCTCCCGCGAATAATATCATCGCCGCTGAAGTCAATCCTTTTACTTCGAAGCCGGTTTTCATAATGAGCCCGGCTCCAAGAAAGCCTAGCCCGGACACAATCTGCGCAGCCAGACGCATCGGATCCATCATCGTTCTCTCATGCATATGCCCGTAGACCACAACGCTTTCAATGGAAACAATGGTAATCAGCGCTGATGCAACCGTAACGAATGTATAGGTTTTCACGCCTGCCGGTTTATTCTTATGGGTTCTGTCAAATCCGATAAGCAGCCCTAAGAATGCGCTAATAAAAATACGGAAATAAATTTCATATTCCGTGAAAAAAGAAGAAAAAAATGCAATTAGATCTGTCATAGCTTGCCTCACTTAGTTTTTTAATTATGGCATCTTGTTTCATATCAATGAACAAGAGCTTCTTTCTACGATCGTGCTGTTCACGATCCAATGATCGTCATACTCGCCGTCCAGTACGCCCAGCTTGTGCATCAGCAGCCTAAGGGATTGTACACCAAGCTCCGCAGGCTGCAAATCCATGCCCGTCAACGATGGCGTAACTTGATGCATCATCGAGAGATCTCCGCAGATCACGAACAATGAAATATCCTCCGGAACGCTATAGCCTAGATCCTTGATCGCATTCATCGCGCTATATGCGGTTCGATCATCATCTAATGAATCATATGCGGACGAAACGCAATTTGATGCTCATTTTATGCTTTTATATAAGCCTCCGTTCTTTCGATGGAGACGGTCATCTGCTGTCCTGCATTAAGAAACATGATGTCGCGACGGCCGAGACCAACTAAATAATTGCATATGTCGCGAATAATTTTGTCATTGTCGTTATTTACGGTTGAAACTTCATGAAGGTCCTCGTTTAAAATTGGGTTACTCCAGCATTCATTATTTTTCGAAGCAATTTTCAGCATATTTCGGTATCCCTCCATCCGATCTGCGGAAGCAAACCAACGTGGAATAGCTTAGGCCTAGCGGCAATTTCAGTTTCTGTTCTAATAATTCCCTAAAGCTTATCCCAGTTGCTCGAGTATAGTTGTAAGCCTCATTGCAGAATATAAACCAGTACTATAAAAAACAAATGAGGTGGGATAAGCAAATGAAGAAGTTTTTATTAATGATTGGATTTATCGGCTGTTTAATGATGTTCTCCGCAATTCCGGCTTCTGCTGAAACCATGAGTGCTAACAACAATACGCCTGGTACGGAGATGCGTCATGATGTCAACCGTGGCATTAACGATACCAATCGTGCATTAGGAACCGATTTTGACCGGATCGGACAAACCAATTATAACGGAACACCAATGAACGCAAACAACTATAGAACAAATGCTGCAACAGACGATGATGGCTTTGATTGGGGTTGGCTTGGTCTTCTAGGTTTATTGGGGCTGGCTGGCATGAGAAACCGCGCAAACGATCGTGAACGTGACCGCGCTTAAATACGATAATTAAATTGCACCCCCTCCGCTTAATTGCAGAGGGGGTGCTAATGCATCTTAATGCGATGTATAGTTCGAAAAACCAGTTGATTGATTGTTCGTATTCATAAACGCCATTGGAGCTTGCTGGAACGAAGCATTTGCAATCTGTTTGCAAATGCTTGAAATTTGATTAAGCTGTTGGATAGCCGTTTGGTGACCTTGCAAAGCGGTTTGAATAATATGTGCGGCTTGCTGCTCGCGTTGAGCAATTTGCTCAAGCAGTACGGCATTGTTTTGCTCCTGCTTTAATAATTGCTGGTACTGAGCTGACGCCTGGTTAGTCTGCTGAATCAATTGTTGTATCATCTGTTCTGCATGCGCTAGCTGCTCGGAAATTTGATTGTTAGGTTGAAGCTGATTCATGGTATTTCCTCCTGTACGTTTATTTGGCAACTACCGTATTATGTTTAATTCTGACGAATATTATGCGTTGCATATGCTTCATTTTCATTATTTTTATCCGTGCAAAGTCACACTTCAATAATAACCGGAAGAATCATTGGTCTTCTCTTGGTCTGAGCGTATACATACCTGCTAATGGACTCCTTCAAATTGTGCTTCAAGATGGACCACTTACCGTCATTTCCATTTTCCTGTAGATCTTTTACGGTCTTTATAACTAATTGGCTGACCTCCTTCAGCAATGCCTCGGACTCCCTTACATAAACAAAACCGCGTGAAATGATATCTGGCCCGGATAATAAGGAGCCCTCCATGCGGCTAAGGGTAATAACCACAACGAGAATGCCATCCTCTGCAAGGTGCTTGCGGTCACGCAGGACTACGTTTCCAACATCACCAATTCCCAATCCGTCAACAAGGGTGTTGCCTGCTGCAACTTTACGTGTTTGGCGAGCCGTTTGATCTTTAATATCGAGCACATCACCGATATTCATAATGAAAATATTTTCTCTCTCTACACCAACGGACTCCGCCAGAAGCCGGTGCTGGTACAGCATCCGATATTCCCCATGAATCGGAATAAAATATTTCGGCTTCATAAGGGTTAGCATAAGCTTCAGCTCTTCTTGGCTGCCATGTCCTGAAACATGCATGCCGGTTGAAGTGCCCGATCCATGAATGACATGCGCGCCCAGCATATAAAGATGGTTCAATGTGCTCGATACGTTTCTTTCATTTCCGGGGATCGGCGAAGAGGCAAAAATAACCGTATCCCCCGCTAATATTTCGATATGCGGATAGGTTGAGCTTGCCAGCCTTGATAAAGCGGCCATAGGCTCCCCTTGGCTGCCCGTACATAACACAGCTAGCCTTTCTCTAGGCAGCTCATTCGCTTCTTTTGCTTCAATTAACATACCTTCCGGCACCCGTAAATAATCAAGCTCCAATGCAACCGATACGACGTTTACCATGCTTCGACCAAGCAATAGCAGCTTTCGATTTGTTTTTTTGGCAGCATCAACGACCTGCTGCACACGGTTCACATTGGAGGCAAAGGTAGATAAAAACACTCTGTTTTCTGCTTTCTGGAAAGCCTCCTCAATGCGTTCACCTACGACAAGCTCTGATGGCGTGAATCCAGGCCGTTCCGCATTTGTACTCTCGGATAGTAACGCCAAAACACCGCTTTCACCGATATGAGCCATTTTGTGAATATCCGGAAACTGTTGGTTGACCGGGGAAAGATCGAATTTAAAATCTCCGGTATGCACAACCTTGCCTTCGGGCGTTTCAATGACGACACCAAGACAGTCCGGTATGCTGTGATTGGTACGAAAGAAAGACAGCTTCAGACTGCCTAGCTCGACTAAAGATTCAGAGTGGATTTCGTGCTGAACAATCCCTTTGAGCCGATTCTCCCTCAGCTTCCCTTTAATTAAACCAAGGGACAACGCTGTTCCATAAACAGGCATATTCATTTGCTTCAAAATGTACGGAATGCCGCCGATATGATCCTCATGTCCATGGGTAATCACCAAGGCTCGAACTTTGTCCTTATTCTCCAACAAGTATGAGATGTCAGGGATAATCAGATCAATACCCAATAAGCTCTCATCCGGAAATTTAGATCCGCAATCAATGACGACGATATCGTCTGCATACTGTACGACATACATATTTTTCCCAATTTCGTACACGCCGCCGAGAGCAAATATAGACAGCTTGCTCTCCGTTATTTCCTCATTTATCTCTTTCTGCTTCATAATCATTCCTCCCATCTACCGTTTGTTATTCTTTCCAACATTCAACAAGTATTATTGTAAAGACTAGTCCCATTTATTCATTTCACTGAAATCCACTAGCTCAAATCCATAGAAAAAAACCGGTCGAGACATAATCTCACCGGCTTTGTTATTTCCTTGATGACCAGGAACATGGCATGCATCATCAAAGAGCGCTATTCTTATACTCCGATGGCGAGAATCCCGTATACTTCTTGAAGCATTGGCTAAAATATTGCGGGTTGCTGTAGCCGACCTGCTCTGCGACTTCGTAGGATTTCAGACCGTTTATTCGAAGCAATTCCGTTGCCGATCTCATCCTTGTTTGAAGCAGAAAGTCGCTGAACGTAATCAACTTCTCCTTCTTAAACAAAATACTGAGATAGGTAGGACTGATATGTACATATCGGGCGACCTCTTGCAGCGACAGCCCTTCCGTGGCATAGTTACTCTCAATATACTCGATGGCCAAATGCACCATGCTTTTGGTTTGAATCTCGCGCTGACGATTCGCAATGTCCAGGAAGTTCCCCGTCAAAAGACGGATCGATTCAAAAATTTCCTGCACCGTCTGAAACCTTTCCAATACATTGTAATAGGAATAGACGCTTTCCACATTTTCTTTAAACTTCACATTTCGTATCGCTATTTCTTCCAGCTCCTTAAATAGAAGCAGGCTGATGCCAATGCCGATCAGACGGACTTGCGTAAGCGACACGAACTTCATTTCAAGCACCCTTTGCTCGATCGTGTCCAGTATCGCATGTGCTTCTTTTTCCAGCCCCAGCTTTACTTTCATTACAAATTCGTTCTCTAATCCGTTTAAAATAATTTCTGTCGAGCTCGTTGGAGGAAGTCCGGTATCCCCGACGGTTAACACTCTGTTTGTTCCAATGATATGACGGAATTCAATAGCGGCCTTTGCGTCGCGATACGATAGGGAAACGTCGCCAAGATGGTTATAAATAAAGCCGATTCCAACGGTTACGGTCGTTTTCAAATATTTTTCAACGTTGACTCGAATCGTCTCCGCTATATGCAGTGTCGTCTGCTCAATCGAGTCCTGCTCGCCATCCGCATTATAGATGATGACAATCTCATCATTTTCCGATTCGAAAACGACGCCCTCATAATCATTCAGCATCGTTTCCTCGGCAACGTTCAATATGCAGTATTTCAGCATTTCTTTGCCAAAGCGGTTCTGATAATCGGGGTAGCTGTAATCGTCTGCCGTTAAAATAATGACAACATACTTTGACCTCGTCAGCTTGAAATGAAGAAACTCGCTGTGTGAACGAATCTCTTCCTCGGATAAGTTCTCCTTGATTAATCTCTCCAAAAACCGTTGTCTCAGGAGCGGCATGCCTTCCAAAACCTTGCGCTTCATTTCATTCTCATACGCTAGCTCCGCAAGCGCCCGCTTCGCCGTTTCCAAGAGTAGCTGCGTATCGACAGGCTTCAATAAATAATCAAAAACCTTCAATTTCAGCGCCCGATGCGCCAGCTCAAACTCATCAAAGCTCGTCAGCATAATAATTTTTATCTCCGGGAACTGCTCTTTCACAGCCTCCGTCAATTGAAAGCCATCCATAAAAGGCATTCGGATGTCTGTTAATATCAGATTTGGCCGCGTTTCTGCAATCAGGGTCAACGCTTCTTCACCATCTCTAGCCGAGCCTACCAGTGTAAACCCATTCTGTTCCCATGGTACGGTTCGCGATAACCCTTTGAGAATAATGCTGTCGTCATCTACAATGACAACCTTCATCATCAATCGTCCCCCTTCTCGTCATCCGTAAAATGGGATATTTATCGTAGCGATTATTCCGCCGCCACTCTTACATGCATATTGAAGACCATACATCGTCCCATAGTTTAGCTGCAGCCGCTTATTTACGGTACGAATGCCAAACCCAATAGCAGCTCCTTGATCCTCGTCCTCCCGCAAGCTTTGGTTGATCGCCTCTACCGCTTCTGCCGGCATTCCAAGTCCGTTATCCTCTACATACAGCCGCACCTCTTGGTTCGTTAATTGTCCCCAAATGCGGATCAAGCCTTGTCCGCGTTTTTGCTTCATGCCATGATAGATCGCATTTTCAACTAGAGGCTGTAAAGTCAGCTTTACGATATTGCATTGCAAAATATCCGGGTCAAGCTCGATTTCATAAATAAAATCCTCGCGATAGCGCATCTGCTGGATGTACAAATAATTTCGGATATGTTCGATCTCTTGGGAGAGGGGAATGATTTCATTTCCTTTATTAATGCTGATTCGATAAAAGTTGGACAACGCCGTCACCATTTCTGCAGCTTCTTTGTTTTCTTCCATCTCGCAAAGCTGTTTAATCGAGAATAACGTGTTGTATAGAAAATGAGGTTTAATCTGCGAGTGCAAAACAGCCAGCTCCGCTGCTCTCTTTTTCTCCTGTTCGTCCTTCACTTCATTTAACAAATTAGCAATGCGGAGCATCATATCCTGGATTCCTCTGCTCAGAACGCCGATTTCATTGGTCGGGTTCGCCTTGTACCTCATTGACAGATTCCCATCCTCGATGCGATTTACCGTTTGGGTCAGCTTCATGAGAGGCTTCGTAATGATATGAGCTACGATATTGGAGAGAAGTATGGCAAAGACAATGACCAGAAGCATCACGGCAACGATCACGAGACCGATGGAATTCACTTTGTTGAACAATTCGCCTTCCGGTACGATGGCGGCAACCTTCCATTTATTCAGGCTTAGCGTATCGTAAACGATCAGCATGTTCTCGCCGAATTTATTCGTCATATTGATTTGCCCGGAAGACTGATCCGTTGCCATCAGCACCCTCTGAAGATCCGTTTCATCCATTTCGTATCGATGCTCGACATTTTTAAATCGCATAACCCCGTCATCGCTTACGAGGCATAAATAACCATTGGTACTGATCTTTGCATTATTCAATAAATCGCTAAAAAAGCGGCTTTTCAAATTCATCATGAAAATCCCCTTTGTATGCGATTTGTTTTTTCCGAACATGCGGTAAACACTGATCACCTGCGGTGCAGCTAAATTAACTTCATCATGGATATTCAGCCATTTAATGACGGAGAGGCGCTCGCTGTCTAATTTGCGACTATATTCCTCTAAGGAAACTTCAACGGTTGAGCTCATCGAGTCCTTTTTGTACATTGATGCTCGCCCTTCATTGTAATAAAACAACACGGAGTCCAGCATCGAATATCGTTCAAAATAAGAATCCAAAGCTTTATTGATAAAAATATAGTCCTCGGGCTCTAAAGCTACATTCGGATTATCGGTCCGGTTCATAATGGAAATCCATTCCGATTTATTTTCCAAGCCTATTAGCTCCGCAATAAACGCCGTTAATTTTTCGCTTAATAAGCTTTTGGTTTGAGCAATCGTATCGTTCAAATTGGTCGATGCATTCTCTTTCAGCTGTTGCGAGGCTAGATAAAAAGAGATCGTTCCTGTTGCCAGTACAAATACGATGATAATCGGGATAAACAACCAAATAATCGTTGATTTTAATGAACGAAATATCGGCACAGTACTCCCCCTACAAATAAAAACATTCAGGGGGAGCGAATGAACGCTCACCCCAAATGCGATGAATACTCTATTTTTTCATTGCCGCATCATAGTCCGCTTTCGCTTTCTCCATTGAATCAGCCCAGCCGTTAACAAAGTCTTCGACGCTCATTTTGCCGGTAAGCACCTTTTGGAAATCAGGCTCAAGCTGCTGCGTCGTAATCTTCGTGTAATCCGGCAGATGGAAAGGCAGCTTTAACGCAACCGTATTCTGATCCGCCAACACCTCTGCGCCTTGCAAAATATGCTGCGTGCTCTTTACGTAATCGCTCTCGAGTGCAACGGTGTTAGTCGGCATTTGGCCAATGCTTTCATTCCAGTACGTTTGGCTTTCGGCATTCATCAAGTAGCTTAGAAACGTCCATGCTTCCTCGGGATGCTTGGTATTTTTGAAAATCACCAACCCGTTTGCAACCGGAACGACGACTCTTTTGCCATTTGCTGCTTTGGGCGGTATAACGCCTGCGAATTTGTCGTTGCCCAGGTTTTTAACATGGTCATTGTATGAACCGAAATTATGCTGAATCATGGCCGAAGTACCTGTATCGAACGTTGCATTCATTTCTTTGTTGCTGTTCGTAACGTCGCTTACGGGTGTATTTTTCTTATAGAGCACGACATACTTATTTAAAAATTCAGCGATTTTCGGATCTCTAACCGTCGCTTTGCCGTCAGGCGTGAAATATTCCGTTATGCCGGAATAGGCATACATCATCGAGGTAAGCTGATTAATGCTTCCCGAGCCTCCGCGAATGCTAAAGCCGTAACGGTTGTTTGCGATGTCGGTTTGCTTGTCGATATTAGTGAAGAAATCATCCCAGGTTGTAGGCGCTTTCAATCCAGCGTCCTTTATCCAATCCGTCCGGTACCAAAGAATATCTAGAAACATCGTATGCGGAAGATAATAAAGCTTATTGTCTGCGGTTAACCCCCGGTCGAACTCCACCATATTTGAAGCAATTTTGTCCTTATCGCTCCAATCATTGAAGTAAGGATCAAGTTCGTGAACTGCTCCCTTCGCCACAAAATCGGATAACCAAACCATGTTGATGCCCGCTACATCAGGCGTGTCATTGGTCGCAATCGCAACGTCATACTTTTGCTTGGCACCGCTTGCCGGGATACCCGTATATTCCACTTCGATGTTCGGGTGCTGTTTGTTAAATCGTACTATAAGCTCTTCATAAAAAGGAGTTCGATTGGGCCCAGGATTTTCGTCCCAGAAGGTAAGCTTCACTTTTTCCGACGGTTCGCTCGTTTGGGATGGCGGCTCAGAGGCTTGATTTGCCGCTGGCGTCTCCTTATTCGTCCCGTTTCCGCCATTGCTGCATCCTGATACCATTAACGCTAATGCTGTTCCTATTACCATCAACTGTGTGAGTCCCTTTTTGTACATATACACATCTCCTCTTATTCGATTCATTTATGCTAATTTCCTTTTCAGTTAAGTACCAGAAAAGAATAAATTAGTAATATTCAATTAACCCTTCACAGCTCCCGCGCTCATGCCCTGTACCAAAAACTTTTGAACGTAAGCGAACAAGACTGCTGCCGGCAGCAAAGCAATAACGCTTCCAGCAGCCAATGCGCCGTATTGGATGTCGTATTCGCCCTGCATGTACCGCAGTCCGACAGGCAGCGTGAAGAGCGCTTTTTTACTGATCAGCATGAGTGCGAACAAAAATTCATTCCATGATCCGATAAACGTATAGACCATTGTCGCCACGATACCTGGCACCAGGATAGGGAATATGACGAGGAAAACAGATTTCAACCGACTGCAGCCATCCACCATGGCCGCCTCTTCAAGCTGCTCGGGTATGTTCGTAATAAAACCGCTCATCAATATCGCGTTGAAAGGAAGCTGGAACGTGCTGTTAATGATGACTAATGCGAGCAAATTGCTTGTGAGATGCAGCGATCTAAAAATCTCAAACATCGGAATAAGGAGCATAGCCCCTGGAATGAACTGCGTGCATAACAGAAGCAGCATAAAGAGCTTTTTGCCGCGGAACTTGAATCGGCTGATCGCGTACCCTACGAGAATCGAGCAAACCAGCACGATGAGTACAGTCAAGCTCGCAACGATTAAACTGTTGACGAAATATTTGGAGAAGCCTACGTTAGTCCATGCAATCCGGAAATTCTCAAATGTCGCCGGCAGCGGCCAGTATTTGATCGGTAGCTTAGTGATGTCGCTCTCCCTCTTAAACGCGGTGACAAGCGCCCAAAATAACGGGAGTAATGTGAACAACATCGCAAGCAGCATCGGTAGATACAACAGAAATGTTCTTTCCGCCAGCTTGGGAATAAATGAAGCAGCTTTCAAGGTTTGCGTGTTTCTCATGCTTACTCTTCCTTTCCGTAACCGCTTAGTTTCAAGTAGAAGATGGCAAACAGCAGCAGGATCGTAAAGCCAATTACGGTAAGCGCAGAGCCGTAACCAAATTCTTGCGCGATAATCGCTTGCTTAACGATGTACATCGGGAGTGTTGTCGTTAAATCAATCGGTCCGCCTGTCCCATTCGTCATTACAAATATGAGATCTACGTTGTTGAACTCCCAGACAGCCCGCAGCAAAGTTGTTAATATGATGGTCGTCTTCAAGAACGGGAGCGTAATATGGATGAAGGATTTCCATTTCCCTGCTCCATCTACATCTGCTGATTCATACAAATCAGTCGGGATGGTCTGCAAGCCGGCGAGCAGCGCGATGGTGAAGAAAGGGATTCCCCTCCATAATTCAGCGGTAACGATAGCTGGAAATGCGGTGTGTATTTCGGAAAGCCATGCGATCTTATGATCGATAAACCCTAATTTCAAAAACAGATCATTGATCGGCCCTATTTGCTCATTAAATAAAATTTGCCATAAGGTGGAGGTTACAACCCCTGAGATGGCCCATGGCAAAATCGCAGCCGATCTGAATACACCGCGAAATTTAAATGCTTGATTCAGCATAAGCGCAATTCCGAGTCCGCATACGAGCTGGAGAGCAACACCTATGAACACCCATTTAGCCGATACCCACAAGGTCGATAGAAACAATTCGTCAGCTGTGAAGATCGTCTTGAAATTGTCGAACCCAACAAAGCCATTCTCGTATGCTTTCGCCGGATTGAACTGCTGCAAGCTGTAATAAAACACATTCCCGACCGGATAGAACAGGAAGACGATAATGAGAACAATCGCTGGGGCAATTAATAGGTAAGGCAGCCAGTGGATGCGCGGCTTCTGTTTTCTGGCGATCTTTCGGTTTACAACAGTTGGATGATTAGTATTCACTCGGTCTCCTCCACTCTAAGTCGTCTAAACGGCATCAACTGAATCCGCTTTCATGTCTTAATTGTAGAGGAAATATATAGGACGGAGAATCAAATATCTTTATCGGAATGTTTAAGATCTTTACTAGTTGCTTGCTGTAGAAAGTGCTTTTCACCTAAAAATAGCGGGACAGGAACGAATCCTGCCCGCCATTTTGTGTTGTCAGTCTTCAATCTGCTTCGGTTCATCCCCTGTAATGATTGGCGGAGATAATTTGGCGGCTGTCGGAGCTGAAGCGATGCCAGCTGCCGGTGCGACATGGATCGTATACGTGACCTGAACAGCACCATCGGCTGCCGTTACGAGCAAATGATCGCCTGTGACAAGCTCGCCCGAAAGCTTTGCAGCATAGACAGAATCCGTGACGGAATACGTTTGTGTCGATCCGTCTATAGAGCTTACTTGCACAAATAGCTGATCAGCGGTAGTGCCGCTCACTGCTCCAATTGTAAGCTCTGCAGGGTCGAGCGTCGTTAAATTCGGATGTCCCTCTGCTTTCAATTGAATATTCGCGTTGCTTGATAGCTTCAAAGAGGCTGCTTTCACAAACTTAATGTGGTCGATCACGATCGAGCCCGCGTTAACGGCAGCGAATCTCACCGGATAGCTGCCTGCTGCCGTGAATGTGGACGGACCTAGATCGACCGATATAAACGAATTGGCTGTTGTATTATTTTGGTTGACCGGCAGACCCTTCATCTCCCCATTGACATAGGACTGAACAGTAGCCCTTCCCGCCGTATTGGTCTTATAACGATATGATACGTCATAGGTACCCGCCTCCGGAACGGCAATGCTGAATTCAATCCACTCTCCGACTGGAACAGCATTCGTTTGGAGATAAGCGATTCCATTGGTGGATGAGGTTGAAATCGTAATAGTAGGGATACTCTTCGTAACGGAACTTAGCTCACCTTCAACGACGATCTCTGCAGGAACAATGATGCTGTAGCTTTTCTTCGTCGTTCCATCCTGGGCGGTTACGACGAGTATGTCTCCTGTCACAACGATTCCCGAATTTTTCTCAGCGTTTAACGAATCGGTGACCGAGTACGTCTGTATCGTCCCATCCGTTGATTCTAATTGACTAATGACATCTGGCACAGTCGCTCCCATTACTGCTGTAATCGAGTTGGCAGCAAGGTCTACATTCGTTAGATTCAGGTGTCCGGCCCGTTTCAATTGAATGGACGTGTTCTGCAGATTCTGTACCCAGTTATTCGGATAAGTCTCTTTTCCAGTCACTGTTACATTGTTCAAGTCAGCGAGAGGAGTAAGCTCATTATTCCAAGTATTCTTGTAGTAAGATGAATTCGTAACGCTAATATTGCTCGCATTTAATAACTGTATGACATTAGGGTTGCCAGTCCCGCTGACCATTTTCATCTGATCAATGGTTGCATTTTTCACATCATCCAGCACGATTGCATAGCGGTCATCATTATTCTCGAATCTTGTTGTGACATTTTTAAACGTCAGTCCATCTACATGTCTTGCCCAGAAGCCGTAGGATGGTTGTTCGCCAATGTCATTTACGTTATATTTGCCTACGCCGAGCTCCGGAGGAGTTATTTCGGTATCAGCGAAGCTGTTCCCGCCCTTGACTAAGACATCCACATTTTCAAAATTCAAATTCTCGATATAGCCGATCCTGCGTCCGTCAGGAAGCGTTGGTCCGCCCTCGCCAACCTTATAGCCTGCAATAATTGGTGTCGCTTTTTTCTGGTTGGTATACGGAACCCATCTCTTGGATGGATCACCGTATTGGCTGCCTTGATAGACCTCTTCAATATTGACATCCTTGATGAAAATATTTTTTACACGCCCTATGTTTACATTTGTGCTTAACAGTTCATCTCTCTGTACACCATTTTCCATAAAAATCATTCGTTTTGCGTCACCGCCGATCACGCGTCCACGGTTTGAGATCGAAATAAAGAATGGCGCGCGCGTCCGTCTCATTTCTGACTTATGGTGAATGGTACCCGTCTGACCGTCATTCAAATAAATATTTTCGATATGGCCGCCGTCATTCGTGGAAATTGAAAAGCCGGCTTTGTTGCCTGCGAGCACGTAAATGTTATCGACATACGCATTTTTAATATCGTCTACCGTTTCACTGCCGATCTGGAATAAATTGCAGTTGGTATCTCCGATAATATTACGAACGTAAAAATCAGTAGCAGGTCTAGTGAAGCCTAGTGAGGAATCGCTTCCCAGCTTTACAATATCGTCAGAGGTGCCTTTGGCATAAATATTTTTGGCCGTAACATAACTGCTTTGCATATAGTCAAAAACATCTCGGGCTCCGCCGCCGCTGCCCTTGTCATAATAAAAGTCATGCGTATTAATATAATCTGTTCCGGTTGCCAGCATTGCAAAATGTCCGGCCCGATCCACTTTGAGCATATTGCTGATGTCCGTTTGCCTAACCTCATTACTGCCATCCGCGTTTATGCTTTTAATATAATACGGTTCATCAGTGGTAGGTGAATTCGTCTCTTCGTACCAGAGATCAAGCCCGTTATCCAAGCCGCCGAATTCAAAGTTTGTACTCAGCTTTACGGTAACCATTTTGTCTGTACGATTGTTTGGAGCATTATTCATAACCCCGTCGCCAGTCACCAGATTGCCATTGCCAGTAATTCTGCCATTGCCGATAATTTTGATATTGTCTAGTCTTTCACCAAAGAACATGCTGTTTCTAAAATAATGATGGCCTACATCCTGCTTGGTCAAGTAATTTTCAGGATCATCATAGGGTCCTGTCGTCGTTGCGGATGTGCCTGAGCGATATCCCTTATCCGAGAAATACGTAGTCTCCGGGGCATCGCCGCCCTTTAATGCAGATAAAGTAGCATCCTTATGGATATAAAGGTATACATTGCTTTGAAGCAGGACGGTTCTTACATTAAATGTACCATTCTCAAACAGCAGCGTGCCTCCGCCCAAAGCGTTCAAATACAATATGGCATCATTGATCGCCTGCGTGTCGTCAGCCGTGCCATCACCTTTTGCGCCCATCAGCTTGGCACTCAGTTTACCCGAGTAAAATTTAGCGATATTAGAATCTCCCGCATTGTCGCCGCCAGCAATAACAAGCTTAAAATAATACTCGGTGTCCGGAGTAAGGTTTGTTACCTCTACTTCTTCACTCTGTGCACTAACGACAGCTGCGCCCTCCGTCCATGTCGCCCCTTTATTCGTTGATTGCATCAACTTGACGGAAGCGGCATTCTTAGCAGCGCTCCAGCTGAATTTTGCCTTCGTATAGGTGTCGATGCTCTCCTTATAAGTAAGACTCTTATCCAGAACCCGTTTGAAGTCGCTAATTGTACTTACAGCCTTTAACAGGACCGGACTCCATGGACTTGTCAGTACTTCCGGCTCAGAGGTCGTGTAGGAAGCCTCAAATAAATAGCCGCCTGCTTCGACGGTCACATCCTTAAACGTAATTTGAAGATCCGCTCCGTTTGCCGGTCTTAAATCAAGGCCCTTAAAGGTGATAAGCTGGCTTCCATCCTCCTTGTTATCAATCGCGACAGTACCAACCTGCTGGAATCGGTATCCCTCGCCTACTCTGCCTATCGATTGTGTCGCAAGCCCGGAAAGCTTAACTTCACCTCTGCCAATCACGTTTACCGTTGTGTTGTCCATGGTAGCGTTAATGCCCTTCGGAACCTTCAGGACAACCTCTGTTGATGGACTTCTCATTCCGGCAAAAAAATTCAACACGACATCAGCTTGCGTATTCGCCGTGATCTCGCTGTTTACTAGCTGCATTTTCCCTCTTAACGCGCCTTTGACGACATTTACGGTATAATCCTTTGAAGCTTGGTCTGCACTTACCGTTAAAATATCTCCCGGTGCTATCGAATCCGTTAATTGCTTGGCAAGCCCATTTGTATCCTTGACCGCATAGGTTTGAGGAACAGCCGTTTTAGCCGTAATTTGACTCAGAAGCTCATCCACCGTTTTAATAGTCATGGTGGTACGACCTGCACCTTCAGCCGTATCAACGGTATAAATATAGCTGTCGCCAGAAGTAACATGAATCCTATTTTCTGAAATATCGCTGATATAGTTAAAGCCAGCCTCTTTTAATTGGATATCTGTTGGAGCCGCGGGCTCATCACTCTTCGCTGGTACGACTACCGCAATGCTTCCTGTGCTTGCCTTGCTGTTATCGGATGTCCTCGTTACTTCCAACACGAGGTTCACGGTCGTTTGTACAGCTGGAGGCACAACCGTTCCATTTAGAGCAATAACGTTTGCATTGCTTGAAGTCTTGATCGCTACTGTAAATCCGGTCGGCACCGTTGGGAGCGTTAATGCTGTAGCATCCTTTGTTGGCGCCGTGATCGCGGCGATTGACGCAGCAACCTCTGCTGCTGTTTTGCTCACTGGCTGATTGCCGCCTGAAGTTCCGCCTCCAGATGGCTTAGATGCTGATACATCTGATTGCACGCCATCCGCTATCGTTACACGAGCCGGCTTCGGTTCCATCTTCACGCCATTTGCATTGATGACAGCGTTTTCAATAGTTCCATTGCCCTTTACCTCTGCCAGCGCGTCCGCTACAAAGTTTGCCACGGATGCATCCGCACTCATTTGCACGGTCGAGCCTGCCGCTGATTTTTGAATGCTTACATTTGTGACTTTTGCGCCCATTAGCTCAATTGCTGCCTTCGTGTGGACGTTTAATTGATTTACTTTTCCTCCTTTTAATTTCACGCTCGATCCGATTGCGTTCTCCAACACATCGATTTTATCGACGATGCCTTCTGTTACGGATACCGTAACGCCAGGAGCCTCTATGGATATGCTGTCAAAGCTGCCTTCCAGCTTCGCGCCGGATTTCAGCTGAACATGCGGTATATTTGACTCGCCTTGTACGACAATGCGAATTTTCCCGTCCTGCTTGAGAACCATTAACTGTCCTTCCAGCGTCGAGCTGTTAATGATGATGCTGTTCTCGCCTCCGCCACGCACAATGGTCCGGCCTTTGACGATCACATTTTCGAGCGATATATTGCCGTCGCCCACACCCTGTGTTATATACAAGTTGCCTGAAATGACCATGTTTTTTATATTTACATCCTTTGTGTTAATCATGAGATTAGTTGAGATATTGCCGGTATACGTATCTGCTGTATTTTTCAACTCCCCAACCATATTATCGATCATTTTGATAAATTCCGCTCTCGTAAGAGGAGCCTGAGGATCGAAGATATGGTCTCCGCGCCCCGATACATAGCCGCCTTCAAGCAGAGCATTAATTGCGTCCTTGCTCCAGCTCGCGATAAGACTAGCATCGGTGAAGCGATCGGATGCGCTATGATCCTTCGCTTTCAAATCGAATGCCCGGGAAAGAATCAACGCTGCTTCTTGCCGACTGATCGGTGCTTCCGGTCTGAAATTCCCCTTATCATCGCCAGATACGATCCCAGCTGTTGAAGCCTTGGACACATCCTCCGCATACCAAGCGCTAGGTGCAACATCAGCATAGGCACGTTCCCCTTTATCCGTATACCCAAAAACTCGGCTCACCAGGGATACAAACTCCGATCGTGAAATAGAAGCATTGGGCTTGAATGTCTCATCCTTATATCCTTTGATGATGCCTTTTTGCGCCCAACGGTTAATCTCCTCAGAGGCCCAGTGATTGGCAAC
The DNA here is from genome assembly GCF_057221575.1 of Paenibacillus sp. Y660. Taxonomy (NCBI): domain Bacteria; kingdom Bacillati; phylum Bacillota; class Bacilli; order Caryophanales; family Paenibacillaceae; genus Paenibacillus; species Paenibacillus sp. Y660. The sequence goes on along the minus strand of NZ_JBXBBJ010000001.1, from coordinate 583,847 downwards.
GTCAACGAACGTTGATGAAATACCATTAGACTCAGCTGCTGCTGTTGCTGCTCCTATGGATGCTGTAGTTAATAACATCGTTAGAATCTGTACTCTTGCAATCGCTTTCATTAATTTTTGAAGCATAGTACCTCCTCCTTTTCATGTATTAACTCCATTATAGAGTCATGAACATGTATAAGGAGTTTAATATCTTTATCGAATTGTTTAAAATCTTTTCGAACAGAAATAGAAGAGCCCTATCATTCGAAAGGCAAGCTCCGTCCGCGCTGCATTCGTTCCAATATTCACCTTGCAAGCTTTATTCTTGATCCTTATCGAAGCAGTCGAAGCATACTAATGTTTTGTCATCTAGTATGATTCCATCTATAAAACCATCATTGCAAAAAATTTGCTTCTTGCATTCCTTACAGCAGCCAACAAGCTCCTGCATTACGATTACCTCCCTAAGCTCTCGAGCTTGCTTTATTATTCATTCTCGACTCGGCCATAAGTACCAGAGGATACGCTGATCACTCGAAACACCATTATTAATACGACATACAACATAAGGCTGCATCCAACTGTTCTAAAAAAGGCTTCTGTAACTCTACGAAGCGCCAATACCAATTAATCCAATTGTTCATAGAATAGAGAGAGCAAGTGGCTAGCATGATCTTGCAGCCTCAAATAGTAGCAATGGAAAGGAATGCTGTGCGTATATGGGATGCCAGCTTGGACGGGTCATAATCCAGCGAAACGAAGGTACGATTATTTTTGGGAATGTCGGAACGATAAATATCAACACAACTTCAGTTTCCAACGAAGGAACGAATAGTTCATCCAGCGAACCAGCTTCCGCCAATAACGGCGCCAGTTACGGTGCCAATTACGGTGAATCGTCTCCGAATGGGGCAAGCGGTATGGAATTCGGCATGGAATCAAGTATGGAATCCGAAATGGAATCCCGTAAGGTATGGCCAAGACGCTTTGGAAAAAAACGATACAAGAGATTGTAGTTGCAGCAATGTCAGCATAGGACTTGCAAAATAAATTGCCATACACCCACTGCCGTTCTTTATTTCATTTGTCCTGCACTAACGTTGATATCCATGGAATGTCCATCTCTAGTCGTTGCATAGACCTTCCAGTCGCCAGACATTCCGCTTGCTACTAGGAATCACTGTTCCAGTTTCTTCTTCCCTATTACAAGGATTAAAGTTGCGACCGGACCGATGAACACCGAAATAAGAAACCAGCTGAGTCCGTTCCTATTTTTACTCTGTGCAAGTCCCGCATTGATTAGAGCCAATGTTCCCCATCCAACACATATCCGTTATCCTGAATCCTCTCCACCTTTTCCTACTCCGCAAAATTGGGATTATTATCCTATAGTAACAAAACTCGTTCCTGAAAATCTACGAATACGTTCATTTTGTATCTTTTTTTCTTCTACCCTTTAGCGAAAATAAAAAGAGCAGGCGCCACGGCACCTGCTCATCTTTGTTATTCAACTTCGACTATATTAACTCTAGTACTACACTTGCAAGGAATGCTTAGCCCGAGCAATCTCCGTCGCTTCAACCATGTTGCGCAGCGAGTCGATCGTTTCTTCGTAGCCGCGCGTTTTTAGTCCGCAATCGGGATTGATCCAGAAGAGCTTCGGGTCAAGCACGCGCAAGGCGCGTTCGATCATACTGGTCATTTCCTCTACGCGCGGAATTCGTGGACTGTGGATATCATATACGCCTAATCCGATGCCCAGCTTGTAAGTGTTGAGCTCGAAGCTATGAATCAGCTCACCGTGACTGCGGGATGTCTCGATCGAAATGACATCCGCATCCATAGCTTCAATCGAATCGATCATGTCATGGAATTCGCAATAACACATATGCGTGTGAATTTGCGTCGTGTCCTGAACCGTGCAAGTAGTCATGCGGAACGCTTTGACAGCCCATGCGAGGTACTCCGCTTGATCTTCTACCTTAAGCGGCAGCCCTTCACGAACGGCAGGCTCATCCACTTGAATCATGCCAATGCCTGCTTGCTCAAGCGCTTCAACCTCTTGTCTAAGGGCATAAGCCAGCTGGTATGCGATTTGTTCGCGTGTAATATCATCGCGGACGAACGACCAGTTCATTATCGTAATCGGACCTGTCAGCATTCCTTTAACCGGACGCTCGGTCTTCGTCTGAGCATATTTGGTTTCCTCGACCGTCATCGCTTCCTCGAACGCGACATCTCCAAAAATAATAGGAGGCTTCACGCAGCGAGAACCGTACGACTGCACCCAGCCGAACTGGGTGAACGCGAAGCCTGCAAGCTTCTCGCCGAAAAATTCAACCATATCCGTTCTTTCAAATTCGCCATGCACAAGAACGTCAAGCCCAATCTCTTCCTGCAGCTTAATCCAAATATCGATCTGCTCTCGGATAAAGTTATCATACTGCTCATTGTTCCATTCACCCTTGCGCCACTGCTGACGTGCCTTGCGCACCTCTGCGGATTGCGGGAAGCTGCCAATGGTCGTTGTCGGGAAAATCGGCAGCTGCCATTTTTTCTGCTGTGCAATATGACGCTCTGCGAAAGGAAGGCTGCGTACTGGATTTTGAACGCTAATAGCTGCAACTGCCTGCTGAATGTCATTGCGATTACGCTCACCCGACTGCTTAAGCGCCTGTAGAGCCGTATCGCAGTTTTCCAGCTCAGCTGTAATTTCTGATCCGCCTGAAGAGATGGCTTTTGCAAGAAGGACAAGCTCGCCTAGCTTCTCATCAGCAAATGCAAGCGCATTTTTCAGCTCAGGCAACAGCTTCGTTTCATTTTGAACCGTAACCGGAACATGAAGCAAGCTGCATGACGATTGTACGATTAACCGATCTGCCGGAACGATTTCAGCAAGCTCCTCCAGCAATGCCAGCTTCTCGCGAAGTGACGCCTTCCAGATGCCGCGGCCGTCAATAATGCCTGCCCCTAGTACCTTGTCCGCTGGAAAACCTAAAGCTTTAATCGAAGCGAGATTGCCGGACAATCCGTGCACGAAGTCTAGTCCCACTCCGTTAACAGGCAGCGCAACGATGTCACTATAGTTCTCTACCGATTCAAAATAAGTTTGCAGCATGATGCTCAAGCTTGGTGCTGCTGCAGCAAAAGTCTCATAAATCGTCTTCAATCGCCCAAGATCAGCGTCGCTTAATTTCGTTACGACAATTGGCTCATCAATCTGTACCCATTGAACCCCTTCACTCGCAAGCTCTTGAAGGATCTGTACATATAGCGGCACCAAACGCGCAAGCCATGCATCCGTCTCCGAAGCGCTGTACCCTTTTGACAGCTTCAGGAAGGTGAGCGGTCCTACGATAACCGGCTTGCCCTCGATACCTAGCTCTTGCTTAGCTTCACGATAAGCCTCTAAAGGCTTGTTTTCGGTAAGTGCAGGTGTCGCCCCATCCAGCTCAGGAACGATATAATGATAGTTGGTGTTAAACCATTTCGTCATTTCACTTGCTGTTGCTTCCTTCGTCCCACGGGCAATACCGTAATAGACAGACAATGGCACAGCGCCGCCCTCATAGCTGAATCGTTTCGGAATAATGCCAAACATAGCAGCCGTATCAAGAATATGATCGTAATAGCTGAAATCATTGACCGAGATAAGGTCGATGCCCTTCTCCTTCTGCTTGCGCAAATGACTCAAACGAATTTCCTTAAGCTTGCTGTGAAACTCCGATTCTTCAAGCTTTCCGGACCAAAACGCTTCGAGCGCTTTCTTCCATTCACGATCTGCACCAATACGCGGATAACCCAATACGCTGCTCTTCACCATCTTGCAACACTCCCTAAACAAATTGTTACAAGAAAGATATCATGTATTCGCTGGTATAGTGTAACTGGATTAAACTATATCTAGTTATAGCCCAAGGCTATATCAACACTTTTATTGGGCTGTCGCTTGTATAAGTGCCTCCACATATGCCGCTCCAAGCTTAGACAGCGACGTATTTTTATGGGAAATCCAACCTACATTAATTGTTTCATCAATATCCAAAGGTACAGGGATAATTTCATTGCCATTAAGATCGGCACTTAAAACCCCTGTCGAAATCGTATAACCGTTTAATCCAATCAATAAGTTGAAAAGCGTCGCCCGGTCGTTTACACGGATGCTTTTCTTATGTGACATCGTACTGAGTATCTCTTCCGAAAAATAAAACGAATTGTATTCGCCCTGGTCAAACGACAAATACGGATAGTTCTGAAGCTGGTCAATGGTCACGATCGATTGATTCGCGAGCGGATTTTTAATACTGATAAAAATATGCGGCTTGGCTGTAAATAAGCTGACGAATTGCAAATTCGCTGTTTTGAGCAGCTTGTTGATGACATTGCCATTGAACTCGTTAAGATATAGAATCCCGATCTCGCTGCGCAAGCTTTTGACATCTTCTATAATTTCGTAGGTTTTGGTTTCTCGCAAAGATAGCTCATATTCATCATGACCATGCTCTTGAACCAAGCTTACAAATGCATTAACCGCGAATGCATAATGCTGAGTAGAAACTGAAAAATGCTGTGGGGAGGGCTTCGCATTAAGGTACCGGCTTTCCAGCAGCTCAGCCTGCTCAACTACCTGCCTGGCATAGCTTAAAAATTCAACGCCTTCCTTTGATAAGGAGATGCCTTTATTTGATCGATCAAAAATCGCAACCTGCATTTCTTCTTCCAGATCCTTAATCGCATTTGAAAGGCTTGGCTGCGAGATAAACAACCGCTTCGCAGCTTCATTAATGGAGCCCCGATTGGCGACCTCGATTACATATTTTAATTGTTGCAGCGTCAATTGAAATACTCCCTTCTAACCTTTCTCTTTCCTACATTATACAAAGTTTATTAAAGCTTGCTAATAACCCCTTTGCTCCATTTAGAACTAAAAAGGGTAAAAGAAATACCATTTTGCGGAACTTTTGAAAGTCAAGTAGACTTCATACCTATTCTATCGACATAATGGAGGATCATGGATATAATGGAATAACTCACTATTCGCCTATATTTATTAAAAATTAGGTCTAATCTACTAAAAATTATGCAGTTTAGACTCGATTTTTGATGAATGGTCTAGGGGAATTGTAATTATCACTAATTTAGTAGAGGAGAATTAACTTGTCATTGTTTAAAAAAATGAAAAAATCTGTAAGCCTCTTAGTAATACTTGCGATGTCCCTGTCGCTATCTAGTTCTGTATGGGCAGCCGAGAAAACTGCTTCGGATGATCTGAAGGGTCATTGGGCAGAAGCAAATATGCGCAAATGGGTTGAGCAAGAATGGGTACAGGGATACTCTGACGGCTCTTATCAACCTGACCGTGCAATTACCCGAGCTGAATTGATTGCACTGATTAATCGTTCGTTCAAACTTACTGAGCAGTCTAAAATTTCTTTTACCGATCTGACAAGCACGAACTGGGCTTACGCACAAGTAGCTGCTGCAGTAAATGCTGAATATGTTAAAGGTTATGAGGATGGCACGTTTCGTCCTAATAAACAGGTTACGCGCGAGGAAGCTTCTGGAATGGTTGCAAGCCTGCTCAAGCTGGAGCTTCGCGGCAATCAAGGTACAGAGCAATTTAAGGATGAGTCTAAAATTGCGGCATGGAGCAAACCTTCGGTAGCGGCTCTAGTGAATAAGAAGGTTATTAACGGCTATACAAACGGCAACTTCGGACCGAAGGATAAACTTACGAGAGCGCAAGCTGTAACATTGCTTGTAAATGCTCTTACGGTATACATGCCTGATACTAATTATGATAAAGCAGGGTTATACGGTCCTGAGAGCGGTACGAAAACGATAAAAGGAAACGTTGTGGTGTCCGCTGCCGGTGTTACCCTTCAAAATACTATTATTGAGGGTAATCTAACGATTGCGGCCAAGGTAGGAGAGGGCGATGCTTTCTTTAAGAAAGTAACCGTCAGAGGCACAACAACCATTCAAGGCGGCGGAGCGAATTCCATTCATTTCGAGGACTCTGTGTTAGTGCGAATTACTGTCGACAAGAAAGATGGATCAGTGCGCGTAGTCGTTGCTGGAGCCACTTCCGTACAACATGTTTTGGTGCAAACTCCTGTGAAATTGGAAGAGTCATTCGTAACGGATAGTGGTTTTAATCATGTCGAATTATCCAATGTGCTGCCTGCTAACTCACAAGTACAGCTTACTGGAGTATATGAAAATGTAAATGTTCTTGCTTCAAACATCAAAGTGAGCATACCGAGTGGATCCATTAATAAATTAAATGTCGATTCCGTTGGAACAAACGCGGAAGTGAATCTAGGCAAGGATGCTAAAGTCATTCAGCTCGTTCTGGATGCAGTGGCCAAGTTGATTGGACAAGGTAAAGTAGAGAGCGCGTTTGTCAATAATGGCGCGAAGGGATCCAGCTTCGAGACCAAGCCTACTCAAGTTGGTGGAGATGCTGCAGGTTCCATCACGAATCCTCCAAGCAGCGGTGGCGCGATTGGCGGCGGATCCAATGATGGTTCAAGTGGTGGTACTAATGGCGGTACTAATGGCGGTACTAATGGCGGTACTAATGGCGGTGGCAGCAACAATAGCTGTGAAGGAGCAAACCCGCCGATAGAATGTAAGGATGCTTCACTAATAGATTTATCTCTTAAAGGGTTCTCTCTTACACAGCTGGATAAGAACTATTATGAAAAGGAAATTGGCTTTAAGCCTGACGTTTTTTCTTACAGCGTCATTATTGATCGTAACACTCAAGCCATAACTGTACCTGTCACTGTAACAAAATCTGCTTATGAGAAAGTATCTTACTTTATAACTAGCGGTCAAAGAAACAGTTTTGAAAATAAAGAACTACCAACAGAAACGAGCACTTTCAATGTAAATATCGCTCCACTCAATGACATTGCAGTTGTGATCAGCGTAGTTAGCGGAGATAAATTACGAATAAAGGTATACACGATTAACATTCATTATCCAAGATCCATTCAAGAGGCTTCAATGATTAAACGGCAAAGTACTTATAAATCTACTCAAGGCAAAATATCACATGAATATGAATATTTATTTGACCTCGGTATGGTTGAAGGAAAAAGGCTACTCAAAACTGATTCTATTGAACTTTACAAATCAGGAGATTTAACACCATTTAAAACCTGTGCCTCTGATCATTGCTTATTAGAAGCTAATTCTATAGCATCGTCAACTGGTTCGTTTGATGTTAAAGTAATACGTGATCAAAAACTTCTGTATAGCGGGACCTATCACTATGATTTGACTCCTGTAACGAGAATAATCGATAATTTCGGAGTTAGAGCCGTAACGCTGAACAAGCAAGAGCTCATTGATGCTTTCAAACAAGAAGAGTTATTTTTCCAAATTCCTTTTAGAAATGCTTTCAAGGTTTTTCTTGACCCGCAAAAAATCACAAAAGAACAACCTAACGCCAAGTATATTGGATACTCACAAGAATCCATATTCCTAAAGACGAGCAGCTATCCTGATGCTCCAGGAAAAGAAAACCTAAAGCTTAATACAGCTCCGCTGGAATTCACGCACCGAAATATCGGATTGACAGCTAGTGCGATCAATCTTGATGATGGTAAAGAATACTCAATTCTCGAATCTTACTACCATCAATCTACTGATCCGAAAATTGGGAAAAATGTAGAGGACGTTTTCTTCTACGTTTACTTATATGATAAAAATTATGAAGTTATCGGATATTACATTATTCCTATAACGTTTGATGAAGAGCATGTAGCGGATGGTTATACTCCGCTTCATACTTGGAACCCTTAAAGATCAATATCGAGCAGGAGGGGCATCCGCCCTTCCTCTCCCCATTTTTGAACAATGCTGTGACATACTGCTTAATACTTAGTTTATACTACGGCACCCTCCTTACACCCCCTTCTCAACCTGAACAATCACATTCCCGAACCACTGTTTGTTAATCATGACGATTAGCTTCCATTTGCCTGCATACGGCAGCGTCATCCCAGACGGCAGCACGGCATCTGCTCCATTATGTTTTCCTGGCCGAACCCTGCTCTCAAATACCGTCAATAAATCATCTGTCGACTCCCGAACCGCATAGATTTGCAAGTCTCCGGTGAGCTCCTCATTCGTCCCCCAAAAATGCCACATATACTTATTCCCTTTGCCTGCGATAAAACCTGGATCAATAAAGCCTAACTTCCCCTTAGTCCCAGTCATTGAATACGGACCAGACACAAATGAAGGGCTCAGCTCCCAGCCGCCGTCAGGAACATTCCACTCCTTATACCCATTCGATACATCGTCAATGAACATTTCAAAGCGCCATTTGCCGCCCAAAGGGATCGCCATACCTGAAACAATCCGCGTTTTAGTGACAGCATCTACTGTAGAAAATAAATCTTTACCATATTCTTGTGCATTCATTTCACTGATTGTGGTTTCTGTAAGCTCCTCTAAGGTCATTCCCGTCTCTTGATGGGTTGCGATGATTTGTAATTTGTGGCCAAGCAATTCCGAAAGTGGTTTATGAATCATGTACATCGCACCTGCCGGTTTACCTGCAATCATATCTCCGCCTGGGAACATCTCCCACTCAGCTTTAGCAATCGTTGCTGCATTCCTATTGCTCCTCCCATCAATAGAGGTTCTTTCATTAAATCCATCTGTCCAAATAAATGCCAGAGCAACAACGATCATTGCAAATATAGAAACCGACCAACCGAGCTTGAGGGAACGTTTGCTAAAACCCGCTTTCTTTCGCTTTAGCATGCTAATTTCCTTCAGCAGGCTTTCACTTTTCTCGACAGTCCATTTTTGACCTTCAAAGGGAGGCTTTATCAAAGTGTCATACCAGCCTGGTTTCGAATCTTGATCCGTTTTCATAGCTTCCCACCCTCCTCCTTCAGCATGCGCTCCATTCGAGCACGGGCTCGATGCAAGCGGGATTTGACCGTCCCTTCCGATATGGCCAGCAGCCCAGCCATGTCGGAGTACGAAAGCTGATAGTGGGCATCGAGAATCAGCACTTCCCTCTGCTTGGCAGGCAGCCTCATTACCGATTGCCAGATCTCATGCACGCCCATTTGATCCAAAACCTCCTGCTCTGCCGATCTCTGACTCTTCGAATGTGTAACGGAGCCCATTAACATAACACGCTTAATAAAGGAAGATTTGAGCCAATTGATCGACTTATTCCTCGTGATCGTAAGCAGCCAGGTTTTGGGAGAGCTTCTGCCTTCAAAGCGATGCAGCAAACGATACGCGTTTAAAAAAACATCCTGTGTGATGTCATCCGCTGCGTCCTTGCTCTTGACTAGTATGAAAGCGTAATGCCATACATCGTCCCCATAGGCTGCCATCAAATCACCTAAAATCGAATCAGCGTTATCACCCGTTATCGTGATACTTTTCAAGTACTCCAAGCCGACCACCTCATATCATTAGACAACAGCGATAACGAAATGTTCCATTTTCACACAACTAAATTTAGTTTCGTTATCTTGCGCTTACATTCAAGATGGTGCTGCGAAAATGGTCGTGCTTCTCATAGGTATCGATTATAGCTTTGCATTCTCTTTGGCTTACCCGCTCCACCCCGCTCATATTGAAATATGAAGCCGGAGGCTACAACTGTTTGCATCAAGATTTGTATGGAAAAGTACGATTACATCGGGGATTAGGTACAGTCTGGGCATTATTTTTCATGATGCCAAGTAGAAATAACAAAGCAGCCAGTCATTTGTTTTAATTCAAATGCTCAGGCTGCTTTTCTTTCCGTTTCATACTGCGAATCATTATTTTCGTATCGTGGTCTACACGGTAGGACTCCGTTATTTTTTGCAGCGCTTTGTTGTAGGTGAATACATCGAGCGAATTGTTCTCCAAATAGCGCAGGGCAGGCTCGGGCAGCTTCACAAAACAAATGGATACTGCCCATGCCACCGCCATTTTGACATAGTAATCCTCACGCTCCACGCTGTCCAATAAGGATAACAAGCGACTGATATATTCCTCTTCTATGTAAAAATCAAGAAGCATCACGACACCAAATCGTATTTCATAAGGTTTATTGGACGCTAGATACGGCTGTAAAAAATCCCATACCCGCTTCCTATTCGTCTTCGTAAATTTAAGTCCGATGCAAAAGCTGTCGCATACCGACCAATTATCGATTTTAGGGACAAAATCAGCGACGTAACGTAGTATTTCTTCCACATCCGATTGCAAATAGCCGATGACCATGCCCTGCAGCATGACCTCTTCGAAGTATTCGCTCTCCGCATGCTTCAAGTAGCTCCGCCAATCACCTTTCGCCAGCTCTTTGGCGAGCTTGCGCAGCACAGGCAGCCGCACACCCAGCACGTTGTTAATAGTAGGGATAAGTGCAGAGGAAAATTGTTGATAAGCCGGTTCGGACAATGCTATTAACTGCTCCTTGATCGTTTTCTCCGTCATTTTCACCCCTTATACTCCCTTTATTCAAATGAAATTTCCCACAAGTAGATAGAAGCGACAGAACCCAGAGGCGAATAGCGGCTGCGGTATTGTTCAAACTCCTCTTTCGTAATGGAATCCAATTGATAGAGCTTCATCATACCGCGTCGAATGGCAATATCGCCCCAGCTAACAACATCAGGGCGCTCCATCGCGTTAATCAGCATCATTTCCGCCGTCCATTTGCCTATTCCATTTAAGGCTGACAGTCTCTTAATGACCTCTGCATCGGATAACGCATACAGATCATCGAGCTTCAAAGCGTCTTCCATAATCATATCGGCAATATGCTTGATGCAAACCGCTTTTTTCATCGTAATCCCCCAGCGCTGAATATCATCAGCTGACTGCTTAGCGATATGACTCGGCGTAATTTCACCAAATTGAAGCTGCATTCTTTCCCAAATCGTATGAACAGCCTTCAACGAGATGAGCTGGCCTACTATAGCATACACGAGTGCTGTGAACAGATCAGGAATGATGACACGCTCAACCTTGCCCAATCTCGTCATAGCAGCGCCAAGCGTTTCATCCACGCTTTTGAGATAATCGATTTCGGCTTGCCCGTATTCAAAAAACTTCGTTGTCACTGTCATAGATTTATCACCTAGTAAGTAATATACCTCATTTTCATACAACTGTAAGATTAATTGAATATAAAAGCAAGATAACGAAGCCAATCTTCCCAACTTTGGAACGAGGGTTAAAAAGAAATGAGCAAGCTTCTATCGTAATCAGCTTCTACATGATTGGAATGCGCAACATGCCATTCATCAGCTCAGTTACGGTGACGAATTCAAAGCCTCTATTATCAAGCTCGCGCAATATGGTCTCCAACGCTTTAACGGTTTGCATGGAACCGGGGATATAATCATGCATGAGTACGATATCTCCATTGCGGGCATTGTCTAATACTTTATTGACGATCCGGTTCACGCCGGGGCTCTTCCAATCGTTCGTATCCTGATGCCAAGACCACATAATGGTCGTATAGCCAAGCGTTTTGGCAATTTGAATCGAATGCTCATTGTAATAGCCGCCTGGCGGACGGAATAATAAAGGTTTTTTTCCAGTCAACGTTTCTAATGCCTTCTCGGTTTTAACTATTTCATCCCGAATCGTCTCGTCGCTTATGGAGCGCATGAAATAAACATGATTAAACGTATGATTAGCTACCTCATGTCCCTCTGCAATTTCACGTTTTATCGTTTCCGGGTAACGCTCCACCTTGTTGCCAAGCACAAAAAAAGTTGCTTTTGCATCGTACTTTTTGAGCAAATCAAGAATTTTATCGGTCGTATTCGGATAAGGACCATCATCGAAGGTCAAGGCGATCTTCTTGTCTTTCGTCGGAACCTCCCATACGATCTCTCCCCTTTTCTCATAAAAAAAACGATCCTTTTTCTCGGGGAAAGTGAAACCAAGCAAAAAAACAGTTACGAGCAGCAATAGTAGGCTGGGCTTGCGGTTTAACAACAGTATTCCTCCTAGCGGCAAATCGATATGTAACGCGAAAATATAATTCCGGCAGCTCGCAAAGTGAGCTGCCGTCGGACCAATTAGCGAAGCGGCGCCGTTGCCGCATTGCTTATATCTCGGATCATGATAGCCACGTCGTTTCCCAACGTTTTTATAGGATGCCCATTTGTTGCATTTACGTTCATCGACTTTATTTTTTTATGGATATTTCCATCGGAGGTTACATGAATGTTGTAGGCAGGGTATTGCCCTTTTAATGCGGCGTAAACCTGTTTTTCAATGATCGCTTTTTTTCCGATGTTGTCGACATCAAGACCAACGATTGCTTCTTTATTATGCACAACGACTGTAGCCTCTTTTACTCCGCTAACCCTTTCGGCACGATCCTCCAATTGACCGGCGCCTCTTAACGGATCTATGCTGTACATCCGATTATCCATAGCATTTATTTTGCGATCGGTCGTTTTCATGCCATTAGGGACAATTCGTTCTCCCGCGCGATTCAAATCATTTTTGACTCTCATTGTATTTTCCTTTACGGTTCCGTTTTGACCGCATGCCGCTATCGAGAATCCCAATGCAAGCACCATAATGGATGTAAATATGGGTTTGAACTGTTTTTTCACTGCATGACACCTCCTGGTTGATGATTATAAGGTGTGCTATAAGCATGCAATCATACATGGAAAAATCAATTTATGACTGCTGCGTCATCTATTCTCTTTATATTTTGCGCAAACAAAAAAACAATGCTCCGCATGCTGCACAAGCGGTTCATTGTTTTTTATATCGCTGCCTATTCATCTATTAATCCTCAACATTTCTTACATCGACCGATACATGAAGCACCTGCTCGCCAGTTCCTCTGTAAACGCCTTTAACCGGTACGATATCCTTGTAGTCGCGGCCATGCCCCAGCTTTACATATCGCTCGCCTACAGGATCGACGTTCGTCGGATCAAAGCTGCACCAGCCAAGGCCAGGTACGAACGCTTCAACCCAAGCATGCGAGGCCTGCTCGAAATCCGCGCTGCCTCCCTGCAAATCTCCAACAAAGTGATAGCCGCTCACATATCTGGCTGGTATGCCGTACCCTCTGCAGCTCGCGATCATCAAATGAGCAAAATCCTGACAAACGCCGCGTTTACTTAGAAACATATCCGAGGTTCTCGTTTTTACGTCAGTGGCTTCCGGATCATAAATAAACTCCGTGCGAATTTTGGTCGACAATGCGCTTAGCCAGTCCAGCACGCTAGCTTGGCCACTCTCATTTGAATCCGGAATTTCACTAGCAAACTGCTCTACTTCGCTCGTTATGGCTGTATATTCCGACGCCAGAAGAAACTCCGTGAAGCGATTTGCCGCATCCTCTGTCCTCAGCCAGCTCCACGCCTGCTCCGGCGGACGTCTGCTTAAGTATTGCGCACGCTCTTCGGAGGAAGGCGCCTGCTTCGTTACGACCGTCATAGAGGTGCGTATCGTAAGTCGTTTATGTGGGCCGTTCACCGAGAAGGCATGTACCCGATTGCCGAAGTAATCCTCGTAGGTGAATAATGAGGCGTTTGGTTCAATGGTTATCGCTTGCTGGTAACAGGATTGTCTCTCATTCGTGCTCGGAGTCAGACGAATTTCATTGACACTGTCCGTAACTGCCTCCGCGTACTCGTACCTCGTGACATGTGAAATACTCAGCTTCATGCGCTTGCCTCCCCCATGCGAAAAAAGGTTTTAGCAAATGCCATCCCAAGCTGCTGGCATGCATCAAGCAAATGAACAACGATCGTCCCGTTCCGATCAATGACCATATCCTCCCGCTCCAAGCATGCCAAATCCGCCTTTACTTTTCCTACTTGGCGAATGACGCGCTCATGGGCTGTCCGCAGCTGCTTATCCTGCAGCTCGATATGCCGCATATGGTCATCGAGAGTATGGAGCGCAAAATGAAGGGAGCGCGGAAAGGCGCTGTTAAGCACAACAAATTCAACGATGGACTCGACAGTGATTCCGTCAGCATAATAACGGCGGAATGCTTGATAGCCGCTGACAGAGCGCAGTACAGCCTGCAAATAGGGATAGGCGCTTGAGCTGTTCCAGCCCTCGCCGGTTGCCACATTGCCTACCGCTTTAATGATGCGCAGCGTATTTTCCGAGCGCTCCAAATACCTGCCGCATTCGATGAAATGCCATTCATTCTCCCTCGGCATGACGGATTGGCTGACGCCTTGGAACAGCGCCGTCCATTCCTTAATGCGACCGAAAAACAGATGCGGTGATTCGCGCAGCAAATCATCCGGCTGCTTCTCCCGCAGCCACAAATAGAATGCGTTTGTCACATCCCACATTTCGCTCGGCACCTTCTCGCGAAGCGTTCGCAGGTTGCCGCGAGCATGGCTGACACAGGAGACGAGCGAGTTTGAATGATCGCGATCGAGCGTCGTATAGAAGAGGACATCGCGTTCATTGTAGCTGCCATACTGCTGCTCATATGCTTCACGGCTGCCTAAGGCATCGACGATTCTTGCCCATTTCGAGCAAGGCTCGATTATCTCGCCCTGTTGCTGGCCTTCTTCGCTGCTCAATTCCTCATCAACCTGAAGATGATAGTGTACATCAATCAGCCTGGCATGATTCTCTGCGCGCTCCATGTAACGGCCAATCCAAAATAATGCCTCTGCATTCCGGTTCAGCACCCGCATTCCCTCCATTAAATTATCGATTAAGGACCCACGTATCCTTGACTCCGCCGCCCTGTGAAGAGTTGACTACCAGCGAACCCTCTGTCATTGCAACACGCGTTAAACCTCCCGGAATGACATGCGTCTCCTCTCCCATTAATGCAAAGGCTCGTAAATCAATATGACGAGGTGTCATGCCGCCATCAACCATAACCGGCGCACGCGAGAGCTTCATCGTCGTTTGAGCGATGTAGCGTCCTGGCTCGCGCTTGATTGCATCTGCAAACGCTTGAATCTCATTTGAGGTTGCGCTAGGCCCTATCAGCATGCCATAGCCGCCTGATAGCGACGTCTCCTTCACAACGAGCTGATCCAAGTGATCCAGCACATAATCGCGCTCGTCTTTGCGCGACAAGATATACGTAGGAACGTTGTGTAAAATAGGCTCTTCCCCCAAATAGTAACGGATCATGTCAGGCACATACGCATATACTGCCTTGTCGTCCGCCACGCCTGTTCCTGGCGCATTCGCAATCGCAACATTCCCAGCGCGATAAGCATTCATTAGTCCCGGCACCCCAAGGAAGGAATCCGGCTGGAATGCAAGCGGATCGAGAAAATCATCATCGATGCGCCGATAAATAACGTCGACCTGACGGAGTCCCCGCAAATCACGCAAATATATTTTATGGTCTTTGTACACAAGATCTCTGCCTTCAACGAGGTGAATGCCCATTTGCTGCGCTAAAAAAGTATGTTCGTAATAGGCGGAGTTGTAAGCGCCTGGCGTAAGCAATACGATTAAAGGATCACGCTTGCCGTTAGGAGAAAGAGCGCGGAGCGAGCTTAAGAAGCAATTTAAGCTGCGGTCAATGCTTTGTACCGAACTGGATAAATATAAATCATGGAACAGCTCGCTCATTAACGTTCTGCCCTTAAAGAGATAGGAGAAGCCGGAAGGAGATCGCAAATTATCTTCGAGCACATAATAACGGCCCTTCTCATCACGAATCAAATCAATGCCTGATGCTGTAATATATACACCGCCGGGAACATGTAGACCCGCCATTTCCGGACGAAAATAAGTATTCGAAACAATCATCCGCCGAGGTATGATGCCGTCTGCCACAATTCGTTGTCCATGATAAACATCATGGATAAAAGCGTTCAAAGCGCGAATCCGCTGCTTGACGCCGCGGTCAACGCCTTCCCATTCATGCTTCGGAATGACGCGGGGAATGTAATCGAAAGGAATTGTCCGCTCGAGCGGCTCATTTTGCGCGCCGCTATAAAGCGTAAATGTAATGCCCTCCTCCATCATTCTTTGATTAATCGCATTTTGACGGACAGCCAGCTCTGCCGGCTTCATTCTTCCAAATAAACGATGGACACTGTCATAGTGAGCGCGAACCGAAAGGTCCTTGTCGAACATTTCATCGTAAAAGGATTGAGAATCGTAAAATTGCGATTGCGACTGTTTGGCCGTCGACATGACAACCGCCTCCTCCATGATGGGCGCTGCACCAAATTGGTACTAGCTTCGTGAACATCGGAACAAATTCGTTATATTTATGTCAAAAAACTTAACATTTATAACGGTATTTCCTCTTAATGTTAGGATTATCATACTAAAATCAGAATTTTGTGTCAACTTATATAACGCGAAAGCAGGAACCCTCGGGTTGAGAGAATTCCTGCTTTTTCTAGGCTGCGTTTTATTCTAGGATTGATTCAATTGCTGTAGATCTTTCGTTACCTTATCGACCATATGAACGAACGAAGCAAGCTCTTGCGAGCGGGCTGCTTGGTTACGCGCCTCGACCGATGTCGCCTCAGATTCATGGCGTACTGCGGACAGCTTCTTGTCAATCTCTTCAAGCTTCGACTGTATCCCTTCGAGCGCATTGCGTGACGAGGCGGCAAGCTTGCGCACTTCATTCGCGACTACCTCAAAGCCCCGGCCATGCTCTCCTGCTCTAGCCGCTTCGATCGCGGCATTAAGCCCGAGCAGATGAGTCTGATCGGATAATCCGCGAATTAATGTGCCCATTTCGTTAATGCCGTCAAGCTCCTCACGAAGCTCTCCTAATAATGTATGCGTCTTATCCTGAGATTGCGAGGTCGAAATTGCGGTAGCCGCAATGGATTGAGCACCCTCGTCCAATTCGAGCATAAGCGAAGCCAGCTCCTGCACCGCACTTGTAACAGTGGACAGCATCATGGAACGATTGTCCGCTAGCTGCTGAATTTTATGCTGCTCATGCTCATTGTACGCTTCCAGTACGAATTGCGAATCCAGATTAAACAATTTCGTCAGAGCATGTACAACTTCCTTCCAACTATCAGGAATAACTCGCTTAAGCACATCCATGGATATATCAAGGTAAGTCATATATGTACCCAAATACCAATCCGTCGTTAATCCAATTCGGGAGTGGACGGCGCCAATTTTTATGCGGTTTTCAATATACGATTGATCGATTACCCCTTCGGTAAGCGACATATAGTACCATCGCTGCGTTTCCTTAAGCCGCTCAATGTTGCTTACTTTTGTAATAATCGCAAGCAATTCCGGCTGGTGGCCAATACTGTCGTAAAACCGGTCTACTACTTCATCAACTATCTTCTCGAAGATAGGTTTGCATTCAGCCATAATCTTTAAATCCTGTTCCGTAATTCCTGTGTATTCAAGCTGCTTCCTGCGTTCTGCATTAACGTTAATCAATAAGTCCGACTCCTTCGGTATATAGTAGAACACTAACACCTATTATATCGGAAAACATACAAGAATCAGTATTAACATTTGAAATTCTTTTCAAACCTGGAAGCACTGCAGAGAAGCCGATAGACAGTTGTCTATCAGCTTCTCTTGATGCTCGCACCGCAATATTACCGGTTCAACAGGCTTCCGACATAACGCAGCAATTCATTTGAACAAACCGGGCAGTACCCATGCTCATCCATAAGCCGCTTGGTTACTTCGTTTATGCGCTTCAACTGATTCTCATCCGGCGTTTTCGTGGAGGTCGTAATTTTGACGATATCCTTCAAATCCGCGAACAGCTTCTTCTCTACCGCTTCGCGCAAACGTTCGTGACTTGTAAAATCGAACTTTTTCCCTTTTCGCGAATAAGACGATATGCGAATGAGTATCTCTTCGCGGAACGCTTTTTTCGCATTTTCGGAAACGCCGATTTGCTCCTCGATGGAACGCATAAGCCGCTCGTCTGGATCCATCTCTTCCCCGGTTAAAGGATCCTTGATTTTGGCCCAGTTGCAATAAGACTCAATGTTATCCAAGTAGTTTTCAAACAAGGTGCGGGCAGATTCCTCATAGGAATAAACAAATGCCTTTTGAATTTCCTTCTTCGCCAGCAGATCGTATTCCTTGCGCGCCACCGAAATGAAATTTAAGTATCGCTCGCGTTCTTCCTTCGTGATTGAAGGATGGTGGTCCAGTCCTTCTTTAAGCGCACGCAGCACGTCAAGCGCATTGATGCATTGTGTATCCTGCTTGATGAGCGCGCTGGAGATCCGGTTGATGACATAGCGAGGATCAATGCCCGTCATGCCCTCCTCCAGATACTCATTTTGCATCTCTTTCAAATCCGCTTCTTTAAAGCCTTCTACTTCCTCGCCGTCGTACATCCTCATCTTCTTCACCAAATCCATGCCTTGCTTCTTCGTTTCCTTAAGCCTTGTCAGGATAGAGAAGATAGCAGCGGCACGCAGCGCGTGAGGAGCTATATGGATATGGCGCATATCGCTTTGGGCGATAAGCTTCTTATATATCTTTTCTTCATCCGATACCCGCAAATTGTACGGAACCGGCATAACGATCATTCTGGAATGAAGCGCCTCATTTTTCTTATTGCTGATGAATGACTTATACTCAGATTCATTCGTATGCGCAATAATAAGCTCATCTGCACTAATTAAGGCAAATCGTCCTGCCTTGAAGTTCCCCTCCTGCGTCAGCGAGAGCAGATTCCATAGAAACTTCTCATCGCATTTCAGCATCTCTTGAAACTCCATCAATCCGCGATTAGCTTTGTTAAGCTCACCGTCAAACCGATATGCGCGCGGATCGGATTCGGATCCGTACTCCGTTATCGTAGAGAAATCGATGCTTCCCGTAAGGTCGGCAATATCCTGGGATTTCGGATCAGATGGACTGAATGTGCCTATGCCGACGCGGTTATCCTCGGAAATAAACACACGCTCAACGAGCACATTTTCAATGTCGGCGCTGTATTCCGTCTGAAGCCTCATTTGGCACGAAGGGCAAAGGTTGCCTTCAATTCGAACACCGAGCTCTTTCTCGATATCAGGACGAAGCTCATGGGGAATTAAGTGCAGCGGATCCTCATGCATCGGGCAGCCTTTAATCGCATAAACGGCTCCTCGCTCGGTTCTGGAGAAACGCTCAAGTCCCTTTTTGAGCATCGTAACAATAGTTGATTTTCCTCCGCTGACGGGTCCCATCAGTAACAAAATCCGTTTGCGCACCTCAAGCCTGCGAGCCGACGAATGGAAATACTCCTCAACCAGCTTTTCCACCGCACGATCCAGCCCAAAGATTTCTTGATCAAAAAACTTATACTGCTTGTTGCCGCCAACGTCTTCTACCCCATGTGATTCAATCATTTCATAAACGCGTGCATGTGCGGTCATGGCCGGGGACGGATCCTTCCCGAGCAATTCAATGTAATTCTTGAATGATCCTGTCCATGCAAGCTTCTCGCTCTCAGCCTGATACTCCGATATTCGCTTGAAAATGTCCATACCGTGCCTCCTCCCATCGCTTCCGCATTCCACTATTCGTTCTACGCCCGGGATTTGTCTCTAGACGCTCTATCGAGTGGTGCCAACTTTTATTGAGGTATTACATTTCTATGCTTATTCGGGGAGATAATTGCACACTATTTTTGTCCTTCATCCATCAAAATACGACAAGTTCGCAGAATCCTTTGCTATAATGGAGTCATATGCATCGTTTGGAACAAGCGGGGAGGAGAAACAAAACGTGGCTGTTGCACGCGAAGAAGAGCTCTACATTCCTATAAAAAAGTATTACGAGCGGCTTGGCTATATGGTAAAAAGCGAGGTGCTTCATTGCGATTTGGTCGCCATTCATCCAGACACCAAAAATACGATAATTGTCGAAATGAAAAAAACGTTCAACCTCGCCTTGCTGCTGCAAGGGGTTGAACGTCTACGTTTAAACAGTCATGTCGTGCTAGCCGTCGAACGGAACCGAAAGAAAAGCGGCGCCCATAATCAGCGCTTTGGTGATTTGACTGAGCTTTGCCGCATGCTCGGCATTGGTTTTATGACGGTTACCTTCTATAAAACAAAGCCGCCAGTCATCGAGTTTCTATGCCAGCCTGGCGATCCGCCTCAGCGCGGCGCAAGGCGCAGGAAGCAAGCGCAGCTCCTGAATGAATTCAGGGAGCGCAGCGGCGATTATAACGTCGGCGGCAGCACTGGACGCAAGCTTGTGACTGCTTACCGCGAGAAGGCGCTGCGCTGCGCCTACGCGCTTCATACCTCGGGCCCCTTAGCTCCGCGAGAGGTGGCAGCTATTACGGGCTATGGACGCAGCGGAGAGACGCTGCGCAGCAATTATTACGGCTGGTTCGACCGCATTGAGCGCGGCAAATACAGTCTGCGCCCGGAAGGCGCGGCTGCATTATCCGAATACAGCAATGTGATAGCGGAATGGACAGCCTCGCTCAGCTCCGCGCCGTAAACTCCCCAAGCGCCTCAACAAAGCGCTCAACACCTTGCATCGTGCGCGCTCCCGTATTGTACGTATAATTCAATCTGGCGGTGTTGCGCTGTGGATGGTCGGCATAGAACGAGCTGCCCGGCACGAACGCCACCCCCTTCTGAACCGCACAACGAAGGAGCGCTTCCGCGTCTAGACCGTCCGGCAGCTCAAGCCAAAGGAACATGCCGCCTTTCGGCTTTACCCACGAGACATCCTTTAGCGCTTGCCGCTTTAGAAGCTCATGCATTTCAAGCATCCGCTCGCCGTATGATTTGGAAATAAGCCTTATATGATCATCAAGCTTAAAGCCTTTAAGCAGCTGACTCAAAATTTGCTGATCCATCGTGCTCGAATGAAGGTCTGCTGCTTGCTTTGCTTTAGCCACCATGCCAATTACACGGCTATCCCCGATAGCCCAACCTGTACGAAGCGCAGGCGCTACCGTTTTGGAAAATGTGCTCGTATAGAATACAGCTCCGCGCTCTACTTGCCCTTCAAGGGAAAGCAGCGTCGGAAACTGCTCGCTTTCATCGAATTTAATATCCCCATATGGGTCATCTTCGATAATCGGCATTTGATAATGTTTGCAAAGGGCGAGCAGCTTCATCCTTCTCTCCAAGCTCCAGACACGGCCTGTCGGATTGCCGAAGGTCGGAACTGCATACAGCAGCTTTGGACGATGCTCGCGAATTAAACGCTCTGCATCCTCGGGAATAATGCCATGCTCGTCGCTCTCCGCCGCTATTACCTTCAAGCCGTGCAGCGCAAACACTTGCAGGCTGGCAAGGTATGTGGGCTTCTCAACCAATATCGCATCCCCTGGCTCCGTCAGTACTCCGACTAATAAATCAATTGCTTGCTGCGAGCCCGTCGTCAAAATCATTTGTTCTGGGCTTGCGTTCATTTGCTTGGCCGCCATACGCTCGCAAAGCTGCTCACGCAGCGGCAAATACCCTTCCGTCAGTCCGTATTGCAAAGCGCTTGGCCCTGCCGCAAATACACGGTCAGCCGCTTCACGCACCGCTTGTACAGGGAATAACTCCTCCGCTGGAAGGCCTCCGGCAAACGAAATCATATCCTTGCCTTGCGTCAGCTTCAAAATATCTCGTACCGCTGACGATTTTAACTGCGACACTCTGGATGAAAATCGATAATTCATATGCTATGCTCCTCCTCGCAAGCTTAATGGCTTGCTATGCTCATACTCTCTATGTTAACAATGTGTTCACAACTTTTAAAGTTTTCTTTTTTGCTGACGTTGGTTATAATAAGGAAAGCATACTTGGAGGTGTCCCACAGATGAACTTTATTATTGTCATGACTGTGTTCGCATTGTTCATTACGGCGATGCTGACCAGCTCCTACAACGAAGACAAAACAAAGGGGCTATAAGCTGGCTTGTATCAGCTTATACCAAGCGTTTACGAACGGGCGCCAAGCTTTTTGCTGGCGCCCGTTCGTTTTGCGGTAAAGCATCACAAAAAAATGAAGCTTCCCAAAGAGCGCAGGCGCTCTATTCGGGAAGCTTCATTTCGTTAAAATAGCGGGATATAACGCCGATTAGTGTTGTATCTCTGCCATTTCCTCCATGCAAACGCCACATACGTAGCGTTCCTTGAAATCACGAACCTCAACCATAGATCCGCAAAATACACATTTAGGACGGTACCGCTCCAAAATGATATGGTCACCTTGGACAAAAATTTCAACGGGATCGCCCTCGTTCATTAAATAACGTTTGCGCAATGATTTTGGAAGTACAATACGGCCGAGTTGATCCACTTTTCTAACTACACCTGCTGGTTTCATCACTTTCACCTCTTCTGTGTCTGGTTTCGCAAGCTATTTCTGAGAAACCTCTGCAGTTATAGTGTTTCGATGAACCAACAGCATTTCCTTCCTTATTTAATAATTCCTTAATATCCTGCAAATAATCTCATTTTATTAGTATATAAAAACCATATATTGATGAAAAAGACATCTATTCTACTCAAGTCCAAGGAAATGATTTTGTCTGAACGCCTCATATACAATAATTGCAACAGAATTGGACAAATTTAGTGAGCGCACCGTATTTGTCATCGGCATTTTAATGCAGGTGTCCATATTCGCATCAATCAGCTCCTGGGGCAACCCTTTCGTCTCTTTGCCGAATACGAAGAAATCGCCATCATGGTACTCGAATTGCGAATACAGCTTGCTTGCTTTCGTGCTCGCATAGAAAAAACGGCCTTGCGGATATTTCGCAAGCACCTCATCGAAGGAATCGTGGTACTCAATATGAACCGAATGCCAATAATCAAGCCCCGCCCGTTTTAAGGTTCGATCATCCGTATCAAAGCCAAGCGGTCTAACTAAATGCAAAATGGTGCCGGTAGCGGCACAAGTACGTGAAATGTTTCCCGTATTAGCCGGAATCTCCGGCTCTACCAAAACGATATGAAATGCCATGTTATCAATCTCTCCTCTCAATTTGCCAAAAATTCTCGAAATTGCACAATATTTTTACACCCACTTTACGTACCGTTAATCTCAAGCATAATTTCTACCTTCATAATAAGAAACATAATAGGCGGAACACATGAAGGAGAGCTGAACCATGCGAAAAAAGATTTTGGTCGTGGATGACGAGCCATCCATCTCGATGTTGATTGAATTTAATTTAAAGCTGGCAGGCTATGATGTACGTTGCGTAGGTGACGGTGAAGCTGTTTTCGAGATGTTAAAGCCATTTCGTCCCGACTTAATTGTACTTGACCTCATGCTGCCAAAAATGGACGGAATTCAAGTTTGCCGCGAGCTGCGCAAGCAAAGCAATGCAGTTCCAATCGTTATGCTCACCGCGCTTCAAGACGTAACAGATAAAATAGCCGGACTCGATAACGGCGCCGATGACTATATGACGAAACCATTTAGCCCGCAAGAGCTTGTATCCCGCATTCAAGCTATTTTCCGCCGTGTACAATCGCTGCCAGGCATAGCAGATGACACAGCCTTCGAGATCGGACGCTTGAACGTTCGGGTCGAGCAGCGCGAAGTATTCATCGATGGCAAGCCCGTTGAGCTAACGCCAAAGGAATTCGAGCTATTATTGTTCCTGTGCCGTCACAAAGGAAAAGTGCTCAGCCGCCAGCAGCTCCTGCACGGCGTTTGGGATTATCATTTCCTCGGCGATACGCGAATCGTCGATGTGCATATCAGCCATTTGCGCGACAAGATCGAGAAAAACGCACGCACACCTGAATACATTATGACCGTTCGCAATGTTGGCTATAAGCTGAATGGTCCACATGTCACTGAGAATTCAGTCGCGCAAGCGTAAGTAGCAGAATGCCTCAATTTCCGAATGGTTAAAACATAGCAACCGAAAAACCGCCCTGCACTTCTTTTCAGAAGGAGAGGGCGGTTTTTTTGTCCCCTAGCTATACCGTTATAAAAGACACAGCAGTTATTAACCGTTACGCTTTTGGAAATCAACCATAAATTGCTGAAGCGCCTGGCAGCTCTCCAAAGGCACGGCATTATAAGTTGAAGCTCTAAGTCCGCCAACATCACGGTGGCCCTTCAAGCCTACAAAGCCTTCCTTTTCCGACTCCTTAACGAACAGGCTCTCAAGCTCTTCGTTCTGAATACGGAAGGTAATATTCATAAGCGAACGGCTTTGCGGCTGCGCACAGCCAATGTAGAAGCCGCTGCTTTGATCGATTGTATCATAGATCAGATTCGTTTTATCACGGTTGTATTGCTCGAGCTGAGCAACGCCGCCTTTGTCTTTAATCCACTGAAGAACTAATTTCACCATGTACACCGAGAAAGACGGCGGCGTATTGTAAAGCGAGCCTGTCTTCGCATGCGTGCTGTAGCGGAACATGGATGGAATCGTTTTTGAGCCATTCTCAACAAGATCTTTACGGATGATGACAACAGTAACGCCCGATGGCCCTAGATTTTTCTGAGCGCCGGCATAAATGACGCCAAACTTGCTCACATCAATCGGTCTGCTCAAAATATCGCTGGACATATCCGCGATAAGCGGCACGTCGCCCGTATCCGGGAACTCCTGAAACTGTGTTCCGCCGATCGTTTCATTCGAAGTAAGGTGAACATAAGAAGCATGGCTTGGTACTTGAATTTCCGACAATGTCGGCATGCGCATAAATTTGTCTGCTTCTGTCGACGCCGCAATGACGGTTTCACCGACAAGCTTCGCTTCCTTAAGAGCTTTGTCAGCCCATGCTCCTGTCATCACATAAGCCCCTGGCTTGCCAGGCTGCAATAGGTTAAGGGGAAGCAACGCAAATTGCGTACTAGCGCCGCCCTGCAGCAAAAGCACGTCATAATTTTCGGGAACACCGAACAATTCGCGAAGCAACGCTTGCGAGTCATTGTTCACTGCTTCATACAGCTTGCTGCGGTGAGACATTTCCATGATGGACATCCCTGCACCTTGATAATCAACAAATTGCTCCTGCGCTTGCTTCAGTACCTCGAGTGGTATTGCGGCTGGTCCTGCATTAAAATTAAATGCTCGTGTCATCTTCGGATACCCACCTCTGTTTCTTTATATATGATATGGCTATGATAGCAATTTTGAAGGTTCGCATCAAGTGCATTCCGCATATTAAAACAATAAAAAGTCGAACGTATGTCGAATTACCGACAATAAACATTCGGTTTTCGTTCACGATTTCTTAATAATACGTAAAAAAACGGGCCCTAGAAGGACCCGTTTCTTATATTTCTTAAACGCAGGATTAGCAGTCGTAGTAAAGGCTGAACTCATGCGGATGAATGCGGATTGCAACAGCTTTAGCTTCTTGACGTTTGATTGCTACGTAGTTCTCGATAAATTCTGGCGTGAATACGCCGCCTTCTGTCAAGAACTCGGAATCAGCTTCAAGAGCGTTAAGCGCTTCGTCTAGCGTTCCAGGAACGCTGCGAATTTCTTTTTTCTCTTCTTCCGGCAATTCGTAGATGTTTTTGTCGAAAGGACCGTAGCCAAGAGCTACTGGATCAAGCTTGCGCTTGATGCCGTCCAAACCAGCAAGCAGCATAGCTGCAAATGCAAGGTAAGGGTTAGCTGTGTTGTCAGGTGTACGGAATTCGATACGACAGCCTTTAGGCGTTACAGCTGCAATCGGAATACGGATCGCTGCAGAACGGTTGCCTTTGGAGAATACAAGGTTAACCGGCGCTTCGTAACCAGGCACAAGACGTTTGAACGAGTTCGTGCTTGGGTTAGTGATTGCGATCAATGCAGGCGCATGGTAGAGAACGCCTCCGATGTAGTGCATAGCCAATTCGCTAAGGTTTGCATATGCGCCTTTATCGTAGAACAAAGGAGCATCGCCGTCGAAGATAGAAGTATGAACGTGCATACCGCTTCCGTTGTCACCGAATAGCGGCTTCGGCATGAAAGTAGCCGTTTTGCCGTATTGGCGAGCTGTATTGTGAATGATATATTTGAATTTCATAAGGTTGTCAGCTGTTTTAGTAAGCGTGTCGAAACGGAAGTTAATTTCGGCTTGACCAGCTGTTGCAACTTCATGGTGATGACGTTCTACGCGAAGACCCGATTCTTGCAAAAGGCGAACCATTTCGCTGCGGATATCTTGTTGGGAGTCAACTGGAGCTACTGGAACGTAGCCGCCTTTAACTGGAATTTTGGAACCAAGGTTGCCGCCTTCTTCTTTACGGTTCGTGTTCCAGCCAGCTTCTTCGGATTCAACTACATAAGAAGAAGAATTCATTGTGCTTTCATAGCGAACTTCGTCGAAGATGAAGAATTCAGGCTCAGGCGCGAAAAATGCTGTCGTACCGATGCCTGTAGTTTGAAGATACTCTTCAGCCTTCTGAGCGATGCTGCGCGGATCGCGGTCATAGCGCTCGCCCTCAGGTGTATGGATATTACACATAATGTTTAGTGTTGGGTGATCAGTGAAAGGATCGATAAATACGGATTCTGTATCCGGGATCATAACCATATCGGAATTCTCAATACCACGGAAACCGTGAATGGAAGAACCGTCGAATGCTACCCCATTTACGAAAGTATCCGCGTCAACCTCAGCTGCTGGCAGTGTAATGTGGTGTGCATGACCTAGAAGATCCACGAAGCGGAAATCTACAAACTGAATGCTGTTTTCTTTAATATTGTCCAAAACATTTTGAACTGACATTAATAATTTCCTCCATTTCCGAACATTAGCGTAGTGTTGAACAGGTATTGTTCAATTATTGCTCCAAATCCATGTCGTTATTATAAAACTAGCCTTCAATCTCCGTCAATAGCTATGTAAGGTATTTTTTGTGGCTATGTTAGCTATACTTACAAGTTTGAACAGTTGTTCACAATTCCTCCTTAATAAACAATGAAAAAACCGCGCAGCCCTTGAATACAGTAGGCTTAACGGCTTTTCGCATATGTAAGCGTTTTATGGCCTGCAAGCATGAAAAAGGCAATGCCGTCATGGAACGGCAACGCCTTATCGATAGCTAGATTAGATTTTCCATTCCCGGAACGCCTCTGCAGGCGCCTTAGGCGTATCGAACTGCTTGCCAACAATCGGAGCCAGCTGTTCTAGGTCCTTCAACAGATTCGCGAATTGATCCGGGAATAACGATTGTACGCCATCGCCTGTCATCGAGTTGTCTGGATCGGTATGCATTTCAACGATCAAACCGTTCGCGCCTGCCGCTACCGATGCTTTGGACATTGGCTCTACCAATTCGCGGCGGCCTGTACCGTGGCTTGGATCTGATATAACCGGCAGATGGCTGAGAGATTGCAGCACTGGAATAGCTGACAAATCAAGCGTGTTGCGCGTGTAAGTCTCGAACGTTCGGATTCCGCGCTCGCAGAGCATAACGTTTGGATTTCCGCCTGCCAAAATGTATTCAGCAGCATTCAAAAACTCGTCATAGGTTGAGCTGAACCCGCGCTTCAGCAGCACTGGCGTTTGAATTGTGCCCAGCTTGCGAAGCAAATCAAAGTTTTGCATGTTGCGCGTACCCACTTGAAGAATATCGGCGTATTCAGCGCAAACATCAACATACTCCGGCGTCATAACTTCAGTAATTGTTAGAAGACCATGCTTTTTGCCTGCATCCGCCATCATCACTAGACCTTCAACGCCTACGCCTTGGAAGCTGTAAGGCCCTGTACGCGGCTTGAAGGCGCCCCCTCTAAGTACTTGACCTCCAGCAGCCTTGACGAGGCGCGCGATCTCATCGATTTGCTCAGGCGTTTCAACCGCGCACGGTCCGCCCATAATAACGAGGTTGCTTCCGCCGATCTTTACGCCTTTAATATCAATAACCGTATCGTCCGGATGGAAGTCACGGCTTGCAAGCTTGTAGGATTTTGAAATTTTAATTACGTTCTCTACACCTTTCATTTGACGCAAATGCTCCGCTAGCGTTGGCTCGGCTTTCCCGATAATTCCGATGACCGTACGGTCCGTTCCTCTAGATACATGAGCCTGCACACCCGCTCTTTCGATATGGGCAACGATTTCTGAAATACGCTCTTCTGCAATGTTTGCATTTGTAATCACGATCATAGGGACCACTCCTCAAAGGTTTTGTAAAGCAAGCAACACAACGGTCAAAAGCATTCGCTTCGTTCTATGATGCAAAACTTAGTTCGTAAGCATCTGCTTGGATTTTCATTCGCACATCAACGCTTATACGCTTTATAGCTTATACGCTTTATAGCTTTTATGCTTCGTAGCTTCTACGCTTTTAATCGCTAAAGTTAATATACAAGAGAAGGCGGCTCCCGTCAACCCATCTCTTTCGAAAAAAATGAGGAAAACGAATTTCCCATGCCTAAAATCTCACGGGAAGTTCATTTTTCCTCATCTTTTAATCTGTTATTTATTCGGATTTCTCAGCTGTTGACGTGGCGGAAGCCGTAGTTGTAGACTTGACGCGCAGGTTTGGAAGCAGCTTATTCATGTTGACCGTACGACGAATCTCCCACGTATCCGGATTGTTGTGATCATATTGCTCCAAATAGGTAATAACCTCTTTGGTCAACGGCGTAGGTGTAGAAGCGCCGGATGTAACCGCAACTCGGTCAACCCCTTTAAGCCATTCCTGCTCGATCTCAGATACGTCGGATACCCGATAAGCTTTGACACCGGCAATTTCCTCGGAAACCTGAGCAAGTCTGTTGGAGTTGTTGCTTCTCGGATCTCCAACGACGATACATAGCTGCGCTTCGCCTGCTTGCCCTGCAACTGCCTCTTGGCGCACCTGCGTAGCCAAGCAGATTTCGTTATGAACCTCTGCCGTAGGGTAGCGCTCGACAAGACGGCTAATAATATGGCGAATATCCCATTGCGACATCGTCGTTTGGTTCGTTATAATAATGCGACCTTCCGGTACTTTAAGAAAATCGATCTCCTCTTCACGCTCGATAAGGTGAACCTGCTCCGGCGCAACGCCAATCGCACCCTCCGGCTCGGGATGGCCATTCTTGCCAATATAAATAATATGATAGCCCTCAGCCGATTTCGCACGAATTAAATCATGTGTTCTCGTCACGTCCGGACATGTCGCATCAACGACGGACAGACCTTTGTCGCGAGCGCGCTGGCGAACCTCTGGAGAGACGCCATGAGCGGTGAAAATAACGGTGCCCTGCTCGATTTGATCCAAAATTTCGAGACGGTTAGCCCCATCCAGCGTAATAACGCCTTCCTGCTCGAACGCCTCGGTAACATGCGCATTATGGACGATCATGCCTAATATATATATAGGCCGCGGCAGCTCCAAATTTTTGGCCGTCTGCAAAGCCAGCACCATCGCATCGACGACGCCATAGCAATAGCCACGCGGTGATATTCTAACGATTTCCATTCCTTGCACCTGCTTTCTGACCGGATATGCGTCATAATCATAATTCCTATTTTTCATCCGTTGCTACTATTATAGACGAATGAGACGTGTCAGAAAAGGCTATAGGCAGCCAGATCGTAAACTTCGTTCCGCCGCCCTCTCTGGTCGTTACTTCTACAGAGCCTTGATGCTCGTCAATAATCCATTTTGCAATCGATAAGCCAAGCCCTGTTCCGACCGTAACACCCCTTGATTCATCCGCTCGATAGAATCGATCGAAGATGTGGGGGATTTCCTCAGGATTCATCCCTATGCCTGTATCTTGGACAATAAACCCGATTTGCTGGTCATTCCGTATCGCGCTAAGCAGAATGGTCCCCTCCGGTGTGTATTTGAACGCATTCTCGATGAAAATAAACAACAGCTGCTGCAAATAATTATAATTCGCCTTAACGCGTACGCCGTTTAATGCGGACAGATCGCCCACTCTCCATTCAGCGGAACGCGGAAGCAGCTGCGCTCTCCGCACAACCTCCTCCGTAAGTGGCAGCAGATCGAGCGGCGTCTTCTCCATCGTATACCCTGCATCAGCTCTAGCTAGCGCCAGCAGATCATTAACGAGCGTGCTCATCCGTATTGCCTCAGCTGATATATCGCTCATTGCTTCCTTGGAAAGCTCGAAGCGGTCGGAATCAAGCGGCAGCCAGTCTCCCGTATCAGCATCACGGTTCGTCTCCTTCACCTTCGCCCACATCCGCTCGAGCAGCTCAATATTGCCGCGTATCGTCGTAAGCGGCGTTCGCAGCTCATGCGACGCATCCGATACGAATCTGCGCTGTGCCTTATATGCCTCATCAAGCTCATTATATGCCATCTCGAGGCGTGCGAGCATCACGTTCAGCGTGCTTACGAGCCTTCCGATCTCATCATTCGGGCCTAACGCTGGTATTCGGACGCTTAGATCGGAGCCGTTTTCAATTTGCTCCGTCGCTCGAATGACACGTTCTATCGGTCGCAGCGCTTGGCGAGCAATGAATAAACCTACTGTAAAGGCGATAAATACTACGACTAATGAAGAAAAGATCAGAATCGTGCGAAGACCGCCCAGAAACTTTTCCTCGTTATATGAGAATACGCCCACCTGAACCAATCCTACTATATCTTTATCCAAATAAAAGGGTCGTTGATAGGTGAGCATTGCATATCTGTTATTGTTGATTTCGACATGCGTTTTAACGAAACGCTCCTTTGGCTTCGTTTTTGCCTCAGGATAAGGAATGACAAATTCATAGGGAAAATTGTTGGATTGCTTAATTGCGCCTTCCTTATAGTTAACTAATTGGATGTACATATCTTTTTTATCTATACGAAACTGCGGACCTACAATCAAATCAAGAGTCTGGTCTAAAAAGTTAGTCGCGCCGATGATTTCAATTTTGCTGTCTTGAACTCTAATCTGCTGCTTGATTTCCGCATAGGTGTTCCAGTTTACAAAGAAATAAATGCAAATACCGATTACGATCATCGTTACCGCAAGCAAACCTGAAATCCAAAGCGTCAGCCGAAGCCTGATGGACATATGCTTAACCTGCCTCTCCGCGAAGGACATAGCCGGTGCCGCGAACTGTCTGGATGAGTCGGTTTCTGCCTCCGTCCTCTACCTTCTGGCGCAGCATCGCGATGTACACCTCCAGCACATTCGATTCTCCGCTGAAGTCATAGCCCCATATTTTCTCCATTATTGCATCGCGCGTGAGCACGCGGCGCGGGTTCTGCATGAACAGCAGCAGCAAATCGTATTCCTTGGATGTGAGCTCAATCCGGCGTCCCGAGCGTACCGCTTCCCTCGCATCCATATCCAAAATTAGATCCTCATAGAGCAGTTGATTGCTAGATTGCTCGATCTTATCGGATTTGCGGCGCAATAAAGCGCGGGCTCTGGCCAAAAGCTCCTCAAGCGCAAATGGCTTGACCAAATAGTCATCAGCGCCAAGATCAAGACCCTTCACTCGATCGATCACGTCATCCTTCGCCGTAAGCATCATAATCGGCACCGTGCTTCCGCTCTCGCGCACGCGTCGGCAAACCTCCCAGCCATCAACCTGCGGCATCATCACATCAAGAATAAGCAAATCCGGCTCCGTCTTAAGCAGCACCTTCAGCCCATCCATGCCATTAGCTGCCGTCGTAACCTCATAGCCTTCAAACGCAAGACTTCTGCGGAGCAAAGAAATAATTTTATCATCGTCATCTACAACTACAATATGCTGTCTCATCTGCTTGTTCCCCCTCTATTTGCAGCAAAAAGCACAGAGCATGCTGACTCTCTGCGCTTTTTGTTTCTGTCCATGGCTTAATCTTTATTGAGCGCCAAACGTATTTTTATCGCCAATCACAACTTGAAGATCCATTTTGCTGCCTTTGCGAACGATATTCAGCTCGATTTTGTCGCCGACTTTCTGCTTTTGGATCGCTGCAATAAGAGCCTGCGTATTCGAATAGGACTTGCCGTTAATGCCTACAATTACGTCAAACTGCTGCAGCTCTGCCAAATAAGCAGGAGAATTGTAGTATACATTGCGAACGATAGAGCCTTGGACTTTGTCCATGCCAAGCTGTTTGGCTATGTCGGCAGTTACATCCTGAAGCTCAGCTCCGATGTAAGGAACAGCCGGTTTAGGAATTTCTTTATTGTTTTTTAAATTTTCCAGCACTTCCTGAATGGTGCTTGTCGGAATCGCAAAGCCGATGCCTTGCGCTTGCGAGCTTACTGCCGTATTGATGCCCACTACCTCGCCGTTTACATTCAGAAGCGGACCGCCTGAGTTGCCGGGGTTGATGGAAGCATCCGTTTGCAGCAAATGCTTATATTTGCGCTCGCCCTGCGCATCTTGAATATCGATCGGACGCTCTTTTGCGCTCAGTACGCCTACCGTTACCGTATGGTCAAAGCCATAAGGATTACCGATCGCTACTACCCAGTCGCCAATATTGATATGGTCAGAGTTGCCTAGCGGAAGCGTTGGAAACGCTTTGCCGCCCGTAACCTTAAGCACCGCCAAGTCCAAATCATAACTGGATCCGAGCAGCTCAGCCGTGAACGGCTTATCATAGCCTTGAACGATGACCTTAATTTGATCCGATTCGCCAACCACATGCTGATTGGTCAGTATATAACCGGTTGAATCGAAGAAAAATCCGGTTCCAATGCCAGATTGCTGCATTTGGCCATCTTCATTTTGCTGTCCTGCGTCAGGCTCAGTTGTTCCTGGGTAGTCATCGCCAAAAAATTGACGGAAGAATGAATCGTCCAGCATGCTGCCGCTGTTGCTCCGTTTTGCTGGATTTACGAACGTTTCGATTTTTACGACAGCCGGGCTCGCCGTTTCAAACAATTGCGCGATGTTATCCGGTCTTGCGGCTACTGTTGCAGCGCCGCCGTTGCTGTTAGCACCAGCAGCAGCCGAGGAGCCCGAGCCGCTCGATTGAGCCGTTGATGCCAAAGCCGGCTCTTTCGTGAACCAGTTGTTAATATCCGATGTATACATTAAAGCCCCGACTAGAATAACGCCTGAAAGAAACGAGGCGAATACGGCTTTAAAGGAGGTGCGGCGCGGCTCCCGAACTTGCCAAGGTCCTTTGGAGGACTGAGGCGAAGGCGTAAAGGAACGGATTTGCGATTGCTGCGGCGCTCTTGGCGTTGATTGCTCAGGCTCCGCTAACGGCTCAAGCTGACGGTCAGTTTGCTTAGCATATGCGGATTCAGAGGCTGAACTGTCTGTATTTCCATATGGCTGATCTTGAATCAGCTTAGGCTTGTCAGCTTCAAAGCTTGAACGGGGCTCGCTGTTATCTTCCTGAGAATTTGCTTTAAACGGTCCATATGAATAGTAATAAGAGGGCTTAGCCGCTTGCTCCTGCGTCTCTCTCGAGATTTCGGGCTCAGCGTTTACCGCGCTATCGTCACTGCCTGCTGCGCCTTGCTCTCCATCGCTTTTGCGAAAAAAATCGTCAAAACCCTTTTTGTTGTTTTGATCGTCCATGTCCGTTCTCCTCCTTGAATCTTTATTCCATCATGCCCCAAAGCTTCATCGTTTGGATACATGTTCATTTGATATAGATCTATCATGCACATTCTACCTTAAAACAAACTTAAAAGGAATTTAAACAGAAATAAAAAAAACGCTCCAAAATGATTTTGGGAACGTTTTTTTTGTTGTACGTCGATTCAAATCATCAGCTTGGAAAAAGCTGCTCAACCTCATGGATCGTTTGCTTGGCACGGTCTATCCAATGCGATTCCACATCGGCATCGGGATTGGACGGCGATTGGAACTGATCAAACAGCGCACCTACTACACGTACGGAAGCTTCAGGATCATTTCCTTCCCGGTACAGATGCTTAAGCACATAAGGAGTACCCAGCTTTATTGTCGCATCATTATCTTCTTCTACACTATCGATATTACCGACCACTACCTCAAAAGGGATTCGAAGCCATACTTTATGGTCTTCATCAAGCGAGCGGTCAAAGGACCCGCCATCGTATTCCCAGTTGCCGCCAAGCGTGAATTGCTGCTTCTCCAGCAGATGCTTCGTCTCAATAAAATGCTGCTCCCGCGACTCTAGCACGGATGAAATGGGGATCATGAGGCTGCTCCTTTTCACTAGCTTTTTTCTATATTTGCTAGTAGGTAGTATACCCGGCCCTTAGTTCCTTTATGTGCGATTAGCCCAGCCTTTGCGATGAGCAAGAACCGCAAGCTGCGTCCGATCATCAAGCTCGCATTTCATTAGCAAGTTGCTGACATGCGTTTTTACCGTTTTTACGCTAATGTGCAGCTCTTCTGCAATCTCTTTGTTGGATTGGCCATCGGCAATAAGCAGCAGCACCTCTTTCTCCCGCTCCGTCAAGCCCTCATCGCCAGATTGAGCCGTCCGCTGCCGCAAGCCTCTCGTCAAGGCTTGGGATACATCGGCGGTCATGACCGGCATGCCCTTGAAAGCTCCGCTTATCGCATAAATAAGCTCCTCTGCCGAGACCGTCTTAAGCACATAACTTACCGCTCCTGCTTCAATCGCCCCGTAAACCTTGTCATCCTCAAGGAAGCTGGTCAGCATTACGATTTTCATTTCCGGAAATTTAGAAATAATGGCTCTTGTCGCTTCGATCCCGTCCATGCCCGGCATCATAAGATCCATTAATATAATTTGAGGCCGCTTCTCTTCCGTGCTTGCCGTCAGCAAGTCAATTGCAGCCTGTCCGTTGCTCGCTTCTGCAATAACATGAAATTTCGGCTCCAGCATCAAATACGTACGAAGGCCCGTTCTCACCATATCGTGGTCATCCACAATCATAATTTTTATAAGCTCAGATCCGCTCATGATTCCTGCTCTCCCCGCAACATTTTAGGTATCGTAACCTTTACTCTCGTACCGCCTCCGGGCTTGCTCCAAATCTCCGCCGCACCGCCAAGTTTTTGCGCCCGCTCCTGCATCGTTGATAGCCCATAGGAGCCTCTTTTCACCTCATCCGCCTTGAATCCTACCCCGTCATCCTGCAAAATCATAACAACCTGCCGTTCATTATCCGCAAGTGTAAGCGTACAGCCTGTTGCTCCGGCATGCTTCACAATATTAGCCATCGCTTCCTGGGCGATAAGAAACAATTGATGCTCCTTCGCCTCGGACAAATGCTCCTTCAGCCGCCATTCCAGCTCGCCCTGCAAATTATTTTGCCTGCAATAATCCGGGAACCATTTATCAAGCGCTTCATATAAGGTACGTCCCTCAAGCTCCATCGGCCGCAGCTGCGCGATAAAGTTGCGCATTTGCTTTTGAGCTGAATTAGACATATTAACAAGCTGCTCCAGCACCGAATCGGCGCGCTCCCGATCCACCTGCTGCAGCTTCGGCAGCGAAGAGGCGCACATATGAATCGCAAACAGCTGCTGGCTTACCGTATCATGCAAATCACGCGCCATCCGCTTGCGCTCTTCAAGAACCGCCGCTTCATTTGAAGCCGATTCAGTCATCACATACTCTTCTCCGCGCATTTGCAGCCATTTCATCTTCTCTTCCATTTGCTCAGCAAGCTCATTGAATTCACGGTACACTTCAATGAAGGAGTTATGTCCGCCTTCCGTTATGCGCACGCCAAAGTTGCCGTTGGAGGCTTGCTTCAACGACAAATGAAGCGTATCGATTCGTCGTCCGATGCGCTGTGCGGCCCAATAGCCGAAGGCTGCGCTCACAAGCAGGAAAACGGCCGCTGCACCAAGGCGCGCTTCCGTCGTTCCCGTTTCATCCACTAAGCCAATCCAAGTCACCGCTCCAAGCACCAGCGATACGACAGCTGCAATGACGAACATTCCGATGAGCTCCCACTTTCCGCTCCTCAAAAACCGAACCATCATAACAGGCTACCCCACCTTCGTGACGCGGACATCGCCGATAAATGTGCTGACGATCAGCTTTATTTTTTTGTCTGACTCTTTGTAGGAAGGCGATTGAATGTTGATGTTCGTAAACAAGCCGCCTTCTTTCTGGCCCAAAATCTTCACGTCGCCGATAAAGGCGCTTGATACGACCTGCACGCCTACCTCATAGTCGTTCGGCACGTAAACCTTCACATCGCCTATAAAGGAAGAGATATGAATTTTCGTTTCGCCATTTGATACTTGGGCCTTCGTTAAATCAAGCACCGTATCGCCAATGAAATGCGAGATGTTAAGCGGCTTTAAATCCCAATAATCATGGCCGATGTGAATGTCGCCGATAAATCCGGAACGAGTCTGTACATTCGAGTCGCCGTGATTCCACCACTCCACATGCTCTTTATGATTTCGTTTCCACTCCTGCGCATTCCTTTTGAGCTCCGATTTATGATGATGCTTCCATTCCTTGTACTCCTTCTTGCTTGTGGAATAGCTTTCAAATGGAATGTCGCCAGAATCCGCTTGCTTCTCTTCCTGAGCATGAATATCATGCGTGTCAAGGTGCGTCTTCGTTGGATCTGGATGCAGAGGCGGCGCCGGAGGCACAGATGCTTGATCCTGATAAGGCCGATACGATTTCCAGTCATCCTCTGGCGGCTCATTTCGTTTTGACTTTGGTTTCCATATTAAATTGATGCCGACTAAAATGACTACAACTGGCCAAATATAAGGAACGATGTCGCCAATCGACCAAGAGAACCATTCCAGATTGCGTCCCAAAAATATAAATCCAATCAGCAGCACCAAAGCTCCCCACCAGCTTGATCCGGAACCATGCGCCCGGCTGGATAGCAAGCCCCTAATGCCGACTATAATGAGAATAACTGGCCAATAGGTAGAAAATAAATCACCAAAATCAAAGGTCACATGACCCGTTTGCCTGAGCAAAAACAATACGCCAATTACAATAATGACTAATCCGGTAAATAACCGGTTTGCGAAATTTCCGTTCAACGGTACCAGCTCCTTACGATTCCATCGTCGTTTGATATTTCTAGTATAACGGACAGCATCCAATAGAAAAAGGGACGGCCGATTGAAATCGCTATCCGTCTCTAGACCGAGCTTTTGTTGATTCTATCCAGTTTAAACCTGACATGCGTTATGAAACATCACGTACAGCGTTGACATTGCTCACTTCTATTAATGATAATGATAAACGGTTAGGATGATAGAGATATCAAACATGACTATAAGGAACGGGAGATGAAGCAATTGACGTTATCGAACTGTCAAAAGGACTGGATATGATCTGGGTCGTTTTGACAGCAGCCATGATTTTGCTCATGGAGGGCGGATACGCAAAAAGAAAAGAGGAACCACATGGGTTCCTCATTTCTTCCTCGTTATTGCATGGCAAAAAATATTACTTCTCAGCTTTTTGTTGAGCTGTGTTGTTTGCCGCTTGTTTGCCAGCAGCATTGTTTTGGTTTAACTCTTCAGCGAACTCTGCATTGTATTGATTATTTTGGGCTTTGTTGTTTTTGTTTTTAGCCATTGTAGTCACCTCCCCGTTTCATTGATAGTATGGCATTTCGGCTCCTTATTATACGGGGTTTTACGATTCCAAATACGTCTGCGGTATTGGTTTTCCGGCTTCGATTGCCAGGTTTATTTTGTTCAGCCAAGCCTGTGAAAGCTTGCCTGTTCCTCTCCGCAGCACCTCTACGTGTACCGTTCGCTTGCCCCATTGCTCGTATACCTGCTTGATCGTTTCAAAATATAAGTCGATGCGCTTTCCCTTTATAGCTGAGCCTGTATCAGCCACCACGCCATAGCCATAACCGGGAATATAGAGCAAGGTTCCGATTGGAAAAAGCCTCGTATCAGCAGCTATCGTAGACACTTGATCCCTACGCACCTTTACGCCCGAATACGTAATGCCATATTGCGGATGTCCTGGACGTTTGCCCGTTGATTCGACACCAGCTGTATAACCAGTGGCCACAACTTCGACCGTGTTCGGTTTCATTTTCTTTGATGGGCTGGCTGCAGCAGCTTGCTGTGGCGATGACGCCTCAGCCGATGCTGAGCATCTAGCTGTATTTAAACCGATTACGATAACTGACAGAAACAACAATAAGGTTAATCCTTTTTTCATATAAAAAAAGCTTGTTACCATCTGGGCTACTTCCTCCTCAGAAGAATAATGCCCCGATGGCACAAGCTTTATGCACCATTTATTATTGTTCTTTATCTGCGATTTGCTTTTGCAGCTGTGCAATCAGCTCTGCAACAGGCATAGAACCTAGATCGCCTTCACCGCGTTTGCGCACGGAAACCGCCTCCGCTTGCATTTCATTCTCGCCAACGACGAGCATGTATGGCGCTTTTTCAAGCTGCGCCTCGCGGATCTTGTAACCAAGCTTCTCATTACGCAGATCGCTTTCTACACGAACGCCGCTTGCTTGCAGCTGCTCAGCCACCTTGCGTGCGTAGCCCTCATAAGCAGTCGATACCGGAATGACCTTCGCTTGAACCGGCGACAGCCATAGCGGCAGGGCACCTGCAAAGTTTTCAAGCAAGAACGCAGTCATTCTCTCCATCGTGCTAATGATCCCGCGGTGA
Organism: Paenibacillus sp. Y660; assembly: GCF_057221575.1. Taxonomy (NCBI): domain Bacteria; kingdom Bacillati; phylum Bacillota; class Bacilli; order Caryophanales; family Paenibacillaceae; genus Paenibacillus; species Paenibacillus sp. Y660. Next base: position 545,520 of record NZ_JBXBBJ010000001.1, on the reverse strand, counting down.
ATAACGACCGGACGATGCTTTTTGCCATCCTCGCCGACATATTCAAGCTCGAAGCGCTCAGGAAGCAGGAAATCAAGCTGTGCAGTAGACAGCGTCTCTTCTTTGCCTAGCGCTGTTTTGATTTGCACGTCAAGCTTAGGACCGTAGAAAGCAGCCTCGCCTTCAGCCTCGAAGAACGGAAGCTCAAGCTCCTCAACTACCTCGCGCAGCATACGCTGCGACATTTCCCACATTTCATCGTTTTGGAAATATTTCTCTGTGTCCTTAGGGTCGCGGTACGACAAACGGAAACGGTAATCCTTGATGCCAAAATCCTCATATACCTTGCGAATCAAATTAACGACGCGTGCGAATTCTTCTTTAATTTGATCTGGGCGACAGAAGATGTGAGCATCATTCAGCGTCATCGCGCGTACGCGGTGCAAACCAGTGAGCGCGCCAGACATCTCATAGCGGTGCATCGTGCCAAGCTCGGCAATCCGAACCGGAAGGTCGCGATAGCTGCGCATATCGCTCTTGAACACCATCATATGATGCGGACAGTTCATTGGGCGCAGAACAAGCTCCTCGTTGTCCATAATCATTTTCGGGAACATGTCCTCGCTATAGTGCTCCCAGTGGCCAGAGGTTTTGTAAAGCTCTACATTGGCAAGCACCGGCGTGTATACATGCTCGTAGCCCAGTCTTTCCTCAAGATCGACGATATAACGCTCCATCGTTCTGCGAAGCTTCGCGCCATTTGGAAGCCACAGCGGCAAGCCTTGGCCAACCTCACGCGAGAATGTGAACATTTTCAGCTCGCGGCCGAGCTTGCGGTGATCGCGCTTCTTCGCTTCCTCCAAGAAATGAAGATGCTCATCCAGCTGCGCTTTTTTCGGGAATGCTGTTCCGTAAATCCGCTGCAGCATTTTGTTTTTAGAATCGCCGCGCCAGTATGCGCCAGCTACGCTAAGCAGCTTAAAGGCTTTAATACGGCCTGTTGACGGAAGATGCGGTCCGCGGCATAGATCAAAAAACTCACCTTGGTCATACATCGTAATGACGGAATCAGCAGGCAAATCACGAATAAGCTCAAGCTTTAGATTGTCATCCAGCTCAGTGAAAATCGCCAATGCTTCGTCTCTGCTTACGATGCGGCGACGAATATCCAGGTTTTGCTGAACGATCTTCTCCATTTCCTTCTCGATCTTCACAAGATCCTCAGGCGTCAAGGACTGCTCCATATCGATATCGTAGTAGAAGCCGTCCTCGATCACAGGACCGATTCCAAGCTTCACATCTTTATTTCCGTATATGCGTTTGATTGCTTGTGCGAGCAAGTGAGCTGTACTGTGGCGATATACCTCAAGGCCGTCCGCCGATTCAACCGTAACGATCTCAACTGCCGCATCCGCCTCGATCGGCGTGTAGACATCGACAACCTTGCCGTCGATTTTACCAGCAATCGCATTTTTTCTTAGTCCCGAGCTAATCGAGCCCGCTACTTCTTCAATAGTAGTGCCAGCAGCATATTCTCTTACCGCGCCGTCCGGCAAAGTAACTTGAATGGCCATTTCGTTCATCCTCCAGTTTGTCTGTAAGCAATCGCTTCATTTTGTTAAATTCCAAGCAAAAAAGAGCACAAAAAAAGCACGCATCCCTAAAAAAGGGACGAGTGCTTGTGTGCTCGTGGTTCCACCCTACTTCAACTGCCAGCACAACCAACGTACGGCTTGCAGTCCTCGTATCATCTGATAACGGAGATTTCCGGTACGACTTACTGCTATAGTAGCATAGCTCCATGATGAGCAGCAATAGGTTAGGCCATACAGCTAAAAAGGGGTACATCTGCCGACATTATGGAAGGAAATTGCAGCCAAGTTTCCTCTCTCTGAGCCAAACATCGTGAGCAGATACATGTCTTTATCATTGCCGATTAGAACGTATATGACTGTCATTATAGCTTGACTTTCACGATTGGTCAAGGCTATAGCATCAATTGAAATATTTTCCTACGGCTGAATGAGCTCATCAAGGCTGCTGCTGCACGATGCACATTGCACGCATACCGTGACCCGTTGGTCAAATATCGTTTCGATCGTTCGAATGACCTGCATATCAGGCTGCCTCGTATGAATCGTAATATGCTTTGGCGATACAGAAATCAACGAGCTGATAACCATATCCTCGATGTTCATTTCGGTTTCAAGCATTTCCGCTACGATCCGATCAGTTGGCGGATTCGGGTCAAGCGGTTGAAAGCTGTCGTCATAGAGAATGAAGTCATGCCCGCCCTTATGCAGCAAATGAACCATCGGCAGCTTCGTATCCTGAAGAAAAACAAAATATTTTAACAGGGATATAAACTCCTGATATTGTTTGTCGAGTACATATTCGTCTAATGCATATTCAACTACCTCAGCTAATTCCTTTCGATAGGGCTTTAACCGAAAGGTTGTAAAGCCAGCCACGTTAAGCTGCGTATTCTCCTGCAAAAATTGCTCTATCTCAGTCGTTACTTTGCCTTTGCGCCTTAACCGATCTGCATCTAGAAATTTAGTACCAAGGCTATCCCATTCTTTGCCGTGCAGAAGATCATGACAATATCGCTCAAGCGCAGCAGCATCGGCCAAATGGCTATTTCGATACTTTCTGCGAATAATAGTTGACAGCATGCTTGGCTCGAGCTCGCTTACCACAAATTCTGCAATAGCTTTCGCCGCAGCATTATAGACAACAGAGCCATGCTCCTTAAGTTGAAAATGTGGCATTCTCGCTAGGCAGCAGACATCCTGCTCAGATATCGGCAGAAATTCAACGATGGCTTGCCGCCCTTCTTTTGAGCCAATATGTAAATCGTCGAGCACTTGTTCCTTCAACAAATTCGTCAGTTTATTCATCGACTTCTGGAGGCTTGTTGGCAAAGAAATCGTAAATAGCTCCATAGGCTCACCCCTTTCCTTCCTTATCAGTATATGGTGCCGTGTTCGGGGATATACGATGAAGACATTGGAATGTAAGGGAATCAAGTCTCGATGCAGTAAGGAATAGCATACAAAAAAACGTCTGCCGAAAGCTCCTCTCTGCTGAGAAGAACGATCTGCAGACGCCTTTTATCAAACTTAATTGGAGCTAAAAATTAATTTTGCATTACAAAATCAAGATCAGCTTTGTCTGTTTCATTGTACATTTTTAAAATATTATATTTGGTATCCCGCTGAGCTGGGATTTTGCCGCATTCGCGAATGAGTTGAAGAATGAGTTCAATGTTTACTTTATGTGTCGTGCCTGCTGCTGAAACGACGTTTTCTTCAATCATCGTGCTGCCGAAGTCATTGCAGCCATAAGAAAGCGAAAGTTTGCCCATCTCTGGCCCCATCGTCACCCAAGACGATTGGAAGTTAGGAATGTTATCTAGCATAATGCGGCTAGCTGCAACGATGCGTAGATATTCCTCCGGCTTTGCCTTCTCCAGCTTAAGATTCGTATTATCAGGCTGGAACGGCCAAGAAATGAACGCCAAGAAGCCCGTTGAATCATATTTGTTCGCAATGCATTCATCCTGAGCGTCGCGGATGCGAAGCATGTGCAGCGCCCGCTCTTCGACCGTCTCGCCAAGTCCATACACCATCGTCGCAGTTGTATTCATGCCATGACGGTGAGCAGACTTCATTACGTCCATCCAATCCGTCCATGAGCCCTTCATGCGGCTGATCTTGCGACGCGTACGGTCATCCAAAATTTCGGCGCCGCCGCCAGGCAAAGAATCGAGCCCCGCTTCGTGAAGCTGTCTGATGACTTCATCGAGTGAAAGACCATCCGAGACAACCTTCATCTTCTGAATTTCAGCAGGTGAGAAGGAGTGCATCGTAATGCCCGGAAATTGCTGTTTGATTTTGCGAAGCAGGTCCAAATAATACGTAAACGGCAAATCCGGATTCGTACCGCCCTGCATCAATATTTCAGTACCGCCAACGTTAATAGTCTCTTGAATTTTTCTCAAAATCGTCTCATCGGGCAGCACATAGCCTTCCTTTGAGCCTGGTGCGCGATAAAACGCACAAAAGCGACAATATACATCACATACATTCGTATAGTTAACATTTCGACCCACAACAAAAGTTGTTATCGGTTCTGGATGATGCTTCAGCATGATCTGATTCGCTACATGTCCCATTTTCTCAATCTGATCTGAAGCAAGCAGCTCCATGCTTTCTTCGAGCGCAATTCGCTCGCCGCGCAATGCTTTATCCAATATATGGTCTAACGTTCCCATTCCGCAAGACCTCCTTAGTTCCGTTCTAGTAGACAACCAATCACTTAATCCTAACATAAATCGATATGCCAAGTCACATGCCGTATGATACCTTCACAGACTGAAATGCGGAAAAACACGGCGTGTCCGTAAGAACAACCGTGTTTTTCTTCCATTTGGTCCTATTTAGGCGCGAAGCGCCTGGTCCAAATCCTCTAATAAATCCTCGATATCCTCTAGTCCGACCGAGTAACGAACCAAACCATCCGTTATCCCGCGAGCATGGCGCACATCCCTTGGCATAGCCGCATGCGACATCATCGCAGGGTAGGATAGAATGCTCTCTACCGCGCCCAAGCTTACGGCTACCAAAGGAATTTGTACCTTGCTCAGCAGCGATTTGGCGCGTTCTCCACTGCCGACATCGAACGATACGACGGCACCGTAGCCAAGCGATTGCTTCTCATGTATTTCTCTGCCCGGATGATTATCTAGGCCAGGATAGTAAACAGCCGTTACTTCCTTATGTTCAGACAGCCATTCAGCAAGTCTCCGCGTGCTCCGCTCGCTATGCTCCATCCGAGCCTTCAGCGTCTTCATGCCGCGCATCAGCAGCCACGATTCCTGCGGGCTTAATACGGTTCCCATGCCGTTTTGAAGCTGCTTCAAGCGTTTGCCTAAACCTTCATTTGCCGTAACCGCGAGACCCGCCAGCACGTCGCTATGGCCGCTCAAAAACTTGGTTGCGCTGTGCAATACGATATCGACGCCCAGCTCGATTGGACGCTGATGATAAGGCGTCATAAACGTATTGTCCAGCATCGTGAGCAGGCCATGCTCTTTCGCCCAAGCAGTCGTCTCTGCTATGTTCGTAATTTTGAGCGTAGGATTCGATGGCGTCTCCATAAATACCGCTTTCGTATTAGGCTTGAGCGCAGCCTTTACCGCTTCGAAATCGGTCATATCTACGAACGTGGATTCAATGCCGAGTCGATCCAAGATCGTCGTAAGCAAGCGATACGTGCCGCCGTAAACATCCTCCGTAACGATGACATGGTCGCCTGCTGATAATAGCAGAAATGTCGTCGAGATCGCAGCCATGCCTGATGCGAATGCGAATCCGCGTGATCCGCCTTCAAGCAAAGCGATATAATCCTCCAACGCTTGGCGTGTAGGGTTGCCGGAGCGGCTGTAATCGTAATCCGGCGGATTGAAAATATCATGATGATGGAACGTTGATGCTTGGAAAATCGGAACGCTTGACGCTCCTGTATGCTCATCTATTTCTGCGCCGAAATGAAGCAGCTTAGTTGCAAAACGGCGATCTTGAGGCTTCACCCTGTTGTTGTCGTTGCTCATCGATTATTGTACCTCCTCGATTTCGCGTTTTGCTGCGGCCAGCGCTTGCTCCAAATCGCCGATCAAATCGTCCGCATGCTCGATGCCGACGGAGAAACGAAGAAGACGGTCGTCGACGCCGATCGCTTGACGAATTTCGAGCGGAATATCCGCGTGGGTCTGAACCGCTGGATAGGTCATTAAGGACTCAACGCCGCCAAGGCTCTCGGCAAAAGCAATAAGCTTAATATGGCGCAAAATCGGCTCTACATAACGGGCATCCTTCAAGCGGAAGGAGAATATACCGGTATTGCCTGATGATTGCTTATTCTGAATTTCATGGCCTGGATGATGCGGCAGCGCCGGATAATAAACATCTTCAACTGCCGGGTGCTCGAGCAAATAATTCGCAATCGTTGTGGCGTTGTACTGATGGCGCTCCATCCGAAGTGCCAGCGTTTTCATGCCTCTCATTAGAAGCCATGAATCCTGCGGTCCAAGCACCGCTCCGATGGAGTTGTGCAAGAATGCCATTTCATCAGAGAGCTCCTTGCCTTTCGTTACGATTAGACCAGCCAGCACGTCATTGTGGCCGCCCAAATATTTGGTCGCGCTATGAATGATAATATCAGCGCCCAGCTCGATCGGACGTTGGAAGAATGGCGTAAGAAGCGTATTATCGACGATGGTGAGCAAGCCTTTGGACTTCGCCCATGCCGCTACTCGCTCGATGTCCGTGATCATCATGAGCGGATTTGTAGGCGTTTCGATCAGAACCGCTTTCGTATTCGGCGTCCATAATGTCGACATCGCATCGATATCATTCGTATCCACATACGAAGCCGTTACGCCGAATCTGGACATAATCCGCTCCAAGAGACGGTATGTGCCTCCGTACAGATCAAGCGAAACGATCAAATGATCGCCTTGGCTGAACAAGGAAAAGATTGTTTGCAGCGCTGCCATGCCGGAGCTGCAGGCAAAAGCCGCATCTCCCGCCTCCAATTGCGCAGCCGCTTCCTCTAGCACAGCTCTTGTCGGGCTTTTGGTGCGCGCATAATCAAATCCTGTGCTCTCGCCGAGCTTAGGGTGGCGGAATGCGGTCGCTTGGTATACTGGAAAGCTTACCGCTCCTGTTACAGGCTCTTTAATCGATCCGATCTGAGCCAAATGACTTTCAATTTTCATCGTATTGTAGCACTCCCTCGTCTATTGTTAAATGCCTGCACCCAAGTCAAAAGGTGTTTGCTGGTATACATAATAGTTAAGCCAATTTGAAAATAACAGATTGGCATGCGCGCGCCAAGTGGAAAGCGGCAAATTAGCCGGATTATCGCCCGGGAAATAGTTTTTAGGTACATCTATCGCAAACCCTTTGGCTTTGTCGCGGTCATATTCATACTTGAGTGATGTCGGGTCGTATTCGGAATGACCCGTAACGAAAATTTGCCTGCCGTCCTTGGATGCGACAAGATATACACCCGAATCCGGCGATTCAGATAATATATCGAGTGACTCAAGCAGCTCAATATCCTCACGGCGAACTTCCGTATGACGCGATTGTGGCACAAAGAACATTTCATCAAAGCCGCGGAGAAGATTAACATTGCGTTTCTCTACCGTGTGCGGGTATACGCCGAAAATTTTATTATCCAAGTTGTATTTCGGAACGTTGTAATGGTGATAGAGTCCCGCCTGCGCCGCCCAACAAATATGGAAGGTTGATGTGACCCGCGAAGCGCTCCAATCCATAATTTCCTTAAGCTCTTCCCAGTAGTTGACTTCCTCAAACGGCAATTGTTCAACCGGCGCGCCCGTAATGATAAGACCGTCATAATATTCATGCGAAATCTCATCGAACGTTTTATAAAAGGATTCCAGATGCTCGGCTGACGTATTTTTGGAAGTATGGGTTCTAGGGTAGAGCAATACGACTTCGACCTGAAGCGGCGTGTTGCCGATAAGCCTTAGCAGCTGCGTTTCTGTCGTTTCCTTGGTTGGCATTAAGTTAAGAATAGCGATACGCAGCGGCCTAATATCTTGTTGAAAGGCGATGCTCTCATCCATAACGAAGATGTTCTCGTTGTTTAAAATTTCTTTTGCCGGTAAGTTGTCTGGTACTTTAATAGGCATGTTTTTCACTCCTCTTTAGGCAGTATGACCGCTTGAACAAGAAAAAGACCCTTTCTGCTGTTGAGAAAAGGTCGTATGCTCAGTAAATAAGCCATCCGCCTCTCTCATCTCTCAGAAAAAAATTCCGCAAGAATTAGCACCGTGCGTATTTAAACGCCGGTTGCCGGGCTTCATCGGGCTAGTCCCTCCGCCTGCTCTTGATAAGAAAGTAGTCTATTCAATTTTTCACGGTATCATTTCAATTTCACTTTAATGCATAATGTCAATCGCGTCAAGAAGCAGCTGGGCATATTCAAAAAATTTAGCTAGAATCTGTCGATTTAATGCTTGAATGTAAAGGTAATGCGGGAGTATACTAGACAAGAATTATTTCATTTATTCCATTAAAAAAGGGGTGCATACGGACATGGAAGGCGATAGACCAAAGCCTGAAAACGATCGAATACGTTTACTGCCGGCCAAGTCCATTTCAGCCGGCAGTTTCCTCTAAGAGAACTAAAAGGAGTGACGCCGGATGAAAATACGTCTCGTTAGCAATGGCATTTTTACAACTATTGATGATATTAATGAAACCCTTACCCCCTCGAAAGAAGGATTTTACTGGATCGATGCTGACGTGGAGGACCTTTCCATTTTGCAGCCGCTATTCAGCATGCATGATCTGGCTGTTGAGGATTGCCTCAGTGAAGAGGAGCAGCGTCCAAAGATCGAGATATACGAGAGCCATTATTTTATCGTGATCAACAGCATTCGATTCGATGATGAAGAGATTTTTCTTAGGGCGCTGAACATTTTTCTTGGCCGCCACTTTATTATAACGGTAACGAAGCAGAAAATTAACGAGCTGCGCTCTTTGAAGCCGGTGTTATGGGAACAAGAGGTTAGCAGTCCCGATTATTTCCTGTACCACCTAGTCGACATGGTTGTCGACAACTACTTCCTCGTCGGCGATCGCATCGATACACGTATCGAAGCGCTGGAAGAGGATATTCTAATGCACACCAAAAAATCGCATCTGAACGAAATCATCGGCTTGCGCGGGGAAATATTGTGGCTCAAGAAGGTGCTTGGACCGCAGCGCGACGTAATCGCTACGCTTAATAAGAAGGATCTTAAGCTTATCGACGACCAACTGCAAAAATATTTTAGCGACATTTACGAAAATGCGTTAAAAATCGCCGAGTCCTTCGATACGTACCGCGATCTAATGGGCAACTTACGAGAAGCTTATCAGTCCAGCGTCTCGAACCGCGCCAATGAAATCATGCGCGTGTTCACCGCGATAACGACTATATTCATGCCACTTACTTTTATAACTGGCATTTATGGAATGAACTTTGATTTTATTCCTGGCCTCCATCTTCAAATGGGCTCGTATATTTTGCTTGGCATCATGCTGCTGCTTGGCATAAGCATGTTTCTCATTTTCCGCAAAAAGGAATGGCTATAAAGAAAGCCTAATTGACAAAAGTTATAAAGGCTGCAACCCGCGTTTGGCGTACTTTGCCTTTTGCGAGCGCAGCCTTTTTTTGCTGTTACTTCTTCTTTCCATTATAATAGTTGGATACGCTCTAAAGCATATATGTATCTTTGAAAGGGGGGATTGACGTGAACATCAACCAGCTTGAAACACTCCTTACGATATCCAAAACGATGAGCTTCCGAAAAGCTGGCGAGCTGCTGAATCTGACACAGCCTGCCGTATCGGCGCAAGTAAAAAGTTTGGAGGATGAGTTCAAGACGGTCCTTATCGATCGTAATCAACCAGTTACTCTAACCGATCATGGACAAGTTTTTTTGGAGCATGCGGAAAAAATCCTTGCGATTGTGGAAGAATTAAAACAGAAGCTGTCCGATTTGAATTTAACGCCTCAAGGCCATATTTTACTCGGAACAACTTCTTCGATTGCGATTCAAATTTTACCGCGCGTAATGTCATATTTTCAAAACCAATTTCCATTAATTAAAACAACCATACATTCCATGCCCTCCTCGCAAGTCATGACCAGCGTCGAGAATGGCTCAGTCGATATCGGAATTACATACCTGACCGAAAAAAACCCTAACGTTACTTCCTCCGTTCTTTATTACGATACGTTTGAGCTTGTCGTGTCCCCCGCGCATCCAATGAGCCGGCTTACACATACTACGGTTGATACATTAAAGGACATCCCGATTATCATGCTTGCACCCGATACGCTTGGCCGCAGATTCCTCGATCAAATTTTCCGAAAATACAACATTCAACCGAATATTGTTATGGAGGTCTCAAGCAGCGAGGAAGTTAAGCGAATGGTTGAGATTAATTTGGGCGTAGCCGTCGTATCGAAGCTTTCGATTTCCAATGAACTGCGGCTCGGCACGCTCAAGATGATTAAGGTGAACGAGCTCGAAACGAGTCATCCTGTCGGGGTCGTCTACAAATCAGGAAGGTATATTAATACGGCGCTGCATCAATTTCTTAGCGATTTAAAGGGCATGCCCGAGCATCAATTCATCAGCAGCGAATAATAGCATGCAACCACAGACAGACGAGGAGAGATTACGATGAAATTCGATTTGCACACCCATCATGTCAGATGCGGACACGCTAATGGTACGATTGAAGATTATATCCTTGCAGGCATAGATGCTGGACTTCAGGTGATCGGCATCTCCGACCATTCGCCTTACTTTTATCACGCGGAGGATCAGCCCTCGCCCGGCATCGCAATGGCTAGAAGCGATTTCGCCAGCTATGTCGAGGAAGTACTGCGTTTGAAGGACAAATATGCAGGCAAAATCGAAGTGCTGCTTGGCATGGAATCGGACTTTTTCTCCGAATATGCAGACAGCTACCGGAAAGCCTACGAAGGCGTGCCTTTCGATTATCTTATCGGTTCTGTGCATCAAGTAGGCGGAGTCAGCATTTTTAATCGAAATCGTTGGAAGCACTTAAATGAGGAGCAGCATATTGCAACAAAAAGAGATTATTATGACTTGATCCAGCAATCAGCCCGCAGCGGGATGTTTGACATATTGGGACATATCGATGCTATGAAGGGGTATTATCCTGCGTTCTCCGACATTCCAGCGCATGCAGAGATCGATGATGCACTGAAGACGATTGCTGAATGCGGCGTATCCATCGAAATCAATACGTCTGGCGGCACCAAGGATGTTGGCGGCTGGTATCCATCGGATGCGATTTTGGAACGTGCGCTTTACTTTGGCGTGAACGTAACTTTTGGATCGGATGCCCATGTGCCGAGCAGAGTCGGCGATGAATGGGAGCTTGTGCAAAAGAGGCTGAAGGAAATTGGGTTCTCGCAGTGGGTTTTTTATCGCAAGCGTCAGCAGGTTATCGTACCGTTATAAATACATCCATAGACAAAAAAAGGGGACCTGCACGCTGCAGGTCCGAAAGGATATATTAAAAAGGGGGTCTTGTTTATTATAATAGCCCATTAATGTGATGAGACGATAACAGAACTATTTCATTTGTGTAACAAATTTGAGGGGTTGAACATCGATGTGGCTTATTACAGCCATAAGCAGCGCAATCTTGTTTGGACTAGCAGGCTGGTGGATGAAAGTATCGCAAATGCGCGGAGGTTCAACGAGAGCGCTGCTGCTTGGGCTATATGCGTCGGGAACGGTCGGCTTTGGCGTACATTCGGCGGTTGAGGGTACGTTTGCTTTCCTTGCCGAGCCGAAGGTATGGATTGCAGGCATCATTATCGGTGCAGGCTCAGCATGGGGCAACGCCTTATTTATGAAAGCCTTGTTTTACGGCCCAGCAAGCTTAACCTCCCCGCTTACGAATATGAACATCATCTTGGTCATCGCTTTAGGGACATGGTGGTATAAGGAGCCGCTAAGCGCCTCAGAGGCGATCGGCATTGCACTGCTTCTGCTCGCCGTACTGTTTATTGCCCACAAACGGAAGGAACCGCTCACCATAACGGAAAAAAGATGGTTCATTCTCGTCGGGACGGCTATCGTGATGTTCGCGCTGCGAAATGGCGGCTTGAAGGTAACGGACGAGCTGGGAGTGCCTAGTGCCCCCATCCTGTTTATCGCCTATTTCCTCTCGCTTTGCTGGTTTCTTATTCCGGCCAAAGCAGACGCTGTCCGCTCGGCTAAGCGTACCGGACTATATTACGGGATCATTGCCGGACTATTCTCATACGGCGGCCTACAGCTGTATGCGACGGCTCTTGCCACAGGTCAGGCAAATTTGGCCGCACCAATCTTTGCAACGAACAGTCTCGTCGTAGCAGCTGGCGCAATTCTAGTTTACAAAGAGAAGCTTACTATCGTGCAGTGGACGGCCTTTGCCTGTATGATTCTAGGGCTGATCATTATTCGGGTATAAGGGCAAAAAAGCTTGTGTTTCCAATACCTAACTTTTGTATAGTAAATATAAAATTCTCTAAAATACACGTATTCCCACTGAAATGAACTTACTTTTAGTTTGTTCATATGCTACAATAGTATTACAAAAAGCGGGGTGATACGGTTGGATTATTCGACAATGTGCCCAAAGTATGAAGCCGCAGCCGACATTTTAGGTAAGAAATGGACGGGCAGAATTATTAGGGTATTGCTCGGAGGACCAAAAAGGTTCAAAGAGATTAAAGAACAAATTCCCGAAATGAGCGACAAAATGCTAACGGACCGGATGAAAGAGCTTGAAACAATAACCATTATTAAACGCCAAGTCTACCCTGAAATGCCCGTACGTATCGAGTACGAGCTAACCGGCAAAGGACGGGAGCTTGAACCAGTCATTGAGTCCATTCAAAAATGGGGCGAACAATGGATGTAAGACGAGAAACCGCTGAGGCGGTTTTTTTTATTTTTATGCAGTGTTTTCTTTGCTAATCCTCGTACCGCAAGCTTGGAGCTAAGCACCGTATAAAATCGTATAAAATCCTCTCAATCCCTAATTGACAATGGAATCTCAATCCACTATCATTGATAATAATAATCAGTATCACACAAAGAAGAAACCCCCGATAAGATCGAGGGCTTCCTTCCGATATTTAAACGGCTCTACAAGCCAAGCCATTTTTTGAACAGATGCTTTGTTGTATCCTTGTTCATTGCTGCAATCGAAGTCGTGAGCGGAATGCCCTTCGGACATGCGCGTACACAGTTTTGCGAGTTGCCGCAGCCTTCGATGCCGCCATCGGTCATCAGCTCATCCAGACGCTCTTCCTTGTTCATCTCACCCGTTGGATGAGCATTAAACAGGCGAACCTGAGAAATGGCTGCAGGACCGATAAAGCTGTTCCGATCGTTAACGTTCGGGCAAGCCTCAAGGCAAACGCCGCAAGTCATGCATTTGGAAAGCTCATATGCCCATTGGCGCTTCGTTTCTGCCATGCGCGGTCCTGGACCAAGATCATAGGTTCCGTCAATCGGAATCCATGCTTTTACTTTCTTCAAGGCGCCGAACATGCGCTCGCGGTTGATGACAAGATCGCGAACAACCGGGAATGTTCTCATTGGCTCAAGGCGAACCGGCTGCTCCAGCTTATCGATCAGAGCGCTGCACGCTTGACGCGGCTTGCCGTTGATGACCATCGAGCATGCTCCGCATACTTCTTCCAAGCAGTTGGAATCCCAGCATACAGGTGCTGTGCTCGCGCCGTCGGACTTCTTCGGATTACGCTGAATTTCCATCAATCCGCTAATGACGTTCATATTAGCGCGATAAGGGATTTCGAACTCTTCCGTGTAAGGCTTTGAATCAGGAGTATCTTGACGTGTGATGATAAACTTAACCGTTTTTGTTGCTACAGTCGTTCCAGCCATCGTTATTCTCCTTTCTTCTTGTCGCTCGAGTAATCGCGTTTACGAGGCTTGATCAAGCTTACGTCGATGTCCTCGTAAGAAATTTGCGGACCTTCCTTCGTCCATTTCGCAATCGTCGATTTCATGAAATGGTCGTCGTCACGATCCGGGAAATCTGGCTTATAGTGAGCGCCGCGGCTCTCGTTGCGAAGCAATCCGCCCAGCGTCATCGCTTCAGAAAGCTCAAGCATGTTCCAAAGCTGACGAGTAAAGGCAACGCCCGCATTGTTCCATTGCGCCGTATCGTTGATGTTGATTTTCGCATAACGCTGCTTCAGCTCTTTGATCTTGTGGATCGTTTGCTCAAGCTTATCGTTAAAGCGTACAACGGTCATGTTATTCGTCATCCATTCGCCAAGCTCTTTGTGAATGACATACGCGTTCTCATTGCCGTTCATGTTAACGATGCTGTTGTACTTATCCGTTTGACGCTTGTTCTCGCGATCGAATACGGAGGAAGCAATATCTTCAGACGATTTCTTCAAGCCTTTGATATACTCGACCGCTTTTGGTCCAGCAACCATACCGCCATAAATAGCGGATAGCAAGGAGTTCGCGCCTAGACGGTTCGCACCATGGTATTGATACTCGCACTCGCCGGCTGCGAACAGACCAGGAATGTTCGTCATTTGATTGTAATCGACCCACATGCCGCCCATTGAGTAGTGAACCGCAGGGAAAATTTTCATCGGAATTTTGCGCGGGTCGTCGCCCATGAATTTCTCATAAATTTCAATGATACCGCCAAGCTTAACGTCAAGCTCCTTCGGATCTTTATGAGACAGATCAAGGTAAACCATGTTTTCTTGATTGATGCCAAGCTTCTGATCGACGCAAACGCTGAAAATTTCACGCGTCGCAATATCACGTGGCACGAGATTTCCGTAAGCCGGATATTTATCCTCTAGGAAGTACCAAGGCTTGCCGTCTTTGTACGTCCAGATCCGTCCGCCTTCACCGCGTGCTGATTCGGACATCAAGCGAAGCTTGTCATCACCCGGAATCGCCGTTGGGTGAATTTGAATGAATTCGCCATTGGCATAGTTAACGCCCTGCTGGTACACTGCGCTTGCAGCTGTACCGGTGTTGATAACAGAGTTCGTTGTTTTACCGAAAATAATGCCGGGACCGCCTGATGCAAGAATAACCGCATCCGCACGAACCGTGTGCACTTCCATCGAGCGCAAGTCCTGCGCTGATACGCCGCGGCAAATGCCGTCATCATCAACGACTGCGCCAAGAAATTCCCAGTGCTCGTATTTGTTGACTAGTCCTGCTGCTTCCCACCGGCGAACTTGCTCGTCCAATGCATATAGAAGCTGTTGTCCTGTTGTAGCGCCCGCGAATGCTGTGCGTGAATGCTTTGTGCCGCCAAAGCGACGGAAGTCGAGCAAGCCCTCAGACGTACGGCTGAACATAACGCCCATCCGGTCCATAAGGTGAATAATGCCAGGTGCAGCGTCGCACATTGCTTTAACTGGCGGCTGGTTCGCTAGGAAATCTCCACCGTAAACGGTGTCGTCGAAATGCTCCCACGGAGAATCGCCTTCCCCTTTCGTATTTACAGCGCCGTTGATACCGCCCTGTGCGCATACTGAGTGGGAACGTTTGACCGGTACAAGTGAAAACAGATCAACGTGTACGCCAGCCTCTGCAGCTTTAATGGTAGCCATCAAGCCAGCCAGACCGCCGCCAACGATGATAATTTTATTTTTAGCCATAACGCTTCGCTCCTTGTCTACAAACTATCCGATATTTGTAAGTGCAATTGCAGCACTCGCAGCTTCCTTAAATTCATCGCCGCTAAACGCGATAAGCGAAAGAATAAACAACGCCGAAACGACTACAAACACGCCCATGCAAATGTAAGACGAGATGCGTTGCGCTTTCGGGCCGATCGTAATGCCCCAGCTGACCAGAAACGCCCATAGGCCATTGCTGAAGTGGAAGACAGCTGCAAGTACGCCAATTACGTAAAGTACGAAATAAGCAGGACTGCTTGCGATTTGATTCATCGTAGACCCCAGCTCTTCATGCGTGATGTTGCCGAGATAAACTTGCAGCCGAGTTTGGAATACGTGCCAGAATACGAATACAAAGGTAATTACCCCTGTAACCCGTTGTGCAGTAAACGCCCAGTTCCGACCATACTTAAAGCGTCCCGTGTTTGTGTTCGATTGGTATGCCACGTACAAGCCGTAAATACCGTGAAACAAAAGCGGGAGGTAAATACCGAAAATCTCGAGCAGCGGCAGCACTGGCAAGCTGTTAATCAAATGTACGCCTTTGTCGAAGCCCTCTGGTCCGCGTTCAAACGCCTGATAGTTGGTCAGACCATGCACGACGATAAAACCGCCGAGCGGAATGATCCCGAGAAGCGAGTGAAGCTTGCGCGAGAAATACGAGTTTCCTTCCATGTCATTCCTTCTCCTTTCAATACTGTGAGTGCTAGCATGCTTTTTGTTAAAAATATAAGAATGTATCGGCTTCACACCTATACATTGCTTATATTTCAGCGCAAACAAAAGCGCTGAGCTGCCTATAGGCAGTCTTCAGCTATTTACGCATGGCAAATCATTCTACATTGTAACCCCAGCATGTTTCTCCGTCAACAAAAGTCGACACATATTAGCCACACTTCCCATCCTACTCCTTTTAAGCTTATAATGGAATTGCTTATTTTTTATAATTTCTTATAACAAAATGACATAAGGGGTTTTTTCATGAATGAAGAGATGCATGTCTTTACCGTAATCGTCGAGCAATCCAGTATGAATAAAGCTTCCGCTTTGCTCAATCTGTCGCAGCCTGCCATCTCTCGCAAGATCGCTAAGCTTGAGCAAGAATTAGGCTCTCCCTTATTTCGACGGATCGGCAAACGGCTTGAGCTTACCCGGATCGGGCAAATGACGTACGAATATGCCTTAGAATTGCGCCAGCTTCACCGCAAATATTTGCAAACCGTCTCCGAGTTTACTTCAGCGGGACATACTACGCTGACGATTGGCGCAAGTCTGACGACACTGCAAACGACGCTTCCCGATTTAATTCAAAGGCTAACGTCAACCCACCCGGAAATCGACATTAAAGCGATTACGGGCAAGACGCATGAAATCGTGTCGCTCGTTCGCGATCAAAAAGCCGATATCGGGATCGTAGCGTCAAGCATCGAGGATTCGACATTAAGATGTATCCCTCTGTTTGAGGATCATCTGTCGCTTGTGCTTCCGCGCAATCAAGTCATTCTCGATAAAAGCCCGTTAGGCATTCAAGATTTGACCGGCATGCCGATGATCTTGTTCTCCAAAGGAACCTGGTACAGAATTCTTACCGACGAGCTCTTCGACAAATACCATCTTCAGCCGGATGTGCGCATGGAGATTGATTCTTTTGAAGCGATATTGCGTTTGCTCCATACTTGCAGAGCGGCTACGCTGCTGCCCCAATCGTACATGCGCAAACAACTGCTCGAAGACAATGAGCTTGTCATTATCCCTATTCGCGAGCTTGAGGATACGAAGCGCACCACCTCGCTTATTCATGCAGACTCAGCAGCGCTGAGCCCCTCCGTCCGACTATGGATTAACGAGCTGGCGGCGCGTTTTCCAACCAAAAAGGACAGCAGCCTCTAAAAGAGGCCACTGTCCTTCAGCATTTCCAATATTACGCTTCCGAATCCATCCCCAGCCGTTTTGCGACAAAAGCGGTGGTGCTGGCTTGGAGCAGAACCGTAATGAGAATGGTCATTAATTAATAGAAGCAATCTATTCCGCATGCTGGATGCCTGCGCTTGTGATCATTCCCGATTAAACAGCAGGAATAACCCCCGTTTCTCTTACCCACATCATAAATACGAGCTCATTTTTGTTCCATCCCGCCTTGCGGTCAGGCAAACTATAGAAGCACGGCCCGCCAGCATCCCAGCTATAACGATAAGTATGAGCAATATTAGCAAGTGATGTATGATTGGCGTCGCAGCGGTTTCCACCTGCATGTCAATTCCATTCCTAATAACAACTTAACGAATAACAGTTGCCTCAAAATCTTCGATTTGCGCGTTTGTTCCGATAACAACCATCACATCGCGCTCAGCAAGCACATCTGTTGCCGTTGGCGCAATAATGATGCCGGATGGCTTGTTGATCGCAACGATGCTGCAGCCGAACCTTGCTCGCGGGTTCAGGTCATGCAGCGACTTGCCGTTCAAGCAATGAGGTACAGCAAGCTCGGCAATCGTATATTCCTTGGAGAGCTCAATATAATCGAGCAGGTTGGGTGAAACGAGCTGATGCGCAACACGAATGCCCATGTCCCGCTCCGGATAAACGACGCGGTCGACGCCGATTTTCTCAAGCACGCGGCCATGCAATTCCGTCATTGCTTTCGCAACAACCTGCTTGACACCTAGATCCTTAAGCAAGATGGTCGTTAAAATACTCGCTTGAATGTCATCGCCAATTGCAACGACGCCGCAGTCAAAGTTGCGTACACCGAGCGAACGAAGCGTTTCTTCATCCGTACAATCGGCAGTTACGGCATAAGTGAGGACACCGCTCATTTCCTGAACGGCCTCCTCGTCCTTATCAATGCCAAGCACCTCATTGCCGAGCTCGATTAGCTCGCGGCCTAAGCTTGATCCAAATCTACCTAACCCTATTATGACAAATTGCTTTTTCTTCGTCCCCACTTGCAGCTTCCCCTATCCAATCGTAATTTTGCCTTCAGGATACCGGTACATTTCTTTTTCTGTGCGTGGCCCCAGCGCATAAGCTAGCGTCAAAGGTCCAAGCCGTCCGGCAAACATCGTTAATGCAATGACTATTTTTCCTACTGTGCTGAGCTCCGGAGTAACGCCAATCGACAACCCCACCGTACCGAACGCAGAGGTGGCTTCAAACAATAATTTAATGAACGCATGATCCTCCGTCATCGACAAGATCATCGTTACAATAATAACTAAACCTAATGAGATTAATGTAATCGTTAGCGCCTTAAAAATCCTGTCCTTGCCAAGCCGATGCCGGAACATCACAATATCCTCGCGTCCGCGAATCATCGCAATAACAGCTCCGATCAGTGTAGTAAAGGTCGTGGTCTTGATACCGCCGCCTGTCGAGCCCGGCGATGCCCCGATAAACATCAGAATGATGGTGAAAAACATAGTTGCTTGTCGCAAAGCTGTATAATCAAGCGTATTGGCTCCCGCCGTCCGCGGCGTCACCGACTGGAAGAAGGAGGATAAAATCTTACCGCCCCAGTCCAACGAGCCAAGCGTCTTCGTATTGGAAAACTCGAAAACAAAAATGACGATTGTTCCTACTGCTATTAATGTCCCCGTCATGGACAGGACAACCTTGCTGTGCAGCGACAGCCTGCGGTTTTTGCGATACTCCATCAAATCCGACATGACGACAAAGCCTAAACCGCCGGTTATGATGAGCATCATTGCCGCGATATTGACGATGGGATCAGATACGTACAGCGTTAAGCTTCTGTAGTCGCCAAAAATATCAAATCCCGCATTGTTGAATAAGGAAACGGCATGAAACGCTCCGAAAAACAACGCTTTGCCAAGCGGCATATCGAATGCAAACCTTAAGGTAAACAAGATGAATCCGACGAATTCGATCGCCAGTGAATAAACGATGACCCTCCTAATGAGCCGAACGATACCTTCCATGCTCGACTGATTCATAGCCTCTTGCAGCAAAAGACGCTCTCGAAGTGAAATCTTCTTGCGCAGTACAAGCGCAACCAGCGTTGCCATCGTCATAAAACCCAGTCCGCCTAGCTGGAATAAGCACATCAATACGACCTGGCCAGGAACGGAGAAATATGTACCCGTATCCACGACGACAAGCCCCGTAACGCATGTCGCCGAGGTCGCGGTAAACAGCGCATCGATGAAAGGCAGCCGCTCACCGCTTGCCGATGCGAATGGCATGGATAATAATACGGCACCCAGCAATATAATAAGCGCGAAGCCGCAAACCAATATGCGCGGAGGCGACCACTTGAGAACATTCCAATCCCTCTTCATCCGTTGTCCTTCTTCTGTGTATGTCTTATCATAATTACTTGTTTTTGAGCATAAAAAAAGCACTGGAAACTCAAGTGCTCTGTGCGATGAGTCCTGTTCCAAGACGCCTACGAGGTTAGCTGACGGATTCGGGCCTGGACAGGCAGCCCTATTCGGCGGCAAGAGCCCAAGCTCCACCGCTAAAATTCACCCCATGCCGCCAAATGAGAACCGCCTATGCAAACAGCTAGTTCATCTATTTTGACAGCTTTATGGTTCCCCCGTTTTCCTAAGGAAATTCGGCTGTGCTATTCAATTTGTATGACGTTAACGATTATAATCCTAAAGCAGTCCATATATAAAGGTGATATTTTTGACAAAAGGGACGATATTAGTCCAAATACGGGCATTGGGATTAAGAAGCAAGCTTCAAGCTTGCTGGACATCGTTATTTCGCAGTTTCTTGTGTGCAAACCTTTATTTTCATTGGATAAATCAGGGATTAATGTGTTAATGTATGGACATATGCTACTCATTTTAAAGACAGTTGAGGTGAATCCATGATTGATTCTATCAAGCCTAATGAATGGAGACGTTTTCTATGGGCGGCGATTGCATGCTTTATTATTTATGCAGCCGTTGACATCGTTCCCATGTTTGCCTCCATTGCATCCGGCGATTTAAACACAAAAGTTATTGAGAAATCGACCGCTGAGAGCCGCGCCACCGCTTTCGCAGAGAAACAGACGGGTCTAAAGGTCAAATCGGCTAAAGCTGTTCATCAAACCGATAAAATAATGAACGGCTATCTTTCCAAAAATAAGCTGTCCAAAACGTATGCTGACAAATATGACCCCAGCTTCCCGACCGATACGTTTCAGGTTGATTTGAAATTTAGCGGCGGCGGCGGCTTCGTTTACTTACATATGCAAAGCGAAAAAATTGTAGCATGGAATTTGCAAATCGACGGTGAAGAACTCTCTGATGCAGATAAAACGAAGGAAGCGAAAGCTTTCCTGACGAATCAAAGCTTCAGCGGGGTTGAATTTCAAAGTAATCGAATATTGGAAAACGGTGATTGGGAGGGCATGCCTAAAGCCGACTACGCCATACAGGATGCGAAGTTAACGATTCATGTTGATGCGCGAATCGTTGATGGTCGAACCGTCATAACCAAATATAAGCCTGCATTTATCGCCCCGGATGATTACATCAATTATGTGAAGAATCAAGACAGGATTGCTGGTTTCCTTACTGGCTTCGGTTACTTCTTCATGAGCTTTGTCTTGTTCGTCTTGGCTATTATTTATGCCGTGCTATACCGAAAGTTTACCTCTTTCAAATTTGGTATTATATTGACCATCGTTTACTTTATCACCTATATCATCATGAATCTGAATGTGCTGGACGGCATTCGAGCCTCGATGGGTGAAAATGACCTAGCTGGAGCGACAACGGCCGTTACAGCAGTCGTGACTGTGCTTCTGACCATCCCAATGGCCGGAGCCATTTATATTTCATTGATCGCTGGCGATGGCCTATGGAAGGCGCAGGGCCGCGACTTATGGCCGCGCTTCGGACAGAAAGGCTACGGCGACCATGTATGGCGCAGTGTAGGCCTCGCCTATTTATTCGCGATTATCCTATTCGCGCTGCAATCCGTCATCTTTATCGCCTTAAGGCTGACAATCGGCACATGGGACACATCGGATGCCACCCAGTCTCCTTATAATATGGGCATATTATGGCTCATGCCGGTGCTTGCTTGGGCGGCTGCCATTTCAGAGGAAGCTGTCTTCCGTTTCTTCGGCATTGGATTATTCCGCAGATGGTTCAAAAACACGTTTGCCGCTGCGCTGCTTCCAACCTTCTTCTGGGCGCTTGGACATGTGATGTATCCGTTCTATCCATCCTCGACAAGATTGATCGAGCTGATGATTATTGGGCTCGTTTTCAGCTTTATTTTCGTCAGATACGGCTTGATTACATCCATGTTCACCCACGCGATCTTCAACAGCGTAGCGGTCGGCTTATCGCTGCTTACGATTGGAACGGCGCCAAATATTGTCTCGGCTATCTTCTTCTCGGTGCTGCCGGTGCTGATCGCCTTTGTGATCAAATACTTTAGCCATAAAAAAGAGAAGAAGCCGTCAGTTACGACGACTCCTCCCCTAGAGCAGCTATAATTTGCGAAGCTAATTTATCACCAATAGATAGAGGCCGAAAGTCTTCGACTGAGGCCTCTTTTATTTTTTTGATCGAGCCAAAATGTTTCAGCAGAAGCTTGCGGCGCTTCTCGCCGATGCCCGGGATCGAGTCAAGCTTCGATTCGACCATGGACTTGCCGCGCTGCTCGCGGTGGAACGTAATCGCGTATCGATGCACCTCGTCTTGAATGCGCTGCAGCAAATAAAATTCTTGGCTGTCTCGTGGCAAAGGTACAATCTCGGCAGGATCTCCTGTCATGAGCTGCGCCGTTTTGTGCTTCGCATCTTTCACGAGGCCGCATACGGGAATAAACAAGCCAAGCTCATTCTCCAGCACATCAAGCGCAGCCGATATTTGCCCCTTGCCGCCATCGACTACGATCAGGTCGGGAGCGGTAAGCCCTTCCTTCAATACGCGCTTATAGCGGCGCCTGATGACCTCACGCATCGTTTCATAATCATCGGGTCCCTTTACTGTTTCCACCTTGTATTTGCGGTATTCCTTGCGATCCGGCTTGCCTTCGGTGAAGACGACCATAGCCGAGACTGGATTCGTTCCTTGAATGTTCGAGTTATCGAAAGCTTCAATCCGGCGCACTTCCTCAAGGCCAAGCCAGCCGGCCAAAGATTCGGACGCTTTGACGCTTCGCTCCTCATCACGCTCAATGAGACGGAATTTCTCGTCGAGCATCACCTTGGCGTTGTCCGTAGCCATCGTCACGACCTCGCTCTTGCGGCCGCGCTGCGGCATGAGCACTTTAACCTTCAACCAGTTATGGAGCGCCGCAATGACGTCGTCAGCATGCGTAGAAGCAGCGGCATCAGCTTCCCCATCTGCAGCTTCACCTTCGATATGCAGCTGCTCTTGCGGCAGCGGCAGCAAAATTTGCTTCGGCAGCGCTGGATTATCGCTGTAGTACTGCGTTACGAACGTTATGAAGTCATCATAAGCTTCCCCGTAATAAGGGAACGTCGTCCCATGCCGCTCGATAAGCTTGCCTTGGCGCATATACAAAATTTGCACGCACATCCAGCCCTTATCTACCGCAAAGCCGAAGATATCGCGGTCAAGCGCATCCTGCATCGTAATCTTCTGCTTCTCCATGACCGCATCGATCGCAACCAGTTGATCCCGGAACTCCTTCGCACGCTCGAATTCGAGCTTCTCCGCAGCCTCTTCCATCTTGCGCTGCAGCTCAATCTTTACGACGTCTTGGCCGCCGTTCAGAAACCGCGAAATTTCTTGGATCATCCTGTCGTACTCTGTCTGCTGCACGTCAAATTCACATGGCGCAATACATTGTCCGAGATGATAGTATAAGCACACCTTATCCGGCAGCGTATTGCACTTTCTAAGCGGATAAAGCCGATCCAGCAGCTTCTTTGTCTGCTGGGCGGCGTATGCGTTCGGATATGGGCCAAAATATTTGCCTTTGTCTTTAATAATCCGTCTAGTGACCTCAAGCTTCGGATGCTTCTCGTTCGTTATTTTGATATACGGAAACGTTTTATCATCCTTCAGCAGTACGTTGTATCTCGGATGGTGCTGCTTAATCAAGTTGCATTCTAAAATAAGTGCTTCCATGTTGCTGGAGGTTACAATAAATTCGAAATCGCGAATTTCCGATACCAATCGCTGAGTTTTCCCGTTGTGGCTGCCGTTAAAATAGGAACGCACCCTATTTTTGAGCACCTTCGCTTTGCCTACATAAATAATGACGCCTTCGCTGTTCTTCATAAGGTAACAGCCTGATTGATCGGGGAGCAAAGCTAGTTTGTTCCGTATCGTCTCTTTAGACTCCGCAAGTTGCTGCTCTGCCTGCTTCCGATCCGTTTGCTGATGATCCATGCTCTCGCCTCCGACTGCCTAATGATTCTGTACACATTTTAGCATAAGTATCGTCGATTTTGTTTTACAATTGTCACCGGGATTAGCTTTACAACTGTTTGGCTGTTTGAGTATACTAATATAAGTTGAATAAACCGATACTACATAAAGACGACCGCATATGGTTGTGATTGAAGCAATCGGTCTTTTTCAAGGAGGACGTCAACGATGGAAAACGTAAGAGACCCGCGCGAGCATTTTAACGAAGAGCCTCGCCATGACTTGATGGACGTCGTGTTCGGCTTTGGCGGCATGCTCGGTCTTATGACCGTCATTTTCGCTGTAGCAGTAATCGTGAAATTCATCATTTCATAACAGAAAGGAGCAGCCTGCTGCTCCTTTTTTGTTTCTTAATAATGAGATGCAAAAAACGCCGGCAAGGTAAATGCCAGCGTTCTTATCAAGCCGTCTTGACTGTTTATGACGGTCTTCTCATCAAATAAGGGTACAATAAAATGAGTCCGATTATATAAAGTATCAATGCAAACAATGCCGGAGAGAGATGCCAAAAATCAATATAACCAATAGACAAATGTACGCTTAAGCCAGCATAAAAGCCCGGTGCGCCGCCCAGCAGCAGCGTCCACCATAACCAGCGTGCTCCTTGCTGAATCCCCCATAACGCAATGATCAGGATCGCAATCGCATCACAGAGAAGCGCACCTCCAAACCCAGCTCTGTCATGCGCGATAAGCGGAATAAGCTTCGCATTCGTTTCATTTAGCTGCGTATGCGAGGTGTCCAAATAAATGAGATCCGTTTGAACGAACACCTGCGTAATCCCAACCCCCGAAATCGTTAGCCCGCCGATTGCAAGAGCAAAGCCCAGTATGACAAAGCAAAGCTGCCCCCACATAGCTCGGCGCCATATGCGGTCATTACGGACGTTGACAGGCAAACGGTAAGGCTGATCCGGATTGCTTCGCATGGCAAGCAAGAACATCGGCAATAGGATAGCGGCCGCAAGCGCATGCAGCGGGTCAAAATATCCATAGCCAAGATACAGGAAGAAGCTTGCAAACCCTACAATCCCCGAAGCCAGCAGAGCCGTTCTTGTCCAGTGGAGACTGTTTTTGAGTCCATGCCAAGCCAGTTGAAAGTATAGGATGCCGATTGAAAGCATCGTTCCTGAGAGCGTAATTCGGTCATGTGACATAAAGTGCAGCAGATTATGATTGGTATGCTTCAGCTCCTCCAAAGTCATGCCGATAAATTTCAAATCATAGGGCAGCAGCACCGTCGTTGCAGCAACGATCCATGACAGGATACCGCCGATTATCATCCCGATCCCAAGCAAGCACATCCAGCCCCAATGCTTCCAGAAGGACGGAGCCGCAGGCTTAGGCAGGCTTTGAACCTGCTCATAGATGATCGCTTCGTTGATACGTTTCGGCAGCCCAGGACCTGCATAGACAAATCCGCTATGGAGCATAATGGCGTTCGCACCAGCATTAAGCAGATCAAGCGCATCCTGAGGCTCATGTACGCCCCCACCTGCTTTGATGATCAGATTCGGAGAACATTTGCTTCGGATACTTACTATTTTGGACAAGGTCGCAGCCTTCGCCGCTTTGCCTACGCAGTATTCACCCTTTTCTGTAAAGCTTCCTTCTCCGATGATTATTCCGCTCCACCTTGTCTCATCAATGAACGCATGGAGAAAAGAAATAAGCGGGTCGTCTGGAAGGGTGAGCGGGACAAATAGAAATAATGGTTTCATCGTATGCGAATGAGTGGAAGCAAGCACTGATATTCCTCTTAAAATAGTTCGGGCATCCTCCAAACTTCTTCGGGGATGAAGCACATCGATATAAAACCCAGCTGCTCCAGCTGCGCTTAACTGTTCAATCATGCTGCCAAGCTCATGAATCGCCTGCTCGGGCGAGGCCTGCGGCATTGGCGCAATGCGAGCCAGCTGCGGCAAGCGATGACCCGGCTTTGCCATACGCTCTGCGAAACGTTCGACTCCTTCATTTTCATAACCATTCGGATATCGAATAGATTCTATTAAACAATCATTAATAATTGGTTCATCACAGCGAATCGGCTTGACCGTGATCGGTCCATGCTCAATAAAGCCGATTCCGAATTGTGCAAAAGCCCGCTGAGCTATCCCATTCGGATCGACCCCGCCGGACAATCCGATGGGCGAATCCATAAAAATACCTGCTATCTCCCGCTCCAGCTGCGGCGATGGCTCCATATGGCCTAAGGTTCGTATAACAAATGTGCCGCTTGGTATTTTACTTAGCGTACCTATTGCTCGCAGCGTTAGAGCTCTGCTCAGCCTCGACGGAAGAGTGAATAATAGGGGACGAAACAAGGTCTGATACGACCAATCCGGCATAGTGACTCTCCTCATTTGTCTCTAATCGTCTTTCCTTACTTTATATTAGAGAACTATCGTTCAGCATGCAATGTATCGCTTCGTGCACGGAAGCAATCTGCCAAAATAAAATAAGGGGCTGTCCAATGAAATTTTTTACCAGCTAGTTTAGAGCACTGGAGCTCCAGTCATTCGTTCCTTAACCTTACTTTCCTCTGGCTTTTTCGCTTATTCCAGCGCTCATTGTTCTAACCTGTAAGTTTGAAATAAAATACTAGCTTAAATCATTTCGGTTTCATGGAATGAACAGGAAAAGCTCCATCTATTTTCCTGATAACACGCCAGTTCGTTCATTTAGCTGGAAAAACTCCCGTTAGTCGGAGCACTTTCACCGAAAAAGGGTCAAAAGCGAGATATTAACGGGAGAATACCCGAGACTACAGAAGAACCGGGGATTCCGCCGATTCCTGCTTCATTGCTTGCCATAGGTAAGCCTGGAGGTGGAGACTTTCGCTTGCCCACAATCTCATGATGTCAAGCAACCATTGACCTGAATAGAAAAATAGCGGTACAGGAATAACCCCCTGTACCGCTATTTTTCAAGACTTCAAAGCTATTGTACGATACGAAGCGCTTCGCTGCTCGGCTGGCTGCCTTGCTGCTTTGATTGCTGCTGCGATTCGGATGGCGACTGCTGCTTCTGGGTGGAACCGTCATAACGCGTTCTTTCCGTCCGGTCGATTTGTACGATTCTTCCGTCATGCACGGTAATAGTCACATGTCCATAACTTAGGCCACTAACTTGATCTGCAATTCGCTCCAACCACTGTTGATCCACTTCTAACGGTTTTGCCATTCAAAATCCCTCCATTTAAACTGATTTACTCGGTTTTTTCTGCAGGCTTTTGCTGAGCGGACTTCCATTCCACGATGCTTTTTACGATCAAGGTAATGACAGCAAGCATAACAAGCA
This sequence comes from Paenibacillus sp. Y660, assembly GCF_057221575.1. Classification (NCBI taxonomy): domain Bacteria; kingdom Bacillati; phylum Bacillota; class Bacilli; order Caryophanales; family Paenibacillaceae; genus Paenibacillus; species Paenibacillus sp. Y660. The sequence continues at coordinate 518,561 of NZ_JBXBBJ010000001.1, read as the reverse complement.
AGGATGCTACCGCAAACGATGCCGAGAATTGATACTCATTGTATAAAATTTCGATATGGAGCGGCAGCGTATTCGTTTCGCCGCGAATGTGGCCGGAGACAACGGACACCGCACCGAACTCGCCCATTGCCCGTGCATTGCAAAGGATGATGCCGTATAATAGTCCCCATTTGATGTTAGGCAACGTTACCTTCCAAAAAATTTGCCAGCCCTTTGCTCCAAGGCTAGCTGCTGCCTCCTCCTCTTGAACGCCCTGCGCCTGCATAAGCGGGATTAGCTCACGGGCTACAAAAGGAACGGTCACGAATACGGTCGCCAGCACGATGCCTGGCACAGCAAATATAATTTGGATGCCCCGCTCATCAAGCCATGGTCCAAGAAAGCCCTGCGCGCCAAACAGCAGCACGTAGATTAATCCGGATATGACAGGCGATACGGCAAACGGCAAATCGATTAATGTAATTAAAATATTTTTACCGCGAAAACGGAACTTGCTGATCGCCCACGCCGCCGCAATGCCGAACACTGTATTAACGGGGACAGCAATTAAAGCAACGATCAACGTAAGCTTGAGCGCGGATAGCGCATCCGGCTCCGTTATGGAATCAAAGTATACGCCTACGCCTTTCTTGAAGGCTTCAACGAACACCGATACCAGCGGCAGCAAAACAATCAATCCGAGAAACAGCATGGCGATTCCAATTAGAAGCCATTTTACGGGGCCCGACTCTGTTATATGTCGCGGGCGCTTCGCCGCTTCTTCATTCGTGTGTACGGTAATTGCTCCAGCCATATGTGTATGCCCCCTTCTTAGTCTGACACTGTGCGGCGATTCATTCGCCACTGCAGTAAATTAATGACTAGCAGCATCAGGAAGGACACAACAAGCATAACGAGTGCAATCGCGGTAGCGCCAGCGTAATCGTACTGCTCCAGCTTCGTCATAATTAGCAGCGGGGTGATCTCGGTCTTCAGCGGCATATTGCCGGATATAAAGACGACCGAGCCATACTCGCCAATACCTCTTGCAAATGCGAGCGCGAACCCTGTTAACAGCGCCGGCAATAGCTCAGGTAAAATGACCTTCCAAAACGTTCGCAGACGATAGGCGCCAAGCATAACTGCCGCTTCCTCCGTCTCTTTCTCCATATCCTGCAGCACCGGCTGCACCGTGCGGACGACAAAAGGAAGACCAATAAATATAAGTGCGATTGTAATGCCGATCGGGGAATAGGCGACTTTAACGCCTAATGGCTCCAAGAGGGAACCGATCCAACCGTTTGGCGCGTAGATGGCCGTTAATGCAATGCCCGCAACTGCCGTTGGAAGTGCAAAGGGCAAATCAACTAAGCTATCGATCAGCTTTTTGCCTGGAAACCGATATCTTACAAGCACCCAGGCGATCAACAGTCCGAACACCGCATTGACAAGTCCCGCGAAAAAAGCGGTTAGAAAGCTGACACGATAGGAGGCGACGACACGCGCATTCGTGACCGTGTTCCAAAATTCAGGCCAGCTGAGCTCTGCCGTTTTGAAGAAAACGGCAGCCAGCGGAATCAGGACAATGATGCTGAGGTAAAACAATGTGAAACCAAGCGATAAACCAAAACCCGGCAGAACGTTACGGGGCTTGGAACCTTTCATGTGAAGTCAGCTCCAGTCTTGTTCAAATCGAGCATTATGATCCTGGCGTGTAAATTTTGTCGAAAACTCCGCCATCAGCAAAGTGTTTCGTTTGTGCTTCTTTCCAACCGCCAAAGTCTTTGTCGATTGAAAGCAGCTCAAGATCTTTGAACTGGTCTTTATACTTTGCAGCTATAGCTTCGGAAATCGGACGGTAGTAGTTTTTAGCGGCAATTTCTTGCCCTTCTTCCGTGTACAGATATTTCAGGTAAGCTTCTGCTACTTCACGAGTACCGTGTTCGTCAACCACCTTGTCGACAACAGCTACCGGAGGCTCAGCCAAAATGCTCAACGAAGGATATACGATTTCGAATTTGTCTGGACCTAGCTCATTGATTGATAGGAATGCTTCATTCTCCCAAGCTAGCAGCACATCGCCGATTCCGCGTTCTACGAAAGTTGTCGTTGATCCGCGTGCGCCGGAATCCAGTACAGGAACATGCTTGAACAATTCTGCAACAAACTCTTGTGCTTTGGCTTCGTCATTGCCGTTTTGCTTCAGTGCATAACCCCATGCAGCGAGGTAGTTCCAACGAGCGCCGCCCGATGTTTTCGGGTTTGGTGTGATGACTTCAACTTTATCTTTGACAAGATCATTCCAATCTTTAATGCCTTTCGGGTTACCTTTGCGAACAAGGAATACGATTGTGGATGTATATGGAGCGCTGTTGTGCTCGAATTTAGTTTGCCAGTCTGCGTTGATCAAGCCAGGTTCTACGGCAGCTTCGATATCGTAACCAAGCGCAAGCGTTACAACATCAGCTTTAAGACCGTCGATAACGGCACGAGCCTGCTTGCCTGAACCGCCATGAGATTGTTTAATCGTTACATCTTGGCCTGTTTCAGCCTTCCAGTGCTTCGAAAATGCTTCGTTAAAATCAACATAAAGCTCACGAGTTGGGTCATAGGATACATTTAGCAGCTCAACCGGAGGCTTAGGCTCTTCCTTTGCCGGTTCTTCCGTTGCAGCCGCGTTTGTTGCCGCAGCCTCGTTGGACGGCTTATTCGTTTCTTTGTTTGCTGCGTTGTTGCCTCCTTGACCGCAAGCGGCAAGTACCAGCACCAAGGCCAATAGGATCACAACTGAACGAACATGAGTAATTTTCTTCATCATTCTTACACCCCTTTTTTAAATTAACAAGCTTACGGAAACACGACTAAGTCATACATACGGGACATTGGCGTTTCTCCGAGAAAAGGTTGATTACTCCGGTTCGTCCGGTCGGGAACCATTATTCCTACCTGTTTAGTTGGTTATGTGAGAATATTACCAGTGACCCCCTCATACTGTCAATACTTAATTTCAAAAAAATGATAAGTCCTATAAGAATGCTTTATAAGAGAGGTCGATGAACGAAACAAAACCTGCTCTTGTCCGATATTGCTCAAGTCAGCCATTAATCTGTATACGCTTTCAACCATCATGGGATAAAGAAGGTTTATTTTCCCAATATTGAAAACATAAAAAAAGCTTTAGTTAGCCGTTCCCTCGTGTGAAGGCATCCGCTAACCAAAGCTCTGTTCTCCTATTTCCGTCCGCGCTTGTTTTCTCCCGTTACCATTACAACCTCGACATAGGGCCGTATGCGGTCCATAATCCGCTGCCCCTTGTGCAGCTCATCGCCGTCCTTGCTGGTGAAGCTGAAATGCCGCTCCAGCGCCTCCAGCTCATAGTTGGACGTATAAAAAGTCGGCTTCCGCTGCATCCGGTAATTCAAAATCGCACCAAGCACATGATCGCGAACCCATGGGTTTAAATTTTCCGCACCCATATCGTCAAAGATCAGCAGATCGGTTTCCTTCATCATCTCGACCGTTTCCTTCAGCTTGCCCGGCTCATGCATCAGCGACTTTAAATCCTCAACGAAATCGGGCATATAGACGATAACGCCGGAATATCCCGCCTTCGCCAGCTCATGCAGCAGGTAGCACATGAGGAACGTCTTGCCGGTTCCGAAGCGGCCTGCCAAATACAAGCCTTCCTCCTGCAAGCCCTGCTCCTTCGTACGATCGATATAACGAAGCACCTGGCCAACTGCCTTCGCCCGCTCCATATCATTGGTCAAAATTTCATCGGATGAATATCCGCGCTGCAGCGCCTTCTCATCAATATAGAAGCTGCGGACGCGGCTGCGGATTTGATCCTCCGTTTGCCTCGCGATAAATTTTTTGCATGCCACCTTGCGATCATACAGCTGTGTAAGGCCATTAATCGTATCAGAGCTGAGCAGCGTATAGTGCCCTTCAAAATCATTCGGACATTTATCTAAACCAGGACAATTGCTGCAATTGCGATACTCAGTAACATATTGATAAACGCGGTTCAAGTTAAGCCTGATCGTCCGCTCGTCCAAATCCGGATATTTAGCCCGCAGCTTCTCAACCAGCGGCTCTGCGAGCAGCTCGGTCAGCTTTTGCTCCGCCTGATCCGTAAGGGCTTTACCTGTCGGCCATGCCTTTAGCAATTCGCCCATTGACTCCATCATCTGCTCACCCCGCTTCTATGAATTGCCGTCCAGCTTCCGCGCCAGCTTGCGCAGCTCTTCCAGCTCGTCTGCCGATACCGCCGAAGCGGACTGTCCCTCCTGCACGATAGGAATCGAAGGCTTGCGCGAAGTTCCGCGGCTGTTGCCTGTACTGCGCGCGCCGCCTTTAGAGCCGCTGTAGCCCCCTCCAGCAAAGCTGGCTGACGCTTCCTTGCGGCGCTCCTTATCCTGCTCCACTTGCGCTTGCTCCCGCACATATAATACAGCCTTCTCGAACGTATCGATTTGCTTAACGAGCATATTCGACGCTACTGCATCCAAAAACGTCTTCGTTACGCGCTGGGCGTCGTTCGCCCCTATAACATAATGAATGAGTACATTTATAACCGGTCCTGCCAGCTTATAATTAAGGTCAATTCTCTCAAATACCCGCTCAATCCAATCCGGTACGGCGCCCGGGAAAAAGCGCTGCAAAAACCGCGTATGCGGTTCATTTCTCATCAGCATATTGTATTGCTGAACGTCGCAGCGGCCAAGCAGCTGGTTCGGTACCTGCAAATAATGCTGCTCCTGTACTTCGTACTCCTCCGTCAATTCGTCCGAATCCGCGGATTCCTCGCTCGCGATCACTTGCGTGCGTGACAACGTGCGCTGGCGTTCGCCCTCCCGTTTCTTGTCCTGACGGTACAGCTGATTGGCTCGCAGCTGAAGCTCATCGACCTGCAGCTCGCCGCTCTCTCCAAAGATGCCGTCCTCATCAAGCAAGCGGCATATATCTACTACCTCTAAGCTATATTTGTACGCGACATAGTTAACCTGCGACAGCTGTTCCTCATCGCTCCGCAAACGTTCAACAAACCTTCGGTTAGCGGAATTGCGGGGGAATCGCAATATAATTTCCCCGTAGGGAATGCCTGCTGAAGCCTGCGAGGTTCTCGCAGCGGCTTGGCGCGACGGTGCAACCTCCGTCAGCGCTTGCTCAAGCTCATTGTCTACCGATTGCATATTGAGCTTAAACAGCTCGTAGAATGGCACCGATATATTTTCCTTCGATAATTGCGCGCCAGCCAGCTCATCCGGCTCGTTTGCGCCAAACGATTCGCGGAGCGAGATAACGGCATATTTGCCAATCTTGTCGCGAAGCAGCATCGTTAAATGCATATTGCGAAAGAACTCTACCGGCGATAGCGGTTGTGCAAGCTCGTATTCATAGATAACATCCGCATTATCGGGTACGCCAAGCCGCGATGTCTGCAGGAGGCCTACCGCTTCCAGCTTAGATGCCTGCTCGATCAGATGCTTGCGGCTGTGCTCGTTCATCTCCAGCCCTTGCCCAAGAAATAGCTTTCGCTGCGGTTCTATAGAAGAATATCCAGAGGTACCTTCCGCAATTCCGTGATAAAGCTGCTGGTAAAAGGCAATCGCAAACGCGCCGATCATCGGCTGATAGATGAGCGACAGCATTTTATAGTCCAAGCTGCTTAATGAAAAATCGCGAAATATGTAATACCGATGATGTTCCGTGTACTGCAATATATTATTGATGCGCATAGCATCAGCTCCATCCCTTGCTTTCATTCTATCATTTTAGCATAAAAACAGCTGTTCATGACGGGTCGAAAAATAGAAAAATCCCCCGAATGAGGGATTCTTCGATTAAAACATTTTGTATCCGCCCTTGCGCAGCGCTTGAATCGCCCATCCGCTCACATAGGCGCCTATCAGCGCTCCGATAACCGGTATGTAGTCGAAAATCGTATAATGAGCAAAATTCTCTATCGTCGCTGTAGCCGACTTGTCCCATGGCGCCCAAATACCAAGCGGGATCAAAACGAGAATAAATAAATATATCGGAAACCACGTTGTTTTTAACAACATATTCAGAATAAATCCAATACCGAACATCATGACTAAAAACAGCACTGTCGCTATAATCAATTGAAGCATCGAAACTTCCCCCTTCAGACTCTCGTTTATTAGTTTAATTAATGGCTAGGTGGAAGTCAATTAGATGAGGCCAAATGTCACAAGACCGCCATTTGCTCAGCCTGCCCTCCTTACGATACAATGATTGCAGCATCATTATGGAGCTTGAAAGGGGCAATATTCAATGAGTGAAGCAGCACAAACATTAGAAGGCTGGTACGCGCTGCATGATTTCCGCAGCATCGATTGGACCGCATGGCGCTTAGCCGATGAAAGCGAGCGCAGCCGCGCGCTGGACGAGCTGCAATCCTTTTTGCAGCAATGGGCAGCGGTTGAGGAAAATAAGCAAGGCAGCACCGCCGTATATTCAATCATTGGCCAAAAGGCTGATTTCGTATTCATGCATTTGCGCGAGACGCTAGAGGACCTGAGCGCAATCGAGACGGCATTCAACAAAACGACGTTCGCAAGCTTCACCTACCCGGTGCATTCCTATGTAAGCGTAGTGGAGCTGAGCAACTACATGGCACAGCCGGGCTCGGATCCGATGCAAAACCCGGATATTATCGCTAGACTGAAGCCAACGCTTCCGAAAGCGAACCACATTTGCTTCTATCCGATGAACAAACGCCGCGATGGCCAAGATAATTGGTATATGCTCAGCATGGACGAGCGCAAAACACTCATGCGCAGCCACGGCATGATCGGTCGCCAGTACGCAGGCAAAGTGAAACAAATCATTACCGGCTCCGTTGGCTTCGACAACTGGGAGTGGGGCGTTACGCTGTTCGCCGACGATGCGCTTCAATTTAAAAAGCTGATTTATGAAATGCGCTTTGATGAAGTGAGCGCTCGCTACGCGGATTTCGGCGAGTTTTATGTCGGCAACCTGCTAAGCAGCGACAAATTCGCAGCCTTGCTTCAGCTATAATCAAAGACAGTCCAAGCCTCCTTGTTCAACCGGCTCGGACTGTCTTTTCTCTTTTTTCAGGTCGCCTTCTCCTAATTCAATACATTTAAACGCGCTATTATAATTATGCACGACGATCATTTCAGCCAGCCCCCGATTAGGGAAACCCCGATCAAGCAGCTTCAATCCGCCGGAGGTACATGAGATATGGTGATACAACTTGTAAGATAACATTCTGCTGCGGTAGAGATGAGCGTTATCCAAATAGGAATAGTCATCGCCAAATCGAAATGCCAGAAAGCTATGCTCATACTCCAAGTCATAGTACATGCTTCCTTCAATATCGATCAAATAAGGCCCCAGCTTATCATTCACAATGACATGGTCTGGACCCAGTTCGCCATGAATAAAGCTTGGTTTAATCTACATTTTCTCCTCATTTCCTTTACATGAGGATAACCAACTGTTTGATAGCCTTTCCAATATCAATTGGGATATCGAGCAAGGATTGTTTGCAACAAAAAGACTTCCGCCCTGATCAGCATACGATGCTGTTTCATTAGCGAAAGCCTTTATTTATTAGTTATCTTCCTCTTCGTCCTCATCACCATTGGAGCCGAGGCGCTTTGCTTCCAAATACTCTTGCGTCGCGCGATCGCGCTCTCTGCCTTTGTCCTTCAGCCGCTCGATTGCCGGCTGAATGAGCAGGTCCACTTCCTTTTGCACCGTGTAGGCCAAGTCGTACCGCGTTTGTGATTCCAGGAAGGAACCGACCTCCATCAATGCGTTATAACGGTCTAGTTCATCTCTCGTCAACAAGCCGCGAACTTGAACGCTGCAGTGACGCATTATAGAAATTTCCCTTTACGCAAAACGAGCGGTATGCCGCCGATGATGAACAGGTAACGCAGATCGATCGCTTTCTTCAACCACGCTGCAATGCGGCCTTTATATTTTTTGCCGAAGGCGATGCCGATTGCTTCGCCTTTGCCAAGGGATGCTACCGTACCTTTGTTGCTGAACGTGAAGCTCTTCGGCGGCTGATTGCGAATTGATGCAACCAGGTTATGCGCGCAAACGACGCCTTGCTGCATCGCGATTTGAGCAGTCGGCGGGTAGGGACGCCCTTCCGGGTTGAACATCAGCGAGTTGTCGCCTACGATGTAGATGTTGTCATTGCCAGGAACGCGAAGGAATTCATCGACTTTTACGCGTCCGCGCATCGTTTCAAAGCCAGCCTCTTCAATGAGGCGGTTACCGCGAATACCACCGGTCCAAATGACAGTAGCCGATTTGATTTCTTCGCCTTCGCCGACAACTACGCCCTCGGGCGAGCATTCTTTGATTGCTGTGCCAATGCGGAACGTAACACCCTTCTTCGTCAATACGTCCATGCCGTATTCAACAAGCTCGGGATCGAAGCCAGGAAGCGCCGTAGGAGCCGCTTCGATATTGTAGATTTTCACAAGCCCTGGATCGACGTCAAATTGCTTGCACAGCTCAGGAATACGGTCGGATAGCTCGCCGACGAACTCGATGCCAGTGAAGCCTGCGCCGCCTACTACAAACGTCAAATAATCCGTACGGTGAGGCTCACGCTTGTAACGGGCAAATTGATATTCAATATGTTCGCGGATCAAGCGAACCGAGTTAATGCTGCGGATGTTCATGGCATGCTCGCCGAGGCCGGGAATACCGAATGTCTCAGGCTCGCCGCCGAGGCCGATGACCAAATAATCGTAAGACAGCGTGCCGTCCTCGAGAATCACTTTTTTATCTTGCGGACGAATTTGAACGACTGTCGATTTCACGAAATCGATTTTAAATTCGTCAATCAATTTGGAGATGCTTACACGGGCATTTTCCGGATTGTCCGTGCCTGCAGCCGGCATATGAAGATGTGTCGTAATATAGTGGTAGTCATGTTTATTGACTAAAGTAACGTCAGCTTCATTGTAATTTAATTCTTTTTGCAAACGAAGCGCAGTCAAAACGCCGCCGTACCCTGCGCCAAGAATAACGATTTTTGGTATGTTGCTCATCGTTTAATCCCATCCATTCCTAATTTATCTTTGTAGTTGTACATTGTGAAAAATTACACAAGCTAAACCGAAGTATGATAATTATAAGTTCAGTTTGTTCTATTTAAAGCGTTTTTATCAATGAATCTCTTGCGAGTAAGCAACAGTTTCGTTACCTTTTGCAACCAGTCCCGTGCATACATACATCAGAAATTCTACATAGTTTTAAGTAAAAGTTCAAGGGCAAAATATACGAAATTGTTTAGAACTCTATACAAATTAATCATTTCCTTCTTCATCTGTGAAAGTTTATAATAAAAATCGTATAGCTTAGCTTATAAAGTGGAGGTGGCTTCAATTGTCTAATGCCTTAACAGCCGAAAACCCCGTCGATATCATTATCATCGGTGGTGGCCCTGCTGGGTTGTTCGCAGCTTTCTATGGCGGTATGCGCCAAGCGTCAGTCAAACTTATTGAGAGCATGCCCCAGCTTGGCGGTCAGCTCGCAGCGCTTTACCCTGAAAAATATATTTACGACGTTGCTGGTTTTCCGAAGGTTACTGCTCAAGAGCTGGTTGACCGTCTCAAGGAACAGCTCGATCATTTCAAACCGGAGATTTGTCTGGAGGAGAAGGTGACGAACGTCATCAAGCACGATGAGCGCCTCTTTGAAATTATAACAGACAAAACCAAACATTATGCTAAAGCGGTTATCATTACTGCAGGAGTTGGCGCATTTGAGCCGCGGCGCTTAGAACTGCCGGAGGCCGCTCGATTCGAGAAAAAAAACCTTCATTATTTTGTCGGCGATTTGCAGCGTTTTAAGGGGCAAAAGGTGCTTGTTAGCGGCGGAGGCGATTCAGCTGTGGATTGGTCGCTTATGCTTGAGCCTATTGCAGAGAGCGTGACGCTGATCCATCGCCGAGATAAATTCCGCGCGCATGAGCATAGCGTGGAGAACCTTATGAACTCGAGCGTAAACGTGCTTACACCAAAGGAAATTACGGCGCTTCATGGCGAAGAGTACATTAATAGGGTTACCTTAACGGATATTAAAACTGCAGAAGCTATCGAACTGGATGTTGATGCCGTCATCGTTAACTTTGGCTTCATTTCATCTCTGGGGCCGATAGCAGAATGGGGAATCGATATTCAAGGCGGCTCCATTATCGTGGATACTCGGATGGAAACGAATATTTCGGGTATTTTCGCGGCAGGCGATGTAACGACCTATCCGGGCAAGCTCAAGCTTATCGCTGTAGGCTTCGGAGAGGCTCCAACCGCCATAAACAATGCGAAGGTGTATGTAGATCCTAGCGCAAAGCTGTCGCCTGGCCATAGCAGCAATATGAAGCTTTAATTCACTCCATTTATATTCCTTTTAAAAAAAATAACATAAGGGTATCCTAATCTTGGCCCATTCAATTCATTGCACCTACTGCATACATATGCAAGGTGTGCCAAGGAGGATACCCTTATGTTTTGTCCCGTTTGCAACGGAATTCAATCTCTGCATATACGCTGCTCCTCTTGCGATGGCGCAATTGTAGATTGCGGTCGTTCATCTGATCTAACAGGTCCTTATGCTCCCTACGAGCAGATCGAAGTCGAGCCGTTGCTAAGTGATGTGCATGTACAGGATTCTTCATCCTGCAAGCATCTTCTATATTGCTCGACCTGCAAGCAAACAACCGAAGTTTCGGTTACGGAATGGTAATCATGTTGTCGGAGCAAAGGTTATGACTTGCGTTAAGCGGTAATTTTGGCGGTCTCCGGATTCATGCGCCTGCGCTTCAATTCGATAGCTAGCATTCGAATAAATTCTTGCTCTAATTCAAATTGAATAGCTGCATAATAAGTGTCTACTAACATTTCGTCAGACAGTAGCTCCATACTACACACCCTTTCTTCCATCCTTTGGTTAATTCTTAATTATAGTAGCATGGCACTATTGGAAGGACAACAGTCCTAGTTATTCACAAGATGTTGTGGATACGATGTGCATAGTGTGTGTATACCCTTCGAACAATGAGTAAAATCAGGGTGGATAATGTGGATATAGTTATCCACAGGACATTTTTACATCATCTCAATAAAAAACTTTAATCACAATCTATGAATCTATTAATGGAATATATTGACGCCAATCCCTTTTTTCATCACTAGATTGCATGCAACTGCATAAAAAAAGCCCCAAAGGGGCTAATTGTTAAGTTATCCTTGTAGTATCACTTCGTATTGCTCTTTATCGATCCAAGAGGAAGCCGCAAAATCTCTGCCGCGCACGACAACCTTATCCTCGTAAACGTCAACATAATAGCCTTGGCTGCCCTCTTTGTAGACATCCTCATTCGTCCATAAATACGCAACTGATGCCGCATTAAATATGGTAGCGGTTTTGCCGTTTCCTGCAAAGCAAGCATGACCTGCTTCCAGCTCCCAATGCGTATGGCCGTTAAACATTATCGTTTGAGGATGTTTAGCTAGAATCGCCTTCAGCTCTTCATCTTGTATGACGCCATGCCAGCCTTGCCCTTCGAGCGAGCCGGCAACCGTATCCTTCAGCGGCTGATGCAGAAATAAAAACACAGGCTTTGCTTGGGATGCTTCCTCGCCAAGCTTTTGATCTAGCCATGAGAGCTGCTCCTCCGTCAAATATGCAAAGTCCTTCAAGCCGCCTTGCTCGGAGCCAAGAAATATAAAATGATAGCCATGCAGCCATTTATCATAATAAGCTCCGCTCATACCCGTATACGATTCATAGAGCTTAAGCTGGCTGCTCCATTCGCCAAGAAATAGATCATGATTGCCAAGTATGAACTGTATATTCGGCAGTCCGGCCTTGCAAGTCTCCCAAATGCGAACGAATTCCTCGTACTCGGTGCGAAGCCCATGATCCGTTACGTCCCCGACATGCATAATGCCTATGCTATTTGTCGAATGGGCGGCAATATCGTTCAGCGCTTGCTCCAAATGCCTGTTATAAATATGATCCCGCTCAGGCGTGACATGGGTGTCTGTTATTACCTGAAAGCTAATGATGGGGGACTGCATCCTCTTCCTCTCCCATTCTTCCTATAATTAATGGCTTTTTACACTCATATTCAAGCCCACGACTCCAACTACGATAACAAAGATCCACAGCAGCGAAGAGAGGGGAAGTTTCTCATGAAAAATGATAAAGCTAACCATTGTAATTAGGATGATGCCAATACCTGACCAAATCGCATAGGCAACACTCACATTCATATAAGAAAGCGCGAAGTTAAGCATCGTAAAGCTGGCTCCATAAAATAAAAACATAAGTACAGACGGCCAAAATCGCGAGAAGCCCGCCGAATATTTCATCGAAACGGTTCCCGACAGTTCAAGCACGATTGCAAGCAGCAGAAATGTCCAGCCCCAACCCATTTCAGTCTTCATGAGCTTGACTCCTCAAACTTAGCTGCGTGTATGATCCAATTACTTCTTTGGCGTTTGAAAGCAGTGGATGGGTGCTGCAGTTTTCCCCTACGTCAGCGATGCCGACCGTTACAGCGGCTCCCGCCGCTAGTCCCATCCGCATATCTCCATTGGTATCGCCAATAATAGCAGCCTCAGAGCAGTCAATAGCCAGCTTCCGGCATGCAAGCTGAAGCATATCAGGGAAAGGCTTGCCCCTCTCTACCAGATCATTGCCGATCACAACATCAAAATAGGTTCGAATGCCAAGCCATTCCAAATGCTTGTTTGCAGCCTCTGTTTCATCTGCGGTGACAACACCAAGCTTAATCCCATGGTTCTTGCAGCTCTTCAGAAAATCAATGCTGCCGGGAAGCGGACGAGCTGGGCGCAAGCGCTCCAGCTCAATATCCGCGTGCTTCTTGCATTGCTGAACAATCTCCATCGCTTCGGCCCAAGACAAGCCTTCGCTGTATAACTGCCAAGCAATTACGGCGTACAAGTCCTGCATCGTCCCCATGGCAAGCGGGCCATTCCGATCATAATCGATGATCCTGTTGTCAATTCCATGCTTTGTTCCCCAAAGGGTTGGTATTCGATCTGGTTGAATGGTCATTCCTCGACGCTTTAGCTGTTGCTTCAATTCACTAAAAACAGACTCGCTCCAGCAGCCCCACATCGCGATAAAGTCGAGCAGCGTTCCATCCTTATCGAACAAGATGCCTGCCACCTTATATGCTCGATTGTTTATCATTAAGTTAGGCATATTTCATCTCTCCTATTTTAACCTGTCAAGCTCCTTCTGCGCCGTTTCCTTTGCTTCTTTGAGCGCTTTCTCGGCAGAAATATTTCCGATTTGCACTTTATCTGCCGCAATTTTGAGCGCATCATTGATTTTACCGCCTGTTGGATCCTGGAATGGCGCGGATGCATGGGCAGCCTGCATGAGCGGCACTTTAATTTGAGGATTTTTCTCGCCGAATGCTTTATATTCCGCATCCTCCAGCGCGGATGACCGAACTGCGATATAGCCCGTGCTGATGGACCATGAAGCTGTATTTTTTGTTTCCGAGAAGAACGTCAGCCATTTGTATGCAGCAGCCTTTTGCTCTTCACTAACACCAGCCGGTATGCCTGCCATAATTGCGCTTGCTACCGGTTTCCCAGCGCCAATTCCGTCCCAGCCCGGTTGTTCCATTGCTGCCACGATATTGAAATCCAGATCGCCTTGGTCGCCGCTTGAGCCGATGTAGCCTGCAGCTTGTCCCTTCATTACATCATCGATCGTTTTGTACCAATACTCCCAGCCTTGTCCGCCGGAGTGGATCGTCATAATTTGATCTTCATGAATCCATTTGCGGAACAGCTCCCACGTCTCAATCCATTCCGGAGAGTCGATCATAACCGTTTTGCCGTCTTCGCTAAGAACAGTGCCACCCTTACTAAATACGGCGTCCATCATATTTTCCCTGCCCCACATCGGTTCCCATCCGTAAAAGCTTGTTTTGCCGTCAGCTTTAACCGTCATCTTCGTTGCGGCAGCCGCCAAGCCTTCCCAAGTCTTGAAATCGTCTGGCGTCAATCCGCTCTTCTCAAGCGCGTCCTTACGGTAATACATGACTTGCGTCGTGCCATACATTGGAAGGAAAAATTGCTTGCCGTCCAGTTGGCCCTGCTCAAGAAACGTTTGTACAAAATCCTCTTTATTAAATGCAGCATCAGCAGCAATCAAATCGCTCATATCGGCGAATAGCCCTTTTTGAGCCCAGTTCATATTGGAGGAAAGAACGGCAGCCGGAGGCTGCTTAGCCGCAATCGCAGCCTGAAGCTTCTGCTCCGTTTCGGTGTAATCCGCTTGGGCGATCCCATTAACGATTACCTCGTTCTGCGAGCTGTTGAATAATTCGATTTTTTCTTTCATCGTATCGCCAAGCTTGCCGCCAAGCCCGTACCAGAACTCAATTGTCACAGGCTCCTTTGGAGCAGGTGCAACGGTCGCATCATCTGTTGCGTTAGCAGTTGCGTTAGCGCCGCTATTCGCATTTGAATTTGTGTTGCCCGAGTTTTGTCCGCAAGCTGCCAGTACCGCAAAGCATAATACCATCATAAGAGCCAAGCCTTGTTTCATTTTCAACATTGTCATTGATTCCTCCACTCAATTTGTGTAAGCCAAAAGCCATTTTCTTGATTGAATTACCCTTTGTTAACGCCAACCGACATATTGAAGCTTTTCATAATCGTCTTCTGCGCAAATAGAAACAATACGAGCAGAGGTATAATCGTAAATGAGCTCGCCGCCATAATTAGCGGCCATTTCAACCCATATGCCCCTCCTTCCACGAAGAAGCTTCTTAGGCCGGCCGATACAAGCTGCAGGTTGGGATTTTTGGTAATCAGCATTGGCCAGAAATAGTTATTATAATGATCAATGAACGTAATAAGAGCGAGCACGATGAAGGAGGAACGCGTAACGGGAACAAGAATCGCCCACAAAATCCGCATATGCGACGCACCATCGATTTGCCCTGCTTCTACCAGCTCATGTGATACCTGCAAAAAGGCTTGCCTGATCAAAAAAATGGAAAACACGCTGACACAATTGGATAAAATCAGTCCGGCATACGAATCCAAAAGCTGCAGCTTTGCCAAAATCATATAGCTCGGCAAGTAAACCGCTGTGTTCGGAATCATGTAGCCAAGCATGATGATGGCCGTAATGGCCTTCTTTAGTCGAAACCTCATATGCGTCAAGGCATAGGCCATCATCGCTGAATTTAAAGCTTGAAGCAGAACGATGACAGAAGCTACTACGATGCTGTTCGTTAAATAGAGCCAGAACGGAGCCTCTAGCCACGCTGCGAGAAAATTGCCCCACTGCGGAGAGCTCGGCCAAAACGTTGGCGGAAATTGCCAAATTTCATCATTTGTTTTGAGCGCGCTTGTTATCATCCAATAGAATGGAAATGCCATAACGGCACTGCACAGCAGCAGAAACAAATGCCTGATCGTTCGCCGAAAAACATGATTAGCTGACATTGCAATAATTCTCCTCTCCATGCGGCTTACAATTATGAGCTGTAATGAACCGTTTTACGGCCTATGGCAAAGGAAACGATCGAAAGCAGCATACAGGCAATCACGAGCACGACCGCCACAGAGGATGCTTCACCGATGTCAAACGACTCAAAGGCCGATTGATAATACATATAAAGAAGCGTTCTCGTCGAGCCGGCAGGTCCTCCCTGCGTAAGCACATTAATTTGATCGTAGGCTTGCAATGCCGATATGGTTTGTACAATAAATAGAAAGAAGGTAGTTGGCGATATAAGCGGTATCGTAATATGCATAAGCTTGCTCCAGCTTCCCGCACCATCCAGCTCGCCTGCCTGAAGCAGCTCGCGCGGGACATTTTGCAAGGCGACCAAATAAAACACCATCGTCCAGCCCATCAGCTTCCATACGGTAACGATCAGCACGCCTGCAAGCGCCCAGCTCGTATCCTGAAGCCAACCTACTCCATCAAAGCCGAACCAGCGCAGCACCGTATTAGCCATGCCGACTTTAGGCTCGAATATCCACGACCAGACGATAGATACGGCAACCGTTGGCGTAACCCATGGGGAGAACATGAGGGTGCGGTATACGGCGGAGCCCTTCATCGACCGGTTAAGCAGCAGCGCAAGCACGAGTCCCAGAGCCATAACCGGAAGCACGCTTCCGATACAGAAGAGCAGCGTTACGCCAAGCGATTGGTAGAAGGCCGGGTTGTCGAACAGATAAATGTAATTCTCAAAACCAACAAATGTTTTGACCGGACTCATAAAGTCCCAATCGGTAAAGCTCAAATAAAAAATAGTTCCGAGCGGGATCATCCAAAATACGATCAATGGAATCAAAGCTGGCAGCGTAAATAATAGAGCCTTCCATTCCTTAGCCATATCGCGTTTAATCATCTCCTATTTATCGTTCAATTTTTTCTTAACATTTGCTATAAATATCGTTAATATTGGATACACACCTCGACTGTTCAAAAATTATTGTACACTCAGTTTAAAACAGCTGCGTTATCTGAACGTCAACGCCTGTTAAAGATCTTGTAAAAGTTTCGTCTTTCTTTAAGGCTTTCTAATCATCCATTCATGATGCTGATGCTGTATAATGAATCATAAAATATAGTCTTGCAGGTGATGATGTGAAAAGAGCTTCAACCAGTGATCAGGACGGTTCCCCAGTGACTCAAGAGCAAATAAGAGGAAAAATAATAGATGCCATTGCCAAGACAATGGATTTATACGGGGCTAACTATTCATTCGGACAGCTTTACGGCATTATGTTTTTTGAGGATAAACCGATGACGCTCGAGGAAATGAAGCAGCAAATGAATATGAGCAAAAGCAATATGAGCTATGCGGTTCGTTCCTTAATGGATTCAAAAATGATTATGAAATTGGATGAGAAGCTCGATCGCAAAGATTTATATGTAGCGGAGACTGACTTTTTTCAAGCGTTTCAGAACTTTTTTGCTTCCAAGCTGCAGCGCGAGATCGATGTAATGCTAGAAGCTATTAACGAGGTTATCCCTTCCTTGTCTGAAATCATTTTGGATATCGAAACCGGAGAAGAGGAACGCCAGCTCTGCCTAAAGGATTTGCATAAGCTGCGGCACGGCGTCGAATATTACAGCTGGCTTCAGCAGTTTGTCGACGGGCTGAGGGACGGTCAATTTTTTCGGCAAAATGAGCCTAATTCCGATCAATAGCCAATCACAAACAAAAAGGGTGCCGCAGAAGTGTATTTGACTTCTGGGCACCCTTTTGTAGTGGCTTGTTTATTGAGGCTTCGTATTTACCTCGAATATCCAAATCCTCCCCTGCTTATCAAGACCGTAATCGAAGCCAAGCTGGGCAAAGCCCGGATATTTGGATTCGAGAACATCCGTTGATAACGCAGTGAGCTCACGCATCTTCTGCTTCTTCTCTTCAACCAGCGCGGATGACAACGATCTGCTAATGCTGTTGGCAGCCGTTACGAGCGAGCCTCCTCGGCATAAATTCGTTACGAACAGCCCTTTTCTGGCGATTCGTCCGACCATTGCGCGAATGACCCAGCCATTCTCCGTCTTCACGTATTTCACCCGATAATCGATCGGCCTGCCGTCTACCGTTGCCAAATAGATCCCTTTTTGAATGAGATAGGCACGGCCCTTGCGTTGTTTGTTAAGCGCACCTATTAACGCTGAGAAACTAGCAAATCGCTTCGTCTGCGAATAATAAGTATAGGCATAACCATCGCCGCTGCGCGTAACCTTCATTACACCATGTCCGCCTGCTCCGACCACCGGCTTCACGACCACCATTTGATACGTATCCAGCATGCTTCTAAGATTGTTTGCCGTAAATGTTCTTGTAGGCGGAATGTGCGGTGCGATGCTGGGATGGGTAAGCAATGCCGCAGTCTTGGTCCACTTGTTAGCTAGCAATCTACCATTATGTCCACCCAATGCATTCTCTCTCCTTTCCTATCGCTTCATTTATAGCATATGACAGTGTACTACCTGTCTCTTGGATGAATGGCGGAGGTTAGGAGCCTTTATTCGTGAGCTTTGCTATATTAAGAAGCTAGAATCGCAAGCTTCA
This sequence comes from Paenibacillus sp. Y660, assembly GCF_057221575.1. Taxonomy (NCBI): domain Bacteria; kingdom Bacillati; phylum Bacillota; class Bacilli; order Caryophanales; family Paenibacillaceae; genus Paenibacillus; species Paenibacillus sp. Y660. The sequence goes on along the minus strand of NZ_JBXBBJ010000001.1, from coordinate 500,458 downwards.
TCTCGATTTGTACCAATTGACTTTTCCGGCCTTACGATCATCAAAAATAAGATGATAACCGGAATTACCGTATTCACCGTTCCCAAAACGTTCCACCGCTTTAAATAGCTCTTATTCTCTTCATAACAAAAAACCGGCAAACAGCCCGTTTAGCTTGGACGCTGCTTGCCGGTATACATATTGCTACTTGTCTGATTGCTTCTCAAGCGCCGCCTTAAGCTTGTCCGCCAAGCTGTTCGACATCGACGTATTATCGCTATATTGCTCGATAAGCTTTTGATTTTGCTTCCGATTGGCTTTGCCGCCGCCCTGCTTGTCGCCGAGCATTTCGATCACATTGCAAGGTTTGCATTGTGCGTATTTGCCTGCTTTCCCGTCTTTAATTTCCATCTTCTTATGGCATTGCGGGCAGCGCTTATTGGAGAGCATAGGCTCCGCCGCACGCCGATAGCCGCATTCACGATCGGAGCAGACGAGCGACTTGCCGCGCTTTCCGTTAATTTCAAGCAGAGGCTTCTCACATTCGGGACAGCGGGAGTGCGTCAGGTTATGCGGCTTGTACTCCTTCGTCTCCGCAATAACCTCGGACACCCATTTCGCAGCCTGCTGACGAACATTTTTCATAAAGGCTGCCGGATCGCCTTTGCCCTTCGCAATACGTTCGAGCTCTTGCTCCCACTTGGCAGTCAGATCCGGGCTTCTCAGCTCGGTAACGACAAGCTCGATTAGCTGCTTGCCTTTGCCGGTTGGCATCAGCTTATTTTGCGTGCGCGTAATGGTATCTGTGCCGAGCAGCTTCTCAATAATATCGGCGCGCGTTGCAGGCGTGCCGAGGCTATGCTTCTCCATCCGTGTCAGCAGCGTCGCTTCCGTATATCTAGCAGGCGGCAGCGTGCGCAGCTCCCGCACCTTCTCTTGCTTGATCGACAGCGACTGGCCTAGCTTAAGAGGAGGAAGAAGCTGTGCGGGCTGGCGGTCGGCTTTGCTTTGTCCCGAATCACTGTCATCGTCTTCATCATCATCTTGGGTGGAAGCATAGGTGGCTGACTGATAAATTTCCTTCCAGCCCTTTTCCTTCTCGATTTTCCCCTTTGCGTAGAGGAGGTCTTTGCCTGCTGCGAGCACGACGCTTGTCTCGTCATAACGGTAAGGACCATAAAATAAAGCGATAAACCGCCGCACGATAAGATCGTACAGCTTGCGCTCATCATTGCTTAATGCCGCCAAGTTGACGAATTGCTCTGTAGGAATAATAGCATGATGATCTGTAACTTTGCTGTCATCCACAATTCTCTTTGTAACGGGAAGCTGCATTCTAATCAGCTTGCGGGCCAGCTGCGCATAAGGGCCGACAGCGATGCTCTCCAATCGCCCCTTCAAGGTGGGCACCATGTCGCTCGACAAATATCTGGAATCGGTACGCGGATAGGTGACAAGCTTATGCTGCTCATACAGCTTCTGAAGCACGTTGGACGTTTGCTTAGCCGAGAAGCCGAGCCGCTTGTTCGCATCCCGCTGCAGCTCGGTCAGATCATACGCCTGTGGATGCGGCTCCGATTTCTCAACCGTGCGAAGCTTGTCTACCTTAGCCGAGCCTTTCTGCAGCCTTGCGGCAATCGCGTCCGCCCCCGCTTTGTCCCATACTCGTCCATCATGCGAATCCTGCTCGCGCCATTGCGCGGAAAACGTGCCAAAATCAGCCGATACATTCCAGTAAGGCTGTGATTGGAACGACTGGATTTCCTGCTCCCGCTCCATCAGCATCGCCAGCGTAGGCGTTTGCACTCGGCCTGCGGCCAGCTGGGCATTATATTTTGTCGTCAGCGCTCTCGTAACATTAAGGCCAATCAGCCAATCTGCCTCCGCTCGGCAAACGGCCGACGCATACAAATTGTTGTAGTCCTTGCCGGGCTTCAGGCTGCTGAAGCCGTCTTTAATCGCCTTGTCCGTCTGCGACGAAATCCAAAGGCGCTTGAAGGGCTTGCGCCAATGGACAAGCTCCATAATCCAGCGTGCGACAAGCTCGCCTTCCCGTCCTGCATCGGTCGCGATAATAAGCTCGCTGATGTCCTGCCGCTTGCAAAGCTGTGCTACCGTGCGGAATTGCTGCGACGTTTCCTTCATCACCTTCAGATTCATTTTCGGAGGCAGCAGCGGCAAATCTTCCAAATTCCATGTCTTATATTTCGGATCGTATTCCTCCGGCTCTGCCAGTGTCACCAAATGACCCAGCGCCCAGGTTACGACATATTTAGAGCCTTCCATATACCCTTTTTGCTTCTGTCCACAGCCGAGCACGCGGGCAATTTCTTTGGCCACGCTCGGCTTTTCTGCTAATACAAGCGATTTCATTTGCGTTATTCGCTCCATTTCATTTAGATGCGCGATCTATTTTTTCTTATTAGAAAAACGCATCATTCACTATGACGAAACGATACCATAGGCTCGCTGCCTGCGCAACGCCTCAAGCTTCGGTCCCCCTTCCGTCGTTGCTTGGCCTGCTCTTGCTATTCCTCTAATTCTTGTGAATTTTGCTGCTAGAATGCGGGTGTGATATAGTAAATTCAGCTTATAAGTAAGCAGATTAAGAGCTAGGGAGCGTTGATGAATGAAGCTGCGTTTTGTTGCTATTGTTGTTGGCATCTTACTCGTATACAGCGGTATATCCTTCTATATCGGTTGGAATGGTTGGCTGTTCTTCTCTACTCTATTTAATTGGGAAAAAACGGGCTTCTACTCGCTCGTTGCCGGTTTAATCGCTTATTCGTACATGATCGGCAGGCTAGCATACCGAGCTCCGTTCAAACCCATTGCGGAAGCTTTCAAGCTGGTCGGCTCCTACTGGTTCGCCGTTCTCGAATACGCCGTGCTCATTTTGCCGCCTGCCAACATCATTTCTCTCCTCTTAAAAGCAGCCGGAGCCGAAAAATCGGTTTATGTCGTTGGTGTAGGCAGCATCGCCTTGCTCCTGATGGTCGTTCTGATCGTTCGCGGGACATGGAATGCGTGGAGTCCGATCATCCGCACCTACCACGTTCAAGTGCCGAAGCCTGCCGGGAAGCTGAAAAAGCTGCGCATTGCGATGGCATCCGACCTTCATTTGGGAACGATTGTCGGCAATCGGCACTTGAGGCGCTTAGTTTCTAAGGTGAAGCAGATCAAGCCGGATCTTATCCTGCTTCCCGGCGACATTTTGGATGATGATATCGAGCCATTTCTTCGTAAAAACATGTCTGCCGTGCTAGGCGAGTTGAACGCTCCTCTCGGCGTGTATGCGGTAACCGGCAATCATGAATACATCGGCAGGAAGGTGCCTGAATTCATAAAGGCAATGGATGCGATCGGCATTCGCGTTCTTATGGACGAGGCTGCGCTTATTGCAGACAGCTTCTACGTCATCGGCCGCAAGGATAAAGCGTCCGCAGGGTTCGGATCTGGCGGAAGGCTCCCTATCCACGATCTAATTGCGCCGCTCGATCAATCGAGGCCGCTCATTATGCTCGATCATCAGCCGTCCGATATCGCCAAAGCGTCCGAGAACGGCATCGACATATCCGTGTCCGGCCATACCCATCGCGGCCAAATGATGCCCAACCATCTCATAACGAGAAAAATGTTCGAGCTGGATTGGGGTTATTTAAAGAAAGGCGGGCTGCATGCGATCGTTTCGTCAGGCTTTGGCACATGGGGGCCTCCCGTACGGATCGGCAGCCGCTCTGAGGTAATTCATATTGAAGTAGAGTTCAGTTAGTAGCCGTTAATAGCAGCATAAAAAATAGCGGCATTACATGTACTTAATACTCTGATTAGCGGCTGCTAGAGCCGCTCACCGAGTAAAAAAGCCATATGATGCCGCTATTGTTGTTGCACATCTAATCCACGTCTGCTATGCGCCATTCAGCGCCTTTTTCTTTCCCCTTCTGGAACACGTATAACGTTCTCCCAACATCGCCATTGTTTCTTGCAGCATCGACCTGAACGACAGCCTCGAACAGCGATCTTTGCTCCTTGATCGTTATATCTTCCTCCACGCTTATGCTCGTAATCGTGAAGCCTGTATAGCTTCCTGAGCCTTCCCTCGCCTTGCGCGCATTTTCTGTATACAGGTCCAACATTTTATCCCAGTTGCCCTCATGCATATATTGTATCCGCAAATTAATAAGCCCGATAAGCGGTTGCTCTTCTTCGGTAAAGGATGAAACGTCCAAATAAGCAGGAGTAAACGCCTCGACTATCGGCGAAGGAGGAACTGGGACAGGCGTAGCGGACGCTAGAGGTGGAGATGTCTGCTCTTTAGCCGCTGCCGAGGGCGATATGCTTGGCGGGGGCGTTAGTCCATTCTCAACCTCCTCTAGTACAGACAAGTCAATATTTCGTTCATCCGCGCTCTCACCGGCTGATCTAGAACTGCTTTCGGGGTAGGCCTGCTTCAGCAGCGCTTGCAGCTTCTTCGTGGAGGACTCCCTTATGGTGTATAGCGTACCGGCACGGTAATCCTCTACTTTCATAAAATTGCCCCGTTCACTCTGATCCGAAAGCCAAAGCAGATAGACTTGCTTCCCTAATGTTACCGAGTAATGAGGCACGGCGATATCAACCCTACCGGCCAGCTTCTTCCCAAAGCGAAATGCATGCTCGAACGCTCTGACGGACTGTTGGTCCTTCCAAACGATTTGCGAATTAGGCGCTGACTGCTCAAAATCAATCATTCTCACGACGCTGACTTGCTCCTCGCTAACCCGAAACAAAAACAACAAAATTGCGGCAGCTGCAACCAATACGCCAACTGCAACCAAATATCCACGCTTCGACATAGTACCCCTTTTCCCTCTAAAAGAAGCTTGCTGTTATTTTTATGCAATAAAGCTGATAGATGAGTATGACATTTATCGCGTATTAGCATCACGTTAACCTTTTAGACGATTGAGTTTGGAAAAAGGTTCCACTTCATCTGCAAAGCCAATCCGTATATGGCAGCTGTCGGAATACGATGCGAACCAGGCTCACCCACTGTTCTAAGCATAGGAGCTCCCTTTGAACTAGCTGCAGCCAGCTAGTGAAAAAGGAATGCTCAATGCACGCTCGATCCCTTTGAATAGAACTAGTGTGTTTTTGGTGGCTGATTTGACTGATGGCTGGTTGGGCGAGTGGCTGTTGGGCTGGTGGCTGTTGGCTGTTTGACTGATGGCTGGTTGGGCTGGTGGGTGGTTTGACTGGTTGGGCTGACGGCGGCGGATTGCCAACTTCTGTACAAATACTCTTTTTTCTAAAATAGAACAAAAGAAAACGAGCCCTGTATCACTACCAAGGCTCGTTTTGGGCTAATTGCTCTAGCTATTCACAATTTTGTTAAATGAATTCACCGTCAAAACATAATAAAACAGATAAATAACGACATATAACGTTGTGGAAAAAAGGACGGGCACCGTAAAATCAACGTTGACCAGATTGGAAAACAGCTTGGACATGGCGTTCACGACGATCACGCTGTGCGTTACGCCGAGGAGAAGCGGAAGTCCAAAAATAAAGAGCGACTGCTTCAAAATGGTGCTGCTGATTTCTTTCCTCGTTACGCCTATTTTGCGCAAAACCTCATAGCGCTCTTTATCCGAATGGGCTTCCGTCAGCTGCTTGAAATAGAGCACGCTGCCCGTAGCAGCGAGAAACACCAACCCTAGGAAAACAGCCACAAACGTTCCGATACCGGTGTCTTCCAGCCCTTCTTTGTAAACGTTGTAGTAGGATGACATACCCGCTTGTTCTGCACCTGCAAGCTTCATAAGCTGTTCAGAGGTTTCTACAGCCGACACCTCGTCTGCCACCTTATATGCTTTGTAGACGATAGGCGCTTCCCGCTCAGCAAGCTCCGAATACAGCCCATCGCTGATTACCATTACAAAGTCGGGAAACGTCCAGCTTAGCACTCGCTTATCCAGAAGCTGGACGAATGATAGCTGCCAGCTTTGCTCAGCGAGCTCGATCGTAAGCTGCTCCTTCTCATAATCGGACCATTCATTATCGGTATACATCGGACGAATGGCGGCTGCCTGATCATCAGCCAGATCCACGCTCGTATCTCTGTCCAATGCTTGCGCAATAGCCTGATAAGTGCTTGCCGAAATCATTTTGACCGGCTTATCATCCTCCTCCGAATACCGCTCTGGCAGCAACTCGAAGCTTGTGCTATAACCCGCCGATTTAATGACCGGAATATCGAGCTCTACACGCACAGGATGCGCCTCGTCCGCCAGCACGGTTTGCTTCACTTGCTGATCGAACGCTTCCCCTTGCGAAATGTGCATATAGCTAAATGGCGATTGTTGATCGGCATGCTCAGTGTTCGTGTAATACTGGCTAAAAGCAATATTTGTCGCCAGCAGCGTGAACGCGCTAAGCAAGGCAATGAGCGTCAGCGTGCTCACATTTCCTCTCATGCGGAACAGCAGCTGCGACGTACCAACGACATTTAAACCGCGATAATAACGGGCTTTATTGTTCTGGGAGAGACGCAAAAGGTACACGGTCAAGGATCGGAACAGCAAATAGGTGCCGAACGTGATGCCAACGAAGGCAACGCCGTAATTGCGCATCAAGTCTTCCTCTGTCTTGAAGGGCAGCGATATAAACCAATATCCCGCTGCAAGCAGCACGGCAGCTAGAATCGCAAATGGCAGCGATGGCTTCGGGATTACCTCCGCTTGCTTATCTGCTTGAAACAGCTCGATGAGCTTAAAGCGATAAATCAGCCTGTAGCTTTGAATCGACGTGATCAAAATGATGATGACGAACACAACCGTCGTATTCAAAAACGCGCTCGTCGATATGGAGAAGCCGATTTCAACCGAAGAGCCCAGCAGCTTCAAGAGCAGCATTGCGAACATTTTGGAGAGCAGCGTACCTACTAGAATCCCCACAGCAAGAACGACGACGCTAATGAGGAGATTTTCATAGAAGAGCATTTGGCCAATGGTTCGCTTTCGCACGCCGAGCAAGGAATAGAGGGCAACCTCCTTCTTCCTTTTGCGCGTGAAAAACGAGTTGGAATACCAGATGAATATAGCAACAAACAAAATCAATATACCGGAAGCCATCCTAAACGTCATCTCTACATTTTTCGATAAGGCGATGCTGGCTTGAATGTCAGGACTGTATTGCAGCGATACGAATGTATGATAAATGACTACGCTGAACATCATCGAGATGAAATAAATGAAGTAATTGCGGAAATTGCCCTTCATGTTTTTGAGTGCGGTACTAAATAAGGTCACCCGCTCCACCTCCAAGCACCGAGAGCACATCCAATATTTTTCGGAAAAAGGTGCTGCGCGGCGTTTGGCCCTTCACTAATTCAGTAAAAATAACGCCATCCTTAATAAAGAGCACTCGGCTGCAGTAGCTTGCCGCAAAGGCGTCATGCGTCACCATTAAGAGCGTCGCCTGATCCTGCTCGTTCAGAGCCTTCAGGCTCTCCAGCAAATCGGTTGCCGACTTCGAATCGAGCGCCCCTGTCGGTTCATCTGCCAGCAGCAGACTTGGCCTTGCAATGATTGCCCGCGATGCCGCCGTACGCTGCTTCTGTCCGCCCGACAGCTGATAGGGATAACGATCAAGAAGCTGCCTGATCCCAAATTTCTCGGAAATATCATCTACCCGGCTTTCCAGCTCAGCGACCTTCACTTTAGCGAGCGCGAGCGGCAGCAGGATGTTCTCCTTCACCGTCAGCGTGTCCAGCAAGTTGTAATCTTGAAATAAGAAGCCAAGCTTGTCGCGGCGAAATTTTGACACCTGCTCCTCGTTCATCGCATGCAGATTGACTCCGTCAATGGAGATGCTGCCGTTCGTTGGCTCGTCGATTGCCGCGATCAGATGCAGCAGCGTCGACTTGCCTGAGCCGGATGGGCCCATAATACCGACAAACTCGCCCTCAAGCACCGTTAAATCAATCTCTTGCAGAGCTGTCGACAAGTTGCCCTTGGAGCCGAATATTTTTTTGACTTGCTTTGCCTCTACTACCGTTCTCATCTATATTACCTCCGCTTTTGTAACGTTTTGTCTTCTGCGCATACCTTATTCTACCTCAGCCAATCTTCATTTGGTCTTACAACTCGGCCTCCAACCTTACAATTTTGTCAGGATTGATGAAATAGGTTTACGGCGGCAAGCAACGTTTCGTAGTATAGAGACGAGGCCGTTAACGGCTTAATTGGAGGAGTCCGCTATGAAAATAATGATTGTGGAGGATGATCGCACGATTGCTCAGATGCTTGGTGAAACGCTTGGCAAATGGGGCTTCGAAGCGGTTATCGCTGATAATTTTGAACATATTCTGCAGCTTTTTTTGAATCAAAACCCGCATCTCGTACTTATGGACATCAATTTGCCCTCCTTTGACGGCTTTCATTGGTGCCATCAAATAAGAGAGGTTTCCAACGTGCCGATTATATTTCTATCTTCCCGCGATACGCCTCTCGATATGATTATGGCGATGAATATGGGCGGGGATGACTTTGTTCAGAAGCCTTTCTTTACGGATGTATTGCTTGCAAAAATTAATGCGCTGCTCCGCAGAACCTATTCCTACGTCGAGGTGAGCGCAAGTGTTGTCGAGCATGACGGCATCGTCCTAAGCCTGAAGGATGGCGATGTAAGATGCGGCGAGCTTAAAGCGGAGCTTACGAAAACAGAGTTTATTATTTTGCATATGCTCATGAAGCATAAGGGCTCGATTGTGACTCGAACGAAAATGATGCGCAGCTTGTGGGAGGATGAGAGCTTCGTAGATGACAATACGCTAACCGTCAACATCACACGCCTGCGCAAGAAGCTCGCGGAGCTTGGCAAAGCAAGCTTCATTACGACTAAGAAAGGACAAGGGTATATCATCCTATGAGCTTAGCACACTATATGAAGGACAAACGTTTTTTCTATCTGCTTTATGGCGCGATCATGCTGTTCGTTTCAGTCATCTTATTTGTGAGCGACTCGGCAAGCGCCTCCGTCAGCAATGTCGTTTATGTTAACGCTGTGTGCCTTATACTCGCTGCACTGTATATCGGAATCGGCTACTTTTATCGGAAAAAGTTTTACCGCGAGCTGACCGCAGTCATCGAGCAAGGAGGCGATGCCATGATTGCTGCCCTTCCGGCACCCCAGACCGCGGAGCAAGCGCTGTACATGCAGCATATCAGTAAGATGCAGCGCGAGCATGCCGAGCAGCTTCAGCAGCTGGTGAACGAGAAGCGGGATCATCAGGACTTCATTATGTCATGGATTCATGAGGTGAAGCTTCCGATTGCTGCCAGCCGCATGCTCATTAACAACAGCGAGGACAAGAGTGTCGATTATCTCATCGACAAGTTTGAGGATGAACTGGGCAAAATTGATAGCTATGTCGAGCAGGCGCTCTATTATTCGCGCATCGACTCGTTCTCGCGCGACTATTTTATAACCGAGATCCGGCTTGCACAGATGATGAAGAGCAGCGTCAAAAAATACGCGAAGCTGTTTATTAACAAACGAATCCGCTTCGTGATGGAAGACACCGACTGCTTCGTCCAAAGCGACAGCAAATGGCTGGCGTTCATTATCGATCAGATTACAGCCAATAGTTTAAAGTACACGCATGAAGGCGGGCAGTTGACGGTCAGCTTTGAAGCGGACAGCAAGGAACAGCGCATGCTTATTGCAGACACAGGCATCGGCATCGCTCCTGAGGATTTGACGCGCGTATTCGAGAAAGGTTTTACGGGCACCAACGGCAGAAGTCAATCAAAGTCCACAGGAATGGGATTATATTTGGCTAAACAGCTGGCGCTTAAGCTAGGACATGATTTATCCATTCAGTCCGAGGAAGGACGCATGACGAGGGTGATTATTCATTTTCCGAAAATAAGAAATTACGGGGAGTGGTACAGCCGCAAATGATAAATAATTGACTGTTGACAAATAATTATTTTTATGATATAATATAATATTTTTATATTTACATGTCCTTTGACGGCTGATAATATGAAGTTTGAAATCGGTATTACCGTTGTGCCATAAACGTCAATATAGTAGCGGAGGGTTAAGATGAACATTGCAAACGGAATTAACATGCTGTCGATCTCAGCGGTGATGAGGGGTCAAATGGTAACGGTTTATCCTACATTGATCTGGGATAACGACACGGCGATCCTAGTGGATACAGGCTATCCGGGTCAGTTTCCGTTAGTAAAGGAGCAAATAGAGCGAGCCGGCATTTCCTTTGACAAGCTTAGAAAAATCATCATAACCCATCAGGATATCGACCATATGGGCAGTTTGCCGGCCATTTTGGAGGCGCTGCCGCATCAGGCAGAAGTGCTCGCAACAGAAATCGAAGCGCCTTATATCCAAGGGGAAAAACGTCTGATCAAATTGACACCCGAATCCATCGAGAGTGCGATGAAAGCTTTGCCTGCTGAAGTATCGGAAGAATGGCGAGCCTCCTTCCGCAAGACGCTGGAGAATCCGCCTCGCGCGCGAGTTGATGCTTTTATCGCTTATGGACAGGAGCTGCCTTATTGCGGCGGGATTACCGTTATTGGTACGCCAGGACATACGCCCGGCCATATCAGCCTCTACCATAAAGCTAGCAAAACGTTGATTGCTGCCGACGCGTTAGTCGTCGAAAATGATCAGCTGCTCGGGCCAATTCCGAGCTACTGTCACGATTACGAATTGGCGCTGCAATCGCTCCGCCAATTCACGCAATTTGATATCGAAACCGTCATTTGCCACCACGGCGGCTTGTACTCCGATCACGTGAATGAACGGATTTTGGAGCTGGCGAGGTAGAACCATTGACGAGCAGAGGGTTGGAATCAGCAGAGCTATGTATGCCCATTTTGCGTGCCCATTCAGTTCGATGCATGTCCTGTCTCCATCAGCAAAGGTTGTCCCGTTAAATGAAACGGAAAAACTCCTGCTAATTTGCCGCAATACGCTGATACACCCCCTTTGGTCGCTTGAGATCATTCAGCAGGTCATCAAGGAGGTTGACGTTAACAATGTGGAAAATGCGATCAGAATTGCGCGTGAATCGCTGCAATTGCTAGATCAGATCAATAGAAGCCAGTTGCGGGGCGCTCATTATTTTTACCAACTGCTGCTCTTGAACGAACAGATCCATTAATTATCGCGTACACTTACCCTTGCTCATGTACACTGATATAATCTGCTACGCTGGACTGAAGCAAGCCGATCAAGTCTTCATTCATATATTCAAATTCATCCGGTATATGGAGGCAGATGACCTTTTTACCGGCAAGGGCACTGCTAAATTTCTCCTGCAGCCTTCGCACATGCTTCTTTTCCATGGCAAAAATCAGTTCAGCCCAGCCAATATGCCCTTCCGTTACTTTAATGCGAGCATTTTCTTCTGTACCCGCCGACCTAACTGCATGCCCATCCACACCTTGAAAAATCGTCTCGGCCGTCAAGCTCCTCCACTTGTTTCTGCTGCAAATAAATAATAGCCTTATTGGACCCACTCTCCTATTTTCGCTCTAATGAATGAAGTAATTTAAACTTTGTTTGGTGAAAAAAGCTGTTCCATCAGGTCTTTGCTGACCGATGTGACAGCTTTTCATTGTTGCGTTAATCGGCGCATTCAAGCAAATTTTGCAGCTCATGGTAAAGCTCCAGCTCGGATAAAATGGTATTGCAGCGCCTAAGCATCCTTGTATCATCATATATCCGATTCTCGTGCTGCGCGTCGCGAATGAATGCCAGCTTCGTCTCCGGGCTCGCTGCTTCAAGCAGAGCTCTTATCTCCTGCTCATCGTCCCAATTGATGGACAGCGGCTTCGCTGCTGACTGATCTGTCCGACCTGTCAGCGGTACGATTCCGATCGTATCAAGCGTTTGCACACAAATAAGCTGATCCCTATCCTTGCGTAAGCTTTCGATATATCCAGCCAAATCGGGGATATTGGTCAGATTAAATATCTCCTTCAGCCTCTGCAGTGCCGGCCTCAGCTCCTCCCCGCCCGCTTGCCCAGCTTTGTTAGCATCAAATGGCGCTATGCTGTTAAATAAAACGCTTTTATCGGTACATAAGATACGAAGGAAGTCCTTTATGCTGCGCGCTACAACCCAAATTTCCGAACTAAAATCCATCGGCGATACGACAGCTATATAGGCATCCTCCAGGTCTGAAACGGTACCAAAATCAGTAACGAAGCAGTAGTGAATGCCGTCTACGCCGGAACTGGCGAAAGGAATGAAGTCAGGCGGTGTGCACGGGTAACGCATATCGTACTTCTGCATAATCAGTCCGATCTCCAGATCCATCGCGCTTCCAAGCTCTTCCTCCAGCTCATATAGGCGCTGAATCGTAGGAGGCAGCTCGTATTTCCCGTACTGGCGATGGACGCGCGGCTTAACGTCGATTTCTTCTTCATGATGGATCTGACCAAACGACACCTTTGAGGACAGCTTTCCCGTGTCCATTTTCGCATACTCGCTAATCATATTCGGCACATGCTCCCGTGTCAGCCTGACCCCGGATGCTGTGTTGTACAGCAGCGTAAGGTCGTTGTCGCTCCAGCCTTGCAAAGCCTCAGCCGTCAGCTCGCCCTTATGCGCAAATAAACGAAGAAGTATGGCATCAAGCTGCGCTCCAAGACCATCCTTTGCAAATCCGTACTCTTCTAGAATAAAATCGATCCTTTGCTGCTTGTCCATGCGCCACTCCCTCTTCCTATAGCTCAGTCATTTTATCCCAATTATACCAAATGGATAAAATAAATTACTAGCTTTGAATACGGCTTATCGAGCAAGCAAAAAAGAGGCTGCGCAATTACGCACAGCCTCTCTTTCGCTCTCCTTGATTACTCAGTTGGTTGAACTGCATTCGGGTCCATATAGAAAATCTCCCAAAGGTGCCCGTCAAGATCCTGGAAGCCCCATTGATACATGAAACCATGGTCAATAGCATCTTTGGAATGCGTAGCGCCGGCAGCGTGCGCTTGATTGACAAACTCAATCACTTGCTCTTTATTTTCAGCAGATATGGCTAAAATGACTTCCGATGTCGTTGATGTATCGGCAATGTCTTTTAAGATAAACGATTTGAAGTAGTCTTCAACCAGCAGCATCGCAAAAATATTTTCGCCGATTACCATACATGTTGCATTCTCATCCGTAAATTGGGCGTTAAACTCAAATCCTAGCTTCGTAAAAAAATCGACCGATTTATTCAAATCTTTAACCGGTAAATTCACAAAAATATTAGCTGACTTAAATCCCATTACCTATCACCTCGTCATTAGAATGTCATGCCTATAAACCTTTTGGTTCGTCTTTACAGCTCAATTCTAGCATGTAAATGCTGCAAGCATTTCTTCTCGATTGCTATATTTATGTAAACCTTTGACACGGCAGAAACACGCCTTTGAAGCAACAGAATCTATTCTTATTTTTCAAAAAAAGAAGGCCGGCCGCTTTCATACATCCGCTCCAGCTTATCGATTTCGGCAGATATCTCATGCAGCCAATCCCAATCATTTGTCATGCTCGCCATTAACCCAAGGTTATATTGTTCGGCCAGCCTTTGCGCATATTTGGCATTCAGCTTCAGGCATGCATTCATTTCTGAGCATTCCTGCTCCGTCAGCTTCCGGCTCTGCTGCAGCAGCCACAGTTCTGCAAGTCGCCAGTGAATATTCATCATAGCGATCATTCCAATCGGTCTATAAGTACAATCCTTATTAGTATTGCCCTATTTATTGGAAATTAGTCTTGTTTGGAGCAGATTGCCTACCATCACCTACCTACACCTGCCAACTATTGTTTCATCTCTCTCACATTTGTTTTATAACTTATAAACGAAGGGAGTGAGCGGCATGACGGACAAGAAAACCTATTACGTGTCCATCTCCGGCAAGCGGGTCGAGTCTGAGCCTTCCATCAATGACCAGCTAACGGTCACCGCGACGCAGAAGGAGATCGATGAGCTGCAGCTGCTGCTGGACCAAATTCAGAGGGATGACGAGAAAACACAATTTCGTGCGCCTATCCCCTATAAATCTGCTGACCATGATGAAGCGACGGACAAATTCAATGAGGACATCATCAAGGTTTATGACACCGTTTATGCGATAGGCACGAAAGAGACGAGGGACCATATTCGTCAGATGAATATTTTGCCAAAGCTGCAGGATCCTGATTATAATTATCCCGGCTATGAGCGCTGAAGCGTCAATGAAGAAGAGGCTGTCACAGAAGGCGCTATGCCTATTGCGACTGCCTCTTGTGTTGTGCTTGGTTGGATTTAACGTCGAAATAGTGATACGGCTGCACTCGGCAGCTTCTTTGTTCTGCGCCAGGTTAGATTAAGCAGCCTCCCAGCACACATAAATTACAATTTAGTGGTAAAAGCAAAGCTACCGTTAATTGTGGTGGAGCATATCGATTACGCTTCCCTACTCCTCACAGCTGAAGATACCCGCAAATGCAAATAGCTGTTAGCATTTGCTGGTTGCATTTGCAATTTGCTATTCGTTATTAACTACTTCCAGGAGAAATGCCCCTCCCCTCCACCCCCCCCTGCAAGACACTAAAAAACCGCTCGCATTAAGCGACCGGCTCTCACCCAACGTTTATTCAAACAAGGTAACCGCCTTGCCTTTCACTTCCTGGAGCATTTCTTGACGGGCGGCATCATCAATTTGCGGCACGCTGCCAAAGAATAGATGACCGACCGGCTCGATGCCGCAAAATTCATAAATTCCCGTATCTGAAGTGATGGTGAGACCTTCATACATGCCGGTCTTGCTGTAAATTTCCGCAGGGGTCCCATGCGTGTTAATAATAAGCCCCTTCTTGCCAGCCAGCAGCTTTCTAATATTTCCGTCCTCCCCATATGCATAGGCGAAGCCATATGAGAATACGCGATCGACATAGCCTTTAATGAGAGCGGGCAAGCCCGTCCACCAAATCGGATAGATCATCGTGAACGCATCCGCCCATTTCACATGCTCCTGCTCCGTCTTAATGTCCGTTGGCGTATTGCCCTCACGCATCGCTTCAAAATCGGCGGCCTTAAGCACTGGATCAAATGCCATCGCATACAAGTCTCTGACAACAACCTCGTGGCCTTTCGCCTTCAACGATCCGATAAACGCATCAACAATCGCATTGTTGAAGCTGTCCGGATTAGGATGACAATAGACGATTAAGTGCTTCATGAACAGGCTTCACCTCCGCAGATATAGAAATCTGCCTTAGTGTAGCCTAATTGCCCCGTATTATGTAAGCCCGACCTGCTGCACGCTCCATGCCCATAGTCTAGCTGCAAGCTCGGCATTGTTGGCCTTGCTCACCGTCTTTACGATCTTGCTGTCGATATAGTATTGTCCGGTTTGGCCTTCAGCCTCGTCGCTTGAAGCCAAATAAATAGCAGTCTTGGCCCCTTCAAGCGGCGTACGGAAAAATGGCCTTAGCAGCTTGTGCACCGTTTTGCCGAAGCCTGTCTTCCGATCCACGCCAATATTGGTTGCCACCGCGCCCGGATGGACGCTGTTTACCGTTACTCTCGTACCCGCTAGACGACTTGCCAGCTCCTTCGTAAACAAAATATTAGCCAGCTTGGACTGTGCGTAACCTTTGACAACATTGTAGCCCTTCGTAAGATTGGGATCGTCAAAATGGATCCTTCCAGCCTTATGCGCATCAGAGGATAGATTGACAATTCGTCCTTGCGGGGCAGCCTTAATAAGATCAAGAAGTTCGTTTGTCAGCAAAAAATGACCCAAATGGTTAATGCCGATTTGCGACTCAAATCCGTCCGACGTCAGCTCCCGCTTCAAGGAGGCGACGCCCGCGTTGTTAATCAGCACATCCAGCCGATTATACTTTTGCTTAAAAGCCGATGTGAAGCTGCGAATACTCGCTAGCGAGCCCAAATCACAGGTCATCAGAACCAGCTCCTTGCTGTCGCTCTGTGAACGCGCCTGCTCCAGTGCATGCTCACCGCGCTCCCTGCTGCGGCAAACCATCACCACATGCGCGCCCTGCTTCGCAAGCTCTACCGTTGTCGCTAGCCCCATGCCTGAATTAGCGCCGGTAACCAGTACAACTTTACCCGACATATCTCCCATCTTAGCCACCTCCGCATTTTTGTTATTTACAGCTTATCATGTACCTGAAATGTATGCCGCACAAATTCAATAAACGATCTGACATGCGGTGATAGCTGATCCTCATTGCGGTAAGCCAGACAAATATGCCTGCTGTTTACATATTGGGGCAGGTCGCGCATAACCAGCTCGCCAGCGTCGATTTCACGGATGACGCTTCGGCGAGGCAAAATGCCGACTCCCATGTTGCATTTGAGCGCCTCTTTGATCGTCTCGATCGCGCCAAGCTCCATGACGCTTCCCCATTTCAATCCGGCACCGCGTGCCCACTCGTCGGAAAGCGTTCGTGAGGTTGAACCTATCTCATGCAGCAAAAAAGTTTCTTGCCTTAGCTGCTCCACTTCTATCTGTGCTATTCCGGCTAACGGATGCTCCGGCGCCAGCAGCAGCTTCAGCTCATCGGCAATTAGCGGCTGTACGATAAGCCCTTCCTGCGGCGATTCTCCAAGCGAAACGATGCCTATATCGATCTCATAGCTGCGCAGCATCGCTAGCACGGAAGCCGCTTGCTTCACGGTCAGCATCAGGCTCACTCTCGGGTACAATCTGCGATAAGCGGCAAAATGCGGAGGCATCACGTAGGTTGCCGGCGTGTAGCTTGCACCGAGCCTAAGACGCCCTTCGCCCTGCTCGCGCCGCTCCAGCATGGCGAGTCTAGCCTCTTCCATCAGAAAAACGATACGTTTCGCATAGGGCAGCAGCTCAACCGCCGCATCGCTTGGCTGCAGGCTGCGCGAGTGCTTGCGAAACAGCTCCACGCCGAGCTCCTCCTCCAGCCTTTTGAGATGAAAGCTGATCGTCGGCTGTTTAAGCCCCAGCTTTTCCGCGGCTTCCGCGAGTGTCCGCCCGCCGCATACCTCCATAAATATATGCAGCTGCTGCACGTTCATCTCGTTCATCCTCCCACGCTTTTTGCCTATTAATATAGATTAAATCTATATTTATATCAATATCTATCGATTACATTTAATAATATCTCGACAATCTGTTAACAATCATCTGACAAACCATTGCTAAAGTTAGGAGGTAAGCAAAACAGATAGTGGAGGGAAAACGAAACGATGAAAACGAATGGGAAACGCTGGCTTGGAACCATTTTGCTGGCCGGGTTGATGACACTGACCGCTGCTTGCGGCAGCGGAAATGCAGGCAGCACGAATAACGATACAGCTGCAAATGCCGGAAATACAGAAACGACGGCGCCTACTGAGGCAGCGCAAGCGACAGAGCAAGCAGCAACGAAGGATGAAGGAACGCTTACCGTTTACTTAAATGATTTTGACAGCATTATTGCCCCAATGTTCGAGGAAGCGACTGGTTACAAGCTTGAGGTCGTTGCAGGCAACGGAGCCGAAATAATGTCACGCGTTGAAGCAGAGAAAGGCAATCCGCACTGGGATGTCATCTGGCTCGATGCTATGCCTTCCATTTATGGATTAGGTGCAAGCGGACAGCTGCTTGAAGACTGGGCTCCGGACAATCTCGCTAATTTAACCGATTTTGCCAAACCTTTTGTGCCTGAGAAAAAGTGGTATGTACCGACTGGCGCGCATGCTGCAGGCGTTATCGTATACAACAAGGATAAAGTGAAAGCAGAGGATGCTCCACAATCATGGGAGGACTTCTCCAATGCGAAATACAAAAACTTGATCGGCATGGCTGATCCAGCGATTGCGGCTCCTGCTTATCCGTTTGTTTCTTGGTTCTTTAACGAAAAAACAATTGATGGCGGACAGAAGTTCTTTGGCTCGCTGATGAGCAACGGCCTTCGCGTCTATCCAAAAAACCCGAATGTCGTCAAAGCGCTAGCCGCTGGCGAAATCTCCATAGCTGCGCTGCAAGAGAGCAATGCATACGCCATGAAAAACGACAATGAGCCAATTGAAATCATCTGGCCTGCTGAAGGAGCGCCTGCTTCGGTCCGGGTAGCAGCGATTCAGAAAAATACGAAAAATCCGAATGCGGCAAAAGCATTTATCGAATTTTTGCTCGATCCAAAAACACAGCAAGCGCTAATTGACAAAGGCGACGAAAGTTTTTTCCAGCCTTCCGTTAATGGCGTAAATGCTAAGCAAGGTCGTGCAGCCGATGCGAAGCTCGTTGCAGCCGACGCTTCATGGGCATCCGAGAATGAAGCGGCCATTAAGCAATGGTTCGCCGACCAATCCGTTAAGTAACCGATGCAAACCTTTATGAAGGATCGATTGGGGTGGTTCGTCAGCATCATCCTATTCATCCTCGTCTTATATCCCTTGGCGGCAGTCATTATTCAAGTACTGCTGCCCGGGGTTTTCTTCGGCAATTGGCAACTTGGGGATCTTGCGCTGCTGCTCGAAATATTCAAGCGTCCCCTATGGCAAAAATCACTCGAAAATTCCGTCGTGCTTGGACTAGGGACAACCGTGCTCGCTACGCTGCTTGGCGGCGTACTGGCAACGATTCGTGCAAGATGGTCATTTCCGACGGCAAAGCTGTTAGACGCATCGGTTTGGCTGCTTATTATTACGCCTTCCTTTATTTTGGCGCAGGGCTGGGTGCTGTTTGCAGCCGGCGGCGGCATTGCCGTGAGCCTGCTTGGCTGGCACTGGGTCACGAGCGCTGTTTTCCAGCCAGCCGGACTTATTTTTATTATGACATTAAGCAAATTTCCGTTCGCTTATTTAAGCGTTCATGCGGCAATGGAGTGGAAGGTTGATCAGCTGTCCCACGCTGCTCGTCTATCCGGCGCTTCGGCTTTTACCGTATGGCGGACGATCGAGGCACCTCTGCTTATGCCAGCCGTCTGGGCTGGAGCAGCACTTGTTTTTATGGACACCATCGGCGATTTTGGGCTTCCCGCATCGATTGCCGCCGTTTATCGTTTTCCAACGCTGCCCTACTCTATCTATTCAGCTATTTATACTTCGCCAATTCGGTTCGATATGGCAGGCGTCCTTTCGTTTTATCTCGTTTTGCTGATTGGCATTGCGATGTTAGTTCAATTTTACGCGATGCGCCGCTCTCGCTTTGATTTCTTATCGGCGCGTGCAGAACACTCCGTACCGAAACCGGCAGGCAAGCTTGCCGTGCTCCTTACGACACTGAATTTGTTATTTCTTGCCGTAATCATCGGCATTCCGATAGGCGCGAACGTACTCATGTCCGTATTCAAAACCCAGTCAGGCGGCTTGAAGCTAAGCAATCTCACCTTCGAGCATTACCGCGTTTTATTTCATAGCTCAAGCACGCTGCTGAAAGGTTTGTCCCATTCCTTAATGATCGCCGGCATCGCTGCCATGCTTGGTTTAATATTCGGGCTATGCGTCGCTTATGTGCTAACCTATTCGCAGTTCAAGTTCAAACGTACGATTGAGGTATTCTCGATCGTCACGCTTGCCGTACCCGGCGTCGTGCTTGGCATTGGCTATATTTTTGTATGGAATCAAAAATGGCTCGAAGCGATCGGTCTGCTCCTTTACGGCACGCCATGGATTCTTGTGCTTGCCGCCATTGCCGGCGCCATCCCTGTCATTACAAGATTGATGGTAGGCGCAATAGCGAAGGTGCCGCTAAGCTTGCTTACAGCAGCTCAACTGCAAGGCGATACGCTCGCAGGACGGGTCCGATTCATACTTGTTCCGCTCATTCGCGGCGCGCTGCTCTCTGCAGGCCTTGCGGCGTTTGGCTCCAGCGTCTTTGACCTCGCGGTCAATTCAATCCTGTTCCCGCCGAACTTCCTCACGCTGCCCGTTACGATCAACAAAGCGTTTGAGGATTTGGATTTCGGTTATGCGTCAGCAGCTACCGTACTTGGATCGGCCATCGTTATACTCATCATTTTGGCGATTGAGCTATTGCTCCGCCGCAAGGAGGCCAAAGCATGACATCGACTGCTATGAAGCAAAACCATTCTCTCTCTGACGAGATTAAGCTTGCAGTTCCGGAAGCTGCGAGGCCGCTGCTAACAGCGGATAACCTGACCAAAAGCTATGGCGCTTTCCAAGCGCTCAAAGGAATTTCCTTCGACATGCGCGAAGGTGAGATCATTAGCGTGCTTGGGCCGTCTGGCTGCGGCAAATCGACGCTGCTCCAGCTTGTTGCCGGCTTGTCGAAGCCAGACAGCGGCCAGCTTACGCTGGGCGATGAGGTTATCGCCTCGTCGTCTGTCATGATGCCCCCTGAGAAACGCGGGGTTAATATGGTTTTTCAAGACTATGCGCTGTGGCCGCATATGAATGTTCTCGATAACATCGCTTATGGGCTGCGCAGAAGCAAGATGGCACGGGCGGACATCCAGCAGCGTGTCCAAGAGCTGCTGACGATGCTCCATCTCGAAGGGCTTGAGCATAGGCTTCCGCCCCAGCTCTCCGGCGGCCAGCAGCAGCGAGTCGCCATTGCGAGGGCACTGGCAACAAGGCCAAAGCTGATGCTGCTTGATGAGCCGCTCTCCAATCTCGATATGCGTCTGCGCGTAGAAATGCGTAGCGAGATGGCGTATTTATTCCGCCAGTTAGGCATGAGCGTTTTCCATGTTACGCATGACCCGGAGGAAGCCTTCGCGATGGCTGATCGGCTGCTCATTTTGCGCAATGGACAAATCGATCAGATCGGCACGCCGCAGCAATGCTTTACGCGTCCTGCCAGCCGCTGGGCAGCTTCCTTGCTAGGGGCGATCAACGGCTTGCGCGGCGAAGTCGTAAACGGGATGAGCGGTACCGCTGTTCGAATCGGCTCGACGCTTATTCACGGCTTGCTCGCACCAGAGCAGCATAACCTGCCTGACCACTCGCAAGCGATCCTCATGTTTCGTCCCGAGGAGACCGAGGTGCTGGAGCGCCATGGCGAAGCAGATCCAGCAGCCGTTCTATCACTAGCTGTACCGCAGGAGCACGCTGAAAATACGCTTTTGCTTCATGTGCTTCACTGTACTTTCGAGGGAAACCGCTGGCGTACGGTCGCACAAACGAGCTGCGGTCAAAAGCTGTATTTGGTGCTTGCGATTCCATTGGAGGCTGGCGAATATGTAACGATTAAGCTTGCCACACGTTCTGCTTTCATTTACCCGAATGAGGAAGAAAGGTAGTCGATTCTTTTGCATAACCCAACTAGAACAAACTCGCGACTGCTGGCTGTCGCAGATATTCACGGCTATAAAAAAGAGCTGTTGTCTTTGTTGCAAGAGGCAGACTATAACCCGCTTAAGGATCGGCTTATTCTGCTTGGCGACTATATCGATGCCGATAATCCCGCTACTTGGAGCACGCTCGATACGGTTCGCCAGCTTGTAGCCGAAGGCGCAGCAGCCTTGCTCGGAAATCAAGAGCTTCGCCTGCTCGCTTCTACAAAGTCTAGCAAAAAGCTTAGCGCAGGCACGAAGGAATGGCTGCGCAACCTTCCTTTATATTTCATTCAAGGCCCCTACCTTTTCGTTCATGCCGGCATACGTCCAGGCGTACCGCTGCATCGGCAAAAACCGGCGGATCTTACTGAAATTCGCGACGAATTTATCTATACTTCGTTATCCGAGCAGGACGAGGCACAGCCATACACCATTATTTTTGGCCATACGCCGACCTTTAAGCTGGGCTCCCCCGGAACCCCATGGCATGGTGACCGCCGATTCGCCATCGATACTGGAGCCAAGCATGGGTACCGTTTAACGCTGCTTGATGTCAACAGCAAGTTAAGCTATTCATGCTCAACCTCGCCTGAAAGCCGCGGCAGCGATTTTAGAATCGACCCGCTCACTTCCTCCTCATAAAAAAAGCGCTGCCCGAATTTTATTTACGAGGCTTGCGCTTTTTTTCATATAGCAGATAGGCATCCGTACAATCAAAATCGAGCATGCCTGCATAGGTATAGACAGGAGCATAGTTAATTCACGCTTGGAGGAATGGTTATGTACTCGTCTTTCCATACACATAGATTTGAGCCGATTCACTTTCCTAGAGACAATGAGTTGCTGGACATGAAGCAAGGCGATGTGAACGGGGACGGCATACCCGATCATGTTTATTTATTCGGGCATAAACCAGATGGACCATCCGGCATATTCGCTGATCAGATTACGCTTGTCATACTGGATGGCTATTCCCAGAAGCGTACAGTCGTTCCTATGCAGAACAATGCAGGCTACAATGCCGCATTGTTTTTAGGTGATTTTGATCAGAACAAAATACCCGATATGCTAGTGAGCATCGACTCTGGGGGAAGCGGCGGATATGGCACCTTCTATATCTACTCCTTTGCTCATAACGAACTTCGCATGTTATTTGATTCAGAAAGCTATAATCAACAATACAATTTCCGTGTCCAATATGAAGACATGTACAAAGTAACCGTATCAAGCCCTCAGCTCGATGTGCTGTTTACGATTGACATAAGCGGCAAAGGCTGCTCCTATTTGTCTGCCTACTACAAGGAGGACGGAAAGCTAAAGAAGCCGCTGCAGGGCGAGGTGCTTGCTTTGGCGGCTTTAAACCCGATTGTGACTGCTGAGAACCGATCATCTTATGATTTACTCGCTCTTCAGCGCATCATCGGCACCACGAACGCAGATACGCTAGGCTACGTTGAAAATCTGCTTACATGGGACAGGAGCCAGTTTATTTCCGCAAGATTATCCGTTGCCATCCTTGGCGCCAAATTAATTTCTCATTTCTAGCCGCCTTCCACTTAAGCAAATTTTATTAATGAATAGCCCAGTCCTCGCCATTTGCTTCTGCATAATATGCTTTAGCCTACAACTTAAGGAGTGATATTGCATGGCATTTATGCCCCCTCCAGGTCCACCAGGTTCGTCTGGACCTTTTGGACCGCTAGGGCCGATAGGACCGTTTGGACCGTTTGGACCACAAGGGCCTCAGGGACCGCAAGGACCACAAGGACCGCAAGGAGGTCCCGGTATGATGGGACCAACAGCCCCGCCCCCACAGTTCACGCCGCAGCAGCCATCTGCTTCGCTTTTTGCCGTTGACCCTGGCGCCATTTCCGGCTGTCTATTTCGCAACACTTATGTTTGGCTAAATAATGGGCAAAATTTTTGGTTTTTCCCTATCTTTGTAGGGCGTACTTCCGTTGCAGGGTTTCGCTGGTTCGGAAGATCTTGGGGCTATACAGGAATCGATTTGAGGCGAATCAGCTCGTTTACCTGCTTCTAAATAATATGGATTTATCAAAAAAAGTTGCCGTCCAAAAGTAGTATGCTTGTTGGGAAGATAGCTCGTTTTGAATTTAATGTTGGAAGAAATGAAAAAGCGGTACAGGGGCTATTCCTGTACCGCTTTTTTTCTATTCAGGTCTATGGTTGCTTGGCTTATTGAGATTGTGAGCAATCGAAAGTCTCCCCACCTTCAGGCTTGCCTATGGCAAGCTACGAAGCAGGAATCGGCGGGATCCCTGGTTCTTCTGTAGTCTCGGGTTCAATCATTCATGGGGCTGAGCCCTCTTGAGTCAGCAATTACGGGAAAAACTCCCGTTATTTCATGTGTTTCTTGGCAAAAATCGGATTTAGATGGATTTTCTCCCGTTAATATCTCGCTTTTGACCCTATTTCGGTGAAAATGCTCCGAGTAACGGGAGTTTTTCCAGCTAAATGAACGAACTAGCGTCTTATCAGGGAATTAGATGGAGAATTTCCTGTTAATTCCACAAAACTGATTTGAGATAGCCTTTTATTTCAAACTTACGGGTTAGAACAATGAGCGCTGGAATAAGCGAAAAAGCCTGCGGAAAGTAAGGTTAAGGAGCGAATGACAGGAGCTCAGGGTTCTCAGCTAACTGGTTAAAAAATTTCATAGTTAGGAACAAGTAAACGAGCAGCATTGGGAGTTCCCATTCCGTGCGAACACTTGCCCCTTCTTCAATCGTGCTACGCCGATGCGCCGCGAAGCATGCTCTTCATATAACTGCTGCATGCAACGAGGAAATACAGCGTCTGCATTAAAATATAGATGCCAATGACGACAAAAGAATAAAACCAATTGGATGACTCCATCATGTTGTCCAGCGCCTTCATGGCGAACAGCGCGTGAGAAATACCAACAACAACAGGAACGAAAAATACAAAACCTATCTGAGAGACGACGATTTTGCGTATCTCGCCCTTTGTCATGCCGATTCGAGTCAGCGCATTGAACTGTGCCTGATCCTCCTGCAGCTCGGTGAACAGCTTGAAATAAATCATGCTGCCTGACGCGATGAAGAACAGCAGACTAATGAACATTCCGATAAATAAAGTGAGTGCAACCGTTTCCTGCATTTCCTCATAATTCGAAACGCGGCTAAAGTCGATTTGTCCTTGAAGCTCCTCAGGTACGAGCTTCTTCAGCTTCTCCGCTGTTGCAACGGTGTTCTCCCAATCGCTCAGCTCATAACCGTACATCACATACAGCTTTTCTTCCGGTACGCTCGATAGCAGCTTCACAAACGAGAAATCGTCCATGACAAATGTAAAGTAGTTGCTATCCAACCAGTTCATGATCTTAGCATCTATTACCCTGCTGATCTCAAACCTTTCTTCTTTGCCATTGATGCTGCCTTTAACAACGCCTGTGCGTTGTACATCGGCACCATATGGCTGCGCAAGAGTCAGCTTGCCGCTCTCAGGATGGATGCTCGGTTGACCCGTTATATCCGCCAGCTTATTGTAGTCGGTTTCCGAAATGATCAAAGCATCCGAGTCATTTAGGTTGGGTTCATCATTATTCCAACCAATCGCATAGCGGTTAATCAGCACGCCAGCCACTTTTGCTTCACGTACGATACTCAATCCGTCCTCAGTGACGATGCGCTTTAGCTCCGCCGGGTCGATCACCTCATGCGAATTTAAGCCCACTTCACTATAGGCAAGCGAGAACGGCGAGTTCCAAAGCATGCTTTGCTTGCTGCCGATTTGCATAATATAAACGGTACCCAAGGCAGTCATAACGACGGCGCTTAAGATCGATACGGTAAATAGAATACGTGCATTATCTTTGATCTTATAGCCAAGCTGGGCGAACACAATCATATTCGTGCGTTTGTAATAAACCGAGGACCGTTTTTGAATAAAACGAAGCAGCAATATGCTAAGCTGCGTAAAGAGGAAATACGTGCCGATAACGATGGTAACCAAAATGGGCAATGCCAGCACAAGAAAAGTTTCGCTTGTCATTAATATCGCCATGCCGTAAGCAGCGCCAAGGCAAACCACGGCAACGGTCACAAGCCAAGACGAGAAGACAAGCTGTCCCTTTGGCTTCCGGGCCGCTTTCAGCAAATCTATAATTTCCGCACGACCGATTCGAAGCGCCGTCCAAACCGAGATAAGCATGAACAGAACGAAGAAGCCTCCAGCCGTCATAGCTACCGCTTTGATCGGAGCCGCGAACGGAATCGTTTCATTCAAGTTTAATAGCACCGCGAGCGCCATGAAGAACAGCTTGCTGAACAGCATGCCAAGCCCAATTCCGACAGAGATAGCTAGGACTGCAATCGCAGCATTCTCATAAATCACCAGCTTGCGCAGCTGCGCCTTCGTCATTCCAAATAAGGAGAACAATCCAAACTCCTGCTGCCTTGTCTTAAGAAAGGCTGAATTGGAATAGAGCACGAATAGGAAAGAGAAAATGACGATAATGTATTCGCAGAACACCATGCCGGTTCGAATTTTTGAGGCTGCCATAATCTGGCCGTTAGCCACTTCCGGATGGTACAGAAACGCAGCATAAATATAAAAGATCATTACGGAAAACACGCTGCTCAGAAAAAATGCGCTGTACGACCGCCAGTTGCCCCGAATGTTGCTAAGCGCGAGCGAACGGAACGTCATCGAAATTACCTCCCAGCACGCTGAGAGCGTCTAATATTTGTTGGAAAAATGCTTGTCGATTCGAGCCGCGGCGAATTTCAGAGAAAAACTTGCCGTCCTTGATAAATACGATGCGCTGGCAATAGCTCGCTGAGAACGGGTCATGCGTAACCATCAGCACGGTCGCCTTAAACCGCTCGTTCATATCCTTAAGCGAGTCCATGACGTCCTTCGCTGATTTCGAATCCAAATTTCCTGTCAGCTCATCTGCCAGCACGAGCGAAGGCTGATGAACAATGGCTCTCGCAATCGCGGCGCGCTGCTTCTGTCCGCCTGACACCTCATAAGTCCGCTTTTCCAATATCGGCTTAATTTGCAGCAGCTCAGCTAACGGATTTAGCTTCTGTTCAATTTGCTTCGGTGCCATACCCTCCAATACGAGCGGCAAAATAATATTTTCCTTAATCGACAGCGTATCGAGCAGGTTGAAATCCTGAAAGACGAAGCCGAGCTCACGGCGGCGGAATAACGCCAGCTTCTTATCGGTCAGCTTGCTTGGGTTCACGCCGTTAATTTCGATTTGACCGGAGGTCGGCCGATCAATGGTGGACAATAAATTCAGCAGCGTCGTCTTACCGCTTCCCGATGGCCCCATGACGCCAACGAATTCCCCTGCTTCCACCTTTAGTTCAATATCCTCTAATGCTTTATAGGCCACATTTCCTTTACTGCTGTATATTTTGCCAAGTCCTTGTGCTCTTAGTACACTCATTGCTTTGTTCCTCCCCGGATCTGTCTGTATTTGCGCTTCATTAGCCTTAGTATAGACGAGCGGAAGAGGTCGAACCCATCGATTTCCCTTTCAATTGCATGCACTGAACCTTACAAAGTTGTCACTTAATGCCCGTTCGCATCACTTTCGCTGTTTAAAATATGAATGCCCCGCGGCTGGAACGCTACCGTCAAGGTTGTGCTTTCCCCAAGCACCGAAGCTATGTCCATTGCATGTCCCAGCCGGTTGCATACCTGCTTCGCCAAATAAAGTCCCATGCCCGTCGACTCCCCTGCAGTGCGACCGTTCTCTCCCGTGAAGAAGGGCTCGAATACGCGAGGAAGATCATGCGGCGCGATGCCGATTCCTTCATCGGATACCGTTAGCCTGCCTCCTCCGTTGCCATAAGCTTGCAAATGAAAAATAAGCTTCTTCGCGCCCGATTTGCTTTTGCTGTATTTGATCGCATTGCTCACGAACTGGTTTAATACAAAGGTCATCCATTTCTCGTCCGTCTCTACAGTGAGCTCCCCATCTATACGCGGAAATATCGAGTGGCGGATACACAGCTTTTTGTGCGCATTGATAACAGTACGTACAAGCTCATGCAGCGCTGTCTGCTTCACGTGAAGGTCAATCTCAAACTTGTCCAGGCGCGCCGTATAGAGCATCATTTCCAGTCCGCGCGTCATCCGGTCCGTCTCCTCCTGTACGCTTAGCGCAAGCTGCTTATGCTCGGGCTGCAAAGCTTCGCTTTGCTGCAGCGCTTCCTGAGCCAGCAGGTCGATAACCGAAACGGGCGTCTTCATATGATGCACCCATTGGAGCACAAAATGATTATGCAGCTCCTGCTGGCGGCGATACTTGCCCAGTTCGTTCAAATAAGCCCGGCTCTGCTCCTCCAGCATTTTGGCGACGAGCTTCTGTTCCTGCGTAATGGTAGCTTGCACGATGGTTGTCGCCTGAAGCTCTTCAGACCGTTCAATGGCGTCAATCAATTGCTTGAAATAGGCACGCTGGCGCAAATAGTCGACCGCAAGCCATACCCCAAGAAAAAATAAAGCAAGAATGACAAAGTAATAAATGGTTCCCAGCGCGATAAGGCCGGGATAACGCTCCCGCTCGAGCAGCAGCATAGAGATCGACAATGAAATAATTAATAAAGCCATAAAAATAAACAGCAGACGGTCACGCAAAAATAACGCCAGCGACAGGCCTCTCATCGCGGCGTTTCCTCGCATCGTGCTAACGTCAGCTTATACCCATGTCCGCGCACCGTCTCGATCGCTTTCGGCAATCCAAGCTCTTCAAGCTTCTTGCGAAGTCTCGTTACATTAACGGTGAGCGTATTATCATCGACAAACTGCACGTCATCCCACAGCGCCTCCAGCAGCTGCTCGCGGGAGGCTACTTCGCCCGGATGCTTCATTAAGCATTCAGCAAGCAGCTGCTCGTTTTTGGTCAGCTCGACACGCTGCCCTTTCCATTCAAGCTCATTCCGGTTTAAAAAAAGCCGGAGGCCGCAAGCTGTTAGTTCGCCATGCGCACCAGCGCCCGTTTCAACTGCTGCTGCCACAGCACCCGCATACTCCCCGTATGCGCGTCTTAGCACGCTTTTCACTTTCGCCATCAATAAGTCTAAATGAATAGGCTTCGTTATGTAATCATCCCCGCCGTTCTCAATGGCCATGACCTGATCCATTTCACCCGCGCGAGCCGATATGAAAATAATGGGCATGCTTGAGCGGGCGCGAATTTGCCGGCACCAGTAATAGCCGTCGAAATACGGCAAATTAATGTCCAGCAGCACCATATGCGGCGCAAACGCCTCGAGCTCCGGCATGATTTCCCGGAACTGCGTGACGGCTGCCGCTTCAAAGCCGTACTTATCCATATTGTTTTTCAAGATGGAAGCAATCTTGTCGTCATCCTCAACAATAAAAATGCGATACATGAATTTCTCCCTTCACGATTTTGGTTTACTGAGAATAAGGACTGCCGGATCAGACCATCGCATGGTCATCACCTATCATTAGCTTTATCATTTCCTTCATCCTCCGCTGCCCCATTTGAAACATAATGCTGCCATTTCCACACTATTATAGCTTATATTTGCGGTTCGAGCAGTAGGCTCGCCAGTTCATTCGTTAGGATGGACGCTAACTCAAGCTCATTGGTTAGGTAGCTTTTGGAAGAACGTCTGCCGATCAGCTGGACGCTATGCTCTTGCTTTATATGTCAGGGAATTCCCTGAATTATGCTAAGCAATACTCCCCTCGGCCTTCTCATGGCAAACAAAAAAGAGAAGCCCTTTTACAGGCTTCTCTTATGACGGTGTTTGATCGTTCGAGTCTCTTCCATCTAACACTTCACATAATTAAGATAACTTGGGCACCG
The DNA here is from genome assembly GCF_057221575.1 of Paenibacillus sp. Y660. Lineage (NCBI taxonomy): Bacteria > Bacillati > Bacillota > Bacilli > Caryophanales > Paenibacillaceae > Paenibacillus > Paenibacillus sp. Y660. The sequence goes on along the minus strand of NZ_JBXBBJ010000001.1, from coordinate 471,357 downwards.
CTTATTTACTTTCCGGTTTTAACGGATCGCTTTCAGCGTGTGTGTTCAGAAGTGCTCTGCGACACAACCCCTCGCTTTCATAAAAGCTAAGTGATTAAATAAGTTCCTCCTGCAGCCCTAGCACCAAATGGTCCAACGGAACCACACCTCTCTTCACACCGTCAACATTATCTTGCACGCAATCAGCCGACCTTATACATCGTTTTTCTATACAGCTGAAACTTCTTTTTTCGTCTCATGGGCAGCGCTCTTTTGTTCCGCTTCTTTTTCGTGGATCATATAAATGGTCTCGCCTGCAAAAAAAACGATAACCAAGACAATGACAACCATCATTTTGATCGTCGTCGCTTTATTTCTTTTCATCATCTCATTATTTTCCGACTTCAAAGTCCGGGTCCACTTGTCCTTGTTAGCGGTGCTCGCCGTTTGGCCGCAAGAACAGCTTACGGGTGAGTGAAACGAATAGCCCTGCGAGGTAACGCTGTATTGATCGGCTTGAACGGTATGCTTCCTGCCGCATGATGAACAACCTACCTCGATAAATTGTCTATAATCATGAATAAATGTCATGTGCTGCCAGCCCCCAAAGATGATTGATTAATAGACTTGAAGCGAAAAAACAAACAAAAAAAACTTCCGGAATGCATATGTAATCATACGCATTTCGGAAGATGCCTATACTAGCAAGTATTAACACTCACCCGCTTCAGCCGGTTTGCCTGCATCGGCAGCTGTACGGAATGATGAGCCGCAGCCGCATGTGGCGCTGGCGTTCGGATTTTCAATCGTGAAGCCGCCGCCCATCGCGGATTCTTTAAAATCGATAACGAGACCGTTCAAATATTTGATGCTGTCCTCGTCTACGACAACCTTAAGTCCATCCATATCGAGTGCTTTGTCTCCATCATGCTGCTCATCGTCAAAGCCCATTCCGTAGGAAAAGCCGCTGCAGCCGCCTTCCTTAACGCCAATTCGCAAGAAGAGCTCTGGTCCGCCTTCTTCAGCGAGCATTTCTTTTATTTTGTCAGATGCCGTGTCACTGATCGTGATCATGCTACATCCCTCCGTTTATCCGAATAATGATTCGATTGCACTCACTTCACTTACTTATTTGTAGTATACTCCAGTTTGTTCCGTTGCTCAAGAGCAGCCTGCCCAACTACTCATTTTCCAATTTATGGTCAATGAATCACTTTTGTTATTGCCCATGTTACGTATGAGGTTTATAATAGTTACAGCTTCTTTAAACGGGAAAGAAAGTTCTTTTTTTCACAATCGATTAATATTTAGGAGGCTAGACCATGAACGTTGTTATACCGACAGAGGATACACATATGCAGCACATTATTGAAAAGGTGCGTCATGGGCAGCGTTTAACGCTTGAGGACGGTGTTTTCTTATATCAATCAGATGATCTGCTCACGATTGGACAGCTCGCTAATGAAGTCGCCATGCGCAAAAATGGCAAAAAGGTTTATTTTATCGAAAACATGAGTCTCTATTTTACAAACGTATGCGAGGCTCACTGCGCTTTCTGCAATTTCCGTAAGGACGAGGGCGAAGAAGGCTCCTATACACTAAGCGGCCAGCAAATGATTGAATATGTGGAGCAGCACTTTCACCCTGGCGTACGTGAATTCCATATTGTTGGCGGCCATAATGCGAATGTTCCATTCCAATACTATGTAGACTCGCTTAAAGCGTTGAAGGATCGGTTTCCAGAGGTTACACTTAAAGCTTATACAGCTGCGGAAATCGATTTTTTCTCGCGCATTAGCGGCCTGACTTACCGTGAAGTGCTTCAAGAGCTAATGAAAGCGGGCTTGCAATCGTTGACTGGCGGCGGCGCTGAAATTTTATCCGATCATTACCGCAAAAAAATGCGCGTGGACAAAGCTGATGTTACACAATATTTGCAGGTACACCGCACAGCTCACGAGCTTGGACTGCGGACGCATACGACGATGCTGTATGGATCGATCGAAACGAAGGAAGATCGGATTCGCCACTTGATGCATCTTCGCGAGCTTCAGGATGAGACAAACGGCTTTCTTGTTTTCATTCCGCTTTCGATGCAGCCGATCAACCCTAGAGCCGGCATACGCCGCCGCAACTCAGCGTTCGAGGATTTGAAGACCATTGCAATCAGCCGTCTCATGCTCGACAACTTCCAGCACATCAAAGCTTACTTTATCAACATCGGCGTTCAGCTCACGCAGGTTGCTCTAACGATGGGCGCATCGGATGCTCACGGTACGATTGTGAAGGAAAAAATCAGCCATGCTGCTGGAGCACTGACGCCTGAGGGCATTACTCGCGAGGATCTGATTTGGCTTATTAAAGGCGCAGGCCGCATTCCGGTTGAACGCGATACGTTTTACAATGAAATTAAAGTTTACGAATGAGTAATCGACAGCACGGAAGCACAAAATAGAATTATCATCAAGAGGCGTGGAGTTGGAAATCATATGAGAAAACTTATTATTTTAGGCGGAGGCTATGGCGGTCTCGCCATTGCTAATGAATTGCTCGAAAAGCAGCTGCCGATCGATGTCTCCGTCGTATTAATTGACCGGATGCCGTTTCAAGGCTTGAAGACGGAATATTACGCGCTTGCCGCTGGAACGGTTTCGGATCTGGAGCTCCGGGTCAAATTCCCGGTTGATCCAAGAATTACTTTGACATACGGGGAAGTAACAGATGTGGACATGGAATTGAAGCTTGTCCATATCGAAGGACAGGAATCGATCGAGTATGAATGGCTTGTTATCGGTCTTGGCTGCACCGATAAATATCATGGAATCGAAGGCGCTGAGCAGTTCTCAACCAGCATCCAAACCTTCTCTGCGGCTAGAAAAACCTACATGCAGCTGAATGACGTTAAGCCTTATGGTCAAGTAACAATTGTGGGCGGCGGTCTAAGCGGCGTAGAGGTTGCAGCAGAGCTCCGTGAAAGCCGTCCGGACCTTAACATCCGTATTCTGGATCGTGGTCCGAGCGTGTTGTCTGCTTTCCCAAGCAAGCTTCAATCTTTTGTTTCGGAATGGTTCGAGGAGCATCATGTTGAGATGCGCGGGCATGTCGGATTGACGCACGTCGAAGGCGGAATCCTCCATGATTGCAATTCCACAGCGCCAATCTATACGGATGTAACGGTTTGGACGGCAGGCATTCAGCCTGTTCCGCTCGTTCAGCGTATGAATTTGCCGAAGGATAATCAAGGAAGGCTGATTATAAATGGATATCATCAGCTGCCAGACCATACCGATGTGTTTATCGTAGGAGACTGCGCAGCATTGCCGCTTTCACCAAGCGGTCAAGCTGCAGGCGCCCAAGGCAAGCAAATTGCCGAGGTGCTTCAAGCGATCTGGCATGACAAGACGCCGCGGCTCGGCAAGCTTAAGCTGAAGGGCGTTCTCGGTTCGCTTGGCAAGAAGAGCGGATTCGGCCTTATGGGCGGTACGCCTATTTTGGGACGCGTGCCACGCCTCGTGAAGAGCGGAGTGCTCTGGCGCTCTAAGCGCCACCTTGGTTAGGACAAGTCTTACAAATCATCCAGCAGCTTATCCAGCGCTTCTTTATCTGCTTGCTGCTGCTTGATTGCTTTCAAAATGTTGGCATGAAGCTCATCCACCGATTCGGCAGATACAATCTCGCCATCGACCAAAGCGAATGGATTCAAATAACATTCGCCGCAATTTCCTAAGCAGCCATATTCGGTTACTTCGTATTCAACATTTTGCTCAAACTCATTCATTATACGGTCAGTGCCGTGATGCATATTGCTGGCACAAAATTCGATCATTGGTTTAAACATCAAGCTTCACCTAACTTTACTTAGTTACTATCCATTTTCAATTGCTTCACTTTGTACTATAATAGGGGAGAAAGGAGATGATTGCAATGAGTGAACAAGTACAAGATACGATGTACGATGAAGTTTTGGACGTACTCGATAAGCTTCGTCCGTTTTTGCAGCGCGATGGCGGCGACGTTGAACTGGTTGATGTCGAGGGCGGCATCATCAAGCTTCGTTTGATGGGCGCATGCGGAAGCTGCCCAAGCTCGACGATCACGCTTAAAGCGGGTATCGAACGTGCACTTCTCGAAGAAGTTGAAGGTGTAGTCGAAGTCGTTCAAGTATTCTAATAGATAAGAACGAACCAGGCACGCCTCATGTATGACAAATGATGAAGAGTCTTATCAGCGCTGCGGAGCATGTCTCCCTAGCTTCCTGATAAGACTCTTTTTTTGCGGTGATTTGTTTATGCTTGAACAGCTAAAACATTCCTTTGATGTTGGCAACAATGGGATCGAAGCCGCCTGTCACATCAATGACGTTGCCGGTCAAGTAATTCGAATTTTTGTCGCATAGGAAAAGCACCACTCGAGCAACGTCCTCCCCCGCACCGGGGCGCCCGATAGGCGACTCCTTATCGTATTCTTCCTCCACCTCGGCAATGGACCGTTCCTTGTTAACCCCGCGAATATCGCCTGGACCGATTAGATTGACAGTGATGCCATGAGGTGCCTCTTCTACGGCGAGCGACTTCGTGAATGATACAAGCCCCGTCTTGGCGGCGGCATACACCGCACGATGCGGCCAAGCTCTCGCTTCACCTGCATGGCCGAAGCCAAAATGGATGATCCGCCCCCATTTTCGCTCGCGCATGCCCGGTAGAAGGCGATGGTCAAGCATCATAACGCCTAACAAGTTGCCATGCAGCAGCCTGATAATCGTTTCCTCATCGTATTCGCTGAAGAGTCGGCGTTTGCGGACGAAGGGCCCTGCATTATTGACAAGAATGTCAACGCCTCCAGCCCATTTCTCCGCTGCATCAGCCAGCTTTGCTGCACCTTCTGTTGTTGCAATATCGGCTTGCACGGTAATCGCTTTTACACCTAGCTGCTCAATCTGTGCCTTTACCTGTCTTGCTTCAAGTTCGCTCTCGTAGTAATTAATAACAACATTGCAGCCTTGCTCAGCAAGCTGAAGCGCCGTTCGTTTGCCAAGCCCCTTCGCACTGCCTGTTACTAACGCGGTTTTGCTGTTGAGTCCCACGAGTGTTCCCCCTTTGGGATTAATGTTGCTTGTTTCGCATTAATCCGCATGCATATTGAAATGTCAGCAGCAGCGATTCCATCGCCAGATATAGTCCCTGCGTCAAATCAGCCGATTGCTCGGCTAAATTTTCGAGTTTGACCTCCTCGCCATACATACGGCTGCTTTGAATCAGATCATCATGCATTTCCGAGTTCATATAATGAGTTTCGGTATTTCTGCGCTTGCGCAGCCTTGTCATTGGTTCCTTGTATTTCTCCTTCACATCGTTCAGCTTCCAAGTCAGCTCTGGATGTGCCCTCTTCTCGCGCATGTTGCGCAAAACCGTGAAATAGGAGAAATGAGACTTTATTCGCTCCGTCTTCATGTCTAGAAGCTCATTTAGCAATGTGCCAAGCTTATCGAGCAAAGAAAAAACGCGAATGAAAGCGTTTTTATCAAAGTAGATATAACGATTATAAAAGATTCTCTCCTCCGCTGTCATTTGCTTAACCGAGGAGGAGGTAATTTTATGCTGAAAATGAAACGCAACATAGTGGCTCTGCTCAAGCTCATCCAAGGATGAGCGGAGACCTAACGTCCATATTTCGTACTTCCGAAGCTTATGGGGGTCTCCGCCTTCTGCCATTTTTTTGGACAAAGAGGATACGAACTGATCCATTAAACGAAACGTTTCTGCAAGGGTTCCTTCCGCTTCTCTCAAGGGTTCATCAAACAGGAAACGCAGCATAATTGAACAGTCCTTTCGTCACAAAATTACGATTTTTTATCGGCGAAATTACAGCTTGTATTCACTCCACCGTTTATCTACCAGCTTCACGATATCCTCGCGCGGGAACAGCTCATCCGGATATCCCGGCTTCATTCTCGCATCGATTACGACAGGAAGCTTATAGCCAAAGTGGTGACGGGTAATATCGGAATTCGCATAAATATCGTCCGCTGGATTAAACCTTGTAAATACCGTCCATAAGAACGGCGTTTGCGCGGCCGCGATACCTGCATCATCGGCAAGGATCACGAGCGGCCATTCTGTTTCCTTCTCTGACAGGCGCTCAAGCAGACGCTGTGCCAGCTTTGGCTCCTGCTCATAGGATGCTCCAGATACGACTAAGCAACCCCGGCAATACGGCTGAGCAGCCGTTATCTCATCGATTGCTCCTTCGGTATAGGTGCTTGGGAGCTCACGTACCTTATCACCAACACCAAGCATAACCCCTTTGCTGCCGTGGTTTAGCTTGCCGCCAGTATAGTCGAGCGTATCATGCGAGGTATTATCGAAAATAAACAAATCGGTTTCCGGGCGGAAACGCTCAAGAACCGTTTCAAGCAGTACAGGAAAGTTTTCAAGCTCTACTGACTGATTCGTAACGATTAGAAATTTGGTAAGCGTTAGCTGCCCTTCTCCCAGAATGCGAAATGCAGATGTCAATGCTTCGCGTGAATAGCTTTCCCTAACGACAGCCGCCGCAAGCGCATGAAAGCCCGTTTCCGCGTATGTCCATAAATCCTTAACGCCAGGCATAGCCATCGGGAACGCGGGCGAGAGCAGCTTTTGCAAAAATTCGCCCATATAATAATCCTCTTGGCGCGGCTTGCCGACAATCGTTGCCGGATAGATAGCATCCTTGCGATGCCACATATGGCTGACATTGAATATTGGAAAATCATGCTTTAATGAGTAGTAGCCGTAATGATCGCCAAACGGCCCTTCCGCTCTCTTAATATGCGGCGGCACATGGCCGCTTAACACAAATTCAGCTTCTGACGGAATGCGATGCGCGCCGTTTGGATCTTTGACAATCGGCAGCTTGCCGCCCATGATGAGCGATGCAAGCAGCAGCTCAGGCAGATGCTCAGGTACTGGAGCTATCGCAGAAGCGATTAGAGCGGGTGGGCCGCCGAGAAAAACGGAAACGGGCAGCGCTTCATTCCTTTTCTCCGCTTCATGGTAATGGAAGCCTCCGCCTTTATGTATTTGCCAGTGCATGCCTGTTGTAGAGTCATCGAAAATTTGCATTCTGTACATGCCGAGATTATGCTGTTTGCGATGCTTGGGATGTTCCGTATAGACGAGCGGCAGCGTAATAAAGGGACCGCCGTCATCCTGCCAGCTTGTAATCGCAGGCAAACCTGCAAGCGGATTTTCATGTTTGCAGGCCTGTAGAATAGGAGCGCTGCTGGCAGGAACCTCTTTCATTCCCACCTTCAGCATGTCCCATATTAAGTTTTTCTCGCCCCAAATCGCCTTTGGCGTAGGCGGCAGAACGCGGTCAACCGCCCCAATAATTTGTTTCATAAGCGCTTCAGGCCTTGGTCCGAAGGCCAGATCAACCCTGCGGCTTGTCCCGAACAAATTTGTTACGATCGGGAAAGGACTCCCCTTCACGTTCGTGAACAATAATGCAGGCCCTCCCGCATCGATTACGCGCCGATGAATTTCAGCTACCTCAAGATTTGGATCTACAGGAGCATCTATAATTGCCAAATCATTTTCACGCTTTAGTACGTCCAAAAATTCTCGTAAATTTTTAAAGCTCACTAACCTCCACGCCCTTCCCTTAGCCGCCACGAACGAATTAATATATCCATTAATATGCCAAACAGACCAGTAACAATTAGATTATGCAATAAATTGGTGAACAAAAACCAATTCGAATTCGAAATCGTGTATGTCAGCAGCGCCCCGCTGAATATTTGCGTAACAACAAGACCTAACGTCCATGCAGCCGGCTTCGTTAAGCCCGCTCCGCCTATGCTTACCTTCCGAATGTGAATAAACAAGCCTGCCAAGCTGATAGCTAACGCCATAGCAGCCACCCGGTGTATGAATACGGCTCCGGTTGCGCCGCTAATCTCCGGAACGACCTCTCCGTTGCATAACGGCCATCCCATACAGCCTCCACCTGAATCGGTATGCCGAATGAATGCGCCCAGGTAGACGACAATGTAGCAAAAAATCGCAGTAAGCAGCACGCGCGGAAATATGGAGCGCGGTACTTTGAATTCCACTGGAGGTCCGTTTTTGGCTCTAAACGTCCAGATCACCAGCAGCAATGTCGAAGCGAATGCGATTAACGATATGCCGAAGTGAATCGCCATAATAGGCGGAGATTGCGGCCACATGACCGCTGCCGCACCCATTAAAGCTTGAATAATGGTGAACAGCAATGCGCCTCCTGCATAAAACAACGGCTCGCTGTATCCTGTGCGGTTTTTTCTAAACTTCGAATACATCGAAAGACAAGTAGCGAGAACGAGCAGCCCTTCAAAGCCGGTTACAAGCCGATGCGAATATTCAATCAGGGATTCAATCGTATAAGCAGGTATAAACTTCCCATGACACAATGGCCAATCATCACCGCAGCCGCGTCCTGAATCTGTATTCGTGACTAGTGCCCCGCCGAGCAGTACAAGAAGCATTCCGATGCACGCAGCGATAGCTAACGCGCGAAAACGCCCGGTTACCATAATAAAATCACCTTATTTCGTGTTTTAATAACAGTTCAATTATAGCTATAAAAAAAGGCAAAAGCCATGTTGAAAATGTGACACTTCCGAGTAGAAACGCGATAAAAAAAGGAAAGCCCGCGCGAGAGAAATGCTTCCTCCTCAAGCGCGGACCAGCGATTACTTATGGGTCAGCGCATCGCTGACTTGTATGGCTCGATCTACAAACTCCTCGATCTCCTCGCGTGACTTGCGCAGCTTGCTTACGAAGCGCACTAGCTCCTGGCTTTTCCGGAAAGCAATAAAGCTTGGAATGCCTAAAATGTTCAGCTCGGAGCATAGGTCGGGAAGGTCATCGCGGTCAAGCTCTACGAAAGCAGCCTTTCCTTCATATTGACGCTCCAAATCAGGCATAAATGGGTCAATAAAGTGACAATCCTTGCACCAGGTCGTTTTGAATACGGCAATCGTGAGTCCTTCGCTGGCAACTGCCTCGCGAAACTGCTCATCCGTCGTTAGCTTTTTCATATGGCACCTCTAAATTAATCATATTAGAATCTTTACGGTATTGTTATTGTTCACTACATTCGCTACAGCTTAGACTTCCCGATCAATCGTAAATATTCTCATTTCGTCGCTAATAACAGTCCAGTCAATCTTTGCTTTCAGCGCAGAAGCCAAATTGCGAGCTGGAACATAGGTTACTCCGTCAATTACGGTGACTGGGAATGACCATTTTACGTTTTTGCCATTCACGACTGCAGCATCGCTCCCGTTCTTCAATAAAATCGTTGTGTTCGTCGCATCGTCAAATACTTTTAAGCTTTTTGTCTTCTTATCGTACGCAAGAGTGCCGCCAAGCTGTTCAATTGTATCGCGAAGCGGAATGATCGTTACGTGGCTGGCTGTCACAATGACCGGATTATAATACTGGTATGAGTCCCAAGTCATGTTCTGTTTATTGATATGAAACTTATTTTTAAGAAGGTCATAAACGGTTGAGTTCTCATTAAACTGCTTGAGCACTTGATAGCCCTGCGCGTTGAATAATTTGGCTACCGGTACTGCTGATTCCGATGCGACTGGCGCTTTCGCTTTAACCGCGCCGTTCACATTCCAAGACTCGCTCACGACTTTGATTGTCAAACCTTTCACCGGCAGCACGCCGTATGCCAGCTCCACGCTTGGCACATAAGACAGCTCATAGGCTTGCTTACGGATGTCAAGCTTGCTGTCGACATAGACGTCTGCTTTAATCGTTAAATCCTTGCTCAAGATTTGATCAACCATTTCCTGATCCTCTTTAACTAGCTGGTTCAGCTCTCCCTGTAGCTCAGTCAGCAGAAGCGCCATGCCATCGGATGCTTCCTTCAAAGCTTCCGCTGAATCAGGAGCATCAAGACCGCTGTCCGCTAAAGGATTAATCGTTCCGGCAGCTGCCCATACATCCGGGTTTTTTTCAAGAATTTCGAACACGCCAGCTATCATTTTATCCAAGCCCGCACGGTCAGCGACAAGCGCGTCCACATATTTTTTCACCCACGCCCAAATCTCAGGTCCATCCATATCGATATGCACATGCATCAAAGAGGTTGAGGTGCCGTAAATCGATTCCGTCACGGGCTTTACTGCGATGCGTTCCGGATTCGGCAAATTATGAATGACATAAGTGCCAACCGTATCGATCATTTGTTGACCCAGCTCCGTTAGAGCGGCTTCATCCAGCGTAGGAGCATATGCGGCTGCGGCTTCTTCAGGAAGGCCAGTCACGTCAGACATGCCCATCAAACCTAGCAAGCCCTGGCTAGTCAGATCAAGCACGAACGGCTGCTTCGCGCCCTCCAGCTCCATTACCGCAAGCTTATCGGACATTTTCAACGAGAATTTAATAGAAGCTGCATCTCCCAAAATCAAATTGCCGTCAAAGGATACATGCGAGTTATCCTGTGCTTTTATGTTATTAAGCTGTAGTTTCAAATTGGAAACCAGCTTCATTAGCGCAAGCTGCTCTTCAGGTGCGCCTTCGTACGCTGCTTCATCCAAGAGCAGCTTGAGCTCTACCGATTGATTGCTTTCACTCGATGTTACCTTGAGAGAATTTTTTAGCACGGTATTGAAATCGAGATTAGAAACCGACTGACAGCCTGCCACAAAAACGAGCGTGAAGGCTAATAATAGCACAATCAGCTTGCTTGGTTTTGCAAAAAATTTTTTCATTCATTCGTCTCCTTTTATAACGCCAAGTATAAGTCCGCTTTATTTACAAACTCTACTTATTGTACAGGAGACACTATGTATTGTAAATGTATGGAAAGAGCTAGTTTTGTCGAATTTGTTAGGATTTTTCCTCTGAATATGGCGATTGAAGCATCTTGATCTCGACGAGCTCCTGCCGCTCATTCCAAACGATTGTCCAGTCGAAAAAACGGCAAAAATCACGTAAAGAAATCATGTTTTCTTGTGTATCTTCATTTTTGGAAAAGCCTATGTCCACAGCCTCTTGTCCGTCCATAATCATAATGGCTGCATTGCCGTCTTTCTCCGCATGACCGCCTAATCGTTTCAGCTTATCGATCAATTGTTCTTCGGTTTCACCTGCTTTCGTACCATTAATGCGGTAGCCTGTGTGATGGAATCTCGAGTTTATGCCTTCTTTTGTACTAAATTTTATCGGAATGCCTGAAGCACTCGCTAGCTCTGAGGCACCTGCGTTGTAGGCTCCATATGGAAAGGCGAGTGCGCTTTGCGTATTTCCCAGCTCACTCCGCAGCATTTCCTCGGCTTTTTGCAAATCCTCGACCACACGTTTGACGTATTCATCCTCTGTTTCGTTCCTTTGACTCACTTTGTCATAAATATGTCTCACCATGACTGGCGTTGTATCGCCAGCTTCATTCACCGCGCCATATACATGCATATTATAAGTATGACTGCGAAAGCTCATCCCTTCTTGCTGCATGGTCCTCATTTGATCCCAGGTTAGCTTGGCTGTTTGCGGCTTAGTACGGTCGCCAACCGAAGATACGATGACAAAGTTAGTAGCCGGGTAGCCGTATTTCTTCAAAACAGGAAAGGCAAACGTATAAAAGCTTTCATAGCCGTCATCAAAAGTAATCAATACCGCATTATCCGGCACTTCGCCATTCGATAGTATAAAGCTTTCATATTGTTCCAGACTAATGACTTGAAATCCGCTTTGCTTCAATAGGCTCATCTGCTTCTCAAATCGCTCGAGAGCTATAATGGAATCGTCAAGAGGGTTCGGTGCGATATCATGATACATAAGCACGGCTACCTGATCCGAATAATAGGCAGCATTGTTTTTTGGAGGCAGGTTCAGCCATTCAATTTGTTTTTGAGATATTTGCTCAAGATAGCTCTCCGGCACCATCAGTCTGCCGTCACGGATGAGCGCGGACGCTTTAGTCTCCATTTTTGTATCGTTGATTACAAATTGAAGATTTACCTTCTTTTCATTCGAGCAGCCCGTCATCAACCATCCCACCATCATAGCTGTCGCGATTACGGCTGCGATCGCAGTTTGCCTTATACGATCCATTTAACTTCTCCTCCTTGGTCTAATTAATGAGTAGTGTAGAGGACGGATCTTATCGGCCGGGCATCTTTTCGCTTACCAATTGCTTAACGAATTCTTAAACTTTGCTATGCGGCAGAGGAAACCGTGTTTCAAATATCGTTTCCTTCGCAGTGCTGCTAACCGAAATAGCGCCTCCCTGAGCCTCGATGATGCTTTTCGTAATCGCAAGACCAAGCCCGGTGCCTCCCGATTCAGCAGACCTGGCTTGGTCAACACGGTAAAAACGATCAAAAATATAGGGAACATCCTTAGCTGGAATTTGTTCGCCATAGTTAACGATTTGAACAATCGCCTCATCTCGCGTCTTCTCAATACGAATATCAATCGATTTTCCAACATGGCCGTATTGAATCGCATTGGCTATGAGATTGTCGAAGGCGCGCACGAGTAAATCGCCGTCAGCCATAATCCATAAGGCCTCTTCTGCTGTTTGGATGCGGCAGCTCATCCCCGCCTTCTCCAGACTTGGGACAAATTCCTCGGTGAGCTGCATCGTGAAACCCACGATATCCAGCTCCGCTAAAGCGAGCGGCATGCCGTTGTTCAGCTTCGTGTATTCAAACAAATCGTCAATTAATCGCTTCAAATGCTGCGATTTCTCGAAGGCAATGTTTACGAAATAACGAAGCTCCACCTCGTCCTGATAACGATCGTTCTCGATAAGCTCTAGAAACCCCAATATGGACGTAAGAGGTGTGCGGAGATCATGCGAAACGCCGGTTATCAAATCATTTTTCGTTTTCTCGGCGTTTCTTTCTTCCTGCAGCAATTGCTGGAATTGCTTGCCTAGAATGTTGATGCTGCCGGCGATCTCTCCAAGCTCATCAGCGGCTTTGACCGGAATAACATGATCAAGCTCTCCGGCTGCCATCTGCTGAAGCCCTTGGCGTATTTCTTTTAAATACAACATCATATTCCTGCTCGTCCAGAAAAAGAAGGCAAGAAACAGCAAGCAGCCAACAATCGCAATAACAGGCGCAGAGCCGATATGATTCACGATCCAAACCAAGGTTCGGTCAAAGGATGTATATTGTATGAGAACATAAGCGATCAAATGCCCCGCAATGACGAAGCAAATCATAAGTCCTAAACTTTTTAGAAAAGCATACATAAACGTCCAGCGAATCGTACGGAACAGCTTGCTGCCCATCGCCTTTTCACTGCGGTTTACCAGCTTCCAATAGCTGATGCCAAAAAGCACGATAACAGCAGTAATCATCATTGCGGTAGAACCGATATTCTCTACGATCCATTGCAACGGCTCGTCGTACGGCGGAATATGGATCATGAAAGTAATCAACAAACGAGCTATGACCGCAAGCAGCAATGCAGCACATAAGCTTAAAGCAGCGGCAATGTATTTGCTATTTAGGTTTATCATGTCATCACCTTTATTTATATGTTCGCTAGACTAACTTACCTTACAAGCTGGAAGCAACTGCTATAGCGCCTCCATTTTATAGCCGATCCCCCATACCGTTTTTATAAACTTCGGATTTTGAGTATCCTTTTCAATTTTTTCGCGAATTTTGCGGATGTGGACCATGACCGTGTTTTTGGATTCCATAAACGGCTCGTTCCAAGCTTCCTCATAAATTTTATCCATGCTCAAAACGATGCCCCGATTGACCGCAAGCAGCTTAAGAATTGCAAATTCGCGAGGAGTGAGCTTGATCTCCTCCTGATCGACAGTAACGGTATGCGTCGCAATATTGATAATCAGATCATCGTTAATTATTTCATTGACGTTAATAACGGAATTGGCATGAAATTGCTTCGCTCTGCGTATATGCGATTTGACGCTTGCCAGCAGCACCAGCGGGCTAAAGGGTTTAGTTACATATTCGTCTGCACCGAGGCTTAAGCCGGAAATTTTATCGATATCCTGCGTTTTAGCAGAAAGCATTATGATTGGTATATGATTTTTTTCACGAATTTTCATGCAGGCCTCTAGACCATCCATAACTGGCATCATCACATCTAAAATAATAAGATCAACCTTATGATTTTTTAGCTGCTCCAGCGCTTCAAGTCCGTTAGACGCCTTCAACATCGTAAAACCATCATTATTAAAATAAATGTCCATCAAGCTTAAAATTTCTTTTTCATCGTCTACCATAAGAATCGTTTCCCTATTCATCCCTATACTCCTTTCAAATTGTTACTATTCATAAATATAGCACGATATCCATCATTTGGTTATTTTCAGAAAATTGAAAATAGACAGTTCCAGCTATCAGCAGTTGCCGCTTCTGGAACAACCCATTATTGCGTGCATATACGTGCTTACAGCCTGCTTTCGACCTAACTCACACGTCGATTTCGCTCAATAAGCACCTATAGGTTCTTACAAACATCAAACTCACGTTACTTTTACGCTGTAAGAGCATATACGTGCTTATTGCCTGCTCCCCAACCTGCCAGTAAACAGAAAAAGGACGCAGCCCGTTTGACGGGCTGCATCCTTTTCTCTTAAACAAATTTAAACCGCTTTTTTATAGAATGGTTTTAAAATAAGATTTAATACCTTCCGCAGCGGCCCAGGGAATGACCGAACATCCTCCGGCGTAATGACCCGGAGCGCTGCCAGCAAGATGACGTAAAGTCCGCCGACTACTAGCGATGTCACTGCTCCCGCTGCCAAATAAGACAGCTTGTTCGCCCATGACTCCGTCAGTGCCAGCACGCCGTATTCCGCGCCCCAGCCAGCCAAGGCTGGCACAGCAATTGCTGCCATATAGGCAAGCCATTTGCTGCCTAGCACGTTCAGCTTAACTTCCTTCTTAATCACTCTTATATTAAGCACAGTAATGACGATAAAGCAAATGGTTGAACCAATAATAAGGCCATATACGCCAAGTAACGGCGCAAGCGCAATACTTGAAACTACTTTAAGCCCCAATCCGATAAACGTATGGTTCATAGGCAGCTTAGGCTGATTTAATCCATACAAAATCGAATTGGACGTCATCATCGTAATTTGAAAAATCGCACCCGCCGTAAGCATAGCTACTGTGCCGCTGCCGCCTGGGCTCGTAAAGAGCAAGCCCGTAACGGAATAAGAAGCTACAGTCAGCAACAAAGCAACCGGTACACCGGTAAAACAAACGATCCGCATAACAAGCGAGGATTGACGTTGCACTTCCTTCATATTGTTAAGTGAAAAAGCTGATGAAATGACTGGAATAATCGATGCCCCAAGCGCAATTGCCAAAATCGGCGGTATGCCGGCAATCCCCATCGCCCTCGTCGTATAATCCGCCAAAACTCTCGTTGCCGAATCTTCATTATAGAAAGACTGCGTCAGCCGCATAAACAGCGTCGTATCAAAAAAGTACAAAAACTGCACTGTCATTGCCGTAACAACAGCTGGAATGGAAGTACGGAATATCTCTTTATAAATCGTACGATAAGGCAAGTTGGACCTTGGACTTTGCAGTTTATCCTGTCCCGCAGCCGAGGATTTTGCAAGCTCAGCTCGATCCTGCTTCTTCAGCTTACGCCAAAACCACATCATGACCGAGAAGGCGCCAATACTTCCGAGTACGGAGCCGAAGGCAATTGCCGCTGCTCCATACTTATCGCCCCAACCCCAGCCGAGTACAATCAGCGCCAGCCCGATACCGCCGATCAGCCTTAAAATTTGCTCCATAATTTGCGAAATGCCGCCTGCGGACATAATTTGTCTGCCTTGAAAATAACCTCGCATCATCGCGATTATTGGGAACAAAAGCAGCGCAGGCGCGATAGCCTGCAAGGATAAGATCGAATCCGGAACCTTGGATATTCTTTCATAGGCAGGTGCAAAGACAAACATAGCAGTAGCAAGAAGCAGCCCAGTTACGGTTCCGAACATCAATGCCGCTTTGTAAATACGCTTAGCTTCATCGGGCCTGCCGAGTGCATAACGTGTTGAGATCATTCTGCTAATGGAGAGCGGAATTCCTCCGGTAGCGATAGTCAGAAGCAATAAATAAATCGTGTTAGCAGAATTAAAGGCCGCCTGGCCCGCAGGGCCCAGCATATAATCGAGCGGAATACGCTGGAATAGCCCAAGAAACCGCACGATCAGCGCAGCGGCAGCCAGTATTAATGTGCCTTTAATTAATGAGTCTTTTTTTAACATAATGGTCTGTCCAAGTCTCCCTATCCTTTATTGCCAATGGGCTCAAGCGGCTGGTGGTTGCCGCGAACCGGCACAGCCGTGTTCGATGGTACTGCCCATCGTACAGCATTCTGAATGACCTGCAGCACTTGCGGGTTATAGTAAGTTGGGTATGTTTCATGCCCCGGACGGAAATAAAAGATTTTGCCTTGGCCGCGACTAAATGTGCAGCCGCTGCGGAATACTTCTCCGCCCTCGAACCAGCTTACGAATACAAGCTCATCCGGCGCTGGAATGTCGAAGTGCTCGCCATACATTTCCTCATGCTCAATCGTGATGTACTCAGGCAAGCCCGCTGCAATCGGGTGAGCTGGATTAACGACCCAAATACGCTCCTTCTCGCCTGCTTCACGCCATTTTAGATCACAACCCGTACCCATCAGCTTTTTGAAAATTTTCGAGAAATGACCGGAATGCAGGACAATCAAGCCCATGCCCGCAAGTACGCGCTGCTGCACACGCTCCACAATGGCATCATCCACCTGATCATGCCCCATATGTCCCCACCAAATCAGAACATCCGTATTCGCTAGACGCTCCTCAGTAAGCCCGTGTTCAGGCTCCTCCAGCGTAGCTGTAGCAACTTCAATGTCGCCGCTTGCAACGCCTTTGGCCAAAGCTTGATGAATGCCGTCTGGATAGACGCTCTTCACTTCATCGTGAATCTTCTCATGTAAAAATTCATTCCAAACCGTTACTTTAATCATAGTCTTATCCACCTTTTCATTTCATTCCAATTAGAAAACAAGCCACAACACAAACAGCACGATCATAGCCAACTGCAAAATAAACTTCACAACAACGCTCGTGAATAAACCGACGACCGATCCAAGTCCAACTTTTAGCGAATTTTTAAAGTTTGTTCCGATAATAACTTCTCCAATTACAGCACCAACAAAGGGACCGATAATGAGACCAAACGCAGGAATGATAAAAGGTCCAAAGATAAGGCCGATCGTACTGCCGATAACCGAGGCTCGCGAGCCGCCAAATCGTTTGACGCCCCAGGCGCTGACGGCATAATCGGCGATAAACAGCACAACAACAATGATCGTCTGAAAACTCCAAAACAAAAAGCCAAATTCACTAAACGTAAAAAACCAACCATAAACAAAAAATGCGCCATATATGGCAAGTGCTCCGGGCAGGATTGGATAAATAGCCCCGGCCATCCCTACAACAAACAGCAATATGACTAATGTCCAGCCTAAAATATCCATTCGTTCCTCATCCCTTCAAAAGGTACCGCTTGATTACCTCTGCTACGCCATGCTCGTTGTTCGTAAATGTAATAAAGTCAGCCGCTTCCTTCACAGCCTCCTGGGCATTGCCCATTGCCACGCCTAGACCTGCCTCACGAATAGCGGCAATATCATTTAAGCTGTCGCCAACAGCAATAACCTGCGACATTTCGATATTGAGCAGGCCGCATAGCTCTTGAAGCGCGCTTGCCTTTGAGATGCCAAGTGGATTAAGCTCCAAATTATGAGGCGAGGAATTCGTAATCTCAAGCGCTCCCCAGCTTTGCACTTCGGCAAGCAGCTTCTCTCTGATGCTGTCATCCTCCGTGTAGTAGCCAAACTTCAGCCAATGATGCGACGCATAATCAACGGCGGGGCTAATCCATTTTTCCTTATTAAAAATATCATCGGCCGTATATGCCCAGAACCACGGCTCGCCATGCGAAAGCGCTAGCTCATGCAGCCTCTGCACATAGACAGCGCTGAGATGCGTGCGCTTATGCAGCACATGTGGACGATGCCATATTTCACTGCCGTTTACCGTAATCATAGGCGTCTCCAGCTTCAGCTGCTCTGCATAAGGCAGCGCGCTGCGAAAGCCCCGTCCGGTTGAGAAGCTGACAATAACTCCTGCATCAAGTGCTTTTTGAATCCACTCCGCGTTTTCAACGCTAATTTCACTTTGCTCATTCAGCAGCGTCCCGTCCATGTCGAGCGCAAGCAATTTGTAATCTCCCAATATTGTGCCTCCTCGTAAAAGCCGTATCACTTATTTACCTAGCTAGTAAATTATTTTAGCACATTTGCGACAGATTCCAAATGAAAGTAGCTCCACAATTTCAAACATCATAGGAACATAACAAAAAGGAGCAGCCCCCGCATAGAAGCGAAGGCTTGCTCCCTAGATCCTCATCCCGATTCCTTACTCGACAACGGTCGTATTCACTTCAGTTGAAGGCGCCTCTTCCGAAACGACCGGGTCCTCCTTGAGGAGCATCTCCTGACCTTTTACCTGCAAAATGCCAAGCGCTTCCTCAACAGTCTGCTTGTCATCCTTCACCTTCTGAAGCTCTTTCTGGGCAGCCATTCTAAACTCTCCAAAGAAACTTTGAGGCAGCTTGTCAAAATCTCGATAACTATTGTTATTGCTTGGCTTCAAATTATAAAATGCCGCGTAATTTCGTCCTTCAGGATCTGTTATAAATTTCGTTCGAACCGGCATGCCGCCATAGTTATTGGACTTCGTTTTTACCCTAGCGTAATCCTCACTAGTCACATAGCTAAGGAATTCCCATGCCGTTTCCTTGTTCGGGGAATCCGCTTTTATTGCAAACAAATTATGAAACGACATCATACTGGATTGATCCGGATTTTGTTGTCCGACAGGAACGGTAACCAAATCCCAATTTTTAATAATTTTATCCTTAACCTTTTCATTGCTGCTTGCTTGCTTAATTTGAGAGATAAAATTGTTATCTCCAATTGCCATTGCCAAGCGCCCGGATAAGAAAGGATCCCTTAGCAAATAATCCTCATACGATTGCCCCATGTTTGATTCTTGATTATTCATGCTTTCAAAATAGAGTGCCTTCGAATCGATCGCATCTAGTGCAGTCTGGAGCGCATGCTTCCATGAATCTGTATTAATCGTCATCTGCTTTTGCGCCGCATTCACAAAATTAACGCCTTCGGAAGAAGCAAACATGCTTGCTACGTCGAATAGCTCCTCGTTATAGCCCATTTTCAAACCGTAGATTCGATCCTTAGGTTCCCCATCTGTCGGAAAGCGGCGGGCAAGCTGCAGTACAGCATCCCAGCTCATTCGATCGGTTGGAAGCTCTATCTGGTATTTCTCAAACAAATCCTTGTTATAGAATAACACCTGGCTATAAAAATTCGGAGAAATAGCGTACAGCTTGCCGCCGCCCTCTTCTCTCAAATAATCAAGCATGCCTGGGATGAGCCCTTCAGTGTCGTATTTCTCTTTCTCCATCACAGCATCAAGATCATAAAGCTTGTTATCCTGCGCCATCTTCTTGTACTGTTCTGGATTCAGCATAAGGATATCAGGCTGCTTCTCTTCAATCAGCTTGTCCAGTACAGCTTCATAGTCCTTCATATCACCTGTATACATACTTTGAGTAGATATAACTTCAATTTCAACATTTGGGTGCAAAGCGGAGAACACCATGCCGTATTCCTGGAAAAAAGCACTTTCATCGTAATACATAACTTTCAGAGTCGATGGCTGATTATTATCTGCTCCCTTACCGTCTCCTCCGAAGCTGCAGCCTGATAAAATAATAGCAATGATTACAAACGGCAAAACAAATTTAGACAATGCTTTCATTTTAGATTTCCTCTCTCCTTTATTATCTCCTAATATGTAACAAATATAGAACGTTTCTTACTGGATAAAAGTTGCATATATTAATCATTTTTAG
This sequence comes from Paenibacillus sp. Y660, assembly GCF_057221575.1. Taxonomy (NCBI): domain Bacteria; kingdom Bacillati; phylum Bacillota; class Bacilli; order Caryophanales; family Paenibacillaceae; genus Paenibacillus; species Paenibacillus sp. Y660. Next base: position 451,397 of record NZ_JBXBBJ010000001.1, on the reverse strand, counting down.
GAGGAAATCAATAAAAAAGGAGCAGGCTCCGCTAAATTGCAAAGGCATACTACCTGTATAACGCTCGATTTATACAAAAAAAAAGCATCCCATAATCGGATGCTTTTCACTATATACCGTCCATTTATCCCTCTACGATTAGGCTAGTCTTCTCATGCGCAGCTTCTTGATAATAACGCCCTGCGAAGGCGAGAATAGAAATGCAATGACAAACAGCAGCGCTGCCGCGCATACCATGCAGCCCGCTATCGATGCGTCCAGCATGACGGCAGCCCCGTAACCGATAAACGAACTAGCAACGCCAACAGCTACGCTCAGTGCGATCATGATTCCAAGGCGATCCGTAAGCAAATAAGCAGTGGAGGCCGGTATGATCAGCAAGCCTACGACAAGAATAGCACCTACACTCTCAAAGGAGCTGACCGTTGCCATCGAGACGAGGCCCATCAGCAAATAATGAAAAACAGCTACAGGAATGCCGATTGCTGCTGCAAGCGCCGGATCGAATGCACATAGCTTGAATTGCTTGTAAAATAATGCGATTACCGTCACGATGACAAAGAGGGTTACTCCTAGCAGCCACACGGCCTTCGGCCCCATACTGATGCCGCCTAGCTCCCAAATATTCCAGTGCACATAAGCAATTTCACCGTACAAAATGGCATCCTGGTCCAAATGCACCTGACGCGCATATAAACTGACGAGTACGACCCCAATGGCGAATAAAGACGTAAATACTACTCCGATTGACGCATCCGATTGAATGCCGCTTTGCTGGAACATTTGAATGAGAAATGTGGTCAGCAACCCGCATAAGAGTGCAGCGAACATCATAAGGAGCGAATCGCGAGAGCCGCTTAGCAAAAATGCGATAACGATACCCGGCATGACAGAGTGGCTAATCGCATCGCCTATCATCGCCATTTTGCGAAGCACAAGAAATACGCCTAGAACGCCGCAGCAGCTAGCTACGAGCGCCCCCGTCAGCAAAATCCAAAAGTCGCTCATAGGGCAGCCTCCTTCTTCACGCCGCTCTCAAGATGCAGCTCGTTTTCTCTTATAAAGCGCTGCTTTACTTTTTGGCGCAGCAGCCGCTTGGCAATCAAGCCGCGCTGAGGGCCGAACAGAATCGAAAAACAGAAGAGCAGCGTAGCTGCTAGAACCGTTACGGGCCCGGTCGGCAAATTGGATACAGATGCACTAATCCATGTACCTGCTGCTCCGCTGACAGCTCCGAACAAGCCTGACAATACGACCATAAGCCCTAGTCGGTCCGTCCAATATCTCGCAGATACGGCAGGCGTGATAAGGAGCGCCGCTACGAGCACGACTCCTACCGCCTGTATGCCGGCAACGACAGCTACTACAATAAGAAACATAAGCAATTGCTCGAGAAAAGCTACCGGATAGCCGATGCCTCTGGCAAAGCCCGGATCAAAGGAAATGATTTTAAATTGTTTAAAGAGCAGGGTGCATATCGTAATAAGCGACACGCAGACAACTGTCATCGTGATAACGTCCGAGGCGATCATCGATGCCGCCTGGCCGAACAGAAACTTATCCAACCCTGCTTGATTGCCGTAATTGCCATGCTGAATTAATGTAAGAAGCACAATTCCGAGTCCAAAAAAACCTGACAGCACGATGCCCATTGCCGCATCCTGCTTAAGCTTGGAATTTCTCGTTACATACCCGATGCCGAACGTTGCGACTATGCCGGCAATACCCGCACCAATCAAAAATATACCTATCGATTTGATTCCCGTAAGCATAAAAGCGATACATATTCCGGGCAGAGCTGCATGAGCGAGCGTATCGCCCATCAAGCTTTGCTTGCGCAAATAAGAGAAGCATCCGATTACTCCGCTGCTTAGCCCAAGCATCGTGCAGCCAAGAAAGATCCACTGCATGTTCGGATCAGCCAGCATTGACCATATTTTATCCATAGCTCACTCACCCTTTCCGCCATGATAAGACGGAGGCTGAAGGCTGCGATCAAGAAAGGCGAGTCTCCCGCCGTATGTGCGCTGTAATTTTTCTTGTGTAAAGGTTTGCTCCGTCGGACCATAGGCTTGAAGCTCCACATTAAGCAGAAGAACAGAGTCGAAATAATCCTGTACGGTCGCAAGATCATGATGCACGACTATAACGGTTTTCCCCTGCAGCTTCAGCTCCTGAAGAAGGGTAATAATCGCTTTCTCCGTTGCGGCGTCAACGCCCGCGAAGGGCTCATCCATAAAATACAGCTTCGCATCCTGCGCCAGCGCGCGCGCCAGGAACACGCGCTGCTGCTGTCCGCCTGACAGCTGGCTGATTTGCCTGCCTGCATAATCCGCCATTCCGACCTTGCTCAGGCTCTCCATCGCTAACGCCTTATCCTTCGCGCCAGGACGGCGAAACCAGCCCAAATGACCATAACGGCCCATTAGCACGACATCAAGCGCATTCGTCGGGAAATCCCAATCAACTGATTCGCGCTGCGGCACATAACCGATTATTTTCCGCTGCTGCTTATAAGGCTTTCCGTAGACTAGCACTTCACCGCCGATGCTCGGAATAAGACCAAGCGCCGCCTTCATCAGCGTCGATTTTCCGGCTCCATTCGGTCCGATTACACCGACAAGCTCGCCTTCGCTTACTTCAAAGGAAACATTGCGAAGCACCGGCTTCTTCTGATACGCTACGCTTAATCCCTTGATGGCAAGCGGTGCTATCGTCGTCTTATTAGGCTGAGTCTTCACTGCTGTATAAGTTTGGCTCATCATTATCACTCGCTTTCATTGCTCATTGTTTGCTATTTCAAGGCGGCTACAATCGTATCGACGTTGTGCTTCACCATTCCGATATACGTTCCTTCCTCCGTACCCGCATCACCCATTGCGTCGGAGAAGAGCTCTCCGCCAATATTCACCTCATGGCCTAATTTACGCGCTCCTTCAATGACACTTTCAATCGATTTTTTGGGAACGCTGGATTCAATAAAGACAGCTTTGATTTTTTTCTCGACCAAGTAGTCGCGCAGCTTGCTGACATCCTTCGATCCGTATTCAGACATCGTATTCATCCCTTGCAAACCCGTGACAGTTAACCCGTATGCTTCGCCAAAATACCCAAAAGCATCGTGAGCCGTTACTAATATGCGACTCGCTTCAGGAATTAAGGCGATTTGCTCCTTCGCATAGCTATCCAGCTCTTCGAGCTGTTTGATGTAGGTCGCTGCACGCTCTTTGTAGTAATCTGCGTTGGAAGCATCCTTCTCCGCCAATGTATCGCGAATGACTTCCGCTGCAGAAATCCAAAGCTTTACATTAAACCAGATATGCGGGTCATGCATGCCTGCTCCTTGTCCCGGGGCAGCGTGCAGCTGTTCCTCCGTCAAATACTTGGATACAGCAACCGTAGGCTTGCGTTTCTCCAGCGATTCGAACATCTCAGCCATTTTGCCCTCTAAATGCAATCCGTTATAAAAGATGATGTCCGCATCATCCAGCTTCTTCACATCGCCTTGAGACGCTTTGTACAAGTGGGGATCGATTCCCGCTCCCATTAAGCCGCTTACTTCGACAAACTCGCCGCCTACCTGCTGGGCAACATCCGCAATCATTCCCGTAGTCGCTGTAATGTTTAGCTTGCCGCCGCCCTCAGATGTCGATTGCTGCTGACCGCAGGCTGATGTTGCAATTGCCGTTACCGCCAAAAATATAATGGTCATAATGAATCTGCGAAGAGCTGAATTTGCCTTGTACGTTTTACGCATAAATAAAACCTCCAGCTTCCTTGTCATTTTTTATATGCTCATTAGTTAGCCCTTATGAAATTAGTTTGCCTTCTGCCTCTTTGTTTATAATACACAAAAATGTTTCTCTAGTGCAACTTTTATTTTAAAAAATACCCGCATTTACAAATATAAAAAAACTGGAGCTTATGCTCCAGCCTGCTTAAAGCGATTCATTATTCATTCGCGCCTGTTCCGGCATTACCGGCATTCTCTCCGTTTGCCACGTTTTCATTTGTTCCTGTACCATTAGCATTTGCATTGTCATTTGCCTTTTTCTTAGGCACGCCATATAAACCAATTTCCTCGTCATAGGCATCAAAAATTTTACGCGCGATTGGCGAAGCTCCATAGCCGCCGAAGCCGCCGTCCGGCACAACGACCGCAACCGCAAGCTTAGGTTTATCCGCAGGTGCAAAGGCAATAAAAACCGCATTCTCAGCCGTACGCTTAGCTACATCCTGCTCCGATGTACCTGTCTTCCGCATATAGCTGTAATCTACGCCTTCGAAGCCTTGCGAGCTAACCTTGGACATGCCTGCTTCAATCTCTTTCCAATATTTGTCGGGGTAATTTACCTCATTCAAAATTTCAGACGTATAGCCTTGAACGACATTCCCGTCTGAGTCCTTTATTTGATTAACAAATTGCGGCTTCATCCGTTTGCCGTGATTGGCAAGCATCGCTGTATATTGGGCAAGCTGCAGCGTCGTATAACGGCCTTGTTGACCGAATGAGGCAAAAATAAGCGCAGATTGAGTACTAAACCTCTTAGCAGAATCAAAATAATCGATAACGCCCTTCAATTCGTTCGGAAGGCCGCTGCCTGTAAGCACGCCAAGTCCGAACTGCTTCATGTAATCATCCCAAATCTCAACACTGCTCTTGCCGTTCACGGTGCCTCGCGAGTAAAGCTTATTGCCAACCATTGATGCCATAAATGGATTGGAAGAATGTTCAATCGCTTCCGCACCATCGATGTAGCCGTATACTTTATTTTGCGAGTTTTTAATTTTGCGCTCATAGCCCGATTTACCGAACGTGAACACCCCTGTATCATGAAACTGCTCGGTTGTCGTAAACAGCTTCTCATTCAAGCCGATAAGTACCGAAAGAGGCTTCATAGTAGAGCCAAGCGGTACGATTGAAGAAGGATGCTCTCTGCGTTCCTTCTCCGAGTACTTTCCATAAACGGTACGGATCGTCCCGTTAGACAATATGTTTGAGAAGTTATCATAATCCGCTGGACTAATGCTTCCACCCGCCCAAATATTCGGATTATAGTCCGGCATGCTCGCCATCGCCACGACTTTTCCCGTATCGACTTCCATCGCTACAGCAAATCCCGTTTGTGCATATTCGGCGCGTTCATATTTGTTCGTTGATTTCGTTATTTTTTTCAGCTGATCCATAATGGCAGTCTCTGTCTTTAATTGCACGTTTTTATTAATGGTTAAATAAATGTCGGAGCCCTTTTCAGGAGTCGTAATTTGCATAGGGCCTATAATGCGCTCAGCATTGTTGACCGGGTACGTCTTCAAGCCATTTTTCCCGCGCAGAACGTCTTGATACATAAACTCAAGGCCGTCCATGCCCACATCCTCTTCTTCTAAATACTGAAGAGTCTCATCCTCTTCCGTCGTTTTTTCCTTGTAGAAATCAAGCGTTTCCCTGACGCCTTTATATTTCTTCAGATAACCGACGAGCTGCACGGCAATCGTGTCCGTGTCATAATTCCGAACGCTTTCCTCCATGATGTCGATGCCTTTAAACGCGGTGCGGTTTTCCATGAAATAAGCGATCTCGTCATTCGTCAAGCCGGATTTTATGCGCCTTGGCGTTGAAATGTTGTTCCGTCTAAAATCAAGGTCCATTTGACGGATAATATCATCCACCGTCATTGCCTTTTCAGGATCTCCGAATTCGGAGAATACCTTTATCAATTTAGCAGCCATATCCCGCGCATTTTGTTTGGCATCCTCCAGCTTAGGCTCAGGCTGAATGCTGAAATACAAGGATTGGGTTGAGGTTGAATAAGCGATTGGATAGCCCGTAGAATCGTAAATATTGCCGCGAATCGGTGGAATCTTGTCACTCCGCGTAGCTTTGCGAAGACCCTCCGCGCTAAGCGTAGGACCCTCTACGAACTGCAAGATCGCGAGCCGAACAATTAAAACGCTGAACAATGCGAATGTTACAAAGAAAAATAAGTTCAATCGAAACGAAAAATGACGCCGATTTATAATCTCCCGCTTTTGCGGATCATCTTGCACGTTGAATCACCTCATATCCATTAAATAAAATTAACCTTTTGGCCTGGCTAAGCATCTCGAATATGAGTATCATCAAATGACGGCGGATTAAACCAGTCTCCTGCGCTTGCCCAGGTGGCATCCAGCGGAATCCAGCCTCCGTCGCCATCACCAATTTGCACTTCATTCCAAGCATGCGGACCAAAGCCGCCTCTGCCGTCAGCGCCCATACCCGTTACCACTCGCACCTCTAGACCAGCTGACCTAGCCATTACCGCATACAAACGAGCTATATCTATACATACGCCTTTGCGCGTATCAAATGTCTCGGGCGGAGTTTGTTCCTTCCAAATGCCCTGTTCCTCATAATTTCGGGCTTTGTCATAATCGTACGCAATTCTTGTGCCTAGCCACTCGTAGAGGCTGCGCGCCTTATCTTCCTTCGATTCCGCATCCTTCGTCACGTAAAGGGCGGCCTGCTCGATCTCGGCAGGAATGGCATAATCAATAATTTCATATTTTCGTTGTAAAATTTGCTGGAACTGCGCTTCTACCGCTTTGGTAAGCACGGGTCCTTGACCAGCCAGCACCTCGCCCGCAACCGGACTCAGCCATGCGGCCGCTTTATTGTAGATCTGCGATTCGGATATTTTGTCGACATACCAGCCGTTTGGAATAAGAGATACATAAACGAATAACAGAGCAACAAAAATGAATGAACGTCCTGCACCGTGCGCAGCCCCGATTATTGCGCCTGCAGCACGGCTTGCGCTTCTCTTGCCCCGCGAGCCGGCAACCTGCTCTTCTCTGTCGCTGCGCAATATAATCTCTACGCCGCGCGCAACTAATGGCTCCAGAAATGCCGCCAATGTGCGCAGCAGCAAATACCCGAGCAGAAACAAGACGCCATAGCGCAGCAGTCCAAAATCCCGCAAGCTCGTCAGCAAAGTGAACCACGCTTGTTCCAAGCCGCTAAGCTCATGCTGCGGAACCTTCACGCGTTCAATTAGCCATTTTGCGATGACGGGAGATAAAACATTTGTAAGCTGTGCTGCCAGCACCAAACAAGCGACCAAAACAACGCCTTCCCATACAAAAAAGAAAAGGCGCCTCGCGGAACCCGATGCGCCTCTCCTGAGCCCTTGTACAAGAGAGCCAAGCAGCAGCACAAGAACGATAATGGCAATAGGCTCCGGCTCTCTAAATAATTGAACCCAACTGGTCATTAGCATTACCCGTTCTGCTTCGCTTGGTCAATGAAGGCTTGTATCGCACTGCTTATATCCAGCTTGCCAAGCTCGGTCCCGCGAAATGATACGGAAACCTCTGAAGCGCCAGCCTCCCCGGAAAGCTCTACATTTTTGGTTTTTACCGTAAAGGTACCGTCAGGGTTAGTCACGAAGGTCGCATCCTTTGCCTCGCCTACCATGGCATTAACCGCTTCCTGCTTCATCGTGTCTACCGCTGTTGTGCCAATCGCCTTCAGATCATCCATGCTATAGCCGCTATACACGACAATACCTAGCACGATTGCCGCGACGATCGCCCATTTCAAAACGGTTTTTACGATTCTGACAATAATGAGCAGTACGATAAGCGCAATGACAAGCACTAGCCAATGCTCTTTGAAAAACGCTGTCCAAGTATCCAAATCATATGTCGAAAAATTCAAAAACTCCAAACCTGATCCCCTCCATTATACCTCGTACAAAATGCCATTACAAAATATTATACCCTACGAAATTTAGGGCGTAAACGCTCGCTTCCTTTTTATCCAGACATATCCTGTCCCAATTAAACGTACAAGTATATAAGAGTTTATTCGGCAAGGAGGGCAGCCCTGTGAAAACCGCTGTTTGGCTTTATTTATTTTTGTTTGTCGCCTTTTTCGATCTGCATGCGCAATACCCGATTTTAACGCCTTTTGCCATTTCTTTAGGCGCAGCGCCTTCCTTTATCGGACTTATGATGGGCATGTATTCCATTACGCATTTGCCCGGCAATCTTATCGCGGGCTTCGGCGTTGACCGTTATGGCAGCAGGTTTTTTATCGTGTTCAGCCTCATGGCTGCAGGTGTCGTGCTCCTCTTCCAGTCGCATGTGACGAACCCCTGGCAATTGCTGATCCTTCGCTCCATAAGCGGCTTTGTATTAGCCTTTCTGTCGCCAGCTTGCCTCTCGCTGCTAGCTAGAATAACGAGCGACCGAACAGAGCAAGGAAAGCTCATGGCAGGCAATGGGCTCGTTCATACGCTTGCATCCGTCGTATCGCCTGCGGCAGGTGCCTACCTCGTTGCCAAAATCGGATTTACGACCGCATTTACGATGCTTGGATGGGTGCTGATCGTGACATCCATTTGCGCTCTCTTCTTTATAAAAGATGTTCGGGCGCAAGTCGAGCCAGCGGGTAAAGCAGCGAGCCAGGCAAAAAAAGAAAAGCTGCCGCTTGAGAAAGCTACGCCTATTTCATGGCTTGTCTACTTGCTTCCCGTTGCTCTGAGCTGCGCGCAAGGCATACTCTCGTTTGAGCTTCCGCTGCTCGCCAAATCACAGGAAGCCATGATGACGACTGGACTCTTGTTCTCAGTAGTCAGCATCGGGGCTCTCGTTACGCTAAGCATGCTTTTTTTAAACCGGGTATCCGCCTATCAGCGAACCTTATGGGGCTCCCTTATTCTAGCGATAATCTATTTTGGCATCGCCTTTGATACGCCGGCCCCTCTCACTGTGATGCTCCTTTTTGTCGGGATGGCCAAAGGGGTCATTTTACCGGCACTGTCAACACTTCTAATTGAGCTTAGCGGCGGAGCCCGCTACGGGCGTACGTTTTCCGTGCTATCCATCGCATTTTCCGTTGGCGCATTTATTGGACCGATGGCTGCGGGACAAGTCCGCGACTACATTTCGCCTTATTATATTGCTTTTATTGCATTAATGATCGCTGTGGCCGTACTCCCGTTTCATATCTCGCGCACGCTTTCCTCCCGCACCCATTTTTCGTAGGCCTAGGTATATGCACAGGGCTAATCTCTCGTAGGTACATATGATGCATTATGGCAAATGACCAGTCGGAAAGAGGACATTAGCTGCATATGGTCATCGACGACGAAGATCTTACGTAAAGGAAAAGGGGGACTCCATAAATGTCTGGACATGTAAGTTCCGAAAATCGTGGTGGTGGAAACAATGGCTTATCGAATCTTGGCATCATTCTCGTATTGTTTATCTTGCTCGTAATCATTGCGTGCACCTGTATGTATTAGCATATGAGAAAAAAGCCTGCCCCCGCGCAGGCTTTTACTATTTGGTCTTCATTCAATTAGCTATCGGTAAAATGTATAATCGGTGGTAAACTGTCTTTAGGCAGAATCTCTCCACCATTATTCACTTTCCCGAGGTGACTTCGATGAATATCGCCATAATTGTAGAAGGAAAAAATGATAAATCGCGCCTTAAGCGCGTCCTCCATCCTGATGTACCTATTTATTGCACCTTCGGTACGCCTGGCGCTGAGCAGCTGGACAAGCTTCGCAAACAGGTTGGGTATGATCAGGCTTATATCTTTACCGACAACGATTCATCCGGCAAGCGGATTCGGTTCCTGCTGCGCGACGTTTTTCCCGATGCCGAGCATATTTACACCCGCAGAGGCTATTCCGGCGTCGAGCATACGCCTGAGGAATATTTAATCGAGCAATTAGAAAAAGCGGGCCTCGATGCGCATATTCTGTACCCTGCGCAGAGTCCCGCTTCCATTTGGAGCAAAGATGAGTTTTAAAGAATCTTGTTCAATTCCGCAACGATCTGGTCAGCCGTTAATTCCTCTTTGCTGCCATTGATCCATTTGCGTATTTGTCCTTCTTTATCAACAATGGTAATCACATTCATATGAGTAAAAGAGCCGTCTTCGTTTTTGATTACGCCTAAACCGAAGTCTTTTGCAAGCTGCATCGTTTTTGCTTCATCGCCGCGGAGGAACCGCCAGCCGTTCAAGTCTGCAAAATGACGCTCCGCAAAGTCCCGAATAACTTCAGGCGTATCGCGAACCGGATCGAACGTAATCGAAATGAGCTCAGCCTTCGTGCCGAGCTTGCCTTCAGCTTCAAGCTGATCCTGTACTTGCGACAGCAGGAAGGTAGTAGGCGGACATACATCCGGGCAATTGGCAAAGTAGAAGTATACGATGCGCGCCTTGCCGTTAGTGGATGCGAGCGTTACCTCGTTGCCATCTAGATCCGACAGCTCGAAAGCCGGAGCAGCCTTCTCGATCGGAAGCGTCTCCTTCTCCGGCATGCCGTATGTTATAAATAAATAAATGCCCATGGCTGCACATAGCGCAAGAACGGCTATCTTGAAGCTATGCTTCTTCACAAAATCCACGCCCGTCACTCCTTAAAGCAATGATTATGATCCCGTCGTATTTAGAATCATAGCTAAAAATATGATCATTAAGTAATTAACTGAAATAAGAAAGTTTGTTTTTGCCCATTTTTCCGTATCTTTGGCACCAGTTCCGCGCAGCGTATGGACGAGCCATACCGCACCTCCAAGAATGGATATTATTAAGAAATAAATGCCTACATACCCATACGTATAAAACAAAATGCCCGTTGGCAGCAGCAGCAAAATATAAGGGATCATTTGCAGCTTAGTCCGTTTGATTCCTTTCACAACAGGCAGCAAAGGAAAGCCTGCAGCACGATACTCCTCTACTCTGCGAATGGCAAGCGACCAGAAATGAGCAGGCTGCCAGAGGAACAGCAAAGCAAACAATATCCAAGCACCCGCATCAACCTCATTTGTAACCGCGCAGTATCCAATAACCGGCGGCATCGCCCCTGAGATTCCACCTACTGATGTGCTCCACGTGGACGTCCGCTTTAGCCACATCGTATAAATGACGATGTATACGAACCATCCCAGCAGCCCAAGCCAGCCCGATAGCGGGTTAACAAGTACAAACAAGATAAGCAGTCCAGCGATTCCTAAAATAATACCATAAATCAATACCGTTCCTGGCTGCATGCGACCGGTCGGCAGCGCGCGATCCTTCGTACGCTCCATCTTTAGATCGAGTTCCCGATCCCAATAATTATTTATGACGGTGGCCGACGCTATCGTCAAGGTTGAACCGACTAGCGCCCATATGAGCAATAGGATATCAATATCCCATTTAGAAGCAACCAAGAAACCACCTAGTGCAGCAAACACATTAAGTCGAAGTAGCCGCGGTTTTGTCAATGCAATTAAGTCTTTCAGCACGAAGCGAGCCTCCCGAGTTATGCGACAAGACGCGAGTAGCGTCTATCATTCATTGATGAATCGTTTTTAATCATACCGAAAAAAGAATGCAATGACAATGTTCGACGGCTATGTTCATCATTTTGCCACGTTAATTGTGACAAATCATTTAGTAACCAATTTGCCGGGTGCTCAATACTATAACTATGTAGTTTGATGCCTATGCCGATCCGGGCATCAAACCTTTCTAAAGTATGCGAAGGGAAGTGAACCATCAAGTCTATGGCAGTCATTAAAACGAACTCCGAGAATACGAAGATGCTCGCCAGGCTCATGCGCGCTGAAGCTGAAGGGGAAGGTGAGCTCGGAATGCTCATGGTTGGCAATGTCGGCGTAAACCGCGTACGTGGAAATTGCTTGGACTTTAGAAACATTCGCTCCATACCAGACATGGTATTTCAAAAGCCAGGCGGCTTCGAGGCAACGGTTAAAGGCTACTTTTACCAAAGTGCACGCGATAAAGAAATTCGATTGGCAAAGCGGGTTATCAACGGGGAGCGTCAACACCCGGCTTCCAATGCGCTTTGGTTTTTCCGTCCAGCAGGCAACTGCCCTAATACATGGTACGACCAAGGAAATAGCGGAAGATTTAAGGCGCATTGCTTCTTTGTTCCTACACAAGCAGACTGCCCTTCCGTCTATTAAATTCTATTTCTAATGTGTGAAAGCGAGGAGTTTCAACATGTCTAACGGTTACGGCAACAAAAATCAGGTAAGTCCAGCAAATGCAGCACCAATTCATGGATATGGCTACGGAGGATATGGCAATTATCCACAATCAATGGGCGGTCAGGCTACGACGTTCCCGGCTGCTATGCCGATGCAGCAAATGCCCATGCAACAATTGCCTATGCAGCAAATGCCTATGCAGCAAATGACGATGCAGCAAGTGCCCCCAACCTCCATCCCTAGCGGCTCATTTGTTACGCCATCAGGCGGCAACATCGTCACGCTTCCTGCAGTTGAGGAGTCTTATGTTGAGAACATTTTACGCTTGAACCGCGGCAAAATGGCTACCTTCTATATGACATACGAGAACAATCGCGAGTGGAACGCCAAGATTTTCAAAGGAATCATCGAGGCTGCCGGACGCGATCACATCATCATCAGCGATCCGACAACCGGTATGCGTTACTTACTTTTAACGCTTAATTTGGATTATGTCACTTTCGATGAGCCAATCGCTTACGAATATCCATTCCAAGGCAGCGTAGTAAGCTCTTCCACTCCGCTCGGCATGGCTACGATTGGCACTGTAAATTCCAGCCGCTAATCCGAAGCTGCCGCGCCGTTGATCGGATGTGCCGGCTTAAAGGTCCACACATGCATCTTCGCAGGTCCGCCAACAATCCACTCCGATACTCGGAACCAAGGGGAACGCTCATTGCAGCGTTCTTTTTTGATTTGTTCCGCTTGCTCCTCGTTTGATGCATTCCATACCTCCACGAAAAGGCCAGGCTGATCTGTTCCTTCATATAAATGCACCTCATGGCCTTCTTCAAGCAGCCGGCTCGTATATACAAGATACTGCTCCCGCCATTCCTCCGAAATACGGTATTCTGCAAAACAAATAAACATTGCCTTCAGTCTCCTTTTGCTTTCATTGATAAAGTTCCCCCGCTCCGTCGATACTACTCCTAATCATCTGATTGGGAGGACTCAACATGGATACAGGCACACATCTTGTTATGGGAATCGGACTCGCCGGACTCGCGGCCATCGATCCTGTAGTTGCTGCAGATCAATCGATTCAGACAGCCGTCCTGCTCGGCACGGTAATCGGTTCGCAAGCGCCGGATCTGGACGGTCTTCTTCGATTAAAAGGAAATGCCGTATATATTCGCAACCATCGCGGCATTTCACATTCCTTGCCCGCAATCGCCATATGGACGATTCTGATCACCGGCATTCTTCAATTATTTTACCGCGGCAGCCTGCCATGGCTTCATATTGGAGGCTGGGTACTTCTTGCCGTTTGCGTTCATGTTTTTACCGATTTGTTCAATACGTATGGCACGCAGGCGATGCGTCCTTTTACAGATAAATGGATCTCATGGAACATTATCCATATTTTTGATCCGATCATCTTCACAATACATGTCATTGCCATTTTACTTTGGGCTGGCGGGTTCGTAAATCCTGCATTTTTATTTCCGCTTATGTACTTATTTCTAGCCGTCTATTTTGTATGGCGAACGATCACAGCCAAGAGCACGGTACAAAAAATGAAATCGCTCGATGCCGAGCATCAGGAAGGTGATGTCTATATCGCGATTCCGACCATATCGCTCACGATATGGAACGTCGTCAAGCAAGTGAAAAATGGCAGCTTCGTCATCGGCAACTTGCGAAATGACACCTTGCTATGGCTTGACCGCGTGCAATGCTCGGAGCATCCCGCAGTCGCAAAATCCAAGAACGATCCAGCCATACGCTCCTTTTTGTATTTCACGAGCTTCGCTTGCGCAGATGTCCGTGAGCATCAATGGGGCTATGAGGTAAGATGGTGCGACGTTCGGTATCGTCACCGCAAGCAATATCCATTCGTCGGGGTATTGCTGATGAACAAAAGCTATGAAACCATCGGCTCCTATGTTGGCTGGCTAAGCGACGAACGGTTAATGAAACGATTGCGAATGGATACTTATTGACATGTACGCCTGAGAGCCCTTAGCTGCAAAAGAGGACGCTGAAGAACTTATGTTTTCTTGAAACAAAGGAAAGGCTAGGATGAACAATACCACCCTGTACTGAAAAACCGGTACAGGGTGTCGTATTTTAAGCATATTTTAAGCATTATATACTTTGTTCTTATTTTGCTATCTTCAGAATTCGCTTAGGTTTATACTAAGTGATGAAGTCGTTTAACCAGCATCCTATCCTTATCTGTTTCGTACTATTTCGTGCCTTCAAAGCAATAAGGAGGACTTTCTTTTTTTGGATACAATAATAAGGCGCCATCTAATTGTCCCTGTGATAAAATAGAGCTTACAATAGTAAAGAAGCCCAAGGCAAGCCTGGGCTTCAATTCATCTTTGTATTAGAAACGATTAACGGGAACCGCCAGAAAGCTGTTGCTCAGCAATTTGGACTAGCTTTTTCGTAATGTAACCACCAAGGGAGCCTGCATCACGAGTCGAAACATTACCGTAGTAGCCATCTTGAGGAATTTGCACGCCAAGCTCTTGTGCTGCCTCAAGTTTCATTTGTTGTAGTGCTTGGTTAGCTTGTGGTACAACAAGTTGATTGCTTCTGTTGTTTCTTCCTGCCATAATGTATTTCTCCTTTCGTCCTCTGCACTTTGATGTGTGTTGCAAGCTTGCAAGCTTATTATGTGCACCCTTGGGGAAACTATTCTAAAGTTTTAAAAATATATTGATGATTTATGATGATTTATTAAGGAGAGAAAACACCGTGTCCAAACCGCTTTCCCTGTTCTTTTCAGTGCTTGCCATCGTATTTATGAGCGCAATGGCCGTATCCATTAGCTATAATGGCTGGCTCGTATTATTATTTGGTTTATTGAGTCTCTTTACGATCGGAGCCGGCTTTATCGTGAAGGCTCGCTTGAGAAGAAAAAAACAAGGCTGACGCAGAAGCGTCAGCCTTCATTTTTAGCTGCGAGGAGCAAGGAAGCCCATAAGTTCCTTCGCATCGGCAAGCGTGCGATCTGCGATGACGGAAGCACGCTCAGCGCCCTGCTTTAAGATTTGATGAATCTCGCCTGAGCTCCGAATCTCATTGTATCTGGCTTGCAGCGGTTCAATTACTGAGACAACATGCTCTGCAAGCTCTTTTTTGAACGGCCCATAGCCTTGCCCCTCATAGCGAGCCTCGATTTCTTCAATCGTCATATTCGCGCAATTAGAGTAGATGCTGATCAGATTGCTGATCTCCGGCTTGTTAGCCGGATCATATTTGACTTCCCGACCCGAATCGGTTGTCGCTCGGCTTATTTTTTTGCGAATGACATCCGGTGGATCAAGCAAGGCTATAAAGCTGCCTGCATTAGGATTGCTTTTGCTCATTTTTTTGCTTGCATCATCCAGCGACATAACTCTGGCGCCTACTTTCGGAGCATAAAGCTCAGGAATCGTAAAATAATTTCCGAATCTTGTATTGAAACGATGCGCCAAGTCTCGCGTCAGCTCCAAATGCTGCTTCTGGTCATCTCCTACCGGCACAAGATCAGCTTTGTAAATCAAAATATCGGCTGCCATCAGTGACGGGTATAAGAACAACCCCGCTCCTACAGAATCTTTGCCTTCCGATTTATCCTTGAACTGCGTCATTCTCTCCAGCTCGCCCATATTCGTAAGCGTCGTCAGCAACCATCCAAGCTCCGCATGCGCGCGGACATGGGATTGAACGAACACATTCGCTTTATTCGGATCGATTCCTGCAGCAATAAATAATGCAGCTACCGCCTCCGTTTGCTCCCTAAGCGCTGCGGGGTCCTGAGGCACTGAGATAGCATGCAAATCCACCACCATAAAATAACATTCCTCTGTATGCTGAAGCTTAACGAAGTTTTGCATGGCACCGATATAATTTCCAAGTGTAAGCTGACCGCTTGGCTGAATGCCGGAAAGTACCTTTTTCATTCCACGTCTACCCCTTTTTCGATTTGATTATGGAATCATAGCGTTAAAAAAACGCAAAAAATCCCCCGCCGCAAGGGACGAGGGACCGTGGTGCCACCCTAATTCGCTTATAGTACGCTTTTTTTTAATAATAAGCGCATCTTTAAAACCCATAAGCCTTGTTGCTCCATAACGGGGAGCTTCCGTACAAACATCTTCGGCAGCAGCTGCCAATTTCCGTTCATAGGCTCCGGGGTCCATTCAGCATCGTCGATTGCACCGGTTCGCAGCATCCACCGGCTCTCTGCACGCAAATCAATCGAGCTTACTTATTCCCATCATTGCATTTAAGACGATTATACCTGTGTAAGATTGAATGTCAAGCGCGCAAAAAGTTGTCCGATTGAAGGTGGACGGTGCATAAGCTATGCTTGCGAGTCCCACAACTCATTTTTTTTAGAATAATAGCGTGAATTCCAATTGGCCATATTGTAGTTTGATTCGAACAAAATGCTTGCTGACCACGAATTCGCGCTTGCGCGTACGGAGAAATCATACAGAATTTCTCCATGTGTCCATTCGCTGCGATACTTGAGCGCTTCGATCGCCATTTGTTTAAAGGCTTGTACCTGCGCAGCGGTCAATCCCTTATCCACGTTTTCAAACTTTCCATTTTTGCTCTCGATTGGATGATGCCTAACTCCAAACTTCCCCACCGCGTTATTGCGAACATGAATTAAAACGGTACCTGCAGTTGCATTCGTGAGCTCACCCTCGAGCTGTCGAAACACAAACTCTACTTGACGAGCGAGCGATGTGGATTCCAGTATCATAATATTTATCCTCCTTTTGAATTAATTTGGAATGAGCTCCATATAGGACTCTTCGCAAATTATGTAGTTCATTTCTATCATTTTCAATATAGGAATCCGTTTATTTCAGAAAATTCTAATTATTCTGACTTAATTTAATTTAGTTATTCCTTTATTATACATAATAAAATCAGACTTTTGGGCTACTTCCGAAGCTTACGAGACTTTGGAGTCCGCAGCAGCTGCTTTTCAATTGAAAATATCCGAAACAGCCTATTTTTCATCCTTCCCCCTCCTTTTCAATAGGATTTTTGGACCATACAAATTATGCAATGTAAAAATAAACAAAATAAATGCCAATTACCGATTATAGTATCATTATCTAAATATTGTTACACCGAAAACGTATTTGGTATTTTCCGAAAAGCCAATTGCGTGCACTATTATTATTTATTTTTATGAATCGACAATTATAGACCAATTTCGCAACGGGTGCTATAATATGGATAATCTAATAAAAGGAGCGTTTTCATAATGATTCAATGGTACTATTCGCTTTCCGTGCGCAATAAGCTGCTGATCACTTCCTATCTAAATTTAGTAGTATTTGCCCTCATTATGCTTCTCATTTTATCAGTATCTGGCGGCTCGATTTTTGCAGGCATACTCGTTACGATCATTATGGCAGTCGCTACGCTCCCGTTCGTTTCTTTTATTGAAAAATCCATTAATAATTCCTTCGACGAGATTAAAGGAACCGCATTACGCATATCCAAGGGTGACTTCACCCAAAAAATTGACACCAACTCCTCTTCCGCATTAGGTGAGCTGGGACATTCCTTTAATAGCATGATTGATAAGCTTCGCGAAATCCTTACGGAAACGTTCAACATTATCCGTCACGTATCCGATACGAGCCACAGCATATTTGACAAAAGTAATAATATCCAAATCGCCATGCAGCAGGTGGCAGCGTCTGCCAACGAGCTTGCAACCGGAGCAAATGAAATTTCCGAGGATGTATCGGATATGAGCGAGTCCATTACCGAGATCGAAGATAAGGTTTCCGACTATGCCACTTCTACCAAAGAGATGAACACTCGCTCTGAACAGACACTTCAGCTTGTTGACAAAGGCATGAAAGCTCTTGATGTACAAGCAGATGGCATGCGCCGCAACGTTGAGGCTACGGAGAAAGTATCTGCTACAATTGAGGATCTTGCCCGCAAAGCACAAGGTATTAGCGCAATTACAACAACGATTTCAGATATAGCAGAACAAACGAATCTCTTGTCTTTGAACGCTTCGATTGAAGCCGCAAGAGCAGGCGAGCACGGCAGAGGCTTTGCTGTTGTTGCGCAGGAGGTTCGCAAGCTGGCCGAGGAATCAAGCGCCTCAACAAAAGAAGTATTTAATTTAGTGAAGAGCATTGACGAAGGCATCAAGCAAGCCATCCGAAATATGAAGACTAACGAAGAGGTCGTCAAGCTGCAAACCGAGCATATTAAGGAATCCGAAGTCGTCTTTTCTGAAATTGTTGAAAGCGTTCAATTCATTACCGATAAAATCTATGTATTCTCCCAGGAAAGCGATGCGATGCTTGAAAGCGCGCGAAAAATTTCCGGAGCGATTCAAAATATTTCCGCGATTACGCAGCAATCTGCTGCGGGAACCGAGCAAGTATCGGCTTCTATGAACGAGCAAATCGCATCCGTGCAAGCGGTCGTCGAAGAGACCGAGCGTATGCGTACGATGGCAGCCCAACTGCTCAAAACGATTAGCGTATTTAAGATGAAATAATCATATGAATGGCTTCTATAGCAAAAGACCATGATCCTCCGTATAACTGCGGTGGGATCATGGTCTTTTTTTTAAGCTTGCTGCTTTGATCGATAGGCTGCACGCTGCTTCTTGCGCTCATCTTCTTTGAGTCTAGGGCATGTAAAGCAATAATAACCGCCGTCAACAAGATAATACAAGCAGCAAGCCGCTTTCATTCTAACTTGGCTTTCTGGGTCGCCTAGCGATTCCGTCATGCGGAATTTGACGTCGAACGGATTTTTGCTTCTGCCGAAGATAGCTCCATCCAGCGATTTCACAAGCTCAAAGTTCTTAACAGCCAGCTGCTTTACTTGCTCGCTTTCTTCTCCATTCATAAGCCGATCGTAGCCATAAGCCAGAGAGGTTGGAAGCTGACTCCAGAGCATGCCTGCCTGCAATGTTCCGACCTTGGCTATCGATTCAAATACAGGGCGAACAGTCTGCTCGAAAAAAGCGATAAGCGTATTTCTCGTCCACTCCCCATCATCTGATTCTCTAGACGCAGCTATTAGGTCAATGTTATGCATAAGGAAGGAGGTTGCATAATATTCATGCTCATTATAGGCAGCCTTATAAATTTGAACAGTCAGATTGCGAAGTGATAAGTCCGGTACTTTGTTCCAAGCGGAAAGCATATAAAGCAGTCCAAGCATCGGTCCTCTAAACCAGCTTGCCATATATACTTCTCCTACAGAGGGGTCTGTTCCTTTTACCAATGGCGTATTTAGCTCTAACAATGACTTCATTTTGTTCTCATCCAGCAAATCCGATGCAGGACAGCTGAATACGAGTTTTTCCGGCTTGCTAGCCGTTAGATCATAGCTGCTCTCCAGCAGCGCAACCATAGCGTCATTCATCGATTTACTCGCCCTCTCTTGTCAGACCATGTACAATAATTAACTATATTATTATACAGTGAATGACAATGATTATCAATTAGGCTTGGACATCGTAACGGTCAGCTCGCCAAGCTTCTCGATTTGAACCGTAACTTTGTCGCCGGATTGCAAGTAAACGCGCTCATCTCTCGGATATCCGATCACTACGCCTTCAGGAGTTCCTGTTAAAATAATGTCACCTGGAACGAGTGTCATATGCTTAGATATGTAGCTAATGATCTCTCGGCAAGAGAATATCATGTCCGCTGTATTGGAATGCTGCTTTTGTATGCCATTCACTCTGCAGAAGATGGAAAGTTGATCAGGATTCGGCACTTCGTCAGCTGTAACAAGGTATGGCCCAATCGGCGCAAACCCATCACAGCTTTTGCCAAGCATCCACTGAGAGGTGCGGCGCTGCAAATTGCGAGCCGACAAGTCATTAGCACAGCTATAGCCAAAAACATAGTCAAGCGCATCAGCTTCATCGATGTTTTTGGCTGTTTTTCCAATAATGATCGCAAGCTCGGCTTCATAATCCACCTCGTCGCTGGTGTTCGGCAACTCTACAAAGTCGCCGTGAGCGCTTAGCGCATTAGCAAACTTGTTGAACAAGATCGGCGAGGTTGGAATTTCTGCTTTTGTTTCCTCAGCATGCTTGCGGTAATTCAGACCTACGCATATGATTTTTTGCGGATTCGTAACGACTGGTGCAAATGATAGCTTGTCTTCCTCAAGCAAGCAGGAACGTTTTGATTCATCTAATACAGACTTGATCACAGCTGTAAGCTGAGCAGCTGTCTCATCGCCGCCTGCCATAGCTTCATCAATCGTTTGCGGAGCAGCTATTCCAAAAGCTTGTGATGCAGACGCTACATCGATAATCCCTTCCTCAACCTTAACGCCAAGCCTCAATTGATTTGAATGCTTATAGTGCAGCAGCTTCATTTAAGCGCTCTCCTTTGTTTGGCAAATAGAATCTGTATTTATCTTAAGCTTCCGCTTTTTTAATGTAAAGCGCATGAAAGGCAAACACATGGGAATAATAGCGGCACGTCTCATTTAATTTTGACTGCGAGGACTGATAAAGCGTGTGGAATGTTGTATGCAAAATGGGGATAACTACAGTTGGCGCTGCTTTAATAGGTTTCTTGCTTCTGAATATGACAGCAGGCTCCTCTATCGCATCTGCCAACGGAAAGCAGATAATAGCGGCACATCATCCATCCAAACAAGGTAAGAAGCGACGAGCAGCGGACATGTCATGGGTCAAGCTGAACAAGCAGTTTCCGAGCGCCTTTCTCACCAACGGACCGCGCCATGCGAAGCGAGTTGCATTAACGTTCGATGACGCTCCTGATCCTAGATACACGCCAGCAATATTAGATGTATTAGCCCATTATGATGTTTGCGCCACCTTTTTTGTTGTTGGAAATCGCGCCTCCAAAAACCCTTCGATTGTAAAACGAATACATCATGAAGGTCATATTATTGGTAATCACTCATACAACCATGCCGTACTGTCGACCCTTACCTTAAACAATTACCAAAAACAAATTTGGAGCACTGATGCAATTATCAAAAGCATTGTTGGCTATTCCCCTCACTTCATCCGTCCGCCCTATGGCGAATTGCTGCCGCAGCAGGTGAGATGGAGCAAACAAGCAGGGTTTACCATTGTGAATTGGGATGTGGATTCGATCGATTGGAGAAACAACCCAAGCAGCGCGGCGATTATGCAAAATATAAAAAAAACGCTTCAACCAGGATCAATCGTGCTTCAGCATGCCGGCGGCGGGTCAGGCCAAAATTTATCAGGTACGATTAACGCTTTGCCTAAGCTTATTCAACTTCTCCAAAGCAAAGGCTATGAGCTCGTGACGCTGCCTGAGCTTATCGGACAAGCTGCAGCCCGCTAAATCAACAAAAAAAGAAATCCGCTGATTGAAGCGGATTCCTTCTAGTCGAATTATTCTAAAACAAACACTTTAACGTTTTGGATGCCAAACGACCTCGCTTGGCTCGTAACGCCTGGAACAAATATATCGATACGATTGCCTTTAATAGATCCTCCGATATCGGTTGCAGTTGCAGCCATACCGCCTTGCGGCAAGCCGTTGTAATCATATCCGGTAACATAAAGTTTTGTTCCCAGCGGTATCATCTTAGGATCAACAGCGACTGTCCCTACCTTAAGCTTATCGCCAAAATAGTCGACTGCGCCCCATTTCCCATTCTCCGATGCTGCTGCAGTGTAAGCAGTAGCTTGTACGATTAAAGCTTTGGAGTAATCGTATTCTTTGCCATTCATGGCTTTGATTGTCTTCGTGGAATCAGCGGCGGATGCTGCCAGCTTTTCCTGTTTCTTGGCTGCTGATGCTTCTGTAGTTATAGTTGTAGTTGGAATGTTTAATTTTATGCCTTTATATAAATTAAGCGGATCGACTTTTGGGTTCGCTTCCATTAATGTATCCAATGGAACGCTATATTGCTTGGATAGCTTCCAGAATGTATCATTGTCAGTCGTAGTATGTGTTTTTGAAGCTGCATCAACCGTTCCAGCCGCCATCATGACGGATAATCCAATTACTGCTGCTGCCATTGTTCGTTTTTTAAACATCGGGAAATCCTCCTGTGCACTTCCGACGTTTCACAACCTCGGCAGCGTTATTGTAAAAGAATAGTTAAGGGCGACAAGTGCCCTTAACCTTAACCATTTCATTCATTAGTTGATTAATATTAACCAGTAAATTCTTGTACCCATTCGCCGTTCACATAACCAACACCGATTTTAGTGAAATTAGCGCTAAGAATGTTCGCGCGGTGACCGGCACTGTTCATCCATGCTGTCATAACCTCTTGCGGTGATCTTTGACCGGAAGCAATATTCTCACCAGCGTAGGAATAAGTTACTCCGAAAGAACGCATCATATCAAAAGGCGATCCGTAAGTCGGCGATGTGTGGCTGAAATAGTTGTTTACATCCATGTCTCTTGCTTTCTCAGCAGCTACTTTCGTAAGCAAAGCATCGCTTTTCAAAGCCGATAATCCAGCCTTCGCGCGTTCTTGGTTTACTAAGTCAACGACTTGAGTTGTGAATGTGCTTGCCGTAGTACCACTTCCCGTATTGCCGCCAGTCGTTGTTCCTGGTTTAGTTGTCGTGCCTGTTCCTGTGCTAGGCTTCGTTACTGTGCCAGTACCTGTGCTTGGTTTTGTCACTGTACCAGTACCCGTGCTTGGTTTAGTTACTGTACCAGTGCCTGTACCAGGGGTCGGCTTAGTCGTTCCAGCATTTCCATTAGATCCGCCTTGCGTTGGCATTTGAATCGTACCGCCGTTCAGAAGCTTGCTAATATCTATACCATATTTATCTGCGATCTGTTTAAGCATATCTTGGTTAATCGTGCCTACAGGGCAGTTCTGAAAAGTGGAGTAAGTTTTCACAGCCGGTGCTGCACCTGCGGTTGGAGCCGTAAAGCCTACGCCTGCGCCAATTACTGTTGCTGCTAGTATGCCTGCGACACCTACACGTATTGGTTGCATCTTCATGAATAATTCCTCCTATAATAAGATAGTTTTTTTTAACTAAACGTCTGTGGGCTGAAGCTTTATTCAGCGGCACGTTCGTTTTGTTTGCGTGTTGTTCTTCCTGACGCCACCTATCTTACCATGGGGTTTTTGCTGTTTCATGACACAAAAACTGGGAAATGTCTAAAAACAGCTAGCAAAACAGCACCATTACAGCTTTATGAGAATATGCTCATTACTGTTATTAGCTGTTTTTTGCTCTTTTTATAGCTGTCCGCTAGCTTTTCGCAGCTCATTTGCCAGCCGATGGATTTCATCACGCTCCGTCTTCGAGCTGGCTTTGAACCATGCGGGAGACAGCCAAGTAGAGATGATTTTGTTAGCATCCTCTGGACTCATTTCAACATCCCTCCAATCACGAACGAGCTCTAGGAAGGAGACTTTATTAACCGAGCTGCCTGGGCATGTTTTGCCTGGATTCAATTCACGGTGAAACTTAACCTGAGCTTCAGAAAGCTTCCACATCGTCATAATACTGCTTGTTAGCTTCACAGACGTTGCCAGCTGCACACCCTCAAGCTTCTCGGCGCCAACATCAAAATTTCCGATCATTTCGAACATAAAGGGATGAGTGCGATCGTTATCCGAGTCATTATAGCCGACCGCAGATGCTGGCGCTGTCAGCAATGATCGGCCTTCCCATATATAGCCATCCGGGTCGATGGTCGCATGCTGCGCAATGTCGCCCCAGTTTTGCGTAATCGTATGAAATCGCCACATCGCTTGAATGATCTTCATTTTGTTTGTCGCTTTGCGATAATCCGCAATCGTCGGCTTCCATGTTCCATGCACATGAACCTGCGAGAACTTTACCTTTGACACGAATGGCTTCAAATAATCCATATACTCCGCATACGTGAACCTGCGGAAGTTTTTGCGTTCTACGGCCATCATGCATCGCTCCCTTTGAGAAAATCATTGCAACATCATATGCATCCTGCAACAAGCCCGAAACGGCAGACAAGCAAAAAAAGCAAGCCGCGGGGAATATACCCGTAGCTTGCTTCCTATTATTGCGGATAGGCGCTGACAGCCTCGTTACCTGCTGCCGAGCTTCACGTTGCCAACCTCAGACCTAATGTCAATTTGAATATCGCCGCTTCCAATTTTGCCGTCTACATTCCGTTTGGAATCATTGTTATCGGTTAAGCCAGCCCATTCCACCTTACTGTTTCCAACATCTTTCTGTATACGAATCGCTGCTGATTCTGGTTGTTTATCTACATTAATGGTTACATTGCCCGTATCGGATTGCAAAGCAATATCATTGCGAAGCTCTTCATTTTCTATGCGAATGTTGCCGGTGTCTGTTTCGCCTTTGATGCTGCCTACTCCGTCCGTAAAGGTAACGTTGCCGGTATCTGTCTCAAACACGATGTCATTAAAGCTATAATTCGATACTTTCAGATTGCCGGTATCCAACTTCACGTTGAATTGGTCTGCTTTCAGCTGATCGATAGAAATATTGCCGGTATCCGTTTTGATATCGACGGTATCCCACAGTTTCTCAGGCAGCTCGACCGTCAGCTTTAGATTAATAATTGAAATGCCAAAGGTGAAATTGTTTTTTGTGTTACCTTCAATATAGAGGGTATCGCCCTTTGAATCAGCCGTAAACACAATTTTATCATTATATTTTTTGCTGGCGCTGCCTTCCAGCCGCAATTGAATATCATCTGTCGTTCCACGAACAAACGTGACATTAAACGTATCGGTTTCTGCATGAATAGATTTAATCGCTGACGCATCAACCGTCTTTTCCTGCAAATAGGGGTCGCCTTTAAATTTCATCAAATCATTTTTATTAAAAACAAAAAACGCGCAAAGTACTCCAACGCCAAGCATGATTAAAGCAAGAGCTGCCAGCTTCTTCATTTGTTATTCCCCTTTACAATTCTTGTGTTGAACTTCAAATATTTCAAAGTCATTTTATAGAAGGATGCTGTTAATGCCTTTAAGCCGATGATGAGCAAAATCGTAAGCGAGCTTGTAATCAAGCCCAGCGTCAAAGCCTGAGGAAGCGTAAACGTTCCGTTCCACATACTCTCTACGACGATTCCTACGCCAGCAATCCCAAGCGAAGCAGCTGTCGCCCATAATGCGAGGAGTACGGCAGCCAAGGCCAAGTATGGACCTAATATGAAAATAATATTGAATAGTCCAAGGCTAACCGTTGCGAACACAGCACGTGACAGCTTGCCGAAGCTGTTGTTCGTCTCAGCCTGGCCTACCCGGTAGCCAAGCAGCAGCTCATTGGCAATCATTCTCGGATCTCCCAGCTCGCGTGCTGCATCCTCTTCGCTCTGGCCGTTTTCAACCGCTTGTTGAAAATGAATGTAATAATCGTATAACCATTCCTTGCGCTGTGCCTCCGGTATTTTAAATAGCAAACTCTCTAGCTCCAACATATATCGATCTCTTGTCGTCATGGCTTTAATCCTTCCTCTACGATTTCGTTAACTGCACTTGTGAAATTTTCCCATTCTGCGATTAAGTTTCGCATATGGCTCCACCCTTCTGGTGTTAAATGATAGTACTTTCTCGGGGGACCTTCATTTGATTCCTTCAAATAGGTCGAGAAGTATCCATCCTGTGTCAATCTGCTCAATAGCGGATAGACGCTGCCTACTGCTACTTCGAATTTTTCGGAAATTTTGACTGCCAGCTCATAGCCGTAACGATCACCTCTAGTTGCCAGCACTAGCACGCAAATTTCAAGCACGCCCTTTTTAAATTGGATGTTCATTTCTTGTCCTCCATTAGTGAAATCGAGCTTATCAGCCTCGTCTGCTCCGTTATAAAACATAACTTAGTATTCACTATTATAGTATAGCGTTGCGCAAATATTTGCTGTTTTGTATAATTTACCACATGCTATTCTACAATGCAAGATAGTGTGCAAAAAATAATACCTCCGGGCTTCCGGCTCACGCCAGTTCCACGGAGGTATTGAATAGCATTAGTTCACGCTAATGAACTTGCCTGTCGCTTGCGATTCGAATGCGCACAAAATAACTTTGAGCGAAGCACGGCCGTCTTCACCGCTTACTGCAGGCGTTGTATTCGTAAGAATGCTTTCTAGGAAAGCATCAACCACGCCGCTAGTCTCCTGCTTGTCATTCGTCGAGATAGCGCCAACCTTATGCTTCTCAACTGTACCGTTGCGCAGTTCAACGATCACTTGATCGTCTGGATGCGTACCGATTTTCATTACGCCGTTCTCGCACCATAGAATCGTGCTGTTGTCCTCGCCTTTGTAGTAAGTCCAGCTCGCTACCAGCGTTCCGATAGCGCCGCTCTTCATGCGTAGCAAGCAGGATGAATTATCGTCTACTTCGGTGCCTTTTTTGTCAAGCGTACCTACAAAACCAGCTACCTCCGAAACCTCATCGTCAAGCATCCAGCGGATAAGATCGGATTTGTGAACGCCAAGGTCGCCCATTGCGCCCATAATCGCTTCCGGCTTGCGGAAGAACCAGCTGTTTGCGCCATCAATGCTCCAGCCGTCTGGACCAGGGTGACCGAAGGATGTGCGGAATGTCAGTACTTTGCCAAGAATGCCTGATTTCAATACTTGCTTAGCTTTAACATGCGGCGGCATAAAGCGTTGGTTGTGGCCAACCATTAGATGAACGCCGTTTTTCTTAGCAGCCTCGATCATCGCTTCTGCTTCCTCGTCTGTTACGGCCATTGGCTTCTCAACAAGCACGTGGGCGCCAGCGTCAGCTGCAGCAATGGACATAGGGGCGTGCAAGGCATTTGGCGTACATACGCTTACCGCATCCGGCTTGATCTCTGCCAGCATCGTTTCGAAATCTGCAAAGGCTTTGCCTCCGTGCAAATTTGCATAAAGCTCAGCGCGCTCAATAATTGGATCTACGAAAGCAACAAGCTCAACATTCTCATGAGCCGCATATTCCGGAATGTGACGATATTTAGAAATCGAACCGCAACCAATAACTGCTACACGAACTTTTGACATAATGATTTTTCCCCTGTCTATTCTAAATTAGTTTATTTGCTTAAAAAATTCGTTTTCATCCATTCCATGCTTTCCGCCACAGCTTCAAGCGGCGGATTTGCGCATGTGTCCTGCTCAACGATAAGCCATTCAACGGATGCTTTAGAAGCAGCTTCAATGATTGGCAATAACGGCAAATCGCCGCGGCCAAGCTCAACGGTATCGATTTGCTGGCCTTTCTCGCCGCCGCGGAAATCCTTCAAGTGGAGAAGCGGCAAACGGCCTGCGTATTTTGCAATATATGCAATCGGATCTACACCGGAATACTGCACCCAGCCGATATCCATTTCAACCTGCAAGTATTGCGGGTCGATACGCTCATACATGGCGTCAAAAACGATTTGACCATCAATTTCCACTTCAAATTCGAAATCATGATTATGGTATGCGAATGTAATGCCCGCTTCACGGAAACGCTTTCCATACTCTTCAAATTTTACGAGATGGCCGCGAAATGCTTCCGTATCGCGAGCGTCAGCTGGAAGCCAAGGACAAATCGCATATTTTGCACCGATCGTTTGAAGATAAGCGATTTCTTCTTCAAGGTTTCCTTCAAGCAAATGCAAGCCGATGTGGCTTCCGATTGCTTTCAGGTTCAGCTCTTGCAGCAGGTCGCGCATCGCTTCCGCCTTGATATCTCCGTAGCCGGCAAATTCTACGCCTTCATAGCCCATTGCGGCAACCTTGCGAAGCGTGCCTTCAAAATCCTGCGCTGTAGCGTCGCGTAATGTGTACAACTGCAAGCCAATATTCATTCTTGTCATGTGAGCTGCACTCCCTTATATTTTTTATTTTGATGTATTTGATTTTGCTTTATGCCTTTCATTATATCGTCAGTTTCATGTGAAAAACAGTTGTTTTATTAGTCTTTTCTTATGCGATTTTGGTCAATGCCTATTTTAAGGGCTAAAAAAAGAGAAGCAGCTCAGAGTTAACCAACAAAGGGCTGTGACTGAGCTGCTCTTGTTCATTAGATGTTAATCGTAAATGCCAATGACTTGGAACCCGAAGACAGCTTAGCACTATTGCCGCTTATTTCGGCTTCCGTGCCTTCTACGGATACGATATCTCCAAGACCTTTCAGCGCAATCGTGAAAGGTTTGCCGCTGCCGTCTACTTTGATCGAAATCGCGCTGCCTTGACGGCTTGCCGTTACCGTAAGCTCAGTTGCGCCTTTTACATCGCGAACCATCGTTGCAGCCGTCTTGCCGTCCTCGAAATTATGAAGCTCTAGCAACACGCCGTCGGCATAGTCATAATCCGGACGAACATCATTTGCTCCAAGCGCAATAATCGAGTTCGGACGAACAAATAACGGTAAGCTGAAGAAATCATATTTCTCTTTGCGCCATGATCCGCCCTCTACGATTTCACCGGAGAGCAGATGCGTCCATTTGCCCGCTGGCAAATAATAAGTGACATGGCCTTGCTCATTAAAGATTGGAGCTACAAGCAAAGAATCACCCAGCATATATTGGCGATCAAGAATTTCACTTGTTGGATCTTCAGGGAATTCAAGCACCATCGCGCGCATCGAAGGCAAGCCAAACTCGGTAGCTTGAACAGCTGTATTAAACAAGTATGGCATAATGCGGCATTTCAGCTTCGTGAAGAAGCGCGTTACATCTACCGCTTCGGTATCATATGCCCAAGGCACTCGGTACGATTTGCTTCCATGCAGGCGGCTGTGGCTCGACAGCAAGCCAAAGGCTAGCCAACGCTTGAATACATGATCAGGCGCCGTATTTTCAAATCCGCCAATGTCGTGGCTCCAGAATCCAAAACCAGAGATTCCGAGCGATAAGCCGCCGCGAAGACTTTCTGCCATCGACTCGTAATCGGCATAGCAGTCGCCGCCCCAGTGAACAGGGAATTTTTGGCCGCCGGCAGTAGCGGAACGGGCGAACAAGGCCGCTTCGTTTTTGCCAAGCTTCTCTTCCAGCACTTCAAATACAACTTTATTATAAAGCTGCGTGTAATAGTTATGCATTTTCATTGGATCTGAGCCATCTGAATACACAACATCCGTAGGGATACGCTCGCCAAAATCGGTTTTGAAGCTGTCTACGCCCATGTCTACTAGCTCACGCAAATAGCTCGCATACCACTCGCAAGCAGCCGGGTTCGTGAAATCAACTAGCGCCATGCCTGGCTGCCACAAATCCCATTGCCATACGTCTCCGTTTGGTTTTTTCACTAAATAGCCGTTTTGCTTGCCTTCCTCGAACAAGCGCGAGCGCTGCGCGATGTAAGGATTGATCCATACGCAAATTTTAAGTCCTTTTGCTTTCAAGCGTGCAAGCATGCCGACTGGGTCTGGGAATACACGCTCGTCCCATTTGAAATCCGTCCAGTGGAATTCGCGCATCCAGAAGCAGTCGAAGTGGAATACATGCAGCGGCAAGTCGCGCTCTGCCATGCCGTCAACGAATGAATTAACCGTTGCTTCGTCATAATTAGTCGTAAATGATGTCGTCAGCCATAGACCAAACGTCCATGCCGGCGGCAGCGACGGCTTGCCTGTCAAATCGGTATATTTGTTAAGGACATCCTTCATGCTAGGACCGTCGATAATGAAATATTCGAGTGATTCGCCTGTAACGCTGAACTGTACTTTTTTCACTTTCTCCGAAGCGATCTCAAACGATACGAGCTCGGGATGATTGACGAATACGCCGTAGCCCTTGTTCGTGATGTAGAAAGGTACGTTTTTGTAAGCTTGCTCGGAGCTTGTGCCTCCGTCTTTGTTCCAAAGATCGACGACTTGACCGTTTCTTACGAACGGCGTAAAGCGCTCGCCTAGGCCATAAACCCATTCGCCAACACCAACATCCAGTTCCTCGCGCATGAACGTATTGCCATTGTTCTCTTTAATGTAAGCCATCGATTTTTGCGTGCTGCCCGTAATGCGCTCGCCGCCGCGGTAGAAATCGACTGCCCATACCGGGCCTTGACGTATATGAACGCTTAGATTGCCGCTTGTAAGAACGGCCTCGTTTTCGTTTTCTTCAATAACTACATGATCGCCGGTTTGCGAGGATAGCTCGAATACCGGACCGCGTTCCACGACGCCTGCGTTATGCACGAGCTTAACACCGATGATGCCTGGCAGCGGAGAATGAAAGTGAACCGTCAACAGCATCGTATCCAGCATATTTGAACGCGTTACGATGGGCTGCGGAGATGCATAAGCCGTCAGCTTGCCTTCATTTTGCTCAAAATCATGTACCTGTACCGCTCCTAATACTTTGTATTCATCACGAATGAGCCAGTTGCCGTCTGTAAATTTCATGGACTGAACCAACCTTCCTGTTTTGTTTATTTGCTTTCCTGCATAATTGCATTATACTGATAGTTAATCGAACTAATCTAACAAAATCATGCTCATCTATAGCACTATTCTGACGAAATGCCTCTCTGGGAGCCATTCATCATGAATCAAACATAGGAGGCACTTGCAAAATGGATCAAACAATACGTCATGCTTTAAAGGAAGACCGTCTTCATGGCGACAACATGTTCCCGCTTGCAGCCTATTGGATTGAACATCATGAAGCCGGTGTCCCCGTTCTCGATTGCCACTGGCATGCTGAAGCTGAATTTTTTTATGTGCTTGAGGGTGAAGTACTCTTTCAGGTAGATACCGATTATTTCCCTGTCCGGGCAGGCGAGGCCGTCTATATTGATGGAGGAGATATTCACGCTGGACATGCTCTTGGCGATAAAGCATGTTCGTTTTGCGCAATCGTATTCGATACGCATTTGCTTGCAAGTGCAAGTTACGATGCTGTGCAAGAACGCTATATTTCACCGCTTCAGGACAAGAAACGAACGTTCCCGAGACATATTCAGCCAAAGTCGGATTGGGAACGCGCGCTGCTTCATCATTTGCAAAGCATCATGAGCGTTTACGAAAGCCAGCCGCCCGGTCTTGAGACCGCGGTGAAGGGTCGCTTCTATTTGATGCTTCACGAAATCGCAGCTGTAGGTGCCTGCTGCAATCGCAGCGAGACGAGCACGGCAGACACAACTAAGATCGACAGACTGAAGAAAGCCATCGTGTATATGCAGCAAAACTTTCACAGACCCATCCGAATCGCAGAAATCGCCGATCAGATTCCGATGAGCGAGGGACAATTTTGCCGTTTCTTCAAGACGATGACCAGACAGACGCCAATCGAATATTTGAATGCTTATCGGATAAGGCAAGCGACCGAGCTGCTGCTCAGGCCCGAGCTCAAAATATCGGCGGTAGCACTTGATGTCGGATTCGATCACATTAGTTACTTCGTTAAAGTATTTCGCAAATTGATGAAATGTACACCTTCGCAGTTCCGCAAAAAACAGCTCGAAGCGCCGGAACGACGAATATGATGAGCAAATAAGCCGCATTTAGATGACTTTTTGACAAAAGTTACAGCTTTGTAACCAAATACTCACCGAATTTTAAGAATTATTTAATAATTGTCAGTTACACTTATAAAAAAAAATCCTTCGCGGGATGGAGGTCCATACTATGAAAACAATGCTGATATTCCAAAATAAATCGATACCTGTCTATTTAACCGATACGAATAAGCAAGCGATTGAGAAGCTGACCGCAGTGCTTAACCGCAAGCTGACTACAGGCAAAAACGCTTTAAAAACATGTATTAAATCTTTGATCAGCGTAGAAATTGTAGGCAGCGAGGCAACGCTTCATTCTTATTTTGAGCGCGACACGCTAACTATTTCTCTTTACTAAAACGGTCTTCGACTAAAACTAGCGATATGACTTTCGTCTGCTTAAGGCATTATGAATAATTCGCGGTGAAAAGCTTTCTAAATAGGGTGCCCCGTAGGATCTTCTCAGATCCTACGGAGCACCCTATTTGTTTTAACGTTAATAGTGAACTTTAAAGTTGTGTGCTTAACTTGCAGATTATATAATAGAGGCAAAACGAACGGAATGAGGAGCCTTTCCATGAATATCGAGGTTACGAGCCATAATATCAAATTTCTTGAATGCTTTTCATCGGATACAAGAATCAAAATCATTGAGCTGTTGAATATCAAGCCCATGAACATAAAGGATTTGGCAGAAGCGCTCGGCATCTCATCGGCTATCGTAACCAAGCATATTCAGAAGCTCGAGGAGGCTTTAATTGTTACGACCGAGAGCGTCCCAAGCACGAGAGGCCGCCAAAAAATTTGCCACTTGACGCTCGATTCCGCTACGCTGCAATTCCGCGTGAAGGAGAAAAAGGATCAAAATCGTTATGCCGTATCGATTCCGATTGGCCAATACTCCTCTTATGAGGTAAAGCCGACCTGCGGATTGTCGTCAGACACAAAAATAATCGGTATGGTTGACGACCCGCGCTACTTCTCTGATCCCGAGCGTATGAAAGCATGCCATCTCTGGTTCGGCAGCGGCTATATTGAATACCGTATCCCCAATTATTTGGTCGGCAAACAAGTCGTCAGAAGCATTTCAATCTCGCTTGAGATTTGCTCAGAAGCACCGCATTACAATGAAAATTGGCCATCTGACCTTTCTTTTTATTTGAATGATGTATGCTTAGGTGTATGGACTTGTCCAGGCGACTTTGGAGCGGTAAAGGGCGTATACACCCCGGCTTGGTGGGAGCTCGGAACGCAGCATGGCTTGCTTAAGCAGATCACTATCGACTCTGAGGGCTCCTACATCGACGGCATTCGGATGTCTGACCGGACCGTAATGGATCTTGCGGTTGAATACGGTGAAGATATCAGATTCCGCATAAGCGCACCGGAAACGGCTACCCATAGCGGAGGATTAAGCATGTTCGGCAAGCAATTCGGCAATTATGATCAGGATATACAGGTTTATATCGCTTATTAATGTTTAAGGCTTGATAAAACAGTATAAACCTTATGGCGGTTCGTCTCATTTATAACAATAAAGGAGCTGTCCCAAAAGTGTTCGCACGGAATGGGAACATCCCAATTCTGCTCGTTTACTTGTTCCTAACTATGAATTTTTTTACCAGTTAGCTAAGAGCCCTGAGCTCCTTAAAGTTACTTTTTACAGGCTTTTTCGCTTATTCCAGCGCTCATTTTTCTAATCCGTAAGTTTGAAATAAAAGGCTATCTCAAATCATTTACGTTTTTGTGGAGTTAACAGGAAAAGTTCCATCTATTTTCCTAATAAGACGTTCAGTTCGTTCCTTTAGCTGGAAAAACTCCCGTTAATCTGAGCACTTTCACCGAAATAGGGTCAAAAGCGAAATATTAACGGGAGAAAATCCATCTAAACCTGATTTTTACAAAAAAAACTTGAAATAGCTGACGTGTAGAGCGTTATCGTCTGCCCGTCAATCGAAGATAAAGAATGCTAGCTAAGCGAGCGCCGCTTCCAGTTGCCCGATAGAAATAGAATCGTGCCGAACCAACCGCAAATAGAAGCTATTATTAATAAAACCGACAAGGATACGCTAGTTGAGAGCGACGCACTGAGGATAGGCCCAAGTGTACCGCGAACACCGAACAGCATCAAATGAATCCCGAACACCATCGCCTCCCGGCCCGGCGCTAACCGGAACACAAATGCCAATATGCCGATATCCCAAATCGCTTCCCCGATTCCTTGAATCGCATTTCCTGTAATGACTGCAGCGTAGCTGCCCCATAATCCGTAGAGCATCGGCACGACTGCATACGCAGCAATACCGCAAAGCAGCGTATATTTAATATCGATCCGATCGATCATCCAGCCCGCAATCCAAAAGGTAAGCAGCAGCGCTGTAAAATAAGCGACCCGAGCATAACCAATTTGCACGTTGGTCAGCTCTAGCACAGCGACCTGAATAATTTGATAGAGAGGATTTGCTAGCATATTGCCAAAGCCTGAAAACGTAGTAGCCGCTAAAAAAACAGCAAGCGTTCGATTTTCTTTAATAAGCTTCCATTGCTCATGCAGTGGAAAACCGCCCTTTTTCAGAACAGCTGGCTTTGCTTCCGCCTTTTTGTCTGGCAGCTTTATCGTATTAAATAAACCTATTGACAGCAAGCCTGTAATAGAAGCCGCTATAAGCGGACCCGAAGGGCCAAACGCATCCGACCAGCTTCCGACAATGTAAGCGAGCGGAATCATGATGATCCCCATCGCTACACGCACGTAGCCCATCAATCTGCCCCGCAAGTCGGAAGGATACATTCGCGACACTAGCGCGGCATACGCAGGAGCCTGAATGCCCATCAACAATTGAAATAGAAGCGCCGCGATCACATATACGGATGGATAAGCAAAAAAAGCAGGCAGCAGCAGAAGCAGCCTTCCGATCGCATTCGGTATAATGACGAAAGGACGTGGATTATTCGCTTTCTCGATCCAATTCGCCCAATAGGGTGAAAACAATAGACCAACTGCTGGTGCAGCCGATAACAAGCCCACTTGAAAATTAGTTGCGCCCTGCTGAATCGCAAATGCAATGTAGAATTGATTCAGTACGACATTAAATAAGCTGAATAAACAGGATGCGCCTAGATCGATGCGGGCGTTTCGCCATACATTAACGCTCATTGGCATTCCGAATTTTAAAATGCGCGAGCTTGCTTTAGCCTCGGGTTTCATGTGGGCAGCTACCTTCTTCTTTTTTGTTTGTGAAAACGCTTTAGAGGACCCTTTGCACCGCAAAGGATCCTCACTTGCACTTCATTTGATTGGATATTACTACACTCCTCTCCAATTGTACAGCATTAGTTGGAAGGAGATTTTGCTTCTTTCGCCTAGCGTTCCTGCTTACGGTTCTTCCTAATACTCCGGTAGTATGATAGACTTTTTCTCAAACGGTTAAAGCCATTTTTCATATTAATTGGAGGGTACTACGTGAGTATAGCACTAGGAATTGATATTGGCGGCACAAAAATAGCATTTGGATTTGTAGACGAGCAGGGCTCGGTTATTGCCAAAGGCTCGCTCAAAACCGACCTTTCAGTCGGGCCGGACGAGATGCTTGCGAGAGTCGCCGACGAGGTCAAGCAGCTAGCCGAGCAAAACGGACTGTCGATTGAGACAGTAAAAGGTGTTGGCGTAGGTGCTCCTGGCCCGCTCAATACGCAAAAAGGCGAGCTTACCTGCCCGCCAAACTTAAAGAGCTGGTGGGGCTTCCCCGTCGTAGAAGCGCTTAAAGCACATTTGCCTCTTCCTATCAAAATGGAGAACGACGCAACTGCAGCTGCGCTTGCTGAGAAATGGATCGGGGCTGCGCAGGATTCGGATCATTTCATCTTCATTACGATAAGCACAGGAATTGGCGCCGGCATCTTCATGCACGGCAAGCTGCTAACCGGTTCAACAGGCAATGCGGGCGACGCGGGCTTCATGCTCGTGGATCAAGCCGGTACGCCATGGGAAGTGGTAGCTTCAGGAACAGCCGTTGCCCGTCAAGCGACGGAGCTGCTCGGCCGTGACGTTTCTTCCAAAGAAGCCTTTGAGCTGGCGGCGCAAGGCGATCCGCAAATGTCCGAGCTTGTGAACCGCGTGTTTACTTCAATCGGCATGGGCTGCGTATCACTCATCAATATACTCGATCCGAACAAAATCGTCATCGGCGGCGGCGTTTCGCAGGTCGGCGAACCGCTTTTTGCAGCGGTACGGGATTATGTATCCAAAAATGCGCTTAACCCTTCCGGCAGACAAGCTGCCATCGTTCCAGCACTGCTGCAGCAGGATGCAGGATTAATCGGCGCAGCCGCGCTGATTCAGCAAACGTACTAGTAAAAATAGGGCTGTTCTTCAAGGTTGCTATACCTTAAAGGACTGCCCTTTCTTATAGCTTGTTGCGATCATTAACAGCTGCTGACTTTTGCGCGCCGCCCCAGCGGGAAATTGATCTACAATGTAGATCTATTTTCACCAAACTAGCCCCATCCGCTGAAATCAGTCTAGAAAATAGACTTATTCCCGCGCGACTGCCCGCGATCAGTTGCAATTGCGCTGTGTTGTAGAGTGGATCTTCCTCACTTTTAATGCACTTTTAATACTAGCTCTGACGAAGACCGTTCAAATAAGTTTGGATTGTTGTTTTCAAGCTTTCATCAATGGCATAAGGCATCCCAAAGCCGCCCTTCTGCTCAATAGAAGCAAAGCCGTGCATAAAGCTTCGCAATCCCCGCACGATGTGTATGGACTGATCGCGATCAAGCTTATAATAGCTTAGCGTCTGCACTAATAGGTCAACCAGATGCTGTCCGGCAGCAGCATATTCAGCCTCATCGGCATCCGGCGAGCGCAAAGTCAGATCATATAGGCCCGGGTGCTTCCTTGCAAAAGCGATATATGCCGCAGCTATCGCATGTACGGCCTCATCGCCGATTTTATCATTTAGCGCTTCACTAATAGCAGCAGTCAGTTTCTTCAAGCCGTATACGGCAAGCTGAATACGTAATCCATTCAAGCCGCTCACGTGGTTGTATAATGAAGGAGAACGAACGCCAAGCTTCTGAGCAAGCGATGCAAGCGTCACTTCTTCTATGCCATGCTCATCCGCAATTGCCGCTGCCTCTTCCACGATGGTGACCAAATCCAGCCCTCTTCTAGGTGACAAGGCGAATCCCCCCTTTTCTATTTTGCCAAAGACCGTTCCGCCGCTTGAATCGCTTTCTCAATCAGACGCTGCGGCTGCAGCACCATGTTGCCATGTCCGGCCGCGAGCAGCGAAGGCTTCAAATCCCTTAATCGACGCGCTGTTACTAGACTTGTTCGTTTATCCCAAGTCGCCATTGCGGGAAAAGGAAACAACAGCTTCAGCTGTCCGGATACCGCCACGCCAGCGCGTGTTTGGAAGGCATCGCCAACGATCAAAATGTCGTTTCTCGTATCCAGAAATGCCATTGAGCCCGGCGTATGCCCTGGCGCAGCAACCGCGAGCAAGGAGCCAACACGATCACCGTCCTGCAGCAGAACATCCGGCTTCGTGCGAACCTTCTTCGGTACGCCGCCGCGAATCGGAGTGCTCGGCTCGCCCGGCTCAAGCGAACGATCTCCCTCTAGCAGCTTCGCATCCCTTTTGGATATGAACACCTGGGCTGCTGGAAGCCGCTCCTTTAATCCATCGAGGGCGCCGATATGGTCATCATGAGCATGCGTCAGCACAATTCGATTAATGGGCTTACCTAGCTGATCAGCTGCTTGAAGAATAGCTTTGATGTTGTTAGGCAGCGCTGCATCCACAAGCGTTAAGCCATCCTCTTCCTCAACCAAGTAGCAATTAACCGGAAACACATTTGGCAAATATGTCAGCTGTACCACCGTTTTCTCACGAGTCATTCTCATCCTAATCGGCCCCCTCAAATTAAAAAACTAATACCGTTAGTTTTATAATAAACTAATGGCATTAGTTTTTGCAAGCCCAAATTCAATTATTTGTTTTCGTTTAGGAGAAAAGCTTCAATTTCCGCCTTGTCAGGAATAGATGATTGAGCGCCGGCCTTCGTAACCGCGAGTGCTGCCGCAGCAGCGGCAAAGGATAAAGCTTGCTCAACAGGCAAGCCATCTGCGCTTGCTGCCGTATAGGCGCCAAAGAATGTATCGCCTGCTGCAGTCGTATCAACCGGCTTTACTCGGAAGGCTGGAATCGCCGCTGATTCACCCTGTTCATTTTGATAAAAGCAGCCCTTCTCGCCAAGTGTAATTATGACACTGTTTGTCCCCTTATCCAGAACCCACACCGCAGCCTCCTTGGCAGAGGAAATATCGCTTACCGCCAAGCCAGAGATGACTGCTGCCTCTGTTTCATTAATAATAAGGGTATGTATAAGAGGGAATACATGCTCTGGAATAGGCCTTGCGGGAGCAGGGTTATAAAATACTTTGACGCCGCTGCTGCTTGCGCTGCCCATCATGGATACATTCGTCTCCCATGGGATCTCATTTTGAAGCAGCACCGCATACACATCTGTCCAATTCCCCGCGCCTGCTGCCGCATCATCCGCCGTAAGCTGTCCGTTTGACCCCTCTGACAAAATAATATGGTTCTCGCCTTCTTCGTTTACCGTAATAATGGCGAAACCTGAAGTGCCTTTTTTCCGTAATACTTGATCTGTGGCAATTCCATTATTTTGCAAGGCATTAATTAGCGTCTCTGCAAAAGGATCCTCGCCTACGGCGCCGACCATAGCGCATTTGCCGCCAGCCCGAGCTGCCGCAACCGCTTGATTGGCACCCTTGCCGCCTGGAAAAAAAGAAGTAGCCGTACTAGGTATCGTTTCTCCCGGCAACGGGAAGTTTCTCACATTGCTGACGATATCCATATTGATGCTTCCAACGACAAGCAATTTTTTCATCAATCATTCAATCCCTTCCATGTTCGTGTTATCCCATTCGTAATGTTTCAAGCATGAAACTATTTTAACAGAAGGAGAAGATATTGACATGATTACCGCTTTTATCATTGGCTGTGAAATTGGTTTTTGGGTATTTGTGCTTGCCGGACTATTATTCCGCTATATTTTCAAATTAAAGCTGCTAGGCACCTTATTCCTATTAGCTACTCCTCTTATCGATCTGGCGCTCGTTATCGCAACCGTCTATGATCTGCGCGGCGGTGCTGAAGCTACGTTCGCCCACAGTCTGGCAGCTGTCTATATAGGCGTTTCCATCGCCTTTGGGCATCGGATGATCAAATGGGCCGATGAGCGATTCGCTCATCGCTTCGCTGGCGGTCCCGCCCCTGCTGGGAAGCCGAAATTCGGCGCAGAGCATGCCCGATATGAACGGAATGGATGGCTGCATCAACTTCTTGCATGGGCAATCGGTTCCATCATTTTGTACGGCATGATTAGGATGGTTGGAGATGCAGCGCGAACGGAAGCTTTATTTCATATGCTTCGTCTCTGGTCACTCGTGCTCGGCATTGATTTTCTTATTAGCTTCAGCTTTACGCTATGGCCGCGCAAGAATAAGGGGCTGTCTCAAAAGGACTAAACTCGCTAGGGAACTAGCTCGCTTTGAACAAAAGTGAAAAGATGGCGGTGCAGGGGTCATTCCTGTGCTGCCATCTTTCTATTTTGAGCTATCGATCCCAGCCAAATGGGGTAAATGATGAGCAAGCGGAAGAGTCGCTTCTAAGTGATAGGCCTTCCAAAATCTTCGATTATAACTAATCAGGCATGAGGGCGGTGGTGGAAATGAGAGCTTCAGCGGACAGAGGATCCGTTATTTTTCGAATTCAACGATTATTGTGGCGTTCGCGGACTCAGGTTCCGCTAATCACTCAAAAACCAATTTTAACCTCGTTTAAATGGAGATAACGGTTCTCCTGTCCGCTCTTTACAAATTCATGTGTTCCACTTTTCCATTAACACAGGCGTTCGGCTTGAAAATATTGGCGAGTATCCGCTGCTGTTATTGGAAAAAGGAAGCAGCACTCGCCTTTTCCTTAACGAGCATGCCGAGTCACATGATTTTATCCATTTACCGCACCTGAGAAGGGGATGTTCTCTTCGTTGTATGACTCGATAATTTCATGGAAGCACATACCTAATACCACACCTCTGTAAAGATATTATTTTCCATCATACTTGATTTTCAATTGGTTCTGGGAGTAATCATTAATTATAGTCAATAATTATTGCTCTTCCCTTCTATCGACTGCTAGCGAAGAAACACCTCTAAGCACTACTTGGAATATACAGAAGCATAGGCATTTATCCCACGCAAGCTTATTCTGACCAACTTCGCGGAACCAGTAAATTTTGCGAATTAAGAATAGGCACAAAGGAGTGTTTCAGGTTGAGCGAAAAATCATCCCACTACTTTGCCCGCGGCAATACTGCGCACGGAGCTCATTTTTTGTATCATTCAGCCTTTCATGGACTGAATAAGTTATTCGTCCTTACGGGTCCCCCTGGTACGGGGAAATCGACAGTCATTCGCAGCTTGGCGAATAGCCTGCTGGATAAAGGCCAGCATGTGCAATGCTTCCATTCCCCTCTTCGTCCCGACGAATTGGACGGCATCATTGCAACAGAATTGAAGGTTGGCGTTGTTGATAGGCGAGTCTGCGAAGGAATCCCGGAAAATGAGCCGAGTAAAATCATTTTTATCAACTTCGGGGAGGCGCTTGACAATAGCCGTATTTTTCTAGAGCATCTAGGAACAATCGAGGACCTTAACGGTAAGCTTGTTGATGCCTATGCAAAAGCATACGGATCGTTCTTAAGTGCATTGCGGATTCATGATGAATGGGAAAAATATTATATCGAGAGCATGGATTTCATTAAGGCAGACCAGATTGCGCAGAATTTGATTCAACAAATTTACACTGGCTACGAAAACGACACACCAACAATTGGGCGTCACTTGTTTTTTGGAGCTGCCACACCAAAGGGCGCATTTGATTTTATTCAAAGCTTGACCGCTGAGTTGGAGAGACGGATTTTCATCAAAGGAAGACCCGGTTCCGGAAAATCGACACTGCTAAAAAAACTTGCTGCCGCTGCCGAAAAGAATGGAATCGAAGTTCAAGTGTATCATTGCGGCTTTGATCCCAATAGTCTTGATATGTTAATTTTCCCGGAGCTCAGCACAGCTATCTTCGACAGCACCGCCCCTCATGAATACTTTCCTAATCGTGACGGAGATGAAATCTTGGATATGTATGCGCTTACCATGTCTCCCGGCATCGATGAAGCATATGCAGCTGAATTAGCCGCTATTAAAGAACGCTATTCAGCGAAAATGAAAGAGGCTACCTCCTATTTGGCGTTGGCTGAAGCCATCGATTCTCAAATGAAGACCATCTATGCAGCATCAACAAATTTTTCGATCGTAGAGGAACTTAGGTTGCAATTACAGTCACAATTAAATGAATTGCTCGGCCCATAACAGCATTTAAAATAAAGACGTCAACCAAAGCATTCTTTCTCTTATTGTCTTCACTGGGCTTAGCTTTCTTGTAAAAGCTAAAGCCCTTCAAGAGTGCTATTCAACGTTCAAGAGTGCTATTCAACGTTCAAGTCCCATTGCGCAGCGAAGGACTGCCTCTCGGCAGTCCTTCCGTTATTGAACTAACGTTATCCGCTATCGTAAATTTCAGCACGGTGCCTCGTTGATTAGTTCAACCCGCTCGTCTTGTCTTCATGTCTGCCTGTTAAGCCGACCGCCTGCCCTCTACCCGGCTCCGGCACTCGCGTGAGAATGACTATGCCTGCGATGAACAGGATGACGAGACTGAACACGCCCATGCTCGTGTTGCCGGTGAGCTGCGCGGTTACGCCGACGAGAAGGGGGCCTAGAACCGAAGCGAACTTGTCGAAAATATTATAAAACCCGAAAAATCGATTGGCGTTCTCCTTAGGCACCATCCGTGCGAAGTAAGACCGGCTCAGCGCCTGGATGCCGCCTTGCGAAGTGGCGACCAGCATCGCAAGCACCCAGAAATCGAACGCCGATTTCATGAAATACGCGTAGATACATACGATGATATAGACGCAGATGCCGACGTACAGCATGATTTTTCCCGAGAACCGATCTGCCAGACGCCCGTACAACATCGCGAACGGAGCAGCTACGACTTGCGTGACAAACAATATGATGAGCAGGTCGGTCGATTCGATGCCCAGATCGGTCCCATAGGCTGTGGACATCGTAATGATTGTCCCTACGCCGTCGATGTAAAAGAAATAAGCGAGCAAGAATAAGAAAATCGCACGATGCTGCTTGATTTGCTTTAATGTCTCGTAGAGACGCTTGAAGCTGTTAGCAACGATGCGAGGCTCGCGGTTCAAGTAATGCTTCTGTCGTACGTTGCGGAGCATGGGCAGGGTGAAGACGCCCCACCAGAGGGCCGTAATGAAGAACGCGATTTGGCTCGCCGCCGTGACGGAGATCGGCAGAACCTCTTGCTTAGCAAGAAGAATGATCGCGATGCTTATGATAAAAGGAATCGTGCTCCCTATATATCCAATCGCAAATCCGCGGGCAGACACTTTGTTCATTCGTTCGTCGTTAGTGACGTCCACGAGGAAGGCATCGTAGAACACATTGGAGCCCGCCGAACCGATCGCGATGAACATATAACAGAGGAGCAGCAGCTCCCAACTGTCGTTCGGAATAAACGTGAGCAGCGCAGTGGCGACGATGCCGAGCAAGCTGAAGCCTGCGAAAAACGTTTTTTTGAACCCTTGGTAATCCGCAATCGTGCCCAAGATCGGGCCTAACAGGGCAAGGATAAACGTTGAAATCGCAATCGTATATCCCAGGTAAGCCGTAGAATTTGTGGCGCTAATGCCAGCGTCCTCTGCCGCCGCTTTGTAGAAGAGCGGAAAGATGGCCGTCGAAATGATGATGGAGTAGGCGGAATGGCCCCAGTCGTACCACATCCAGCTTTTTTCTTCCTTCGAAAATGACCTCATAAACTTGGCCTCCTGAATGAACCGAATGCTCTTATTGTATAGGAAATGGGGACTTCCGGGAGCAAAGAACAAAAAATTTACAATACACCGGGTTCGCCAAGCGCAAAGTATCTACTGTTAAAAATATCGGTAAAACTATTTTGATGTAATTTTCGAATAATAACGATTAAATTTGACTGAATAAATTAATACATAGATAACGATTAGTGCAGCAAACAAATTTAGAAAAATCAACGAGAAGTTCAAATTGAAAAATTGAGTTAGCACTCCGACTCCAACAGGAGGAACAATGAATCCGGAGTAAGCGCATATATAAAATGCCGAAATGACTCGCGGACGTTCTTCCGGCTTCGGCAACTGGCTGGCAAACCTTAAAGAAACTTGAAAAGTCCATCCGGCGCCAATTGCTTGAATAATTATACCAGCCCAGAGCAAAAATAAACTCGCTGTCTGACCAGAAAAAACGATGACCCACGATCCAGTGGCAAGGAAGAGGATTCCAATACGCATCCGAGTAACGGGATTACGCGGCCAAGGGAAGAACTGCATCAAAGCTCCCCCGCCTAGAAGGACCAGAATTAACAACCCGGAAATAGAAAGATTGTCGGTGTGAATAACGTTCTTTGCAAATGAAGGAATTAGAGAAAATACAATTCCGCCTAACGTAAAAACAGTAAAGATTGGAAGTCCGATAAATGACCAAAAATGGGTACGAATATGGTCTGGAACACCTAGCGAAATTTTAGTTTTATCTGTTGGCTTCTGCGCTTGGGAATCTTCATTCTTCGGTAATATTTCCAGAACGACCAAGGAACTTACTAACATGACGAGCAGAAACCAATATGGCAGCCGAAGCGGCATAAAATGAACATATTGCACGATTAAGCCTGAAATAGCTGGGCCCAAGCCAAAACCGATGTTTACTATTACTCCTGATAACTTAATTGCCATACCCACTTTATTTTGAGAGGTTTGTTTTAATAAAAAAGCGCTAGCAGTACCTGTAAAAGCTCCATATGCAATGCCTTCCAAAATCCTTGCAGCATAGAGCATCCAAACGTTAATACTCATTAAAAAGATCAATGTCGAAGCAATAGAAATCCAAATACTGATGCGAAGCACTCTTTTCAATCCCCAGGCGTTCCCTCTGGCCCCAACGACAAGCAAGGTCGGCAGCAGGATAGCGGCATAAACGGCAAACAAGATCGTGATTTCCAGACTGCTCAGCCGATAATGCTCCCCATATAAAGGGAATAATGAGGAAATAAACGTAGCTCCGCAGGACATCATAAGAACAACCCAAAGCATTCTTTTCATAAAATCTCCTCTTTCTAATTTGAGATTACCTCCTAGTAGGTAATCTCAAAGTTCAAATGTTTATCTTGTAATTAGATGAAACTGGAAGAAATACAAACTTCAATATACTTACTTACTAGTTGGTAAGTTTCCTTCAAAAAAATTTAACTTCTAATTAACCTATCTATTTGGTCAGTAATTTTAGATAATATGTCCTTTTCTAACACGCGTTTGTACTGCAAGCTACCTTTAATGCATGACAAGACGGCATAGGCTAAAGATTCAACGTCAACGGAACTTTTAACTACCCCTTCTTTTTGCGCTTCTGTTAGGAGT
The DNA here is from genome assembly GCF_057221575.1 of Paenibacillus sp. Y660. Taxonomy (NCBI): domain Bacteria; kingdom Bacillati; phylum Bacillota; class Bacilli; order Caryophanales; family Paenibacillaceae; genus Paenibacillus; species Paenibacillus sp. Y660. The sequence goes on along the minus strand of NZ_JBXBBJ010000001.1, from coordinate 407,356 downwards.
TCCATCCAAATCGTCAATTCAAACCGGCTTAGTTCTTGGACTTTTACTTGAACGACTTCCGGAAGGGATTCAAAGTCCGTTTGAAGCGAAGATATTGGACAAATGCCTTTATTCCCTAGCTTTAATTGTTTAGTCATTAATCTTTTTATTTTCTCTTCGACGGATATTGAAGCGTTATTCACGGACAACATTAATGTATGCAAAGTCTGATGGATCCTATCCGTTAAAGCAACCGCTAAATCCTCCTTCTTTTCGAAATGGTAATGAATGCTTGCCTTTGTCACACCTAATTGCTTAGATATATGGTCATAACTAATTGCAACATAACCTTTTTCGCGGATCAGATCCAGCGACAGGTCAAGAATTTGTGTTTTTCTGTTTTCCATAAACAAATACTAACTTACTAGTTGATAAGTTGTCAAGAAGAGCAGTTCGTTCAGGTGGACAATATTCTCAGTCAGGAAGAGGTCGCGGAGCTCACAGAGGCGATGGAAGAGTGATGGTCAGCACCGGCTCATATTACAAGGTGCTTAATCAAAAGGTCAACGTCTGGCGTGACCATGGCATCATAGCTAAATATTCGCTGCATGCCAGAATCGCCCAAGCGGCAAGTGAAAAGGAGCAGCCAATCGGCTGCTCCTTTTACATACGCACAAAATGAGATGTTATGCACATCGTTTTGCATGTTCGTCACGTAATCATTAACACCTTACATAATTGCGTTTGAAACCAAGTTGCCCTTTATCTACCGCCTTCTGAATAGTTTCGGAAGCGTGTAGAAACTTGCTTTTTGTCTTGTCCCGTTTGACTTCTACTTGACCAACTGCTTTTGCGGTCTCGACAGCCTTATCATGGAGAGGCGAATAGGATACCCCCACGGTGTAAAGAAAACTATTCATTGCATATTTTGTTCGTTCGGGAGAATCGTGAATCGTATTTTGCACGATTTCAAGCATATTGGCAAGTTTGCTTTCGGAAAATTCGCCGTCCGGTCGACTACCCAAAAGCCAGCAGTAACAACTCCAGCCTGCTGACATTCTCAGTTCTTCGCCGCTTGCGATCCATTTATCGGAAACTTCTTGTGCAATATCTGTTTCTGCCAAGGTTACAGCCACTACATAGTCGGATAGCATATAAAAATAAGCCGAATCTATCCAACGGTTAAAATCATCATCGGTCATTGCTTTTGGGTCTGCAATTATACCGGCAAAGTACATGGCATCGTAATTTCCGCTTGCGTAAAGCTGCTCCGCCAAAGGTTGGTTTTTTTTAATTTTCTTGGCGATAGGTTTCATTGCGCCTGTAGCCACACCAAAAAGCGGTTCGTGCGCGCCATTGGATACGTATATTTTCTTGGTACGTTCTTTGCCGAGAGCTTCAAGCTCCTGCATAACCATCTCGGAATTCATTGTTTAACACTTCCTTATTCATGAAGGATTTCACCAATTTTATCATAAACACATACTGGACAGCCATAGTGTACTGCATTTGTCTCCTTGTCATACGGTTTAATCCGTATAAAACAGCTATTTTACTAGTGTCAGACTCTGACTTATGGCCATGACTCTAGTTTTTGACGACACATGGAGAATGCAGGCAATTAAACATATATAAGACTGCATGAATCTAGTAATTGCTGGTATAATAGTAGACCTACATAGCCTAAGAATACTAAAGGAGACTTGTATGAAAAAAAATGTATACGTGATCATTTTGATCTGTGGGTTGATTAGTATTTCCGGTTATATACCAAACCAAGCGGCAGCAAGTGGTAATTATACAGCCAGGGTATACACCGACTCATTGAATGTCCGCAGTGAGCCTTCACTTGAATCGTCGATCGTAGGTGCTTTGAAGAATCGCGAGTTGGTCACCGTTTCGAGTGAAGAACACGGCTGGCTGCGCATCAAGTCGGACCGGGTCTCCGGCTGGACGGCAGGTCATTATTTGAAGAAGGTCGATGGCAGTGTCGTAACGGCATCGGCGACAGATCAAGATGGCATTGTGCAAAAGAGTTCTGAAACCACCCGGGCGACTGTGCTCGCGGATTCGCTGCGGATCAGGGCTGGCGCCGGATTGAACTATAAGGTTCTAGGAGGCCTAACAAAGGGTGAGGCTGTTACGATAATGGACAACCAGGAAGGATGGGTTCGGATCCAGACTCCGGATGGGCAAATCGGCTGGGTATCCGATCGTTATATCGTGAAAGGCGCAAAACAAACAGCGGCGGTTTCTTCGGGAAAATCGAATGGACTTAAGGGGAAGGTAATCGTCATTGACCCCGGTCATGGCGGAGATGATCCTGGAATGATCGGTACGAAATATGAAACGATAGAGAAAGAGCTTAATTTGAGCACCTCCTCCTACCTCGAGGATGAGCTTCGCAGCCGCGGAGCTCGCGTCATCATGACAAGAACGAAGGATGAGGAGAGGCCCAAGCTTTCCGACAGGGTGAAAATAAGCGAATCCGCCGGGGCGGATGCTTTCGTCAGCATCCATTATAATTCTTCGGAGAAAAAAACTTCCGGCATACTTACCTTCTATTATTCGGAAACGAAAGATCAACCATTGGCCCGCGCGATAGAAAACAGACTTTCAGATGGCATCGGCTTGAAGAGCAACGGGATTTCTTTTGGCAATCTTCACGTTTTGCGGGAAAATGATAGGGTATCTACACTCGTAGAGCTCGGTTTCTTGTCCAACGCAAAGGATGAATCCATTGTCCGCGTCTCCGACTACCAGAAGAAAGCAGCCAAAGCAATTGCAAAAGGGCTGGAGGATTACTTCAGCAGGTAACTGCAAATTTGATCGGACAAGAGCAGACCGCCCGCTTTGGGCGGTCTGTTTTTTCTTGTAGGGGTCTCGCCATCAAAACGATCAATAGATTAAGTTTCTTATACGCCGGTGAAAAGAAGGCTGATATCCTCGTTGCCGTTCTTCGTCTTCCATCCGTTGTAGCCTGCCGCATCGGTAATGCCCGGTTTGAACGTGAGTACATACACCTGGCCCGGCTTCATGTCCTTGGACAGCTTCAGCGTTACCTCGGTAACGACCGCACCCGTGTTGTTTAATTCGTCGCGAGAGATAGCGACGGCGTCCCCTCCCTGTTCCTTCATTACGAAGAACGGCTCGTTGACGTTTTTCACTGGTTCGCTGAATACGACCTTAATCGTCGTCCGGCTCAAGACGATAACCTGGTTCGCATACGGAGCCTCGTTGGCGACAATGGTTCCCGCGAACGCGGATTCGTTCGCGCCGTCCTGCGAGATGAGTGACGACACGCCATTTACCCTCGCCGTGTACACGTGGCCAGGATGGAACAAACCCGGATTCGGATCAGTTCCCGTGCGGAATTGGACGGCAATGACCCTATTCGTTCCCGGCTTGCGGACAGCGTATTTGCTCCAGCCGGACATCGAAACGTTGGCGCCGTTGTCCTTAAGAATCGTTACAGCTAAGGAACCGACATCCGCGTCCTTGATATCTCTGTCGAACGTGATCTCGATGGTGTTCTCGTTAACCGCGGCTATACTCTGAAGCTTAACCGGAAGGATCGGATTGGAGATGCCTCCGAATAGAAGGCCCGATTTCGAATCCATCACGTTGCCAGCCAGGTCGGGAATGCCCGACACGGTAAGGTTGTACACGGTCTTGTCTTGTTGGGCGGAAGTCCGCAGCGTGACGGTGCGTCCCTCGTTGTCCAGGCTCGCTGATATGATCGTCAAGCCGCCAATGGTGTACCGTCCAGTCTGTACGGCAATATCCCGATTTACCTTCTCGCTGAATTTGACAGTCAATGACGCATCCGTATTCACCTTAAATTCCGAATCGATGATCGTCGGCTTTACCGCGTCGTCGTTGCCGATGATGGACAAATCCGATCGCGTGTCCATCACGTTGCCGGAGAGATCTTTGACGTTCTTAACAGTCAGCCAGTACCTGGTGTTATCCGACTGATTCGACGTGGAGAACGTGACCTGTCTCTTATCCGAAGAGAGTTGCAGATTCGTTAGCTTCAGATTGCCGGAAAACGAGTAGTTCGCGGGACTCGTAGCCGTCTTGTTTTCAACCGGCTCAGAGAATGTCAGGATATATGCGCGAGCCGTTACCCGGTCGAATCCGGTTATCGCAGGCTTCACCAAGTCCGATCTCGTCGAAGAGAAATCCCAAGCTTTTCCATCGATGGTTAAGTAATGCTTGCGGTTCTCGAGCTGGTTGCTCGTCGTGAGCAATATTGACATCCCGTCTCCGCCGACCGTCGCGAGAATGATCGGCACGACGTTGCCAAGATCGTCACGCAGAGAGAATCGTCCGATATCCGCCGAGTCGGTCTTCGCCTTCAGGTTCACTCGCACCGTCTGGACGTTCAGTCCTTCGATCGACTTCACGTCCAGCACACTATCCCAGCCCGTATAGACCGCGTAGACAGCTTCTACGAGCACGCCTCGCGTGGCGTGGACCGTGTAGTCGTTCCGAGGGGTGATCCAGCCTTTGCTAAGAGCGGTTCCGACCGCAACCTTCGCCCAGGCCGATACTTTGCCAACGAAGCCGACGTTCGGGCTGGCAGGGACGTTGTTGACCTTCACCAGCACGGTGGCCAATTCTTCGACCTTCACCGGGGTTTTCGGCTCGAATCGGTTACCCCCTTTACCGATCATGATGCCCGCGCTTCGCACCGCTTGGACAGCCGCGAACGACCAGCGCGTCTTCAGCACGTCCACGAAGCCAGGCGTGGAATTGGAACGAGGCAATTCGAGCAGCTTGTAGAGCACGGTAGCGAATTGTTCGCGGGACATTGATTCGTTCAGGCGGGACGAGCCGTCCTCGAAACCGGTCATAATTCCTTGCCGCTTCAGCACTTGGAACTTCTCCTCCGTTGTGAGCGTCGCCGCTCCCGCTGCCGGGACGGCCAATCCAAGGAGCAACGATAACGCGAGCAATGCCAATGCGATTTTCCTCATCTTTGCAGTCCTCCTATAGAATTTCTGCTGGAACCGCGGAAAAAGAAAAGACCGTAAGCGGATGCGGACCAGCGAATATACCCTCTTTAACGACGCCACGGAGGAAAATGTTTCTGTCGAAGGCTGTCTCATCCAAAACTAGTCTCGATTCGAGCAAACTTCCGTAAATCCGCCGCGAGCTTATATCAACAAAATAAATACAGCCGAAGTCTTTAATGGGATGGAATGATTCGAATATCCTTATCCAAATTGGCAAGCATCATGTAATTGCGGTTGAAAGTAAAGATGCGTTTTACCTGATAATAGGACATGGACACAGCAGTTAATGCTTCGCTGAGCGAGAAACGGAGCTCGGGCCTGTCCATAAGCAGTCTGCGCGATTCCCTCTCAAATTCGGGGCCGCTGGAGATGATCTCCAGCTTCCCTTTGCTCACTGCCTTATCAATTGCATTCAGAAAATATTCCGCCTGCTGATAGCTGTATTCATTGCGAAGCCATACGTGAAGATCAAATATAATGGAGTTGGTAGTCACATAATTACGTTCAAGATCATGCAAATCCAAAAACAGGGAACGGGCTTTCAAATAGCGGGGGTCTTCAGGGTTCATTAAGGCGGCTAAAGCCGTTTCATCCAGAAAAATAGTTTCCTGTATGTTCAAGTAGTTATCCATATGTAAGCACTCCTTAATCCTCTAGTTTGCAAATACCATCCAAATACAGAAGTGGGTTATCTTCCTTTTGATCCACTGAGATTGGGGTTGATTCGTATGGGGCGCTTGCCAGGTATTGGACAATGATTCCATTGACGATTTCTTGCACGGTCGTATGCTGCATATCGGCGATTGCTTTTAGCTCATCATAATATTGCGGATTGATTTCTATAGTACCTTCTTCTTCTTGTACTTCACTTCTTGAGGAAATGAATTCGGAAGCGGTAGACTTCGCTTTTTCGATAAAGCGTTTGTAATTATTCACCATCGTGATTCACTCCTTATGCATAGCTTTTATATTAATTCGTCTAATTTTGTCGATTTAAGGGGGTAGTGTCGGGTGGAAAGTTAGCTTCTGGCTTCTAGCAAGGTGATGAGCGTCTTGGGTAAATTGGAAACATTTTTGGAGTTGGAAGAGTCTAATAGAGAAAGTAAGGGGATGGCTCACATTGAATAAATATTTATATGCAGTACTGATTTGTATCAGCATAGTGATATCTGGTTGCAGTCATAGCAAAGGAGAGGAATTTACACTTTCGGGGAAAATCACATCAATTGATGAAAAGAAGGGTTATGTTTACATCAATGACGTCACAGAAATCGAGTATAAAGACTACAAAAAATTACAGGTTGGTCAATCTGTAAAATTCACTTTATACAGTTTATCTAATGATGATATCTGGGATCCCAAGCTAATAAAAGTAAAGTCTGTTGAAGTCCTGAAGACTCCTTAAACGTCAATAGAAAAATCTGGAGTTCTCCCGTTTGCGTAACCTAGGAAGGGCCACAGGTGAGCTACTTTAATACTTTAATTTTAAATCTGTAAGCAACATAAGCTATTGTAAAAACAATCATACTACCAACTGTGTTAATAGCAAGATAAGGTTTAACGTAGCCGGAACAGTAAAAGGGTAGCTCTTCGCACAATAATTCAAAGCCCGCGGACGGAAACTCGTGTCCATACCATGGGAAACCTTTAGCCATCAAATTTGCCAACAAAGTAACGCCTAGTTTATCCACTGCTTGCGTTACTAAAAAAGTATGTATTAACAAAAAAATATGTTTTTTTGAAAACTGCTTCTGTCGGTTTAGTTCCGCTAAAGTAATAGCCACTGAACCTAGATAAGGGATGATTGTAAACATGATTCCATAATAAAGCCAAGAGATTGACCTGCTTTGATCTGCGGGAGCATTAACTAGCGCAGAGTAACTGAATCCAGCAAGCATATAGGTTAAAAAGTAAAGCATCGTATACGTCGCCGCTATAATAAAAGTTCGTTTTATAAAAGTTCCTACACACGTCGAGAGTCTATTCATTAAAGAAATACGCATACTATATTCTCCTTATACAGAAACCATCTATTATGATAATATTTCCAATTACTAGACGCTTGTATTCCCCCTTTTGTTTCTAAAAAAGAAAAAGACTTCCGAAAAGCTCGAATAACGAGTTTATCGGAAGTCATTATTATTATACTTGCGGAATATGGCGCCAGCCGCCGTATGCGGTAATATCCTCTGCATTCGCAGCAGCATATGCTTCACAGACGAAGCCGGATACCTCTGAACCATCATCCAGCTCAACCTTGCCAATGCCTAGCGGCGCCGGAATTAAGGAAGTGAACGTTCCGAAGGCTGCCGGAGACATTTCCCAAAGCTCGAGCTCAATGGATGCGCCGCCCTGCAATTGCTTGATCATGCCTGGCTTCGCTGGCGTCGTTGGCAGCTTCACCAGCTTATAGCGAGGTGCCGATCTCGCCTCGCGCATGAAGCGCGCATTGAGGCCATTCATTTGCTTCTCAAGCGGATAGCCTCGCATATGCAAGCCGCAAACCGCAACTACGATCATCTCTTCAACAGGATCGGATGCAGCCCCTGTTTCATTTACCGCTGTCAGCTCGGTCAAAGTCAACGTTTCATCAACGACTGCCTGCGCGTTTTCATTTCCGTCAGTATTTCCCGCTTCAACAGCTCGCTCATCTCCGCTCACGAACGAACGCGCAGCTTCGTTAATAAGATGCTCATTCTCCGCAATCGCGAACAGCGTAATGCCAAATGGCAGCCGCTCATCCGCAGTTCCTGCCGGTACAGCTACTGCACATAAATCGAGTAGGTTGCAGTGGTTTGTGTAGCGTCCCATGTCGCTATTCGTGCGGATCGGGTCCTGCCTCACTTGCTCGCGCGTCCATGTTCCGCCGCAGGTCGGCATGACGAGCACCGCATCCTGCAGCAGCTTTCGCGCTTCAAGCTTATAAGCCTGCAGCTTGTGCATCGCGCTAAATACCGAAGTCGCATCATGCTTTGCCGCAGCGCCCGAGCGCAATACTTGTTCAGTCACCGGAAAGGCAACATTCGGATTCGTTTCAATAAAATCTCTTAAATCCGCCCAGCGCTCGGCAACCCATGGACCATCGTACAAAATAGCAGCCGCATCCGAAAATAACTCGTAATCCACATACGCAATCGGAATGTTTAATTGCTCTATGCGCTTCACCGCCGCTTGCCAAGCTTCCTCATATTTCTCTGCGAACGGTCCATAGAAATCTATCGGCTGCTTCGGCAAACAGATTTTGGCTGGCATTCCAGCCTCTTGCCTCGGCACATACCGCGACCAAGGGTCATTCTCGTCAACGCCTCTAGCGATGCTATCCACGACAAGAGCATTCTCCAGGCTATGCGCAAATACGGTAACGCAGTCAAGGCTGGCGCAAGCAGGCACAACGCCCTTCACCGGCCATGAGCCGAGACTTGGCTTATAGCCGACAAGCTCATTAAGCGCAGCCGGCACCCTTCCGGAGCCAGCCGTATCTGTCCCGAGCGAAAATACGGCTTGGCCGCGGGCAACAGCAACGGCCGAGCCGGAGCTCGAACCGCCGCTGATCAGCTCCGGACGAAGCGAATTATGGGCTTCGCCATAAGGGCTTCGAGTGCCGACAAGCCCAGTCGCGAACTGGTCTAGGTTCGTTTTGCCAATCGGAATCGCTCCTGCCGCGACAAGCCGCTCCACGACAGACGCATGCTCCTGCGGCGTATAAGCGAATGTCTCGCAGCCAGCCGTCGTCGGAACGCCGGCTACATCGATATTGTCCTTGATCGCAAACGGGATACCCCAAAGCGGAGCATTAGCTGGGTCAAGCAGAGCCAGCCTTTCCAAATAAGGCTTAAGCGAAGCCATAGACGGAGGCGTAATCCATATATTCATGCCCGCATCTGATATTGACCGCTGCACGATTTCCGCTATAACATCCACTGGCGTCAATAACCCGCTCGCATAGCTTTTTTCCAGCCATTCAATCGATAGCTTCTGTGGAATGGTCACTTTTGTCATACGACCGCCTCCGTTTCCTCATGCTGCAAGATCCCAACGATCAACTGGCCCGTATGCACCTGATCGCCCGGCTCTACATGCACGGAGCAGACTTCGCCGTCGCATGAGGCTTGCTGCGAAAATTCCATTTTCATGCTTTCTACGATGAGCAAGGTGTCCCCTTTCTTCACCTGCTCGCCAATGCCTACAAGCACCTTCCACACACTGCCCGGCATCGTGCAGCGAATAGCAGCCGCGCCCTCCTGCAGCTCTTCCTCCTGCTCGGCCCGCGCCGGCTCGTGCTCCGCCACATACTCGGCAAGACCAAGCTCCTTCCAGCTCTCGCGCTCCGCTTGGAACGAGGCTTGCTGCTTCTCCTTGAACGCCGCGGCGCTTTCTTCAATAGAGCCTAGAAATTTCAAATATTCGCCTAGATCAAACGTCGTTTCGGTAATGTCCGCTTCATATCTGCCGCGCAGGAAATCCTCGCGAAGCCTCAGCAGCTCATCGGCCTCCACCGGATAAAATTGAATTTGGTCAAAAAACCGCAGCAGCCATGGCTTGCCTGGCTTGAAGCTCTCTGTGCTGCGCAGGCGGTTCCACATTTGAATCGTTCGGCCAACGAATTGGTAGCCGCCCGGACCCTCCATGCCGTATACGCACATGTAGGCGCCGCCGATACCGACGGCATTTTCCGGTGTCCATGTTCTTGCCGGATTATATTTCGTCGTAACAAGGCGGTGACGCGGGTCAACCGGCGTCGCAACCGGAGCGCCTAGATATACGTCGCCTAAGCCAAGTACAAGATAGTTAGCTTCGTATACGATTTTTTGCACGTCTTCGATGCTATCCAGCCCGTTAATCCGTCTGATGAATTCAATATTGCTCGGGCACCAAGGGGCATCCGGGCGAACGGTTTGCTGATAGCGGTCAATCGCCAGCTGCGTTGCCGGATCATCCCAAGAGAGCGGCAAGCGAACGATACGCGAGGGTACTTGAATCGTCTCCAAAGGCGGCAGCGAGCTGTCCAGCTCCAAAATAAGCTTGCACGCCTCGTTAACTGTAATTTTGGAACGGTCAATGTGTACCTGCAAGGAGCGAATGCCCGGCGTCAAATCCAGTACCGGAATTTGTCGGGACTGCTCGATCGCCTGCATGAGCGCATGCGCTTGAAAGCGCAGCAGCAGATCCAGCTCCAGATCGCCGTATTCCACAAGCAAATTCTCATCGCCGCTGCAGCGGATTTTGATCGGGAATCTGCGGCCTTCTACTTCATTAACGAGCAGCGGGTAATCCGGCGTCAAAGCCGATGCCGTATCCGAAAGCTCAGCAGAAGGCAAACCATTGCGTGCCGAGCCTCCGATCGCCTCCAAGTTGCGCTCTTGCACATCGCGAAGCTCATCCGCTTCTTCAAGCGTCAACAACCGGAAGCGCACTTTATCGCCGGCATGCAGCTGGCCAATTTTCCAAAACTGCGCCGAAGCTGTCGTCACCGGACATACAAAGCCGCCAAGGCTAGGTCCATCCGGGCCCAGCAGGATTGGCATGTCACCAGTCAAATCAAGCGTACCGATCGCATACGCGTTATCGTGAATATTCGATGGGTGAAGTCCTGCTTCTCCGCCATCCTCCCGCGTCCATAGCGGTGCAGGCCCAATCAATCGAACCCCGGTGCGTGAGCTGTTAAAATGAACCTCATAAGCCGTCTCGGAAAGCTGCTTCAAATATTCAGGCTTCAAAAACTCCCCCGTACAATGCGGTCCGGGAATGACGCCAATCGTCCATTCACGCGACATCTGCGGACGTTCACGCGGAGCAAGCTCCACCAACAACTCAGGCTCAGCCGCTTTGTTTACGCCAACCACGTCGCCTGCACGAAGCGCGCGTCCGCCATGCCCGCCAAACCCGCCGAGCGTGAATGTCGACGCGCTTCCAAGAATACGCGGCATATCGAAGCCGCCTGCAACGAGCAAATACGTGCGCAAGCCCATTTGCGCTTCCCCAAAGCTAAGCACCTGGCCGCGATCCGCAAAATTCGGCTTGTACAGCTCAACCTTCACGCCGTCCAGCTCCGCTGCCATATCCGCGCCGGTAATACAGAACCATACGCCGCTGCGGAATTTATAAGCGCCGCCGCGCAGCGTTAGTTCAAGACCAGCGGCCTGATCATCGTTGCCGAGCAGTTTATTGCCGATTCGGAAGGAGTAAGGGTCCATCGGCCCGCATGGCGGAACGCCGACATCCCAGTGACCGACACGTCCCGGCCAATCCTGAACGGTCGTTTGCACGCCTCCGTCTACAACCTCGATCGCATGCTCGGCAGGCTCAAAGCCATTTAACAGCTGCGTATAGACATGACCGTCTACAACCTCTTGATCGCCAAGCAGAGCCTGCAAATATTGCAAGTTTGTCGTAATGCCGTACATCCTTGTCTCGCCAAGCGCCTGAATCAGCTTCTTGATCGCTTCCTCGCGATTTGCGCCGTGAACGATAATTTTCGCAAGCATCGGATCATAAAGCGTCGTCACCGTAAGGCCGTCTCTTACCCATGACTCATTGCGGGCGTTTTCCGAAAATACAGCTTGATCAAGCTGGCCCGCGCTCGGACGGAAGTTCTGCAAGCAATCCTCCGCGTAAATGCGCGCTTGAATGCTGTGGCCGTCAGGCGCTTTCACAAGCGACTGCATATCCGTAAGCTCATTAGCCGCTTCCCGGACCATCCATTCCACTAAATCAACGCCCAACACCTCTTCCGTAACGCCATGCTCCACTTGAAGCCTCGTGTTCACCTCAAGAAAATAAAATTCGCATGTTTCCGGATCATACAAATATTCGACCGTTCCAGCGCTGCGGTAACCCGCTTCCGCCGCAAGGCGCTTCGAGGATTCAAACATCGCATTCCGAACCTCTTCCGTCAGATTTGGAGCAGGGCTTTCTTCAATGACCTTCTGGTTGCGGCGCTGGATCGAGCAATCCCGCTCGCCCAGCGTGACAACCTCGCCAAAGCCGTTGCCGAATATTTGCACCTCGACGTGGCGCGCTCTCGCAATATATTTCTCCAAAAACAATCCGCCGTTTTTGAAGTTTGTTTCCGCCAAATGCTTCACGCCGTCATAGGCCGAGCGCAGCGCTTCCTCATCCGCGCATACCCGCATCCCGATGCCGCCTCCGCCCGCGGTGCTTTTCAAAATAACCGGATAACCGATTTGGGCAGCCTGTACGAGCGCTTCCTTCAGCTCCGTAATCAATGCCGTACCCGGCAATAGCGGGACGCCTGCCCGCTCGGCAAGCTCCCGCGCCGAATGCTTGAGGCCAAACATCTCCATTTGCTCAGGAGTCGGCCCAATAAATACGATGCCGTGCTCGCGGCAAGCGCGTGCAAAGTCAGCATTTTCGCTGAGGAAGCCATAGCCCGGATGAATCGCCTGCGCGCCTGTCTCAAGCGCTGTTTGCAAAATTAGGTCTGTATTCAAATAGCTCTCTTTAGCCGGTCCTTCCCCAATAAGTATTGCTTCATCTGCATGATCGACATGCAGACTGTCTTGGTCGGCGCTGGTGTATACGGCGACAGATGCGATGCCAAGCTTGCGCAAGGTTCGCTCTATGCGAACGGCGATCGCGCCGCGGTTTGCAATCAATACTTTCGTGAACATCGTAACCTCTCCTCGCCAAGTGATTCTTCTGTAGATCTACCATGTATAAAAGTCTCTATTGCTCCCAAATGAGCACCCGAACCGGAGTTGGTTTATAAGCATTGCACGGGTTGTTAAGCTGCGGACAATTGCTGAGCAGCACCGTTGTGCGGCAAAGCGATTCCAGCTCCACATAAGCGCCGGGCGAGGATACGCCATCCGCGAACTGAAGGCCGCCGTCAGCCGTAACCGGCACATTCATGAAGAAGTTTATGTTCGGAGCCAAATCCCGTTTCGTATAGTTTTCATTCCGCTTCGCCAGCTGCAGCATAAACGTATCGCGGCAGTTATGCATGTGCAGCTTGTCATGCGAGTATCGAACCGTGTTGCTTTGTGCCGAGCATGAGCCGCCGACCGTATCATGGCGACCGCATGTATCTGCAACGATCTTCAGCATTTCCTTGCCGGACTCTGACAGCAGCACCGTACCTGTCGTCAAATAGATATTGCCTTGACCAGCGATCGTCGCAACCGCGCTGTAATGATCCTCCGGTTGATCCGCATCGTAAAACAAGGTGTCGGCCGCTTGATTTCCGTCCAAATCGACGATTCTTAGCACTTGCCCCGGCTCCAAATCATACATCCAGCCATCGCCGGCGGCTATCACTTCATCGTATATGGCATCCTCTGCCTTACGCGGGCTTTCCACTCGATTAAAAACAGACATATGTCATTCCTCCTGATCTATGATGGGTATTGCTAAGCTTATAGACCTTGCAGCAAGTAATATTCTTGCGTATTTTCATAGGCGCGCCGGTTCTCCGGACGGTAGTTCAAGCAATAATCATCATCCGTTACAGCCTCAGCTTCCAGCACCTCGATTTGAACGGGCACCGACGGGTATTCACCGCTTGGATCAAGCGGGTTTGGCGTGTTCGACAGCACCAGCAGGACATCCATATCAGTTCTCAGCGTTACGGTCGCACCAGCCTCGCAATGCTCCGAGCTGAAATGCATAACGCCCTGCTCATCGCAGAACACCTTGGAGAACAGATTCACGACGGGAACCAGATCCCTTACTCCGAGTCCGTTTCTTACCAGCTCCACCGCAAAATTTTCTTGTCCGCTATGCAGCCATTCATTACGCAGCTCCTGGTAAGTGGTCTTGCCGTATTTGGCATCCGTCGCCGCGCGGCTCGTGTAGCCGCATATCGCATCATGCCAGCCAAGCTCGTCGTCCACGATGCTGGCAAGCGACCTGCCGTTATCGCTCATGAGTATATTTCCTTTAGTTAGATGTGAGGTATGCTGCGCTTTTAACGTGTCCGGCATGTTATAGCGTTCCGTCAAATCCTTTGCATTGTATAAAAGCAAGGATATATTCGCTCCCGCCTCGAGCGCGGTGAACCGTAGCAATCTCCCTCGACTAATCGTTCCTGACCATTTGCCGCCCGGTCGAATGGTTGTGCTCCAAATGCTGCTCATCCTTGTTTCCCCCTCAAAAAATGTTGGTCTTAAAAATTAAAGAAAGCCCGGGAGAGTAATCTCCCAGGCTTTTATCCTTCCGTGTACTATAGCGGGTTCCGTTATCCAATAACTGCCCTGCTATATGCCGTCTCTCGGACCAGACCTGCTACATGCCGACGATTCAGTTCAACTATTCATCGTCAGCCGTCTTCAGCGGAACCCTAGACAGCTCTTCGTCCTCAATGGCAATCACGAGAACCTATATGTTATTGTGATGTTTCCTAACGTTTAATCGAAGTATAATCGGGTTCAACTAATATTGTCAATATTGATGTTAGGTATTATCACACTAACCTTAAACCCAAGGGAACAGGCGACGATTTAGAAAAGCAAACACCCGATCGCTTACAAGACCGAGCAAGCCGATGACGATAATGCCGACAAAGATTTCATCGGTATTCAGAAACCGCTGCGCCTTCATAATCTGATAGCCTAGTCCGCTGCTTACAGCTACGAGCTCCGCTACAACAAGATAAGTCCAAGCCCAGCCTAGAATGAGACGAAGCGTATTCATCAGTTGAGGCTGGATAGCCGGTATGATAACGGTCTCGATTGCCTTCCATCTCGATGCTCCCAGCGTAAACGAAGCATGCAGCAGGTCATGCGATACGCGTCTAGTAATATCCGAGACCATCAGCACCAGCTGGAAGAAGCAGCCGATAAAAATTAACAGCACCTTAGCCCATTCTCCGATGCCGGCCCATACCATAATGAGCGGAATGAAGGCAACCGCCGGCATATAGCGGATAAATTCCATTGGCGGCTCTACGAATGCTTCGCCGTACTTAAACGTGCCGGCAAACACTCCGATTGGAATGGCAATCACGCAGGCAAGCAAGAATCCAGCTGTAACCCTGAATACGCTAATTCCAATATGCCCCCAATACTCCGGGCTGCCGAGATTCAATATGAGCTGAACGAGCACGGCATGCGGCTTCGGCAGGAAGATCGGACTAACCGTCTCGGTATAGCTGAGCAGCGACCAAATGCCAATCAGCAATACGAAGGAGATCCCCGCCGTTACGGCAAACGGCTTTGGGCCGATGTCTTTGAATATTTGAAATGTATACGGTTTACGTCGTAGTGGCGTCCCCATCGCTTATCACTTCCCTGCTTTATGATTTACAAACTGCGGATCCAGCAGCTCATCAACGCTATCGAGCTTGTCGACCATCTCAAGCTTAAAGAGAAAATCCGCTGTTTTCAGACCTGTGTAGCTAAGCGATGTATAATCGTCGCCCTTCTCAAACGCCTTGACGTTATCCTCTACTCCGAATAGCTTGATGCTGTCTAAGCCAAGCTTGAAATCTTCCGGTGTCGTTTCCGCCTTCTCAGCGAGCAGTTTAATCGCTTCTTCCTTGTTATCCTCATACCAAGCCAGTGCATCGAACCAGGCATCGACGATTTTTTGCACATCTTCCGGGCGATTCTTCACAACCGAATCACGGAACACAAGCAAGTCAGGAATGAGTCCCGGCGTATCCTTGGACGAATAAAGAACCTTGCCTTTGCCTTCCTTCACAGCAGTCGTTTGGAATGGCTCCCAAAGCACCGAAGCATCCGTGTTACCCGAAATAAAGGCAGGCCCCGCATCATTCACCGTCATGTTCACATATTTAATGTCCTTCTCGTCCATTCCGTTTTCGGCAAGCGCAGTAAGCAAAAGGAAGTGATCAACCGTACCAAGCTCCGTCGCAACTGTTTTGCCTTTTAAGTCTTTGATGGAATTTATGTCAGGTTTACTTACAATCGCATCTCCGCCAAAGGAGTTATCATTTACAAGGACAGCCTTTAGACCGATCCCCTTAGAAAGAGGAGCGAGTGAATCGCTTAACGTCTGGCTGTTCGCATCAACCTTGCCAGCTACGATCGCTTGAAGCGAGTCGCTGTATACCGGGAAAAACTCCAGCTTCACGTCAACATCGTGCTTCTCGAAAAAACCCTTCTCCTCTACCAAATACCACATATACCAACCCGGCCAAGGACTAAGCGCAATCGTAATCGGATTGTCCGTTGCCCCTCCCGACGTTTCCTTTGTTTTGCCGGAACAAGCAGCCATAAACACCATCGATACGATAAGCATAAGAACCAATGTTGCCTTCAATGATTTTTTCATTACGCCCCACTCCTGTCATCTTTTTACTAGCGCCTGCCTAAAAAGTCCTATAAAAAAACAAAAACCAGGGAGAATGATCTCCCAGGCTTTTATCCTTCCGTGTTATATAGATGATCGGCCGCTTCCCCGCTTCATCTATACGCCGTCTCTTGGACCAGTCTTAACCACTTGCCGAACGCATTCTTGCTGCGCCGAGTCGTCGTTAACGGAACCCTAGACTGCTAGCTGCTCTCATCAATAATGGTAAAGAGCCGATATTCATTTGTTATAAAACCTTACGTTTAACCGAATTATAGTGTGGATCGTACGGATATGTCAAGAACTATGTTAGGTTTTATTACATAAAGTTTAAAAGATACGAAAAAAGGGGCTGCCCCAAAAGTGCTCGCACGGAATAGAAACACCCAAATTCTGCTCGTTTACTTGTTCCTAACTACGAAGTTTTTTAACCAGTTAGTTGAGAGCCCTAAAGCCCTAAAGCTCCTGTCTTACTCTCCTAATCTTACTTTCCACAAGCTTTTTCGCTTATTCCATCGCTCATTGTTCTAACCCGTATGTTTGAAATAAAATGCTACCTCAAATCATTTCAGTTTTGTGGAATGAACAGGAAAAGCTCCATCTATTTTCCTAATAAGACACCAGTTCGTTCATGTAGCTGGAAAAACTCCAGTTAATCGGAGGACATACACCGAAATAGGGTCAAACCGAAAGCGAGATATTAACGGGAGAAAATCCATCTAAACCTGATTTTTGCCAAAAAACACTTGAAATAACGGGAGTTTTTCCCGTTATTGCTCACTCAAGAGGGCTCAGCCCCAAGAATGATTGTACCCGAGACTACAGAAGAACCAGGGATTCCGCCGATTCCAGCTTCGTGGCTTGCCACAGGTAAGCCTGGAGGCGGGGAGACTTTCGCTTGCCCACAATCTCATGAAGCCAAGCAACCATAGACCTAAATAGAAAAATAGCGGTACAGGAATATGTCCCCGTACCGCTATTTTTTCACTTCCAACATTCCATTCAAAGCGAGCTATCTTCCCAGCGAGCATACTACTTTTGGGAGAGCCCCTCTGATTGGCTAACGCTTGTTTTCGCCGGAATGGTTATGCATACTGACGTTCCCATTCCTCTTTTGCTGACAATCCTGACACCATACTCGGCGCCAAAATGAAGCCTAATTCGCCCATCAACATTGCGAATGCCATAACCAACGTTCAAGCTCTCAACAGGATCGGACAGCTGGCGCAGCATTTCGGGGTGAATGCCGACACCGTCATCAATGACTTGAAAGGTGATCAGCTCTCCCTCCAGCTTTCCAACGATCCGAATATTGATCCGCTCGCCATACCAAGCATGCTCCAGCGCATTTTCAATAAATGGCTGCAAAATAAGCTTCACGGTTGTGAACTTGAATACATCAGGATCAACATCAAAAAACACCTGCATGCCGTCAGCAAATTTTGTCTTCTGTATGTTAATATAAGCGCTGACCTGCTCCAGCTCATTTCTAATCGGGATGACCATTCTTCCTTCATTAAGCGACAGACGATAAAATTTCGCCAGATCGAGCACCATCCGCTGCAGCTTATCCACTTCGCCAAACTTAGCCAAGCGGCTGATCGAAGACAGTGTATTGTACAAGAAATGAGGATTAATTTGCGCTTGCAGCGATTCCAGCTCTGCTTCCTTTTTCTTTATGTTCGTCATATATACTTCTTGAATTAATTCGTCGATGTTCTGACCCATTTCATTTAGGGCAACGGATATGCGCGTAAATTCATCCTTCCCCTTGAAATTAATGCTTTTCTGGAAGTTCCCTTCTTGGAACGAATCCAGCACGCGAACGATCTTGGATACTTTACGCGAGTAGAAACGGGATATAAACAAGCCTGCGAAAGAAAACACGATATAACAAGCCAAACAAATAAATATCGTCCACACTCTAACCTCGTTCGTCGCCTTCTCCATTATATCTTTTGGTACTAGCGCTATGAGCTTCCAATTCAGCTGCGGTATCGAATTATCAATAACCCAATAATTAGCAATGTCCTCTTCATTCAGCGTCTCGCCCAGCTTAACGTCTGTATCGCCTGAGGAGAACATAATTTTGCTATTTTCATCAATCGCGAAGATTTTTGTACCCTTGCCGATTTTCTCAGAATCAACGCTTCCCAGCAAATCTGCAAGCCGAAGGCTAATTCGAATAAAGCCAATTTCCTCCAGCTTGGTTGGCTTATTCGTATCCACAAGACGTCTCAACAGTGATATATGTCCAAAAACCGAATCGCCCTCTATCTGCTTCCATTGCATGGTCACCCCATATTTTTCCTTCGGGTAATCCAAGTACCATGGCTTATCCTTGATCCTTGAAATGTGATACAAATCGTAAAGAGGCCCCTCAGAATTAAGCGGATCCGTTTTTTTATAGTCATGATAAATTTCGGGCAGCGTGTCATTATGCAAATAGACCTCAAGCCTCATTTTATTGTTTGCAGCCTCGATTGTCGTTAATATTCTTGGAATAAGCTGCTTCGTCGTAGCCTCATAGCTATCCCAGCCCTCTCCAAAGCGGCGTAAATAGGAAGCTAAATTGCTATCGAAATAAAGCATGCCCGAAATGCGCGACATATCCTCAAGCTTGTAATTGATATTATCCTTCATCTGCTCAAGCGTCCCGTGATTGATTTCGCGCGTTCGCTCTTGTATGGAGTTCGTAAAGATCAAATTGGCTGTGTATCCGACGAGAAGCACTGGAATAATGATAAACAAGCTATACGTAAGCATCAGCTTGATGCCAAACGGAATGTAGCGGTGCTCCTTCTTCTGAGTCGTCATGTTCGTCTGTACTCCAATGGCGTCATGCCGTATGTTTCTTTAAATTGTCTGCTGAAATAAGGCAAATGGCGATAGCCAACATGGTCGGCTATTTCATAAATTTTCATATTGGTCGTTTTAAGAAGCTCGCAGGATTTCTCCATTCGCAGCTGAATGAAATATTCGCTGAAGTTTTTCCCTGTTTCCTCTTTGAAAATCAATCCGAGATAGTTTGGCGATAATGAGAATTGCTCAGCCAAATCCCTCAGTGTAATGTTATCATGCGTCCGCTCTTTCATAAAATCGATCATTTGCTTAATGAGCTTCCAATTTTTCTTTTGCTTATTCATCTGAAGCGTCTCGGAAATTTCATAAACGCGGCGTCTAAGCCACACATGAATGTCGTGGATCGTTTCGAATTGCATAATAATATCATAATTATTCAGCTCCATACCGAGCAGCTGAAACACATTTTCATTCGTTCTTTGCAAATAATTATCGAGCTTCATGAGAATATAGAGGGCATAGTTCCGCATCGTGAATTTGGATTTTAAATTTTTGGCAACTTGAAACAGATCGTCCAGCTCATCATGAATGCTTACAAGCTCATATCCTGACATCGCTACGAACAACGCTTCAAGCTTAGAGTCGAGATGCTTCAAATCCTCCTTCTCAGCCGGTCTAACCTCGCCGTGGCCGATTACCTTTCCTTTGCCGTAGAACATTTTCATATCGAGCGCTTCCACAGCCTGACGATGCGAGAGGGTTAATTCGGATATGGAGCCGAACTGTTCTCCTACTCCTGCCGTTATGGTGAACGTATTTTGTGCATTTACAAGATTAACTATTTTCACTGGCAAAAACTCGCTGTCTGAATGCTCGATAAGAAGCGCGACCCGTGCTTTGCTTATTTTACATATTTGCCGGATACCGAGCTCCTTACAGATCGATACAACCTGCTTCATCTCGTCTGGTGCGTTCCGGCTCTCATCATGCTGTTTCCAAGACATATCATCAATTTCGATCACAACAGCATAACCAGGCCAATTGAACTGATTCATTTCATACTCTTTATTCAGTACCTCTATCGTCTTCTCATTGCTCGTACCTTCAAGAAGCTGCAATAAATATTCGTTTTTGACGATCGGCACCATTTGCCAATAGGCATCCTGTCGTACTCGCTCTTTGTCCAAATCGTCACGAACTTTAAGCAAGGAATCAATCAGCTCCTGATCATCCATCGGCTTCAGCACGTAATTGACCGCATTTAGCGACAATGCCTGCTTCACATAGCTGAAATCCTGATATCCGCTGACAAATATAATTTTAATATCTTTCGACATTTCCAGTGCGCGTCTCGCCAGTTCTAGCCCTGTCATATTCGGCATGCGGACGTCGGTTACAAGAATGTCTACCTTCTCAGAATCGAGCACCTTACAAGCATCGAAGCCGTTCATCACACCAGCCACGACCTCCATGCCTAATTCCTCCCATGGGATAAACGTGCGCATCCCTTCCAAGTCCAGCCTTTCATCGTCAGCAAGCAATACTTTATACATGATGTCCTCAGCTCCAATAAACACAATAAGTATATCTTACAAATAAATGACCCCATTTAAACGAAAAAACTCGGGTATACTAAGAATCTTAGTATACCCGGCGTTTTTTGAAAAGCTATAAGTTATTGCGCTTTAATTTTTGCTAGATTTGCTTGCCATTTTTCTGTTTTGAAAGCAAGCAGCTTATCGTAACCCGCTGCTTGAGCATCTTTTTCCGCTTGATCAAAGATCGCTAGCACTTCTTCATCGCTCTTAGCGAACAATGCTTTCGCACTTACTTCAAGGTATAGATCCTCGATACGTTGACGGATAATGCCTTCTTCCGAATCCGGTTGCGGATCAATGTTAATGAACTCTGTAATATTGGATTGCGTTTTCCAAGTGATCTCACGTTGGAAGCGAGTCGCCCAGTTTTGTTGTTCTACCGGCAATTTCTCTTCAAACTTCGCTTTAGTCGTATCTAGGAATACCGTGTTGCCAACCCAGTTCAGATCTGTTGTTTCTGCTTGAAGCTTAGCCATCTCGCCTGCTTCAGTCGTATATTTTTCTGTGAATTTCGGCGTGAATCCATCTGCTTCTACACCGTCCCAATAAAGTCCAGGAGGTCCCCACATCAATACGCTTTGTCCTTCAGGACCAGTCAGCCAGTCGTAGAAAGCGAATAGTGCTTCTGGGTTTTTAGCTTTTTTCGTAATAACAGTTACGTTCCAGCCTAGCATACCGTAGCTGCCAGGGAAAATTTTGTTTTTATCAAGACCTTCTTTGTGAATCGGCCAGATCATGAAGTAACCAGCTTCAGGATCGTTCTTCACAAGCTCAGCATGTGCTTGCATCGCAAGCTCAGTTGGGCTAGCCCCTGCATATACCGCTACGCGGCCTGTCATTACTTTTTCTGTAATTTGATCTTTCGTTTGCGTCATTGCATCCTGTGTAATCAATTTTTCACGGAATAGCTTAGAAGCATATTGGAAGCCCTCGCGGTATTCCGGATCAAGGAAGATTGAAGTCAGCTTATCACCGTTAGGCACTGCACGCATGCCTGGGAAGTTCTGGTCGTTTTCTTTGAAAGCTGTGTACAAGACATCAATACCTTGTCCGTCTTTCGCCAAATCCGGCTCGTAAGGAACGACGTTCGGATATTTCTCTTTTACAAGCTTCAAGTAGTTGTAAAGATCATCGGTTGTTTCCAGCTTTGGAGCTCCAAGCTCATTGTAGATCTTTTTGTTTACAACATAGCCGGCATTACCGTTTGGTTGGCTCGTATACCAGTTCGGGAACTGGTAAAGCTTGCCGTCCTCGGAACGAAGCATGTTAATGCCTTCCTCGCCCAGCCATTTTTTCAAGTTCGGGTATTTATCTAGGTAATCATCAAATGGTACGAGCAGGTCTGCTTTGCGCAATTGCTCCACATCGACGCGCTCCAGCCAGATTGCATCAGGAAGATCGCCTGTAGCGATCATCGTGTTCAGCTTCTGAGGAGCTGCACCACCGGAATGAATCGGTTTTACGTTTACTTTCTTATTATCTCTAATCCATGAGCTTGTAATTTCTCCGCCCCATGTTGGCATCGTGTACCAGTCATAGTGACCATATAGCGTAAAATCCAACTGCTCCTTGCCAAGCTCATATACAGCTTCCGTTTTGTTGCCGTTATTCGTTTCCGCCGCGTTGCTAGGCGCTGCACCATTGCCAGAATTGCCATCTTTTCCGCTGCAGCTTGCCAATAAAGAAACAGCCATAAAAGCAGAAACCATTGGAATGAGCAATTTTCTTTTTGTAATCATCTGTTTAAAATCCCCTTTCAAACTTTTTTTTATATGTTCAAAGCTTTCGCTTTAAACTACTTTTCATACGCTTGCTGCTACTCTTTCAACGATCCAACCAGAACGCCTTTTACGAAGTATTTTTGCACGAACGGGTACACCATAATGATTGGGATGGTAGCTACCATCATCGTCGCCATAGACAACGACTTGCTGGTAACCGATTTCATTTTCGCCATATGACCTTGTGCTGCTGAATCTAGGGAAGCCATTTGATCTGAAACGATGTTCGAATTCAATATTTGCTTAAGCATCGTTTGTATAGGAATAAGCTTCTCATTGGTAATGAAAATACTTGGACCGAACCAATCATTCCAATGGTAAACAGCGGTAAATAGCGACAGCGTTGCAATAACCGGTCCAGAGAGCGGAACAACAATTCGGAAAAAGATGCCCCAGTTGCCGCTTCCATCGATTTTCGCGGATTCCTCAAGACCAGCAGGCAAGCCTTGGAAGAAGGTTCTGAATATGATCATGTTCCATACGCTGACCAGCGTCGGGATGATGAAAACCCAGAACGTATTCATCAGTTGCAGCTCACGGATCAATAGAAAGTAAGGGATAAGTCCGCCGCTGAAATACATCGTAATAATGCATAGGATCATGTAAAACTTCCGGCCAATCAGCTCTTTCTTAGAGAGGCCATATGCGAAAACAGCTGTAAAGAGAATCGATGTAATCGTACCTACAACCGTCCGTAAGATAGAAATCAGGAAAGCGCCGATCATTCTTTCATCTTTCAAAACAATGCCGTAATTCTCAAGTGTCCAGACACGTGGCCAAAAGGTTACGCCACCCAGCGCCGTGTCTATGCCTTTGTTAAAGGAAATGACCAGCGCGTTCCAGAAAGGATAGAAGGTCATAAAAGCTAATAGTGTTAATAAAATGTAGAAGGTTACCGTCATCACGCGGTCTCCAAAGCTGAGCCTGATCACTGAATCATCCGCCTTTCCGGGCTAATTATAGTCTACCACAAGCTGCTGCCGGCTCTGCGTGCCATATAGTTCGCCATCGTCAGAAGTCCAACGCTGATAATAGCTTTGAATAGGCCTACCGCAGTTGCGTACGAGTACCTTGAGCTTTGAATACCGACTCGGTAAACGTACGTATCGATAACATCGGAGACGTCTCGGAGCACCGGGTTGACGGCAAGCAGGAGAATGTCCTCAAAGCCTGCATTCAACAGGTTCCCAATCGCCAGAATCATAAAGATAAGGACAACCGGCATGATGGAAGGCAAGGTGATCAAAAAGATTTGTTTGAATTTGCTCGCTCCGTCCATTGATGCTGCCTCGTACATGCTTGGGTCGATGCCGGCGATAGCCGCTAAGTATACGATGGAGCCAAATCCGATTTCCTTCCAAACGCCGGTCGAAACGAGAATCGACCAGAATAACTCTGGAAGCGATAAGAAATTTATCGGCTCTTTTATAAAATTCATTTCCTGAAGCAAAATATTAACGCTGCCATTATCCGTCGAGAGCATCGACATGATCAATCCCGCAACGATTACCCATGATAAAAAGTGAGGCAGATAGCTTACCGTTTGCACGATACGCTTAAACATCATGTTCTTCACTTCGTTAAGCATTAACGCTAATGCAATAGGTGCCGGAAATCCTATAAAGAACTTCAATAAGCTGATGATGATCGTATTTCGCATGACTTCAAAAAACTCCGGAGAGTTGAAAAACATGTCGAAATGCTTCAAACCGACCCATTCGCTTGCAAAAAAACCTTTGAAGATGCTGTAATCTTGGAAAGCCATCAATACGCCATACATTGGAATGTAGCTAAACACTATAGTGAGTAACAATGCAGGCAACACCATCATCTGGATGTCGATTTGCTTCAAGAATCGGATGAAAACGTTTTTAGTTTTTGGTTTAATTACTAGTTCGTCTTTAACTGAAAGCTGCGCCACTACTCAATCCCCCTTGCTCTTGTTGTTCTCCTTGTATTTTATCGTGATACCAAAAACACTAATAGCTATCTGAACAACTAAAAATGATACTTTTCAATCATAGAAGTAAGCGCAATCAATTAATCTGTTACAAAAAAGAGCAGCTATCAAGGCAATAGCCATGACCTGCTGCTCTTCTTTCTTCTTAAGCATCGCGTCTGCCGTAGCTGACCGCTAAACGTTTCATTTTGCGATAAGCAGCTGGGTCGAGCTGCTTAAGCGGATAAAATTGCGGATGATTAGAGTTCACCTCCAGCACCCATAGATGCTGCAGCTTATCGAAAGCAAAATCGACGCCTAGCTCATGCATGCCAGATCGTTTCTTGCTCAAGGTTTGCGCGATTTGCAGGGCAACATGGTTAAGCTTCGTTACGCGGCTTTCAATTTCCCCTGCTGACAGGCCTTGTTTTTTCCCCAGCTTTTTCATCGATAAAATAGTGCCGCCTTGATAATAGTTCGTTACGATTTTATTGCGTGCTCCGACTTTTACAATTAATCCCGTGCAAACCCAAGTGCCTCCTGGCTTCCGCTGCACCATCGCCCGAATATCGTATGGACAATCGTTTACGAGATCCAATGATATCCCTTTTTGAATAATCAGCCTAGCCGTTCCCTGCTTCTTCATCCGATCATAGACTTCGGAAATAGACTTGTAGAGACTGCGTACTTGTTTCTTTTTCACAATTTCATACAGCTCATATCCCGAATCGTTCCGTTTGACCTTAAAGATGCCGATCCCATGAGAGCCTATGTTGGGCTTAACATAAGCCATACCATAGCGGTTAATCATCATCTCCAGATGCTCAAGGCTAAACGAAACGGTTTGCGGCACGTAACTTTCCAGCTTTGGATTTGCCGATAAGTATTCACATACTCGCAGTTTTCCTTGTATATTACGGCTGGCATAATTTTTTTTGTACACTAGTGTTCACCTCCATTTACTATATGTGAGGAAGATCTATAGCAATTGTACGAATGCTTATAGATAGAAAATATAGTAAATCGAAGGAATGAACACTTCAGCTGGAACATTTTACATCTTTTATTCGTTATAATGTAGTTAATATATTCGTTATAATGGTTTTAATACAATTGAAAGGTGTGTAGTAATTGTTTAATTTAAGTCAAGTATCAAAGCCTATCCGAACTAGTCTGCTCGTAACTATTCTGCTCGTATTCGCAATCAGCACGGCATCCGTTCTTATTTATGGTGATCATTTTTTGCTCGGCACCTATGAAAAATTAAATAATGATGACGTGAAGTACGTAAACAGCGCCAAAATTTTGTTGAATAAGCATACGCTTGCTTATAATAGCGGCGAGTCGCCGTCCTCCTTCATTATGCCTGGGATGCCCTTTGTTTTGTCTGGTTTAATGTTGATTTTCGGACAAGGTGAAGCAGCTGTGATCGCATTTCGAATTTTGCAGGCAGCGCTGCAGGCTTTCTCTGTTTATCTTATTTTTGTCATTGCGAATCAGCTGTTTAACAGCAGAGCCGCTCTTATTGCCAGTATCGCAACCGCGCTATATTTGCCAGATTATTTCTCTTCTGGTGTTATTTTGTCCGAGACGATATTCCGAACGATATTTATGCTGTTAATCTGCTTCAGCCTGCTTGCTTTAAAGAGCAATAAAACGAAGCATTACATCATCGTCGCGGTTCTCGTCATATTAGGCTGTTACTTTAAGCCGCATACCGGACTTTTTCCAGTCGTATTATTTCTATTATGGCTGTTCAATAAAGTTTCCTGGAAGACGATCGTTAAGCATACGGTTGTCATATCCATAACGATGGTGCTGCTGCTCTGTCCTTGGTGGATACGCAACTACATTACGTTTGATGAGTTTATTCCGTTCACCAAGTCAGCTGGAAATCCTATGCTTTTAGGAGCTTTAATTAATAATGCAGCTCCCGCGCAGCCGTTCTTCGACGCTCACCCGGAATATCCAGGACGCGATAGGGCCAGCTTGTTTCTAGGCTCAGATGATGCTATGGCAGAAACAGCGAAAAAAATTATGCGCTACGGCTTTACGAACCAGCCAATGGATTATTTGAAATGGTATACGACCGATAAAATAAAAGGGCTGTATCTCGGACCTTACTATTGGAGAACGGTGTTCGACATCCCAATTGCGTACGTCTATCCAATGCATACGCTTATGACGCTAATCGGTACCGCAGGCTTGGTGCTCATGCTAGTCAATGCCATTAGGAAGCGCAATATACCCTATTTGCTTTTGCTGCTGACGCTGGCTTATTTCACCGTTATTTATATACCTTTCGTCGCCTTCTCCCGATACGGTTATCCGAATCTATTTCTAATCTTCATAGCAGGGGCATATTTTATCGATCGGATGATTAGTATTCGGGTTAATAAGCGCTTGGCTGCAAGGCCTGATGCATTGAACCATTAAAGGATTACTGCCAGACCTTCAAGGGCGTTTACTGCCAGACCTTCAAAGGCGTTCCGCACCCTCCCAAACCCTCCCAGTCAGGGAGGGCCCCGAGGCGCTGCGCCCTCTGGACACCCGCACGGAGTAAAGTTGATGAAGAATGCGCTTTCGTCAGGTGGTGCTTGCTGATAGCGCTTCTGTAGATCGTACTATCGACACTGATGAGCTGGAACTAGCTTAATTCAGCGATTACTCCTTTACCAAGCCCATAATCAAGCCTTTCACAAAAAACGTTTGGAGAAACAGGTAGACGATTAGGATCGGGAGTGCGCCGATGAAGATTTGGACTGATTCTTCTGTTCTTTGCGAGATGAATGGCAGCTCTTATGCCCGTAACCCATGAGCAATTGGCAGTCATACTGGATCGACTCGGATTATTGAATAAATAAAAGCTTTTGATCTTAATTGGTCGAGGGCTTTTTAAACAGCGATTATTTTGACATCATCATTATTTTTGCACAAAGTATCCTTCTTGACTTGTCTCCATCGTTCAGTGTTGCACAATTCATAATTTGGACATTTCCTATATTCGACAAGCGCATCATCTAGGGCTTGGCTTGCAGTAAGAACAGATGCATCTATGAAAGAGTGGACATTATCATAAGCTTCAGTCATTTCTTTTCTTAATTTTTCAATGTTTTCTCTACATGTGCATGTCATTTTACTTCTACCCTTCCAAACACACTATTTGGTAGAAGTAGTTTACATCATGTGTGTCAATATTACAATAAGTGGAATAGAAATTAGGATCACCTGACTATCTCATTAATACCGAGTTAATTATTCGCAAATCATGCGGCAGCCTGTGAGCATACCAAAAAACGTGTTCTATTCAACTAACGAATAGAACACGTTTTTTTTATTGGCCTAACAATATTTTCGCATAAGGCGAATCAATCGGAATCATGATGACCGGTTCATTTTGCAAAGTGGTCGAGTAGCTTTCCAGCGTCCGGTAGAAATTGTAGAACTGCGGATCACTGCCATAGGCTTTGTTATAAATAACGGCTGCTTCACGTTCGCCTTCAGCGACGATTTTTTTGGCATCGGCTTGAGCCTGTGCAAGCAGCTCCGTCGCGGTGCGATCCGCCTTGGAAGTAATTTTGCGCGACTCCTCGTCTCCCTCTGACAAATAGCGGGCCGCAATCGATTGGCGATCCGAAATCATCCGGTTGTATACGCTTTGCTTATTTTCCTCCGGTAAATCAGTGCGCTTGATGCGGACATCAATAACTTCGATTCCGTAATTATCCCTTGTCAAAGCGGAAACAACATCCTTCGTAATCTCGTCGTTGATGTTGCCGCGCGCTGTATTCTCGCTGATGATATTATCGTAATTAACCTCCGACAGCTTGCGTCGAACGGAGTTGTATACCGCCTCATCAATCCGCTGAATACCGCCGCTTACCGACTGCACCGTTCTTAGGAACTGCGATGCGTTGGTGATGCGCCATACCGTGTAGTTATCCACTACGATCGGCTTCTGATCCTTCGTCAAAATCGTAGTCGGGCTGCTCTCATAAGTCATTTGGTACTTAGGCAGCGTCGATACGTTCTCAATGAACGGAATTTTGAACTTAAGGCCTGGCTCAGGCACAGCTCTCATCGCTTCTCCGAACCGAAGCACAACCTTGTATTCGCCTTCCTTCACGATATACATCGAGCCTGAGCCCAAAATAACAACCACAAGCACGATAATTAGCGTTAACCATTGGTTTCGTTTCATTGTGCGCCACCTCCTTGCGGAGCTTCTGTGGCTGGCGGAGTTGTTGCAGGCGGAGTCGCCGTGCTGCCTGATCCGCTGCGCAGCAGCTCATTTAGCGGCAAGTAATTTACCGTATCGCTGTTGGAATTCGTAATGAATATTTTAGCATTCGGCAAAATTTTCTCTAGCGTCTCCAGCACGAGCCTGCTTTGGGTAACATTCGGATTTTTTTTGTACTCTCCGAATATTGCATTAAACTTGGCAACGTCACCCTCCGCGTTCAAGATCCGCGATTTCTTCTGGCCTTCCGCATTCTCAAGCAGCGCCTGCGCCTCTCCGCGCGCCTTCGGTATGCGGTCATTCTCATACTTCGCGGCATTATTGATTTTCGTATTTTTCTCCTCGCGCGCGTTCGTCACTTCGCGGAAGGCTTCGGCTACCTGACCGCTAGGCGGCTCAATATCCTGGAACTTGATATCAATGATCTGAATGCCAGTCTTGTACTTGGCCTGCAGCTCGATCAGCTTCACCCTTACCTTGTCCTGGATGACCGTCTTACCGTCCGTGATCGCATAATCAAGCTTCTCCGAGCCAATGACGGAGCGGATTGAAGAGCTTGCCGCATTGCGTAAAAACTGCTCAGCGTCCGAGATGTTATATAAATAATCGTGAATATTGCTTATCTTCCACTGCACAACCGCGTCTGCCGATACGATATTTTCATCACCCGTAATCATCATCGCTTCCTCATCGACGGGAATCGCCTCGCTGCCTTCCTGACGATAGCCGATATGAATCCGCTGTGTCAGCTCTGCCGGAACGGTAATAACCTGCTGAATCGGATAAGGCCATTTGAAGTGCAGTCCTGCCGAGGTTTCCCCCGAATATTTGCCAAACGTTAGAATGGCTGCCCTTTCTTGCTCTTGCACCGTATAGAAGGATGACGTTCCTACAAGGATGACAACTACTGCCGCAACGATCCCTATGATGATTTTCTTCACCGTGGCCGGTCTTAATTCCGGCGGCCTGCGACCGCTCATACCAAGATTCTGTTCTTGATTTTGATTCTGATCCGTAAAGCTCAATGACATCTCTCCCCTTTCAAGCGACTGTTATATTTTTCAAAATAATGACTTAGGGGATAATACGAGAAAGTCAGGCAAAGGTCACGGATATTTGGCAAATTTTCTTATTTTACTTTAATAACAACCTATTCCCTTCGATTATCTGCGAATTAAGCCGTCTTTATCGCGATTATGCTTGTTTGTAAAGCAGAAGCTTAAACTCAGCCGGCGCCAGCTCAATACGATGCTCAGCATCCTCAGGCATTAAGCGCCATTCCTGACCACTCCATAAATCCAAAGCAACTATCCCCTTAGAGGAATCTATGCCCATTCTTGAAAATGATGCGAGCTTGACGCTCCGTCACTTGGATGCCTTTGCCATGACCGTCTTTTACCCCGCGTATTCCAATCCGCTGTTTTCGGAAGGTCGCAGCGGCCGCTAGCCCCGTCGTTCACACGAACAGTAAACGATCTCGGATCGCCAGAAATATAATGTAGTTTAAAGCTGATTAAATGGTAGAACTAGCCAAGAATGTTACGATTCGTACTCCAAACCAACTGACTTTCACTTCTCGGCGCCAATCGTCCCGGGCACCTTGGAACGAAATAAAAATGCCCCAAAAGCAGCCGAAGCCGCTCATGGGACATTTTATATAGAAATCCGTACTAACTCTAGCTGCCGCTATTTGCTTGCTTTCAGCATTTCTCCAATAGCTCCGATACTGCCAAGCGTATCGATTGCCCTAGTTGGAATGAACACTTTATTTGCCGCACCCTGGGCTATATCGGTAAGAGCCTCAAGTGAGCGGTACGTCAGCACGTTCTCGTCGAGGCCGGCGGAGCGGATGAGCTCGATCCGGTTTTTCTCCGCCTCGGCTATCGCTTGGATTGCCTTCGCCTCCCCTAGCGCCTCAAGCTCCTGGGCGTGTCGTTGCCCTTCCGCTTGACGAATACGCGCTTCCTTATCGCCCTCCGCCTTTAATATTTTGCTTTGCTTATCGCCCTCGGCGCGCAAAATCATATCCTGCTTCGCCGCTTCCGCATCGAGCACCATCGCACGCTTGCTTCGCTCCGCTTTCATTTGCTTATCCATCGCATCCTGAATATCAACCGGAGGCTGAATGTCGATCACTTCGACCCGCTCGATGCGTACGCCCCACTTCTCAGTCGCTTCATCAAGCGCGATCCGAATATCCGACGATATTTTCTCGCGTCCGGACAGCGTCTCGTCCAGCTCCATTTTGCCGATAATTTGCCGCATCGTGGCCGTACTAATATTGCGCACGCCGTATACGTAATCGGATATGCCATAGGTTGCCTGCTCCGGACCGGTCACCTGATAAAAAATGATCGTATCGATTTTCACCTGAACGTTATCCTTCGTAATGACCGTCTGCGGCGGCACGTTCGCTTGCTGAATCCGCAAATCATGGTACGTCCGAACATGATCGATAATCGGAATAAGTATATTGACGCCAGGCGTCAGCAGCCTGTTGAACTTCCCGAGACGCTCAACAACGCCTATCCGTTGCTGCGGTACGATTTTGATTGATAAAGCGACGAATACGACGACGATTGCAAGCAAAATGATCGCTACGATTAGACCCATTAATCATTAGCCTCCCCATTTCTCAACTTGGAGCACTGCGCTTCCGCGACTGACGACTTTAACAGACTCTCCTTTTAACAACGGCTCGTTGGACACCGCGCTCCACGTTTCATTTCCTACTTTGACGATGCCGGGCGCTTCTCCCGTTACCTCCTCAAGCACGATTCCTTGCTTGCCAACAAGCTCGTCCACGGCATCCTTAAAGCCCCGCGAGGAATGAAAGCGCTTAGTAATCGGTCCCGTAAAGATCGTCAATATGAGTGCAGCGATGCAGAGAGCTACCAGTTCAAGCACAAGAGACCCTGGCCAAAACCAATCAATAACAGCAGCAACAAAGGCGCCGATGCCGAGCCACAGCAAATAAAACGTAAGCGTTAGCATCTCCACGACTACCAATATGCCAGCGAGAATGAGCCAGATCGCCCACAATTCCATCCTGTGTCACCTCCTCCTTATCATTAATGTATTCGTTTATGTCTAACCTATGATAAGAAAACACTTGCCAAACCATTGCTGAACTATGTAGAATCGACAAAGGTCAAAAATAGACAACCTATCCTTGAAGGAGCTTATTCTCATGAAAAACGCAATTGGGGTTCACGAAAGGCCTCCTGGTCTGCAAAGCTTTCTGCTGAGCTTGCAGCATCTATTTGCTATGTTTGGCTCCACCGTGCTCGTACCGAATATACTCGGCGTTGATCCGGCAATCTGTTTGCTCATGAACGGGATCGGAACGCTGCTGTATCTCTGGATTTGCAACAACAAAATTCCAGCTTATCTCGGCTCAAGCTTTGCTTTTCTCGCGCCAGCAGGCGCCGTTATCGGTGATCACGCATCTGGCGGCAGCTATGAGGCTGCTCTTGGCGGATTTATTATATCGGGCGTCATCTTTACGGTCGTCGCACTTATCATTCAAGCAGCCGGTACCGGCTGGATCAATGTTGTATTTCCACCTGCAGCAATGGGTGCAATCGTCGCGATTATCGGTTTAGAGCTTATCCCGGTCGCGGCACGGATGGCTGGCTGGATTAGACCTGCAGATGTTTCATCTACTGCAGTATGGTCGCCAGATCCAAAAATTGTAGCCCTCTCGACCATCACCCTTGCTGTAACGGTGCTCGGCTCGGTGCTATTCCGTGGCTTCATGCGGATTATCCCGATTCTGATCGGTATCGTAACCGGTTATGTACTTGCCTATTTCATGGGCTTTGCCGACTTCAGCAACGTGGCAGAGAGCGGTGTTGTTCAGCTTCCGCATTTCACCACCCCCGTCTTTCAGTGGTCGGCGATCATCGCTATTGGGCCTGCGGCGCTTGTCGTCATCGCTGAGCATATCGGGCACTTGGTCGTCACCGGCAACATCGTAGACAAAGACCTATCGAAGGATCCCGGCCTTCACCGGTCCATGCTGGGCAACGGGATTTCTACCATCCTATCCGGATTTGTAGGCTCCACGCCTAACACGACCTATGGAGAAAATATCGGAGTGCTTGCGATCACGAAGGTCTACTCGACTTTTGTTATTGGAGGCGCGGCGGTTATTGCGATCGTGCTTTCATTTTCCGGGAAATTTTCGGCGCTCATTTCCGCTATTCCAGGACCGGTTATGGGCGGCGTTTCCTTGCTGCTGTTCGGCGTAATCGCGGCTTCCGGCCTTCGGATGCTCGTTGAATCCAAGGTGGATTACAGCAAGCCTACCAATCTGTTCTTAACGACAGTCGTGCTTGTTACTGGCCTTAGCGGCGTGAATCTTACTATCGGCGATTTCTCCCTTTCGGGGATGGCGCTCGCTACCGTAGTTGCGATTGTGCTTAGCCTGCTATTCAAAGTGTTTGACGTGCTAAAGCTATCCAACGACCATGAAGCTTCGGGTCATTAAATAGAGTAGAGGCTGTCTCATATGCGGCTAACTAGCTTGGAATATGCCCCATTTATAGATATGCACTCATTCGGTCTAAACAACCGAATAGTATTGCTACTTATAGCCTTTAGACGTTTCAGGTACGGCCCATTCGTTGCTGTAAGCGCATATGTGCTCCTATGCATTTTTTTCCGTACCACATAAGCAGAATCTATAGCGCTGTCACAACAATCAACCTGCCCAAAAAAGCCTCCAAGCCCACTTGTATAGTGGATTTGGAGGCTTTTTTGCACTTTATCCGGAACTCTCTCATTTAATGCAGCACAGGGAATGGTATGATCTCATTTTACATCTTTAGACGCCGCTCGCAATCCATTCGGCGAGCAGTCTCGTCCCATAGCCAGTTGCGCCGACAACTAGATGACCCTTGCTGTCGGACGATTCCTTCAACGCGTTCATATCGATGTGCGCCCACTTATACGAAGAGCTTGTGAACTTGCGCAGAAACAGAGCTGACGTAATAGCTCCGGCTTCGCCTACGCGGCTGATATTGCAAATGTCGGCATAATCGCTTCTCAAATAAGCTTCATACTCATCGACGAGAGGGAGCTGCCATAATTTTTCCCCAACACTCTCGCCTACGGTCCGAATCGATTGCACGAGCATGTCGTCTCCCCATATTCCAGCCAATAGCGAGCCGAGCGCACCTCCGCATGAATACGTCAACGTTGCCATATCGACGACCCGCTGAGCGCCGATTTGACCCGCGTACACTAGAGCGTCCGCCAGCACCAGCCGACCTTCCGAATCGGTATTGCCAACCTGCACCGTCGTACCATTCGCATACCTTAGCACCTCCCCAGGCAGCAAAGCATTGGCGTCAGGGACGTTCTCCGCTGCAGCGACCAATACAGCGATATTCGCCGGGATGCCGCGACCAGAGACAATGCTCAAGGCACCAATTACAGCAGCGGCACCCGCCATGTCCATGCGCATATCGCTAATATCATTGTCGCGCTTCAGGCTGATGCCGCCTGTGTCGAACGTAATGCCTTTGCCGATTAGAACGGTGAGAGGCATAGCAGGGTCGGTGCAATACCTTAAGTCCATGAATACGGGCGGATTTACGCTCCCGCGGCCGACTGCCGGCAGACCCGCCATACCAAGACGCTCCAGCTCTTCTCCCGTCTTAATAGCAATACTTACCGCTTCGCCCTCAAAATGCTCCTGAACACGTTCGGCAAACTTTAGTGGAGTAAGCGCATTCGAAGGCTCGTTAGTCAGATCGCGGGCCAGCATCGTGCCTTGCGCCCGAATTTCACCGAGGCGAACCGCTTCCGCCAGACTCTCTTTACCCTCCGCCTCGAAAAGGATGGATGTAATGCTGCGATGCGTTTTTTTCGTACGGTAACGATCGAAAGCATATGTCCCAAGCAGCCAGCCTTCTACCCATGCTGATATGAATGTTGCTTCTTCGACATCATTGCCCGCCCGAACGCCCAGCCCCTCAAAGGAAATAACCGCCGACTGCAGCCCTTCCCGCTCCGCCGCTCGACCAGCAGCTCCTGCAGCTTCCGTTAAATGAAAAGCTGTAGCGTGACCGCCATCGCCCATACCGACGAACAAATAATGCGGCTGCTCTCCGCGTCCGTAGAACCATGTAAATTGTCCACGCTCGCCCATCCGCTGCCGCGGTTCATGCTTTTCAAGAAACGAATTCAGCAGCACGCCGCTTTGCGAATTCTCAAAGCTGTCTTTATAGATAGGAAAAATAATGGCCTGACCCGCTCCGCCTATTCGCAGTTTAAAGGTTGGCATCGTATTCATATTAATTCCCTCCTTATTCTTTCAAAGATCCGATCATAACGCCTTTTGCAAAAAACTTCTGGATAAAGGGATAGACCATTATAATAGGCGTCACCACGATGACGATTGTCGCCATTTTGAGCGAATTTCCGGTTACATGCATTCTATCGAGCATCTCAAGGTTCGCGCCGCTTGCCATGTTATTAAGCAGCCGCCGCAGCGATTCCTGACGGGTCAGCATTTCCTGGAGCAGCGTAGACAGTGGTCTCAAATCTCCATTCCGAACAAAAAATGCGCCCGTAAACCAATCATTCCAATGGCCTACAGCATTAAACAAGCTAATTACGGCGATCACCGGACGGCTAAGAGGCAATATAATACGCCAAAAAATCGAAAAATCATTGTAACCGTCGATACGAGCGGCTTCTTCGAGACTTCCGCTGATCTGTTGGAAAAATGTCCGCATGATGAGAATATTCCACACGCTGTACAGCGACGGAATAATATAAACCCAGATGGAGTTCGTCAAATGTAGATCTTTTAATAAAATATAATAAGGAATCAAGCCGCCATTGAACAGCATTGTGAAAAAAATCGCCATCGTGAACAGCTGGACTCCAGGCATTGTCCTGCTCTTCAAGGCATAAGCTGCCATCGCGGTTAGGATAACGCTGGATACCGTGCCTATTACGGTGCGGAATAAAGAAATGAAGAAAGCCTGCATCACATTACCGGAAGAGAACAGCTCTTCAAAGTTCTCAAGCGACCATGCGCGCGGCCAGAAGTAAATGCCGCCGCTCTCCGCGTCCTTGCCCTCGTTGAAAGCTAATGCGATTACATTCAGAAACGGAAGAATGATGGATAAACATAACAGAATGAGAAGCAAGGCATTGATGATTCGGAAAGCCTTTTCTCCAGGAGATAATTTATACGCTTCGTTCAAAGCTGTTCATCCTCTCTAGCCGCATCAAGGAAGGAGAGGCGCCCTCATCCATCTCAGGATGAAGACGCCTGTTTCAAGCCCTATTGCATGATGAGCTTTGTTTTTATATCTTTGTCCTTTTGTTCAAGAAGCTCCAAATATTCGTCCAATCCAGCGGATTTTAGCTGCTCAGAAGCTGAATCAACTATCTTCTTTGCTTCATCAAGAGATTTTGTGTAATAAGCCCTTATCATGCTGTCCTTGTAATTGTCCAGAGCCGCCTTGAGCTGCTCACCCTTCGGATAATCGGATAGAAATGACAATGGCCTGTATCCATCTTCAAGGCGAGCGTTGCTGCGCTTCTCATCCCAATTCCAATATTCCGCGATTTTCTCCGGTCCGGCATTCAGATCCGGATTAACGGCATCGCCGTAGAACATTTCACCGAAATCACCCAAAGGTTCCTTGTCAGTCGCGCCAAGCGCCTCGCCCCATGTGTTGCCCGCGACTGCAAAGCCTAGCTTTAACGCTGAGTCCGGATCATTCTTTTTGAGATCGAGCACTTCTTGCTTCACAATCGGATTGCCATTCTCATCAAGCGTATAATCTCTTCGTTCGAGTCCGTATTGCCACAATAGCTTTCCTTCGCGGCTTGCGAGAAAATCAGCGAATTTAACAACTTCCTCTGGACGCTCCGTTGTTGCCGGAATCGACCATGCGCCATAGGCTGTCTTGTAAGGCACTGACATTTGGTAAGGGGCATCCGCTCTATTCAGAGGCCCAATCGGCAAATAATGCCCGTCATTGTTAAAATCAATGTAGTTGTGCATGCCGATAATCGCGAATGAGCCATTCAAAGCGCCCTCTGTTGCCCGTGTCTCTTCCATTGTGAAAAACTCAGGGTCCATCAGTTTTTCATCCAAAAGCTTCTGCATGAATGCAACCCGCTTCATTGGAAATTCCGTTTGGCTCTCATGTACGATTTTGCCTTCCGCATTGCGCTTGATGAGCTGATCGCTTTCGCCCCATACTAGATCAGAATATAGCAAGCTATCTTCTCTGCCACCGTAGTAGTCAGGTCCAATTGGGTAAATATCCTTGCCGTTATTATCCTTAAAGCCGCCAGCCTTGATTTTCTTCGCCAGCTCGTATAACTGCTCCGCAGTATGAATTTCTCTTGGATCGATTTTCAGCGCGTCTGCGATATCCTTGCGAATATATGGACCAGAAACATATTTACGGGAATTGTAGCCTGGTTGGCGCCAAATATTCATATGGGCCAGGTAGGACGAGCCGTTGAATTCAGGCCGGAACATCGACCCGAATTGCGTGTCCTTCGGAAGGTAGCCTTCCTCCAAATATTTGCTGTATACTTTCGTCCCTTTAAACAGAGGGGTCAAATCTGCAAACATGCCTTCGCTAGCTGCTTTAAGAATAACCGCCATCTCTGGACGTCCGCTGTTATCCAAATAATAAGCGATGAAATCGGGCAAATCCCCAGATGCGATGCCGGCTGCGAGCAATTCGGTCGAATCGCCGCCTTGTACCGCCTCCATCTCAAGCGTAATTCCTGTCTTTTCCTTGAGCTTGGCAGCAATTTCAGGGTTCATTTCTGTGTTGATGTCGCTGTCCATAAAAACAAGTCCTTTAATCGTACGATCGGCAATCCAAGTAACCGGCTTTGCTGCTGCCGAATTGTCCTGCGAGTTCTCCGTGTTTGGTTTCTCATTGCCCGCATTTCCCGTACAGCCTGCCAGCAGCAAACCAGCGACAATCGGTGTAATGAGCAGCATGCTCCATCTTTTCATGTAGAATCCCTCTCCCATTCCTCATCAGCTTGATAGATTTATGAAAAACGTCTTAAACGCTCTTCCAATGGAATACTTGCTTACCATAGCGCATTGTCCGAAAGCTTTCGGCTTGCCCGATTAGCGAGGACAACAAGCACAAGTCCGATTAAACCTTGCATGAGACCAACAGCCGTCGCGTAGCCAAATTGCGCGCTCTGAATGCCGACGCGAATGATATAGGTGTCCAGGACGTCAGCTAAATGCATATTGCCCGGGGTTCTCATCAAATAAAGCTGATCAAAGCCCGCCGTCATAATGCCGCCAAGCGAAAGAATAAATACGATTACGATTGTCGGCATAATAGATGGCAGCGCAACATAGCGAATTTCTTGCCATTTGCTCGCTCCGTCTATTTTTGCTGCTTCGAATAGATTGGGATTAATACCGGTTATTGCAGCATAGTAGATAATCGAACCCCAGCCAGCCGTCTGCCAGATGTAGCTCCAGAACATCATCGGGTAAAAATACTTCGCATCCATTGCAAAAAAAGTACTGCCGTCTCCGCCGAACCATTTGATCACTTCATTAACGATTCCGATCTCCGGTGCAAAAATCCGCTGCATCAAGCCAACGATAATGACCCAGGATAGAAAATGCGGTAAATACATGATGCTCTGCGTGAATCCCCTAAACCATTTGTTTCTTACTTCGTTGAACATCAACGCCAATATTATCGGAAACGGCATTCCAAGAAAGAGCTTCATGCAGCTGATGATGAGTGTATTTCGAATAAGCTGCCCGCTTTGATAATCCTCGAAAAACCTTTTGAAATATTCAAGACCGACCCAAGGACTGTTCAGAATGGTCATGTTGAACTTGTACTCCTTAAACGCGAGAAGCAATCCTGCCATTGGAATGTAGCTAAATATAGCAAAAAACACGAGACAAGGAATGAGCATGATGTATAAATAACGATGTGCAACGACTCTTCTCAACCATTTGACAGTCGGGTTTGTAACCATGAGGGAGCAATCACCTCTTTTCCAAATTTCTGCTGATCTCTTTTCCTGCTTCATTTAATGTCCGCTCGAACCAGTCCCAGCCAGCTCCAACTTCATCAGGCTTATGAGAATCCGAGCCGTAAACGAGCGGAATTCCTCGCTGCAGACATTCTTGCATGAACCATTCCGGTACATAAGCTCTTCCGCACGTCGGCTTCCTGAAGCCTGCCGTGTTCACGTCCACACCCGCTCCGGCCGCTTCCAGCTTTGGCAAAATGCCGTTCAATCGACGCTTAACGAGGGTCTCGTCCAGCTCCGGCAGCGCCAGATGAAATTTTTCAATCAAATTGATATGCCCGATTCTTTTGCGGCACGGAAGCTCCGAAGACCATTCGATAGCCGCTTCGACATGGTTGTAATACTCATCAGCAACCTTATCCATCGATCCGTAATATTCGATCAGCTTGTCCTTGAACGTCTCAGGCGTGTAGTCAATACACTGGTTGCCGCCGATTCCGGGAAGATAATGAACCGAAAATACAACATCCTCTAACCGCTCACCGTATTTGTCGACCAACCGCAAGGCAAAGTCGGGATCCTCAGGCAAGTAATCAAGTTCGAGCCCAATCGTCGTTTCGATCTGATCAACGTAGCGTTCCTTTGCTCTTCTTGCTTGTTCAAAATAAAGCGGCAGCTCTTCTTCTTTCATCGCCAGCTGCGCCATCAGAGGAAGATCGTCGATGTAGCCTGCTGGCAGCGGGGGATGCTCACTGAACGTGTACCGCTGAAATCCAAGCCGGACTGCTTGCTCCAAATAAAGCTCCATGCTTGCGCTGCTGCCGTGACGGCAAAAATTAGTGTGTGTATGTCCATCCCATTTCAATTGCATGCTTCTGCTCCTTTTATCGTTGTCTGCCCTTCTGCTGGCCATGCCACGGGAGACAATCACATCGTATTATGTTACTTGTCATTTGACAATATGTTTGATCAAACATTAACACAATCAATACAAACATTCTATCTTTTGTTATCTAGAGATTAAATATTGCTGATTTATCAACGTTTTATCAACGTTTTATCAAAGTTTCATGAATGTTTCATGCATGTATTTCCATGCCCGATAATGTGTGATTATATAGTATTTATGTTTGATCCCACAAAAAAAGAACTGTACACGCATTATAAAATGCATAGTACAGCCCTATATTTTAATCAGCTCGCTCTAGTTGGAAGACTATTCCGCTAACGGAGCTTCGATCCACTCGACCTCATTAGCCGCAAGATGCTCCGCCCAGCCCTCTGGGCATGGACTGTCGGATATGACCGAGTCCACTTCCTCGAACGATAGCATATGCGTAAACGCAATGACACTAAGCTTCGAATGGTCTGCCAAAACATAAACCTGCTCAGCCGTCTGTGCGAAAATGCGCGACATCGAAGCCTCGTCCGGATCATAATCGCTGATGCCTCCGGATATCGAGATGCCGCCTACTGACAAGAAGGCTTTGCTGACGCGGAATTGCTGCATCGTCCTCTCGCAGATGGAACCGCTGATCGATTGCTGTTCCGGATTAAGCTCCCCGCCAAGCAAAATAATCTTTCCGCTAAATCTTCCTTGGTTGACGCCGTCCATCAATCCCGTTGCCACGGAAACACTGTTAGTCAGTACCGTCAGCCGCCTGCGGCCCGTAATCGCCTTGACCAGCTCGAGCGCCGTCGTACCGACGTCAATCGCGATTGTATCTCCGTCTTCAATTAACTCAGCCGCGCGGCGTCCGATAGCTTCTTTTTCTTTGACATACTTCAATTGCCTCTGCGTAAATGGCGCCTCGGAGGTTTGGAACAATGGCTTCGTCGCTCCTCCGTATACGCGGCGCAGCAGCCCGTCCTTCTCCAGAACGTCCAAATCTCTTCGAATCGTTTCTGGCGATACGTCAAAGTGCTCCGCGAGCGGAATGACTCGGACCTTCCCTTCCGAATTCAGTAGCTTTATAATCATTTGTTTGCGTTCTTCTGCTAAAACCGACACTGCTACGCACCTCATTTATCGATTGTTAGTTATATATGTTGTGGATTAATGTGGATTTACTTTTTTAATTTTATCGTACTTGCAGACACGTTGTAAACTAATAAAAGCATTATTTACAATTGATGCGCCTTGTTTTAACATCAAGAAAACAGTATAAGCGTATGATCACATTTAGTGGTTTTATGTTTGATTTTGTTGTGTTTGGCGGAATTCGACGAAGCCGCCGGCCGGATTTATTTTCGCACCAACAAAGAGATGACTCAAGGCTTGTGCATTACGAAAGTGCGGCTCCCCATTATGGAGGCCATGAGAATATAGAATCATCGACGGACTCGTTTATCCGGATCGCAGGCCGCATACCGGGCTGCTTGAGCTGAAGCAGGTTATGGCACCGATTCATATCGAAGCGGTTGACTTGTCAGGCGGCAAGCTAAAGATCACCAATTTGCATGATTTTATCGATCTGTCCCATCTCGGCCTGCACTGGAAGGTTGAGAAGGATGGCACAACCATCGAACAAGGCCAAATCTGGCAGCTCGATGCCTCTGCGCATGAGCATCAGCTCGTAACGCTGCCTTATGCTTGGCCCAAATCGCAGGATAGCTGTTATACACTTACTTTGTCCTGCTGGATGAACCAGCAAACAGCATGGGCGGAGATGGGCTATGAGGTAGCGTTCACGCAGTTCACACTGTTTGAAGCTGAGCCATCCGCAGAGCCGGCTAGCCCACCCTATCCTTCATCATTATCCCTGCAGGTCGCTGAGAATGATTGATCGCTGACGATAGATGGGTTCGAATTCCGCTACGCCTTTAATCTGGACCAAGGGACGTTCGAGAAAATAACCCGGAGCGGCATTGAGATGCTGAAGCAGCCGATGACCTTCAACATCTGGCGGGCTCCAATCGACAATGATATGCATATCCGCAAGCAATGGGAGGAGCTAGGATACGACCGAGCAGTTATGAAGGTTTACAGCTGCGAATGGTCACTTTTAAGCCAATCTACGCTAGAATGTTCGAGCCTTACATCATGCCGCAGGAGAATGGCTCGCGTTACGGCACCAATTGGGCGGTCATATCGAGCGAGCAAGGGATGGGCTTGAAATTCGCCTCGCCTGAGCCGTTCTCGTTCAACGCGTCGCACTATACGCCGCTTGACCTTACGGTCGCTGCTCATAATCATGAATTAAAGAGGCGGATGGAAACCATCGTTCATCTTGATTACAAAATGAGCGGCGTCGGATCAAATTCCTGCGGACCAGCGCTGCTGGATCAATACCGTCTGAACGAGAAGCAATTCCGCTTCGAGCTTCATATAAAGCCAGTGTTCAGCGAAGACTAACAGTAAGAAAAAGGACGGAGCAGCGTGATCTAGCTGCTTCGTCCTATTTTAACTCAGCTGATGCTCTCTCGAACAAACGTTGAACATGCTCTAAATAGGCAACTAATGCACATGTGCGACACGAATGCATTAGGTCTATTTTCTAGACTTATTTCTATGATTGAGGCCGGTTTGCTAAAAATAGATCTAGTTTCTAGATTTATCCACATTAGGAGCGTCCGATGTTCTACAATCGGCTATGCATCATCCTGAGACTTCCAAAGCCTCAGCCATACAAATTAAACTTGAAACTGAACCATCCGGTGGCTATGAACATCAACCGAGATGCACGTATAACCTTCCTCGTCTTGCACGAATGGAACATCTACCATTTCCGGCAGCAGCCGCACACCAGTTACAGCCTTGTCCAGCTTGACCCGAACGGAGATGTCGCTTAAAGCCGGCACATCCTCGATAACCTGCGTGTCGCCGCGTAGAATAGGCACCGCGTACAGCAAATGCAGCACATAATCCGATTCGCCCGCAAGCTTCGTCAAGTTCACTTTTCCAGCGGAGGGCAAGCTTGTTGTCAAGATCGGCTTCGGCAGCAATTGCTTGATGATGTTCAAAAGCAAATCTTTGTACAGCTGCATGCCATGATTCCGATATAGACGGAACAAAGGCTGTGCGATATAGACGATATTTTCATGCTGAATGACTGCCGGATAGCCCGCTTCTTCCGCTGCTGGTGCATGCAGATGGGAGCAGAAATGTCCGTAGGTCCGATTAAAGTAAGGTCTGTAAGAGCTCGCCAGCACCTCAGCCCCGCCTACCGCAACCCGGTAACCGGACTCATAGTTAATAAACGGCGAGGATACAAGCCGATCCCCAAGCTGTTTCGACACTAAAGTATAATCAAGCTCCCACTCGGACTTCCCTTGGAACTCCGCCCCAACGGCAAGCGCGAATTCATCATGATCTGCCTTAAGACCGCTCTGCGCGCTTAGAATGATTTTTCCTCCGCCTGCGGTATAACGCTCCAGCTTTTGCTGCAACGCATCGTTCAACCTGATCTGATCTGGTAAAATCAAGATGCGGTAAGCTGAGAAATCAGCTAGATCGTCGATCATATCGAATAAGTAATGGCCTTCCTCCAGCATCATATAAGCGCCCATATCGCTCGTTCTGCTGTCCTCGGCTCCATTGAGCGCGTTAGCTGAAAGAATGGCGATTTCAGCGATGCTCTCCGTATCGCGGCACCATTCCTCCTTCGCTTCAACATCCGCAAACGCTTCCCCAATAATCCGGTACGTTTCTTCGTCCATGCGGCCGCTCGGGTGAAGCTGATCGCCGACGCAGATTCGGGCTCCGAATGAAAT
The DNA here is from genome assembly GCF_057221575.1 of Paenibacillus sp. Y660. Classification (NCBI taxonomy): domain Bacteria; kingdom Bacillati; phylum Bacillota; class Bacilli; order Caryophanales; family Paenibacillaceae; genus Paenibacillus; species Paenibacillus sp. Y660. Next base: position 364,001 of record NZ_JBXBBJ010000001.1, on the reverse strand, counting down.
CATCTGCTGGCATTCATATCGCAGCGCAGCCGGGCTTTTGAAGCCTCCGAACTCTCCCCACGACTTGTGGAACTTCCCGGTCATGCCGAGATACTGAAAGTCCTGCTTGCGAATATACCGAACCATGCTTGTAAAATAATCGTACCCCCACCCGCCGGTAGGCAGCGATTCGATATCATAATGCGAATAATATTCATGATATTGCTTGTCGCCCATTCTCTCTGTCGTGCAGTTATGATAAAGACGTGTCTCCGGGTTGATCGACCAAATCAATTCCGATGTCGCCTTCAAATAGTTCAAATAAGTCTGCTTGGCGAGCTGCATGCGGTGCTCTGGATTGTTCTCATCAAGCCCCTGCTCCTTCAGGCTGCTGCGGCAGCTAGCGCATAAGCAAGGATATTCGCCTACGATATCGTAGAAAATACCGACAGGCTGGAAGCGCTCCATTACCTCGCGAGTGTAGTCCAGTATATATTGAAGGTAAGGAGAATTCAGACAAAGCATATGCCAGCCATCCCAGCCGGTAGGAAGACTTGTCTCCTCTGTCGCTTTCGGAGGGCCGTAAGGGTCGCCGTCCTCCTTCACCACTACCCATTCAGGATGCTCTCTGGCAGCAAGCTCATTAAATCCGACCGTTATATAGATCGGCGCCTCAATGTCGTTCTGCTTGCATGCTTCGAGCATTCTTGGCAGCAAATTTGTTTCCAAATGCGGATGCGGCTTGCCGACCGCAGTGTCATAATAGCTCCAGCCATGATGGCACATCGCAAAAACATTTATCGTATCAAGCTTCGCCTGCTTCAAGCTGGCAACGAACTGCTCCTCGTCAAAGTCTCTGCCTACGCCCGTAATATGCTCTGATGTATGAAAATCAAGATGAACCTGTCTAAATCCGATCGGATTAAATCTTTTTTTCATAAAATACACCTCTTATCCCTCATGGTTGCTCTTATCCACTTGATCAGCTTGAACGATCCATGAATCGAATACTCGTTTTCCTTCCTCAAGCTGAATGACTCTGGCGCCCTTCGGCAGCTTTCCATAGCAATTGTATCCAGTTGCCCGTCCATAACAAAGCCTTATTCCGTGCAAAGTGCCGCAATAATCGTTGTCATGATCATGGCCGACGAAAGTGCCAATCACATCGCCTGAATGTACCATCGCCCCGAACAAGCCTGTGTTTACCTTTGGACACTCCACATTTTCCTCGCGGGTGCCCGTCACTTGCTCTCCGTTCCACGCCGCATCGTATTCCGGAATCGGAATATGGAAAAAGGCCAACGATGGAAGCGGACCGCCGTTTTGAGCGGTAAGCTGCTTGGATTGCTCTGTATACCATCCGATTTGATCCGGGTGAATCCAAGCATAGCCGCCAATCGGTTCCGGCGCATTGATGCCGGAATCGAAGAAATAAAGCGCTGCCTTATCCTCGGTTCCACTCGCGCTCATCACTTTTAACATAAAATTGCCTATCCCATTGATGTCCTCTGGTCCGGCTTCAGTAAGGCAATTGACATCCTCTTGCTGTATAGCAAGAAGCTCCTCTCTGGTTACCCCTGCCTCAGCATCATGATTGCCGAACACGGCTGCCCAAGGAACTCCGGATTCAACTACGGGAGCAATAGCTCTGCGAAAGGATGCCTTTGGATCGGCAACGCCGTCGCTCCATATCATATCGCCCGTTAACACGACGAGATCAGGCTTCTGCGCCGCAATGATGCTGCGAACTAAAGCAGTCGTTCGCTCATCATCCTCGCGCTCTTCCTCTTTGCCGTCTCCGAGATGCATATCCGTAAACTGTAAAATATTAAAAGTGCCGTCTTGACGAAATTTTAAACTTGCAGCCATACGCATTCCCTCCAATGAACTTGAGCGGTCTGCCTAAAAGATGCTATGCATTGCTAGGCAAGCTTCTCCGATTATAATAAGCTGAGATTCCGCATGCTGTCATCTTAAGGTTTCGTCATCATCCATCCGTGATCCTTGTCGTTATGAAACTTCCAAATGCGAGTCGGACCAGCCATGACATTCAAATAATAACAATCATAGCCCGGAGGCGCGGATACCGGATGGTAGCCGCGCGGAACCATGACAGCTTGACCATTCTTCACAACGAGCGTCTCGTCGAGCGAACGATCGTCGGTATAGACGCGCTGCATAGCAAACCCCTGCTCCGGCTGTACCCGGAAATAATAGGTTTCCTCGAGCAGCGACTCCGCAGGAAGATTATCTTGATCGTGCTTGTGCGGCGGGTAGCTTGACCAATGGCCGTTCGGCGTAAATACCTCCACAACGAGCAGACTGTCCGCAGGCTCCGATTCTGGCAAAATATTATGAATACGCCGCTCGATGTTTCCATAGCCGCGCGTTTCGGTTCCAACCTGAGCAGGCGCAATCAGCCTTGCTTTGTGGTTTCCGTAACCTGGTGCGGAGCATACGGCCACTTCAAGCTCGGTGAGCGCATGAATATGATAGCTGTCGCCGCTAGGAACGTATACGGAATAAGGAGGGATTTGCTCGAAAACATTCATCCGCTCGCCAATTTCATGCCATTCCTGCTCAGCGGTTATGACATCTGCTTTTCCGCTGAGCAGTACGAGACACACTTCCTTATCCGCCGTTTCTCTGTGTAAGTCCTGCCCTTTCGAGAGACGAATCATTTCAAAGCCGACATATTGCCAACCGGCCGATTCCGGTGTAATTCGCATGAGGCTTCCTTCACGATCCGGTTCAGCCGATGGAGCTACAATTAGTTTGGACATCGTGTCTTTCCTCCTTTACGCTTTGCCGGAGCTTCCGAGCAGCTGCGTTTTTTGTGCTCATCAGGCAAGCCGCTTCCGCCCCAAAACACAAGCGCAGCGGCTGCATGCCTTCCGATTTGATCCTTACCAACGCGTCGTTATCATTTTTTTGCGCGTATAGAACTCAACGCCGTCAGTGCCGTTGGCATGAAGGTCGCCGTAGAACGATTTTTTCCAGCCGGAGAATGGGAAGAAAGCCATCGGAGCAGGAACGCCTAGATTAACGCCCAGCATGCCGGCTTCAATTGTCTCGCGGAATTGACGCACATAGCCGCCGCTCTTCGTGAACAGGCATGCGCCATTTGCAAAATCCGACGCGTTAGCAAGCTCGATCGCTTCCTCAAGCGTATCCACTCGCACAATAGAGAGCACGGGAGCAAAAATCTCGTCCTCCCAAATTTTCATTCCGGCTTTAACGTTATCAAAAATCGTCGGACCGACGAAGTAGCCTTTGCCCTCGCATACCGCATCTTTGCGTCCGTCCCGCAGAAGAATCGCGCCTTCGTTCTCGCCGATTTCGATGTACTTAAGGGTACGCTCCTTATGAGGGCCCCGAATGACCGGGCCGAGGAAAATGCCATCTTCCGCACCGTTGCCGATCGTGATGCGGTCTGCCGCATCCATCAGTTTGCTGACGAGCGTATCGCCGATCTCGCCGACGGCTACTACGACGGAGCACGCCATGCAGCGTTCGCCCGCGGAGCCGAAAGCGGCGTTAATAATTTCTTTGACCGTTACATCCATGTCAGCATCCGGCATGACGATGGAATGGTTTTTGGCGCCAGCAAGCGCTTGAACGCGTTTGCCATGCGCCGTTCCGGTTTTGTAGACATACTCTGCTACCGGCTGCGAGCCGACGAAGGAAATCGCAATGACATCTTTATGCTCAAGCATGCCGTTAACGACATCATGCGCGCCATGTACGATATTGAATACGCCGTCCGGCAGGCCGGCTTCCTTAAACAGCTCTGCAAGTCGATTGGCGAGCAGAGGCGTGCGCTCCGATGGCTTTAAGATGAAGGTGTTGCCGCAAGCGATAGCAAGCGGGAACATCCAGCAAGGCACCATCATCGGGAAGTTGAACGGTGTGATGCCACCGACAACTCCTATCGGATACCGGTACATCGCGGACTCCAAATTTGAAGCGATATCCGGAAGCTGCTTGCCCATCATAAGTGTAGGCGCACCAGCTGCGAATTCGACGCATTCAATGCCGCGCTGCACTTCGCCGTAAGCCTCGTTGTAGCTTTTTCCGTTCTCGAGCGTAACAAGCCGCGCAAGTTCTGCCCAATTGTCGACCAGAAGCTGCTGGTATTTAAAAAGAATGCGGGCACGGCGCGGAACCGGCGTACGGCTCCATGTTTTGAACGCTTCCTTAGCCGTTTGAACGGCCAGATCTACGTCCTCGCGCGTAGAAAGCGGAACAAGCCCAAGCACCTCTTCCGTTGCGGGATTGTATACTTCCTCGGCTTTAGTAGATGTGGATGGAACCCATGCTCCGCCTATCCAGTTATTCAATACTTGCGTCATTATCGTTTGCCCCTTTCGAATCTGTCGATATCTATGAGATCGTTATTTTGCCATTGTTGCAGTCTTCAATATATTGCTGGACCACAGCGAGAGTCGGCATCGCATCGGAGCAGCTATGGCTCGAAATGACGATGCAAGCTGATGCGCTTCCGAATTCCATGCTTTTCGAAAGCGTCCAGCCTTCCATAATGCCATATAGAAAACCAGCCGCATAGGAGTCTCCCGCTCCGAAGGTTTTGACGACCTTCGCCGGGAAGCTCTTCGCGCGATGCGTCGTTCCATCTGCGGTGTAGGCGATGGAGCCTTCCTTGCCGTGCTTGATGATGACGATTTTAGCCGAGAAGTCGAACCATTTGGATGCAGTAAAATGATCGCTGTGATCCGGATTTTGCTCGAACGCCTCCATCATATCGAACTCTTCGCGCGTGCCTAGAATGATGTCGCACTTCTCTGCGGCAAGATTGTAGTAGACAGCCGTTTCTTCTTTGGATGTCCATGTATAAGGCCGGTAATCGAGGTCAAACGCGATGACGGTCTGATGCTTTTTCGCATAGTGCAGCGCTTGGAAGACCGCTTCCCGCGAAGGGCTCTTGGCAAGTGCCGTCCCGGAAATCAGAAGCATTTTCGACTCGGCGATCAATTGCTCGCTTACCTCACCTGCTTCAAGCTTAAGATCGGCGACGTTGTCTCGATACATAAGGATGCTGCAATCGGTTGGGCTCTTTATTTCCGTAAAAGCAAGACCTGTCACCGCGCCGGTGGTGTCGATCAAGACGTTTGATGTGTCGATGCCGCCCCGGTTCAAATAATCGTTGATGAAGCGTCCCATTTGATCGTTCGCAATTTTGCCGATAAACGCGGTTTTCCGGCCGAGGCGGGACATCCCGATCGCGATGTTGGCGGGGGAGCCGCCGACATACTTGGTGAACGTCATCGTCTCTTCCATCGGACGATTAATTTCGTTCGCATTCAAATCGATGCAAAGCCTGCCGATAGCGGTAAAGTCAAACTTTTTATTTTGAGAAAAAGATAAATAAGTCATTGTGCGCTCCCTGCTTTCTTTGGACTTTAGACAATCCTTGATCAGGCTTTAGCGGAGGGTGACGGTTTGGATTTTGGCATTCATCTCTTTGCCCGCTTGAGCAACTTTATCGCTGACGGATACCTCGGGCACGCCCACGTTCCACCAAGACTCATATCCACCCGTGTTCGTGCCCGGCACGACTGGAATTTCAATCAAAGTCGTCACCGTTTCCTGCTTGGCGAGCTCCAGCGCTTCCTTTAATTGCTCCGCATTATCGGCTTTATAAGCCTTCGCTCCCAAGCTGCGGGCATGGGCTGCAAAATCAATCGGCATATAAGTGCCGGACAGTCTGCCCGTCTCCTGCGAGCGATAGCGGAACTCATTGCCGAATCCGTCGCTGCCATGTCCTCGCTGCAAATTGTGTATGCATTGGAAACCGTGATTGTCGAATAGCAAAATCGTTATTTTACGGCCCTCTTGCAGGCTCGTCACCATTTCGGAGTGAAGCATCAAGTAGCTGCCATCCCCAACGATCGCATAAACCTCACGCGCAGGCTCTGCGAGTGCTGCCCCAAAAGCGCCTGCTATTTCATATCCCATACAGGAGAAGCCATATTCCATATGATAGGTTTTGGGCTCGACAGGCCTCCACAGCCGGTGGAGATCGCCTGGAAGACTGCCCGCCGCGCATACGACGACAGAGGATGGATCAATCATCTCCTGAATAATGCCAAGCGCCCTAGTTTGTGCAAATCCCGCTTCATGCTCAGCCGCGTAAAGCCGATCAACCTCATTGTCCCATTCCTGCTTCAATGCTTGGATGACTGACGGAGTATGCTCGCTGCGGTAATGGATTTGTTCCAGAGCCTCATGCAGCGCCTTCAGCCCTTCTTTGGCATCTGCGATAACAGCTTCGCCGTTCAGCTTGGCGGAATCAAAGCCGCTTACGTTCAGATTGACGAATTGCACATCCGGATTGCCGAATGCCGATTTGGACGATGTCGTGAAATCGGAATAACGGGTGCCGACACCGATAATCAGATCCGCTTCCCTTGCCAGCTTATTGGCTGCCAGCGTCCCTGTAACGCCTATCGCTCCAACGTTTAATGGGTGGTTCCACGGCAAAGTGCTCTTGCCGGCCTGCGTTTCCGATACAGGAATGCCGAAAGTTTCAGCGAATGCGCCAAGCTCCTTCATCGCTTCAGCGTACAGCACTCCGCCGCCAGCGATAATCAGCGGCTTCTTTTTATTTTTGATAAGCTGGGCAGCACGCAGAACAGCATCAGCGGAAGCTGGTCTCCGATCGATATAATGAACCTTGCGCTCGAAAAATGTTGACGGGTAATCGTACGCTTCCGCCTGAACATCCTGAGGCAGGGCGAGCGTAACCGCTCCTGTCTCTGCAGGATCAATAAGTACACGTATCGCGTTCGAAGCTGCCGTCATAAGCTGCTCCGGACGCACGATCCGATCCCAGTACTTGCTTACCGCTTTAAACGGCTCGTTAGCAGAAATCGTATAGTCGCTGGCCACCTCAAGCTGCTGCAGCACCGGGTCGGGCTGTCTGCTTGCAAAGTTGTCGCCCGGCAGCAGAAGAACCGGAATGCGGTTCACCGTTGCGGTAGCCGCAGCGGTTATCATATTCAGGGCACCAGGCCCGATAGAAGAGGTGCAGGCAAAAATCTGCTTGCGATTGCTTTGCTTCGCGAACGCAGTTGCGGCATGAACCATACCCTGCTCGTTTTTCCCTTGCACATAAACCAAATCACCGGCGCTTCTCTCTAAGGCTTCACCGATTCCAGTCACGTTTCCATGACCGAAAATCCCCATAACGCCCTTCATGAACTTCGTCTCCACTCCGTCAATCGATACGTACTGATTATCGAGAAATCGCAGCAGCGCTTGCGCCATCGTTAGCCGAATCGTAGTCATACGTTTCAAGGCCTCCCTTTATTTCGAAATGAGCCAACCTTTATAAGAAGAAAAATGGAGCGAGTTGTAAAGAAGCTCACTCCACCCTTTCTATTCGCTAGTCTATTTGTTCCATTTGCCTGTCATTTCTTTCAGGTAGTTCAAGCTCGTTTCCAAGCTGTCGAACGGACTGCCTGGGCAGTAATCCTGCTCCACGCAATACCAATCTACGCCATTGTTCTCGCCCCACTTCAGAATCGGCTCAAAATCAATGACGCCGTTACCGATTTCGGTGAACGTTCTGCTTTCATCTGCGGACATATCCTTCAAATGCAAAATCGGTATTTTGTTCGGAAATTTGGACATGTATGCAAGCGGATCCCGGTTTGCAAAGCTTACCCAATAGGTATCAATTTCCGGATAAATAAAGCGGTCGCCCTCAGGCTCCAGCACGAAGTCCAGTGCCGGCTTCCCATCGACATCGAGCTCGAACTCGAATTCGTGATGATGATAGCCAACGCGGAAGCCCTGCGGCTTTACTTTGTCCGATATTTCAAGCAGCTGGCGCTTCGCAAGGCGATAACCAGCCTCGTTTTGCAATTCGTCCTCCAAATAATGATTAAAGAAGTCCGTCGTTCCGAATAGCCGCGCTTCTTCAAGCACGACATCAAGCTCCTGCGTCATCCGGTCGAGGCCAACATGCATGCCTGCTACGGATAAGCCCGTCTCCTTCAGAACAGCCGCGATTTCGACAGCCGGATAGCCGTGCAAGCCGTCGATCTGTACGGCTTTCCAGCCCATCTTGCTGAGTGTGCGAAGCGTCTCATAAAAGTCCTTCTTAAGCTCGTCTCTAAGTGTATATAGTTGAGCGGCAAATTTATGCTGCATGGTTGTTGCTCCTCTCAAATTAAATGCGGTCTGTAACCAAATCCAGCCATTGAATCTCGTTTTCTGTAAGCGGCATGCTCATGCCTTGTATGGATGATTGCAATTCCGGCAGTCTCTCAGGACCAATGAGCGCTGCAGTCGGATAAGTCTGGTGCAGCACGTAAGCCAGCGCGATTTGAATAGCTGATGCGCCCTTGCTCTCAGCAAGCTCAGTCGCGCGGCGGTAGCGCTCCCAGTTGTCCGCTGTATAATATACGTCTACCATTTCTTCGTCTTCCAAATTATCAGGCGAGTAACGTCCCGAGAAAAATCCGCCTGCCTGCGAGGACCAGGACAGAAGCGGCAAATTGTTATTCTGATGCCATTCGATCATTTCGCGCCCAGCGGATATGCTTCCCGGCCAACGGGGGATGCGGCATTTTGCCAAGCTGAGGTTCGGGCTGCTGAACGTAAAGCCGATTAGCCCATGCGCTTTGGCATAGTCGTTAGCTTCTTGAATTCTTTCGTGGCTCCAGTTGGATGCTCCGATGGCATGAATGCGTCCAGCTTCTACATGCGCGTTCAATGCCTCCATGATCGGTCCAACCTCGACGGAAGGATCGTCGCGGTGCAGCGCATAAAGATCAATGTAGGAGGTGCGAAGACGGTCCAGACTCTCCAAGACATCCTTGTTGATCGCTCTTGCATTCACGCGATTGCCAGGCTCGCCGTCGTCCGGATGCGCCCCCTTTGTCATAATGTTTACCTCAGCCCGTTTGCCTGTCTCATCAAGCCATCTGCCTATTTTTTGTTCGCAATCATCATACTGGTGCGCAGTATCGAACGTGTTGCCGCCTGCCGCGAGATATGCGCCAAACATTTCATGGATGTAGTCCATATCATCCGCGCGCAAAAAGTTAGTGGAGCCCATAATGAGCTGCGAGCAGGATTTAAAGATCGGCTGCCCGTTTTGAGCAGCTTGTATTTGAATTGTTTTCATCTTATCCCTTCCATTCTTCAGAGGATTGTTCGGCAATCATGCTGACGTATTCTGCAAATAAGCTATTCGCCCATGCAAACCATGGCCTTGTAAACGTTGATGGATCATCTTTATGGAACCCTTCATGCATAAACCCGGTTCCTGCATGAGTGGATGACAGCATGGCCAAAATATCTCGCTTTTCCTGCTCGTCGCTTGAGGTTAATCCCTGCATGCTGAGTGCAATATGCCAAATATACGATTCCGGCGTATGCGGGCTTCCAATCCCTCTAGCTGCTGTGCCTTCGAAGTAATAAGGATTGTCTTGGCTAAGAATAAACCGCCTTGTGTTCTGGTAGACAGCATCGTCCTTCGCCTTGTAACCAAGATAAGGAATCGAGAGCAAGCTTGGCACATTGGCGTCGTCCATCAGATTGTAGTTGCCGAATCCATCTGTCTCATAGGCATACATCTTGCCATACTTTGGATGATGAACCACTCCGTATGTTTCGATTCCGTATTCGATTTCTTCCCTAAGAGCAGATGCTTTGCCCATCCATTCGCGGTCCTTGTAAATCGAATCCGCAATTTCCTCTACCTGCTTGAGAACGACTGCTGCAAACATGTTGGAGGGGATCAAATAGCCGTGCGTGCAAGCGTCATCGCTTGGACGGAAGCCCGACCAGGTCATGCCGGTATAATTAACCGGCATGCCCGTTCCGTTATTTCTAAGCGTATCGGTGGGCGGGCAATCATGCCGAATAAATTGATAAGGCGATTGCTCGGTATGCCTTTGCTCCAACCGCCATAGATCGATAATTTGATGAACGGCTGCTCGGAAGGAGTCATCGAACAAGCTCGTTATCCCCGTCTCTTTCCAATATAAGTAGCTGAGCCAGATCGGATAGCACAAGGAGTCGATCTCATATTTCCGCTCCCACACCCACGGATTTAATTCCGTCTCATCAATATCGATACGGTGATCGTTGTCCTCAACGTTAAACGCGTTTGCGTAAGGGTCGATTCCGATATATTTCAGCTGCCTGCGAATTAAGCCTTCAATTACTTGCTGCAGCGTCTCATCCTCTCTCGCTAGCGGGAGATAATGCTTGACCTGTGCAGAAGAGTCGCGCAGCCACATAGCTGGAATATCGCCTGTTATGACAAAGGTTGTTCCATCATCTAAACGCTCAACAGTCGTTTCGAACGTACTGGCAAAGCAAGGCCCGAACATCGGGGCGAGCGCCTTGAGCTCGGGATGCCGCTCCAGCTTGCTAATGATTTGTTCGACATATTCGCTCATTTGTTCAGTCAGCTTCATCTTAGAAATCGTTCCTTTCTTTAAAGACGACAGCAAATGTCTTAATTTCATAAGGAGTAAACTCCGTTACAATCGAAGAGCCTGGATGGGTCTCACCCAAAGGTTTTTCCATCAGATTGCATTCCTGCCAAGAGACGATGCCCAAATCACTTCCGATTGTCACTTCTTTGCGGCTTCCTGAATAATCATGCAGCCTAATGATAACCTTATCGCCATCTTCCGCTTTTTTGACCGCATCGATCATCACGCCGTCAGCCGATAATGTGAACAATGATTTTTGCAAGCTTGGTGCTGTTCCCGGATGGCTGGTCAGCGGATTATTCAAGTTCCATGCTTCAACAGCCGTACCGCCTTCGTACCAATCGCCTTTATGAGGCAATAATGAATAAGTGAATTGGTGCAAGCCGATATCCTGTTCCGGATCAGGGAAATTAGCCGATTTAATAAGCGACAGGCTGAGGACATTGTCCTTGATGTCGTAGCCGTATTTGCAATCATTAAGCAAGCTTACGCCGAATCCCCGCTCGGAGAGATCCGCCCATTGATGTCCAACGACCTCGAATCTTGCAAAATCCCAGCTTGTATTCCAGTGCGTCGGACGTTTGACATTCCCGTATTGAATGTCGTAGGTTGCTTCGGTCGAACGAACGTCGACTTCGAAGGCTGCTTTCAGCAGCTGGCTTTGTTCCTGCCAGTCTACGTTGGTCACAAAATCGATTCTCCGATTGCTGCTGTATACCTTCATATCTTGAACGAGAGAGGAACGGTTATAAGTCCAGCGGAAACGAACGACAGCGTACAATGGTCCAGATTCCAGCAGCACAGCTGATTCCAGCTCGGTTACTTCACGCATCTTTTCCTTATAAAAAATATCGATATCCCAAGCATCAAATGCGAGCGGCTTGTCTTCAAATACACGAAGCACATTGCCTCGGCCGTCCTTCTTCAGTACATTTCGGCGAAGCTCCTTATCCCAAATGTCTGTTAGCTGGCCTTGTTCGTTCCATGTCATCCTATAAAATGGCGTTTCAATTCCGGTCTTAGTAAATGTAAAGCTTGCCGCCTGGGATGCTTCTGAGGACCTCGGAACGAACCGGATAGGCGTATAGCCCATAGATGGCACCTTCACCAAAACCGCCCAGCCCTCCTGACCCCTATGAGCAGGAAGCTCCTTGCCTTCATGATCGATCCAGACGCCGCTTCCTTCAACTGGATTTGCAATTTCTAGCAAATCCTCCCGCTCCCAAGCCGAGCTGTTCAGAACGGTATATGCACCGGGGCTTGCCTCCGTCAATTGGTTCAGTGCTTCCGAGCGAACATCCGAAATCAACATTTGCGCTTCGCTGTATTCCGCCGCAGCGTCTTCATACACCTCCTGGATAGAAGATCCAGGAATAATATCATGGAATTGGTTGCGCAGGATGATCCTCCAGCCGTCATTGATTTGCTGCTGACGGTATTTCATCCAATTATCTTCAAGGAGGCTTGCGAATGCGCTTATCCATTCACCCTCGCGATAGCCAAGCTCAAGCTTGCGATTCATCCGTTTAACCTTCGCTTGGCTCGTATATGTCCCGCGGTGATATTCAAGGTACAGCTCGCCGTCCCAGGTATGAACGTATTGCTCTGTGTTGTCAATCGTCTCTTGCAGCCGCTCGAAATAATCGCCTGCCGTTCCGGTCTTCACATGCGGGAGACCCGGCATGTCATCCAGCCTGCGGCGCATCTCCAGCATCTCGCGATTCACGCCTCCTCCTCCGTCGCCATATCCGTATGACAGAAGAAGCTCTTCATTTAATTCTTTATCCCTGTAATTGTCCCAAATATGATAGGCCTCATAAGCCGTTAATCTGCCGTTGTAAGTGTACATCCAAGAATCTTTGCTATGTCCCGGCTCCGGAGTCGTAATGAAATGCGCCATGATCTCCGACCCGTCCATCCCACGCCACGTAAACGTATCATGCGGAATGCGATTGAATTGATTCCAGCTGATTTTAGTCGTCATGAATCGGTCGATTCCCGATTTCTTCAAAATTTGCGGAAGCGCCCAGCTGTAGCCAAATACGTCTGGGAGCCATAAGTACGTGCAAGCCTTGCCAAACTCATCCTGCAGGAATCGCGTCCCGAACAATACTTGCCGAACGAGCGACTCCCCTGAAGGAATATTGCAATCGGCCTCAAGCCACATGCCGCCGGCCGCTTCCCATCTGCCCTCTGCCACTCTCTCGCGAATACGTTCATAAATTTCAGGATAATCCGCTTTGATGTACTCGTATAACTGTGGTTGCGTTTGCAGAAACACGTAATCCGGATACTGCTCCATCAACCGCAATACGGTCGAGAAGGATCGAGCAATCTTCTCGCGAGTATGCTTTAGACGCCATAACCAAGCTACATCGATATGAGTGTGACCAACGCAAGTAACCGTAATGCGCGAATGCTTCTCGATCCGAGCAAGCTCTTCCTTCAAGATAGCGAGGGCTGCAGCGATTGATCTGTAAAAATCATCGCTTTCTTTGTTTTGCCAATTAATTTCACGCAAGGAACGATCGATGGCTTTCAGAAGCTGATGTCTTTCGGGCTGCACGGCTGGCAGTACAAGAACGGTTTCCAATGCCGCTTTAACCGTAAAGTAATAGTCATCTGCGTTTTCATCAAGCCAGCTTATTTCCGCCATCTTAAGACGGTGAACCTGAACGGTTTTAGGGCCCCCGCCCTCCAAACCAGACCATAAACGGAACGTTAATCGAAGCTTATTCCCAGCTTCCTGAACAGGTAAAAATACTTCCTTATGGTTGGCATCTACGCCTTGGTAAGGAAGTCCGTGAAGAAATAGGAGCGATTCGAACCCTGAGTTGGTTCCTTCATCGGTTTTGCCAAAGTCGAATCTGCCAACTATTTTTTTACCGCTCCATTGTTTAGGTATATCAACCTCACAGGAAAGCCAAGCATACAGATCTCTGCCTTCCCAACGGGAACCTGTCTCGATAGTCGTCCATGCTTCATCCTCTTTAGGAGGAAATGCGCCGATTTCACCCTTCTCATCTTGCAAGAAGCGGAACGCTAGTATTTTTACCCCTTCACGATAACGCAAGGGCTCCATTTCATCTAATCTTGCCTTAATCTTGTCTTCCAATAAGAACATGCTTAAGCCCCCTGACACCATGATAATATATACCCAATTATATATCTAATGCATGTTGATGTAAATAAAATAATATTACTAATTAATAAAAAATAGTTGAATTTGGTATGTAAATGACGAAAGATGTTATATCCACATTCAGAAGAGAACATAAAAAGCCCCTGGGGATCCAGGAGCTTCATTTTACAATTTTAAACAAAATAACGATTATTCTTCTTCAGCCATCTCTTTAACGCTATCCCTTTCCACCAAATTAACAGGGATGAGATGCTGCCGATAATCCATATTTTTCTTTTCAATGATGTCCACGATAATGGTGGCAGCCTGTTGCCCGATTTCATAGTAATTTTGGGCTACCGTCGTTAATGGAACCTGTGCGTATCCAACGTTCTCCTCATTATCGAATCCAACGATCGACATTTGTTCCGGTACCGAAATGCTGGCATGATGACATGCCTTGAGCAAGTCGATCGCCAGATCATCATGTTCAGCTTGAATAGCTGTAATATTTTGATCGGCCAGCTCTTCAACCAATGCCGTCAATTTAGCGATACGATCCTCATCTGCGATCCCCTTATAAACCTCAGATACGATAAAATCGCTCTGAATAGTCAACCGGTGATCCTTATGAGCCGAGCAATAACCGATAAACCGCTCTCTAATCGTGCTCCGAAGATCTACCTCGATAGCCGTAACGAATGCGATGCGGGTATGCCCTTTGCGTATTAAATGGTCAGCTGCCAAATATCCGCCGGTTTTATTGTCAGACACGACATTACTAATTTCAACGCCCTCATAGTGCTGGTCAATCAGCACGATCGGGAAGTCGTTCATGAAGAGCGTGTTTACCGTTGCAATATTATGAGAAGTACTCGACGGGTAGAGAATGATGCCGCTATGCCCGCTATTGTACATTTTGAGCAGCAGCTCTTTTTCTTTCTCTACGTTCCAGTTCGAGATATGAATACTCACGAAATAACCTCTCGGATCCAAGTAATCATTGGCCCCTTGAATATAATCAAGACGGCCTGTCGAGGACCAGGGAAGGATCATCGAAATGATCGGAGTTCGGAAGGAAGAAGAAGCCTTCTCCATTCCTATCGTATCATCATGGCTTTGGACATAGCTTCCGCTACCTCGTTTCCTGTAAACAAGACCTTGCTTCTCAAGCTCGATTAGCGCCCGCTTGGACGTAATTCGGCTAACGCCATACTGGTTTGCAAGATCTATTTCCGTCGGCAACTTATCATTATCTCTGTACACTCCGTCTTTGATTTGCTGCTGCAAATCTTCCATAATCCGAAGATATAAGGGCTTGCTACCTTGCATCAGCACTCCGCCACCCTGTTCATTGTAATCTGAATGTTATGTCCATTTTACCAGAGGCTGTAAGACTTGCATACCAATATATTAGCTTTTAACCGCCCCGTCAGAGAGACCGGCAATAAATTGACGGCTGACGATAAGGAAAAAAACAATTAACGGCAGCGTTGCTAGCAGCGTTCCAGTCATAAGCATTGCATAGTTCGCTGTATGTGTTGTTTTCATCGATGCGAGCGCAACCATTAGCGTGAATTTCGAAGAATCGGTCAAAACGACCAGCGGCCACAAGTAATCTTCCCATGTCGCCATGAACGAAGTGATGCCAAGGAAAGCAAGCGCCGGCCTTAGAACCGGAAGCGCAACGCTGAAATAAAGCCTGAAATTGTTGCATCCGTCTATCCGTCCAGCCTCAAGCAGCTCGTCATGAATCGCATCTTGAGCGAATTGACGAATCCAGAAAATGCCGAAGGCTCCTGCTAGTCCAGGTATGATCAGCGCTTTGTAATCCCCTAGCCAGCCCAGCTCCTTCATAATCATGAATTGCGGAACAAGCGAGAGCTGTCCTGGAATCATCATGGTCGCAAGCAGCACGACAAACAATATTTTACTGCCGGGAAACTTGAATTTCGCGAATGCGAAGCCAGCAAGTGATTCCAAAAACAATCGCAAGACAGTTGTAACCACTGCGACAAAAACGGTATTCATGAACGCCCGGCCGAAATCGATGGTATCAAGTACGCTGCGAATATTCACCCATAGCTGATCGCCGACAACGAGCTTCGGCGGAAAGGCGAACACGGCGCTAGTTGTGTTCGTTGACATTACGAACAACCAATAAAACGGGAAAATGGATATAACAACTCCGATCATCAAGACCAGATGAATCATCAATTTTTTGATTGTTTCTTTTTGCATATTCCTGCACCTCACGAAAGGTTAGTCGTATCTATCACCCTGGTTAACGATCATCGGCAGGCTTAAATAGTTTCCAGTTCAGGAATGAGATGACCATTATGATGGCGAACATTACCCAAGAAACTGCTGCTGCATAGCCATAATTGTTATACTTGAATGCTTCCCGGAACAAGTAGAGCACTATCGTTTCTGAGCCTGGATAAGGCGATGTAAGCGTTGATAGCACTTGAGGCTCCGTGAAGATTTGCAAGCCGCCGATCGTCGACATCATGACTGTGAACAGGATGATAGGCCGAAGCATCGGAATCGTAATTTTACTAAAGGTATCATACATTGTAGCTCCGTCAATTTTAGCAGCCTCATAAAGATCATTTGGAATTTTTTGAAGTCCTGCCAAATAAATAATCATATTGTACCCAAGGAATCGCCAATAAATCATAGTAGCAATAATGAATTGCACACTTATTTTGTGATTCAGCCAAGCAATTTCATTTAGACCGATTTTCTGCAACACGTAATTTGCAAAGCCGTAATGATTACCGAAAAAGGATTGAAAAATGATAACGACAGCAACCATTGCGGTTACATTCGGAAGATAAAAGGCAATTCGGTAAAAATCTTTGAATCGAACGATGCTCAAATTGATTAAAAAGGCGAATACGAGCGCGCTGCACAATAATGGAATATTAGCCATCGCCCACATGGTGAACGTGTTTTTCACCGCTTCATAAAACTTTGGATCTTTAAACAAGAACTCGAACTGCGACAATCCGACATATTCCAAATCCCCGATTCCGTCCCATTTGTTAACAGCAAGATAGGCTGAGAACAAGATCGGGAACAGACCAAACACCAAAAACAAAAGATAAAACGGAGAAATAAACAAATAAAGCGTCTTGTTTTTCATAGCCTCTTTCCACGTTTGCCTTACATTAGTACCCACATTGCCAACCTCCTAACTTCTTGATGCATGGGTGAAAGAAGGACGAGGCCAATTAGCCATCGCCCTTCTAAGTTTAAGCTTAGCGACTCAATTCTCTCTTCACATTTTCAAGCGCTTCATTCCATGCAGCTTCTGGATCTTTCTTACTTGTATCAACCAAGCTTAATTGCTCAAGGATAGCATCTTCTACTTTGCCGTCTTTTGGATCGGAGTAAGAGATCACGACATCTTTTGCCGCTTCTCCAAACACTGCGCCAACAGACTGCCCGCCGAAGAACTCATCCGGCTGTTTCATATCTTCATCCTCATAGATGCCAGGAGTTGAAGGATAGTTGCCGAATTCCGCGAATCCTTTTTTCAGGTTTTCTGCATTTGTCAGGAACTTAATAAGCTCAGCTGCTTCCTCTGGGTGTTTCGTTGTCTTCAATGCGCCGAAGAAGGATCCACCTTGGTTGCCGACTCCGCCCGCCGGATAAGCAATACGCCATTTGCCTTTCGTTTCTGGAGCTGCGGAAATAATGTCGCCCTTCATCCATGATGGACCGATAAGGGATGCCATCGTTCCATTGTTAAGGGCCGCGTTGCTCTCCGAGCTCGACGACATGCCGAAGGTTGCGCCGGATTGGTATGCTTTAACGGCAGTATCCCAAGCTTGCTTCACATGTCCTTCTTCACCAATGAACTTGCCTGTTTCATCAAAGTAGCGTTGCGGCATTTGACCGATTACGTTGCGGTAGATGTCCACGATCGTAGCCATGCCGCCTTTTGTTTTTTCATGAACGGTCTTGGATACCGCGATGAAATCATCCCAAGTCTTCACTTTTTCTTTGATTTCTTCCGGCGTTGAAGGTACGCCTGCTTGCTTGAATAGATCCTCGCGGTAGAACATTACAGTCGGAGCGACATCGATCGGCATAGCGATTTGAACCTTGCCCTCATCTGCCGAAGCTACATTCCATTTCCACTCTAGATACTGATCCTTCAAATCAGCCGCACCATAGTCATTCAAATTTACGAATTTGTCGCTGTACTGGATCAATTCCGTAATCCAGCTGTCCATTGCCGTTACATCCGGGCCGCCAGCGCCGCCAGCGAGAGATGTTTTCAGCTTTGTCATGTATTCACCGCCAGGAGGCAGCTTCTGTGCATTCAGCTCAATATTCGGAAACTTCGTCTTTGCTTCTTCAACCGTTGAATCCGAAATAGCGCCATTCCAGTACCACAACGTCAATTTCACTTTTTCGCCTGCTGATGAGGAGCCGCCGTTATTCGGACTGTTTTCTCCTTTATCGCCGTTATTACCCTTATTACCATTCCCGCCGCTGCAAGCCGATAGTAGAATAGCAGTAATCAGCGTAAGCACAAATAAATAAGACATTTTTTTGTTCATTTTAGATTCCCCCTGTATGAAATATTCAAAGCACTGCATGATGAAGCGAAATCAATGTAATATAGCGCTGTCATAAATCTAGCTTGTGCAGCCCCCCTCGACCGTAATGGAAATCACCCTTGTGACAACCATTTAAAAAAACGCTTACAAATGATATCTAAAATAAAGCACACCACATTTGGTATAACATATTATATAACCACTCATTTGCGGTGTAATAAGATGATATATCATCATAGCTTGAAAATCAAGCGGTATTTACCAAAAATATATTTAATTTATATATCTTATTTTCGTGGTACCGCTTCCTATTCGTATATTTATATACCTAATAGTATATTTGTTATACAACCACCTCTATCTTTATAGTAAACGCTCCAGCAATAATGTCTATCGGTAATATCTGTAGGTAAAATTACTCCTCAAGCGGCGTCCTTGTCTTCACATCTCGAACGATACGCCCAAACAGCTCATCCGGGGACACTACCTTCACATGCGCATCCAGATGGTCGATTACGTTCCTCACGTCGCTCATCGTACGACTCCATGGATGCACGTTAATAATCGTATAGCCATCTTCCTTTGTCGGATCTGTCGTATAGCCGTTAATGCGCTCTGCCATCTTCACTGGATCGGCATCCCACAGCGTCTCTCTAACGCTTGCGAACGGCTTATCCTTCACCCACCAGACCTTGCCTTCTCCTCCTACATATTTTTCGCCATAAGCGAGAATACCGCCTTTTAAGGAGGGGATCGAAGCGAATTGCTCGATAGATGCTTTCTCAGGACTATTCCAGTCGAGAAGCACCGCAAGCTGCATATCTGTTTTTTTCATATAAGCATCAAGCCGTTTGACGTTCTCCTTGAGATCCTCCTCCGGATACTCGCTGGGAAAGAAATACCCCGTACCTGATACCGCGACGACAAAATGATCCTTCTTTGCTTGCTCGTAAATCGTCGATAGAGCATCAGGAGCCAAGTCGGCGAGGGTTGGAGCCATCTGCCAGCCCATCGGGAATTGTCCGCGCTCGCTGCTTCCGTAATATTTATCATTATTAACAAAATCATTCAGCAGCCATTGCACATTGTCCCCGTCACTCATAACAAACGACACATAATGCGCTTTCGGATCTGCCTCTCCTGCTTTGACATGATAAGGCTGCTTGAAGGCCTTATCAGGCTTAACAGCAGATAATGCAGTCAAATTCATCGCCCAATCCGATGGAATCGCCGCAACGCCTTGCAGGCTGGCCGGAGCGATATGCTCAGATTCGCTGCCTTTCCCCCAGCCGAGACGAATCGCATCCGGGTTCAACGATTTGTAAATTTCAGGCAGCTCTTCATCGCTTGCGCTATCGTAGATGTACATTGCTTTCAGCGCCACGCCATAATCACGCAGCTCCCCTCTCTCTGGATGCAGCTGCACGAGGATATCCTTATTGAATTGGTCACCATATTGCTTGAAGAGCCACATGTCATCCTTATCGCTCACATCCTCCAATTGCTTGAAGCCGATTGACTCCATTTTAGAGGACAACGACTTCTCGGCAGCAACAGCTTGCTTAAGCCCTGCCAGCGAGGTAGCCACGTTTACCGATGGCGAATTTTTCTCGTAGACGTAAAATCCTTGAATACGATCCTTAAACTTCTCCAGCAGTGTCCAAGCGTCTTTTACTTCCTCGGTCTTCACGCCATGCTTCGCACTCAGCTCTTCCAGCCACTCATCGTAAGCATTGTCTGTAATATAAATTTCCGGTTTGTCTTGAGCCAAGACCCCTTGCAGCGTTCCCACCAGGACAAGCTCCTCCGGGCTTAAGGACGATTTTTGAATGACATATAAATGCTCAGGTGCTTCTATTTTGGGAAAATAACTAAAGGTCTTTGCATTCGCACCGCTGCAGCCGGCCAAAATAAGCAAAAACATCGCTAACCCAAGCCATTTAGCAAATTTCATCGTTTTCTCACTCTCCCAGGTCGCCATGCCATAAGGCCAGAGCCCCTTGCTTAGAAGGGTGTCTGGCCTTGGCTTAGCATAGTTTGATCATTACTCTACAGTAATTTTCACATTGTCCAAATGAATATACTCGCCGTCTCCTTGTCCGCTGTCGGACTGCTCCAGAAGAATCGTTACGGCCTTGCCGGCAAATGCGCTCAAGTCAACGGTTCTGGCCGTCCACTCCCCTGATTTGATCGTCTCCCACGGGGCCAAGGTCGTAATCGAGTTATCCTCCTGAATGATTTCAATTTGGAAATCTCCGTCGTGCTCGGCGCTTTTCGACTTGATGTCGAAGCTCATCGTGACCTTGCCGCTTGGCAATAAGAGCTTCTTGTAGAAATAACTATTCGGCTTCAGATCCATTTTGCCCAGGTCAGACCCGTCCATCTGCAAAAATCCGTTGCCGTCTTGCTCGAACCAGCCAGCCTTGTCGTATTCTTTGCCGGCATCGACTGCTGCCCAGCCTTCCGAATCTTTGTCGAAGGTGTATATAAACTTCGTATCTGCTGTCATATTTGCGACCTCGTCCAAATCAATGATTCCCTCGTCAAGCTTTTTCTTCACCCCGGAATAATCAAAGGAGGTCACATCGTTCAGCTCGCTCACATTTTCCTGCTTTACATTTTTCTTAATCAGCTCCATGAATTCGTCAGGCGTTACGACAACGACGTCTTGGCCGAGATTAGCCGCGATGTCCAAAACGTCCTGATAGTTGTGAGACCAAGGATGCACATTAACCATGGTGTAGCCTTCAATTACGCTAGCATCCTTTTTGTAGCTGTTCAATCGAACGGCCATCTCTTGCGGCTCCGTCTCCCACAGCGTTTCCCGCGCAGCTACAAACGGCTTTCCGTTTGACCAAGAGATCGCGCCTTTTCCATCTCCATATTTGTAGCCCATGAAGTAGAATCCGCCTTCGATTTGGTCCTGAGCGGCATATTGATCAATCACATCTTGCGAGATTTCATTATCGAGAATCGACACATATTTCAAATCAGCTCTCTTCATGAAATCGTTTGTATCCTTCACAAATTTTTTCAATGTTTCTTCCGGATAGAGCGACGGATTGATGTAGCCAATGCCTGACACAGCAGCAACAAAATGATCATTCTCCGTTGCCTTCTCATAGCTGTATTTCATTATGTTTGGGGCAAGATCCGCTAAACTAGGTGCAATAGACCAGCCAAATGGAACCTTTCCCTTGTCCTTATGGCCTTGCATCTTGGAGGCGAGCGGCGCACCGTTCGCATACCATTGCACGTTGTCCCCATCGCTCATAATGAAAGTGACGTAGTGGACCTTGTCGCCGTCTCGCGCGTTTTTCTTCGACGGTTTCTGTTTCATTTGATCGCGCGGAAGCGCCGAGAATACCGAGAGATTATGCGCATGGTCCGAAGCGATCGTCATTTTGCCCAGACGAGATGCCGTATCAACGCCGGAGAGCTCATCCGAATGCCACCCCATAATGGCGCTGTTCGGATTCGTCCAATTGAACGCTTCTTTCATATCCGCGAGGCTGGCATCGTACATGAAGAAACCTTTTACCGCAGCACCGTAATCCCTCAGTGAATCCAAGCTGTACTCCTGTTTGAATATAAAATCTTTATTTAGCTTGTCCCCATATTCGGTTAAAGCCCACATTTCGTCCTTGTCGCTCACATCAAGCTTCTTGACCAGTCCATGCTGGACGGCCTTATTCGCTAGAGACTCTTCCACTGCCGCATACTTCAACGCACCGCTGACAGTGGTGGCTGCATTAACAGTCGAAGTGTTGCTTCGTTTGAACTGGACGAATCCATTTTCAGCCAGCTTGCCTTTGAATTTGTCAACGAGATCCCAGACAGACGGAACATACTCGTAGGTAATGCCATAGTTTGCTTTCATATCTTCCAGCCAAACGGTATAAGCGTTGCCGTTGTCGATATAAATCTCCACTTGATCCTGCGCCATGATTCCTTGCAGCGTTTCAGCCAGCACCCACTCTTCTTCTTTAAGATCATCGCCTTTAATGACATAAAGATGCTTGGCTATATTTAATTTAGGAAATATAGATTCCGATTCCGACGCCGTCTTCTGACATCCCGACAAAATGATGATGGCAGCCAGCAGCATAACTATTATGCTCGATGCTCTCTTCCTTGTTTTGGTCACAGCAAACTCTCCTTCATGCAGCTGCTGAGCGAGAATGGCAGCTGTTCCTCCGCATACTCCTTAATTACAGGGCGGTCCGTCATCACGAAGCGGATCGTGCCGCCGCCCATAAGCGTCTCATGTGGAATCGACAAACCGTCCTGAAGCTCGTCGTTAACGTAAATGGCATGAACGTAAACATTTTCCGCGCTGTTATTTTCCGATTCTATTGTAAGCTGCACACTATTCTCCAAAGTTAGCACCGCTTTTTTGAATAACGGACTTCCCCATACATATTCCGGCGTTCCCGGAGATAACGGATAGATGCCGAGCGCTCCAAAAATGTACCAAGCGCTCATGCTTCCGTTGTCTTCATCGCCAGGCAGGCCGTCTGGATGCGAGCTGAACAATTCCTCCATCGTTTTTCTCACCCAATACTGCGTTTCCGCCGGATAGCCGATGGCTGTAAATAGGTAAGGAATGTGAAAGCTTGGTTGGTTGCTGATGGCGAATTGTCCAAAATCAACAGCGGCCATCTCCGACATTTCGTGGATCTCAAAAGAGTACGAACCTATGCGGAAGTGCGGCGGCGTCGCAAACAGCTCAAGCAGCCGGTTATACATCTTCTCTCTCCCGCCCATAAGCATAGCGAGTCCCAGCAAATCATGCTGTACCGCCCAGCTCGTTTGCCAAGGGCCGCCTTCACAGTAATCGCCGCCCCAAGCATATGGATCGAACTCGTCTTCCCTGCTCCCGTCTGCCTTTAGCCCGCGCATAAAGCCGGTTTGCGGATCGTATAGCCGAGCATAATTTTTAGACCTTTCGAGCATTTTCCGGCTTTCCTCGTGTTTTCCTAATCCGTCAGCAAGCTGAGCGATACAGAAATCGCCATAATAATAATCGAGTGCGTTGCTCACGCTTTCGTGGTATTTATCGCTTGGCATAAATCCATATTTCACATAATCGGCCAAACCTTTGCGCCCAATGCCTTCTTTCCCGGAATCTACGGTTGCATGCTTCTTCAAGCCTTCATAAGCAGCCTCTATGTCGAAGCCGCGAACGCCTTTGACATAAGCGTCTGCAAACACCGCATCGATCAACGTGCCAGGCATTAAGCTTCTTTCCCCCGGCGACACCCACTTCGGCATCCAGCCGCCTTCCTTATACACATTCACCCAAGCCTGCAGCATTTCGCCTACGAGCGTTGGCGAGAGAATCGAAAGCAGCGGATACTCCGTTCGAAACGTATCCCAGAAGCCATTGTCTGAATACATCGGGCCTGATTCTACATTGCCGCTAAACGCGCTATAGTGGACTTGATTGCCCATATTGTCATACTCATACCAAACTCTCGGGAACAACGAGGTGCGATACAGGCTCGTATAGAACGTTTTTAATTTTTCATCATCCTCGTCCTCGACTTGGATTTTGCCGAGGGTGGTCTCCCACTGTTCGGCTGCATCCAGTCTAACCTCATCAAAGCCGCGTTCGCCGATCTCATTTTTCATATTTAGGAGAGCTTGCTCGACACTGATAAAGGAGGTCGCGACCTTAACCTGCACATAGCCTGTTACAGGAACTTTCAGACCGACATAAGCGCCGACACGGTTTCCGCTCGCTTCCCTTGATTCGCTTGAAGCAAATTCCTTATCGAACGTTCCGCTTTGCCCTTCATTAATGTCGCAATCGAATGAAATAGCAAAATACTCAGCAAAATTTTCCGGAACGAGATTTTCGCTGTTCGCTCTCGTGAAGCCTGTCACAAGGCGGGCTGCCGAGTCGATCTGAATGGCAGACTCGCCTTCAAATGGCGATACGAGAAACCGAGCGCCGTCCCGCTCCTCGAAGCGGATTCGAATGACGGCGCAGCGTACGGTTGGTGCAAGCTCCAGTGTCGCTCTATAGCGTAGCAGCCGAACGCGGTAATAGTCAGGTCTGATAATTGTTTCCTCAGGCCTGAAAGAAGACGCCCAATCAAATGGTGACAAATATAACGGACCTGCTTGAGGCATTAGCAGCAAATGTCCATAATCAGCCATCCACGGGCTTGGTTGATGAGTTAGACGGATGCCTTGCAGGCTCCGGTGGGAAGGATGGAAAAACCATCTTTCTCCCGCTTCATCCGTTTGCGGACTCCATGCTGCCATCCCGAACGGACGTGTAATGAGAGGCAGCGTATTGCCATTTGAGAATTTCATGACAGATGCGGTACCTTGCAGTGGATTAACAAAATCCAAAAGTTTCATATGATCTAGTCTCCCTAATTCGTATTAGCGTGTCAGCTTATCCGCTTTTTCTTGCGCTTCGTTCAACAGCTTATCGATCGGCTCATCCGTCATGAACGTCTTAGCCATCGCTTCTTGAAAGGCTTGCCATACTTTCGAACTGGCTTTGTCAAAGGTCGGCAGTCCTTGCACGTTTTCCTTCAACCCCTGATAAACCTGGAAGAGCTCTGGATGCTCCGTTTGATAGCCGTCGCTTTCTCCGATATCCTTGCGTATAACGGGACGAATGTTGAACGTCTTGACGATTTCCTGCGATGCAGGGCTGATTGCCGCTTGAATGTACTTGAATGCATTTTCTTTGTTTTTCGAGTAGGACGGAACCGATAGGAAGGCTGCTCCGATCGTTAAATTCCCTACTTTGCCGCCCTCAGGAATCGGCAGCGGCGCAATGCCGCAATCCATCTCCAGATCCTTGCAAATTTGAGCCCGCCAAGGTCCGTCAACCGCGAAAGCCAACTGGCCTTTTTGGAATCCATCCCAGAACGGAGCTTCCGCATTCGATACCAATGCGCCTTTGTTGTTGTATTTGCCCAGCTCGCGGATTAGCTCGAAGGCCGCTGTATTGCTCGGCTGATTGAAAGCCGCTTTATTCGCTTCGTCAACGAATCCGCCGCCGCTTACCATTAACAAGGAGCCGAACCGCAGCACGCCGCCGAAATTCGGACCTGCGTAGACGCCTCCCGCAAAAAACTTCCCTTTGCCCGCTTCGGCAATTTTTTTGGACATCTGGGTCCACTCGGTCCAAGTAACCGGAGGCTTCTCCGGGTCGAGACCGGCCTGCCGGAATAGTTCCTTGTTCCAATACAAATTGCTGACACCCGGCTGCACGGCAACGCCGTATATTTTGCCGTCAACCTCCATCGGCTTCCATGCGCCATCGACGATGTTTTCGCGAATTTCTTGTTCAAGCCATTCCGGGAAAGGCTCGAATACCCCTTGAGCCGCGAACCCCGGCGACTGCGTCTCGCCGATCATAATATCCGGTCCTTGATCGGAGAGGATAGCTGTAGATTGCTTCTGGATCAAAGGCTCCGCCCAGCCCCAATCCTCATATTTGAGAGCGATGCCTTGCTTCTTCATCTCTTCATTAATTAATGAGGTCCATTCATATTGAAATTTACCGTCATTTCCATACTCTGTAGTCAACATATCTTTCTTTCTGCGTTCTACAACCTCATCTCCGCTGCCTGTTCCCAGATTAATGGCTCCATCGGCTAGTACGACAAGCGGATTATTGCCAGCCTCAGAAGCTCCATTGGTCTCAGCCGACTCCTTGCCGCTGCCCTTAGAAGACGAGCATGCAGCCGTTCCGAGAACAGCGATAATAACGAGCAAGATAAGCATTATTTTTGTTCTGCGTATTTTTATCAAGTTAGTCAACCCCCGTCGTAAGTCTATCAAAAATCAGTTATCAGCCCTTCAGCCCACTGTTCGCTAGTCCTTCCACCATGTACCGTTGAAAGAAAAAGAATAAGAGCAGGGCAGGCAGCGTGACGCCAAGGCCCAGCGTAATGATGAGCGGATAATCAGGAATGCTCATCGGGTTCGAGGCGATGGAGCTGAGCCTCGTAATCGCAGCTGGCAGTGTCTGGAGACTGTCGCTGCTCGTGAAGAAGAATGGCGTCGACCAGTCATTCCAGGTCCCAATCGCCGTTGTAATCGCGATAAATGCCAAGATCGGCTTTTGCAGCGGCAGAACTAGACCAAAGATGATTCGGATCAAGCTAGCACCGTCCACTCTAGCCGCCTCCTCCAGCTCATACGGCAGCTTCTCGAGCGATTGCTTCATTAGAAAGGTTCCCATAATGTTGATGGCTGGACCGCCGATTACGTATACCCAGAACGAATCCAAAATACCTTGTCCGCCGAAAAATACATCGTTCCCTCCTGCATACGGCCATCTTGCGTATTGAATAAACGTAGGAATCAAGCCCACGACGCCGGGAATCATTTGCGATGCCAGCAATGCAAGGAAAAGAGTCTCTCGTCCTGCAAATTTCAATCTTGCAAATACATATCCAGCAAGCAATGAGGTCAGACATGCCCAAACAACGCTATAGCCGGTTCGAAGGAGCGAGTTGACGAAATAGGTTTGTACATTGCTGTCTGCCGAGCCGAACACAAGCGTCGCATAATTTTTAAACGTCATTTCCTGCGGGAAAGGGAACAGACCGATTACGGTCGATGCATATTCCTCCTTCGTCATAAAGCCGACCAGTACGATAAACAGAATCGGATACAGAAGAACCAAACCGCCAAGCAGCAAGGAAGCATGCCCTAGCAGATAAAGCGGCTTGCGCCGTTTTGCCGACATCATATGACTCATACTCGTTTCCTCCCCTTGCGGCTCGTTCTCTCGTTCTCGGTCATCAATCGGAAATAAATGACCGTGAACAGGAAGACAACCCCAGCGAGCACGACGGATGAAGCTCCGGCCATCCCTAAGTTAAAGTCCCAGAAAGCGTCCCTAAGAATCCGGAAAACAAGCACCTCCGTCGTGCCGAAAGGCCCGCCGCCTGTAATGAACATGACTTGCTCATAAATTTGAACGGCTCCGATAAAGCCGGTTATCATCACATACGTCGTAATCGGCTTCAAGCCCGGCATCGTCACATGTAGAAATCGCTTCCAAGCATTTGCGCCGTCCATCTGCGCCGCTTCATACAGCTGCCTGTCGATCGACTGCAGCCCGGCCAGCCATAATAGCGCCGTGCCTCCGATGCCTTTCCACACCGTATACACGATAATCCAGAACACACCCCAAAATGTGGAGTAGCCCCACAAAATCGGCTGCAGCCCCAGACTGATCAACACATTATTGATAACTCCATTGTTCGGATCAAGAAAAATGTTGAACACCTGAGTGGTAGCCACCGTGGAAGTTACGACAGGTACATACCAAATGGTTCGATAAATACCTCTGCCCTTTAGAGGCAGGTTCATTAGCAATGCAGCTCCAAATCCGAACAAGATAGTTAAGCCCGTTCCCAGTAAGCCCATCCATACGGCCCGGAATAGCGATTCATAGTAGAGTGGATCAGAGAAAAACTGAACATAATTTCCGAGTCCGATGAACTCAGGCTTAGCCGTAAGCCCAACCCAGTCGAAGAAGCCGAGCAAGAAGCCAAACAGGGTCGGAACGCCGCCAATGACAATCCACCATAGAACCAGCGGTCCCAAAATAAGCAGTGCGGCGATCGGATCTCTCTTGCGTCTATGAAATTGGCGCAGCTTCGTTTTAAAACTGACTTTTTGAGTCGGAGCGAATAATTGCGGCTTCGAGGATGAAATCAATTTAAGTTGCCTCCGTTCTTTAGTAGTTCTATGTTTATTATATTTAATATTGCAAATATGTCAATATAGCTTTATGTCATAAAAGCACATAAAAAAACTGCAGCCGCGCGGCTGCAGTTTCCGTTATTCCAAGCACTATTTTATTTGTTTGTCCATGTTAAAATCCTTATTTCACACTTACAAAAATCGGGTTGGAGTAGAACCACAGATCTTTGTAGTTTCTTTTGTTGATTTCGATAAACCGAGCTTCGTTATCTTCGATATCCGTCTTCTCATCCATCAACGGCTCTCCGTTTAGCGTCTCCCCTGGCACGTTAACACCCAAATTAGTGCCTCTAAGCCGGAAATACTGATTTTTATCGGAAGCTTTTACTTTAAAGGCAATGACATTGTAGCCGTCTTTCGTCGTTTTCCACTCCTTGCTTGTAAAGCGCTTAAGCACCTTGGTTGAATCGTTGGTTTCCTTGTTGTACGCATCTGTTCCCGGCTTCGCTTTTCCTGTCACATCACCCGAGATGAGATCCACATGATCGACTTCAACGGCATCGCCATTGTTATTTTTTTTCGGGCTTTTAAATTTAATAGTTACAGTCAGCTGTTCGTTCTTTTTCGCTTTCAGCTCCCCGCCCATCTCAGCCTTGTTGTTGCCCTTCGCTATGTTGAAATCAAGGACATTGATCAAATCGCCGAATACGGAGAACGATTTCCCCGAACGCATGCCGTTCAACACTGCAAGTGAATCGCTGCCATTCACCCAAGTATAGTTTTTCGAATATTCGCCCGGACGGTATCCGCTTGAATACAGACGATTGTCGCTAATGAAGAAATGTGAATCTGAATTGGCAAAATTCCAGAACCGGCGTCCTTCTCCCAGAAGCGCATCCCAAGCGCCGCCCTTCTGAGCCAGCATGTAATCTGCACCGCCGTATGTCCGGTTCTTCGGAGTTGCTAAATTGAGTCCGCCGCGATCAGGTTCCATTTGATTGCCCACCATGCCTTCAAAGCCGAAAGCAACAGTCGGTGCGATATTGTTGAAATCGCGGAAATCCGCTATCGTGTACACCGTTTTTCTCGATGGGTGATTGAACATTGCAAAGCTGGTCTTCTTGTAATTGGTCTCCAGCCATTTCAATGCCGTACGCGCATCTTCGCGCGTAGAGAAAGCCCGGCTGTCCTTTGACGTCCATTCGGCCGCATCAGCCGGATCAAAATACTTTTCTTCACGGTTCGTGAACAAATACTCGAACTGATTAGCCGCTTTCAAGCTCTGCTCGGAGCCTGGCTTGTCCGTAATAATACCAATCCCAACATGCTCATAGGTCGGCATATCCCACTCAAAGCCTGAGAATATGATTTTCCCAGCATATTTGCCTGCCTCTTGCAGCTGCTTGATCTTTGGTACCTGATACTCCAGCATCCCTTGAGAGAACGGGATGGATCCATTCGGCAGCGGTTGTCCGTTGTCATCTCTCGATTCCATTCGCAGATGATCCGCAAACCCCATCCAATCGAGGCCGTAATTCTCAAACCCTTGATCCAGCAAGGAGGTCAATGAATGCTGCGCGTCATCGGATTGATAGGTATGCACATGATATTCACCCGTTAACCATTTGCCGCTTTTAACAGCTTCTTTCTGGTCCGAAGAAGCAGAAGCGCCTTGTCCTGCGATTGTTGCAGCAAGCGTCAGCCCAAGCAAAACAGACATACGTTTCTTTGACATAATGAACCCCTCCAGCAAATATTAAGATTTAGTAAACGCTTTCAGTATAATTCGGTTTTTGGTTTTTTACAATGATATATTTAATATAGACAATATTAATGTTTCTCATAAAAACCGCCGCAACACAAAAAAACCTAACCAAGCTCGGTCAGGTTCAATATGCTTTGCCAATATTCCATTTTGAAATATTACAATGATAATGATTCGTTAATTGCTGCGGTTGTTTGCTTGATAACCAGCTTTGGCTCTAGTACCGTCCTTATATTTTGCGTCGAAAGCTGCTTGCCCTTCAAAATATGCAAAATCAGCTCTCCCGCCTTCAAACCCATATCGCTTTCCGATTGGTCGATATGGGTAAACAGGCTAAGATCCTCCATCATCGGGCTGGGATTATCGAACGTGACGATAGATAACTCTTCAGGCACCTTTATGCCGGCTCGTTTGGCGATCGACCAAATTTTGAAGCCCAGGTTTCCATTCAAGGCAATAAATGCAGTAGCTACACGGTTCTTGATATAACGGAACAATGGATGCTCCGGGTCCAGCATGTCCATTTCGGAGTCAAAATCCGTAAGGAGCATGGCCGGATTGATCATCGCCCCACGCGCTCTTAAAGCGTTCATGTAGCCGTTGATCCGATCATCAACAGACACAGTAGGCACCGGCGAATCCGAACAGATTGCGATTTCACGATGACCTAGGCTCCATAGATGATCTACAGCTAGTTTGGCCGCCAGCATACTGTCTGAGTATACGGCGTTCGTTTCTACACCGGGAAGATAGCGATCAATAAGTACAAATGGATATTCGGACATTTTCAGCGCAATGATTTCCTCGTTATAGATTTCTGCATCAACCGGGAAGATGATCAAGCCTTCCACCTTGTTTTTCAAATCGCGGATAATTTCTTTCTCTCGTTCCTTTGAGTTAAAGCTAAACATCATCACCAGTGAATATTCGCTATCCTCCAGAGCATCCGTAATGCCCCGAATAAGACGAATCGCGAAATAATCATCCACAAAAGGAAAAATGAGACCGATCTTAGATCGTCCCAAGTTATTCGAGCTCTCCAGGGCAGGCGCAGAAACTGATTTCTCCGGCATTATTTCCTGCTCTGGCACCCCTTTGACGAAGGTTCCGCGGCCGGGAATACGATAAATCCAACCTTCCCTCGCAAGCTCGTTAAGCGCATTCGCCACCGTAATCCGGCTGACTTTGAATTGCTCAATCATTTCTTTTTCCGTCGGAATTTTGTCATCTTCCTTCAGCTGCCTCGTACTGATGAGTTCTTTAAAATAGTTCTGAATTTGTATGTAAAGAGGTTCTCTTTCTGAGCTCATCTTTTCAAGCCTCCAAGGCTAAATTTAAAGTTAATTATAATTATTATATATAAATATAGCATAGCATCAAATAATGTGCGAAGTAACTCCAAATATTAACTCTTGAAGCAAACCTCCACTGCTCTACATAACCTACGAGAAAAGGAGTGGAGCCCCATGCCCGATTATCGCATTATCGTTGATCTTTCCGATCGCCAGCTGCATCTGCTCGATAACAACATCGTTACAAGGTCCTTTCCTGTTGGCATCGGCAGGATGGTCACGCAGACGCCTATCGGCGAATATACGATTATAAACAAGCAAGCTAATCCAGGCGGTCCGTTCGGCGCCTTCTGGATGGGATTATCAAAGCCCCATTATGGCATTCATGGCACAAATGATCCTTCATCTATCGGCCATCTCGTCTCGCTTGGCTGTATCCGCATGTATAACGACGACGTCCTTGCCCTATCCAAACTCGTCCCCATCAACACGCGCGTAACGATCAGGCCATAGCCAAGCCGCGTTACTATAAGCATACAATGGGGCGCCTCTCTCAATAGCCGTGATCATATTATCAAATTGATCGGCATACCCCTCGCAGGCCACCTCTGGCAATGCCTCATAGCAGCGATGAAGCTCCGCCTCCCAAACCGCGCGTTCGTCGCTAGAAAGCCATTAGCCAGCGCCGTAGACGCCTTAACCTGCCATGGAGCGGAGACACGAGCCTTCGTTCCTTGGAAAATAAGCTGCTGCTCCTGCCCATGCTTTGCGGTTTTCCAAGCAGTAAATATAAAAAAAGCCCTTGCTTTCGCAAGGACTTCGAATGTATTTGTTATGATGCGGTAGACAGGATTTGAACCTGCACGTCCATGGGACACTACCCCCTCAAGATAGCGTGTCTGCCGTTCCACCACTACCGCACATTTTAAGTTTGAATGTCGTTTCCTTCGCTCTCATTCGCCTTCAGCTTGCTAAGTGAATGGTGAGCCATGAAGGACTCGAACCTTCGACACCCTGATTAAAAGTCAGGTGCTCTACCAACTGAGCTAATGGCTCTCAATGTGACTGTGCAGAGGCTCCAGGAGCTGATACACTTTGAGGAAGAATGGTGACCCGTAGGGGACTCGAACCCCTGTTACCTCCGTGAAAGGGAGGTGTCTTAACCACTTGACCAACGGGCCGTTTTGATGCCAAAAATCAATCGCTGTCTGAGACAACAAAAATGATTATATCAGCTAATTAGCAGGAGTACAAGCATTTTTTGAAGAATTTTCAGAGCAGCGCACTGCTTACATTATTCAATGGTTTCCGCTTTAAATACGTTGTCCAACTTGTCTTCAGGCGTAAGTCTCTTCTTCAAAGGAACCTTAACATCTCTTCCTAATTCCTTAAAGAACGTGTCAACATCGCATTCGATTTTGTCTACATAAACCGAAAGCGTCCCTTTCTCGATAATCGCTTCATTGCCTTCCGCAGGTACAGTCACTTCAATGGAATACTTTTTCATTAAGGTGTTGCTGTAACGCCCAAAAATCTCGAGCAATTCCTCGTTATTAAATTTCCCAATCGCCGCTTGTCCTTTGTTCGTAAAGTTTAAGTTTATTTTCATGTTTACAGCTCCTCATCTCTAATGATGCATCTGTTTGGACGGTTCGAGTAACTTATAACGAAAAAACCACTCTCTAGTCAGATTTTTATGATCTGAATATAAAGTGGCATCATCTATCAGAAAAGTGCTTTATGACACCTTCTAAGTTCACCTATATACATCGGCAAAGAGTAAGTTATGGTGCGGTAGACAGGATTTGAACCTGCACGTCCATGGGACACTACCCCCTCAAGATAGCGTGTCTGCCGTTCCACCACTACCGCACATTTATAAGTCGATCATCCTTCACTCACATTTCCTTAGCAATGCTAGAAAATGGTGAGCCATGAAGGACTCGAACCTTCGACACCCTGATTAAAAGTCAGGTGCTCTACCAACTGAGCTAATGGCTCTCGCTGTGATTGAATCGAGCTCCTTAGAGCTGGTACACTTTGAGGATAAATGGTGACCCGTAGGGGACTCGAACCCCTGTTACCTCCGTGAAAGGGAGGTGTCTTAACCACTTGACCAACGGGCCTTATGTGTCACATCAATAAGCTTCTCACAAAGTCGCAACCTCAAGCGGCAAATAAAAAAGACCGGATGAACGGTCTTCCCGTTACAAGCACTTGTGAAAAAAATGTGGCGGAGAGAGAGGGATTCGAACCCTCGCACCACTTACGCAGTCTAACCCCTTAGCAGAGGGTCCCCTTGAGCCACTTGGGTATCTCTCCAAATCTGGCTCCCCGAACAGGACTCGAACCTGTGACAACTCGATTAACAGTCGAGTGCTCTACCAACTGAGCTATCAGGGAAAAGTAAAAGTGACAAGTAATAATATATCATGTTGCATTTTGATTGTCAATCCATATTAGCTTTAATTTTCCGCGGCATTTTCCGCAGGCATATTTGGCTGGATCAATCTTCCGCTTTCGCAAATATTCCATCCCGCATTTGCTGCAAATGAGCTTGTACCGAAACGGCTGCTGCTTGCGCTCTGCGCGCTCCGGAAGGGTCTGGCAATAGCGTGAGCCGCCAACATGGGCAAGCAAATTTTTGAAATCAGCATCCTGGTGCCGGTATCCCCGCTTCATTATATGCAAATGATAATGACATAGCTCATGCTTAATAATTTTCTCCGTTTCCTCATGCCCAAACGAGGAAAGCTGATGCGGACTGATCTCTATGTTGTGCGAGCGCGTAAAATAACGTCCTCCCGTTGCCTTTAGACGGCTGTTGAATGTTGCTTGATGTAGAAACGGACGGCCAAAAAACGCAGTTGATATTTGCTCAACCCATTGCTGCAATGCTTCATTGTTCATTGATTAATCTCCCCCAACTACTTGAATTTTAAAGCCGCGATACGCTACACTGTCAAGTAGGAATTATAGAATTTGCAGAAAAATCTGCAGCATGATGCACCGGCAACATACCGAGGGGAGATCTAGAACTATTATGGCTACAATGCGCTACGTCCTACTGAAACAAAACGACAGCATCTTATTCGTCGAAATGCCTGATTCACACGCTTATCAGCTAAGCGCGCTCAATCTGCGGCTTCATAAAGAAATCGATAAATTAACTGCCGAGCATGTACCAAGCTTGCCTTACGCTGTCGCGGAATGCAACGATGTCGAGCTTCATGATTCATCAATCGCTATCGTATCAGGGCTGGATTACATCAACAGCCTGGAGAAGGATTTTGCAAGCGTGCAAGAAAAATCATATCCTCTTATCTCGCTGCTTACGGAAATCCGAGCTCTACAGGCTCAGCTTGAGCAGTGGTATGAGGAGTACGAAGAAGAACAGAGCATTTAGGCAGCATTTACGTTGGACCTGCACGGACACTCGCCCTCCCCCATATTGTAGTATTACAACAAGTTAGGCACGGGAGGAGGACGATGTATAATGCCACAGTGGCTGTGCAATCAACTGATGCGAGCTTTTCAGAAGAAAGACCGCAGGCAGATTAAGCTGCTTAATGACTGCTGGTATTTCTACCGCAACAAACAAAGTCCGAAGGAACAAGGCAACGGCACCGAATTTCAATAATGCATGCTATTCGCATCACATAACCGCATGAGACAAATTCCTTTACCCGTAAATAGCTCATTTCGCGGAGTAATATAAGCAGGTTATCATTGCCTAGCAATCAACTACTTATATTTGAACGAAAAAACCGGCCTCATCAAGTGAGAGGCCGGTTTTTGCATGCTACTTGCAATCAGCTATTATAGTCCGTTATAAAAAGTAATATCATCAATTGACAAACGAGTTGTTGGATGAGCTTCAACAGCCGCTTTGCCTATTGGCAGCACTAGAGTAGGTACGTAACGATCCGAAATATTAAAGAACTCTTTCAATTGATCTTTGTTATACCCGCCCATTGGTACCGTATCATAGCCTTTAGCACGCGCTGTCAGCATAATTTGCATAGCCACAAGGCCTGTGTCGAAGACAACGATATCCTTCAAGCGCTCAGCCGGCAAGGATGAGTACATTTTGACCGAGTTGTCGATGAAATTTCTCGCCACTTCCTCCGTCATAAAACCAGCTGCTACAGTCGCATGATAGATCTTGTCGGACAAGGAGTACATTTCTAGATCGCCGAGTACAATAACGATCGCCGATGCTTCTACAACTTGCTGTTGATTGAATGCGATTGGAAGAAGCTTTTGCTTCAGTTCTGGATCAGTGACGACAAGAAAACGCCAAGGCTGCATGTTCGAGGAAGAAGGTGCTTTTGTAGCAATTTCCAAAATCTCACGAATTTCCTCTTCCGAAATAACGACGCTGCTGTCATATTTACGAACGGAACGACGGCTATTCAGTACGTCGAAAAAAGCAGCTTCAGAGCTTTCATTCGTTTGAACTTGTACTTGCGAATCAATTTGAGTGGATGACATTTGGTTTCCCTCCAAAGGAATATTTTTTATCTGTGTAGAATGGTCCACAGTTATTTTCAAATACATACTGTGTAATTATCCGCACAGTTTACATCCGGTTAACTGTACAATTTATATACACAGTATAGTTCGTACCGTTATGTTTGTCAATTAACTAACTTTATTAAATTTACTTTTTTACGAAGATTGTGATAATGTTCTTTCTGCGAGCTGAGCGATCGTGCAGTTCTTCAGCGTATCAATCGTCTTCTGCTCGATTTCTTGCGCAATATCGGTAAACGCCGACTTCATTTTCAGATCTGTATCATGAATGCCGATCGTCTCCAGCATTCCACTGCAGAAAGGCTCTCCGACCTTGAGCGCGGTATATACCTCTGCAAGCGAGATGGCCTCAGGCGGGCGCTTCAATCTGTAGCCTCCGTCGCGGCCTTCCCTTGTTTCGATAAGCTGTGCTGCTGCCAGCTTTGCAAGCACTCTGCGCAGCTGAGTCGCCTCCGACTTCAAGCAGTCCGCGATTGCAGCGCTCGGGCAAATTTCCGACTTTTGCGATAAAACAACGAGCGCCTGAAGCGAAAGTCCGAACCATTTTGGATGGGCGGTGCTGCTGCTTTTGTCTGTCTTCATAGTCATCGCACTCCTTTTTGTATGGGATGCCCATGCTCTTACTAAAGAATAAGGGCTTGCCTAGTGACAGGCAAACCCTTATTCTGGATTGCTATTTAGTTAGGCTTGCGCATAGTCAAGCTTACGCGGCCCTTCTTCTCATCAACGCTGAGCACCCATACGGTGACCGTATCGCCAACGGATACGACATCCATCGGACGCTTAACGAATTTATCGCTCAGCTGGGAGATATGGACGAGCCCGTCATTTTTGATGCCAATGTCAACAAAAGCGCCAAAGTCAATAACGTTGCGAACCGTTCC
This sequence comes from Paenibacillus sp. Y660, assembly GCF_057221575.1. Classification (NCBI taxonomy): domain Bacteria; kingdom Bacillati; phylum Bacillota; class Bacilli; order Caryophanales; family Paenibacillaceae; genus Paenibacillus; species Paenibacillus sp. Y660. Next base: position 327,685 of record NZ_JBXBBJ010000001.1, on the reverse strand, counting down.
ATGAAGCTCCATCCCTGGCTTCAAATCTTCAATGTTCAGCACATCGGTATGAAAAATCGGAGGCGGAAGCTCCTCGCGAGGATCTCGTCCCGGTCTAATCAGACTGTCCATAATATCACGAAGCGTCGGAACGCCAACTCCGAGTTCAGGTGCAACTCGGTCCGCATCAAGCTGGGAAAGCTTCACCTTCAGCTCCTCAGAGCCCAGATGCTTAAGCGTAAGGCCCAGCTCCTTGAACAGCTTGTCTACCACATCATAGGACTCCGGATGTATAGGCGTGCTGTCGAGTGGGTTAACGGGTTCGACGATACGCAAAAAGCCGATGCATTGCTCATACGATTTAGCGCCAAGACGCGGCACCTTCTGGAGCTGCGCCCGCTTCACGAACCGACCGTTCTCATCCCGGTATTTGACGATGTTTTTCGCGATCGTTGCATTAATGCCCGCTACATAGGAGAGAAGCGATGCGGATGCCGTATTCACATCGACTCCGACATGGTTAACCGCCGATTCGACTACGCCGCCAAGCGTCTCGTCGAGACGCTTCTGACTCACATCATGCTGGTACTGGCCCACGCCGATTGCCTTAGGCTCAATCTTGACGAGCTCAGCGAGCGGATCCTGCAGCCTGCGGGCAATCGATACCGCGCTGCGTTCTGCCACGTCAAGGGACGGAAACTCCTCCTGAGCGAGCTTGGAGGCCGAATAGACGCTTGCGCCAGCTTCATTGACGATTATATACTTCAGCTCGGGCCCGCCCGGAGCAGCCGTCTTACGCTTGCCTATCAAGGCCGCGATAAATTGCTCCGTCTCGCGGGATGCCGTTCCGTTGCCGATTACGATTAGTTCAACTTTATATTTATCAATCAGCCCGTTGATCAGCCTCTCCGCTTCCGCCACCTTATTGTTTGGCGGGGTAGGGTATGAGACCGCGACCTCAAGCAGCTTTCCGATATCGTCGATAACTGCCAGCTTGCAGCCCGTACGGAACGCAGGGTCTACACCAAGCACGATATTGCCGCGAACGGGAGGCTGAAGCAGAAGGTTGCGCAAATTTTCCGAGAAAATCGAAATCGCATGCTCCTCCGCTTTCTCCGTCAGCTCGCCGCGCACCTCGCGTTCAATGGAAGGCGAAATTAATCGCTTGTAGCAATCCTCAATTACGGCAGCAAGCACATCGCGTACGGACTGGACTGTACCATTTCTAAGCAGCTTTCGCTGAATATGCTCATGAATACGTTCCGTCGGGACGTCAAATGAAACGCGCAGAACGTCCTCTCGCTCTGCTCGATTGATGGCAAGCACGCGGTGCGGAGGCAGCTTGCGAACCGGCTCCTGGTAGCTGTAATACATTTCATAGACCGTTTCTTCAGCGGCGTTCTTTGCTTCTGTCTTCAAGAGCGCTTGGTCAAAGGTGAATTTACGCACCCAAGCACGAATCGAAGCATCGTCTGCAATGTTTTCCGCGATGATGTCCATTGCGCCGTTAAGCGCATCCTGAGCGGTCGGCACCCCTTTATCCTCATTTACATAGCTTGCAGCTTCAGCAAGCGGATCGCCGCTGCGCGGCTGCGACCATAGCCATTCAGATAGAGGCTCCAGCCCTCTTTCCTTCGCGACGCTGGCGCGCGTTTTGCGCTTTTGCCGGTACGGGCGGTAAAGATCCTCGATTTCCTGCAGCTTAACCGATTTATTGATATCCGCACGCAGCTCTTCCGTCAGCTTGCCCTGCTCATCGATGAGGCGAATAACCTCGCGCTTTCGCTCTTCCAGATTGCGCATGTACTGCAGCTTCTCTTCGATCGCTCGCAAGTCATTTTCATCAAGCTCGCCGGTCATTTCCTTACGGTAACGGGCGATAAATGGTATCGTATTGCCTTCGTCAAGCAAGCTTACAGCCGATTTCACCTTCGTGATCGGAATGGATAGCTGCGCTGCTATGCCGTTCATGATTCGCTGGCCTTCAGCTGCCTTCTGCTCCGCTGTCAGCTTCGTTTTTCCCGTACCTTCATCTGATTCCTCTGTAAAATGCAGTACCTTTGAATCCGCCAAACGTCATGCCCCTTCCTTGCATCATGCTCCCGTATACGGGTTGTTTGCCATTTCATAACCTATCGTCGTACGTCCGCCATGTCCCGGATATACAATGACATCTGGACTTAGCTTGTACAACTTCAAACGAATGGAATCATAAAGATCCCGCTCGCGCCCGCCAGGCAGATCCGTACGGCCAACCGACAATTTGAACAGCACATCGCCAGAGAACAAATGGCTGCCGCACAAGAGGCTGACACTGCCAGGCGAGTGGCCTGGCGTATGCATAACTCGGAAGGATAAGCCTAGCAGCTTCAAGGTTTGTCCCTCCGCAAGCGCATGCTCAGCAGCATCCGTAGAGAGCGGCGGCGTTACATCCTGCCATCTCATCGAGCCGTTCTTGCGCGGATCGGTTAGCCAGTCCGCCTCCAAATCATGTATGTAGACTGGGCATCCGGCTGCCTTGCGCAGCTCATCTACTCCGCCCATATGGTCAAAATGCGCATGCGTCAGCAGAATAGCTTCCACCTTTACGCCATCAAGCCGCTCAAGCAGTTTTTTGGGATTCATGCCCGGATCAATGACGATAGCCCGTTCTGTGGGCTGCTCTCCTTCGCTCGTTGCCGGTTCTGTTACTGTAATCAGATAACAATTTGTCTGCAGCGGTCCTAATGTAAAGGTTTCGATTTTCATATTTTCATTCATGCCTTTCTTAAAACGACTCCAGCAAAGTACGGAGCTCTTTAACGATTACGGATTGGTATTCGGTTCCTTCTCCATAACGGCGGCCAATCTCTTGCCTAGTAACAGCAAGGTTATCTTGATAATCTGCTGCTTCTCGATCTGGATTTTGCTGTTTGAACGCAATCATCGCTTCCTGTACGTGGATCGGACGCGGTCCCCATTGTCCAAGCACAGCTCCGCCTGTATCCGCAATAATAACGACGGGAACGGAACGGCCGCCCATCGTCAAAAATTGGTCCATCGTATCGAGATGCTCTTCCATAATAAGCACCTCTGTCGGAATGCCGCTATTCTCAAGCGCTTTGAATACAACGGGAATGTTGCGAACAACGTCACCGCACCAATCTGCCATCAGAATCAACACCCGAAGATCGTCACGATTGTTCAGCGAATCGAAATATTCCTTGTCGCTCACATCTGCCCAAACAAACTTTTCGGACCATTCGATAAACTTCTCTTTATTTTTTGTCATGCCGTCAATGAACTGCTGTGGGCTAATGCCTTTGCCGAGCTTGTCTGCTACGCTTTTGCTCATAAGAATCCCTCTCTCATCCATTTAATGGTTAATGATTCATTTCGCTTCCTATACGATTCCATTATACCGATTTGCGGCGCGAGCGTACAAATTTGAAAAGAACATATACGATAAGAAGTGCTATTGCGATTAAAATGGCTGGTTGAACATACGGCGCAGCTTTCTCGTCGATTTTATCCCAGTTTTCGCCAAGAGATTTGCCTAAGTAAACAAATAAAATGGACCAAGGCAGCGATGCAAGCGCAGTGAGTAGAGTGAATAATCCAAAGTTCATGCGCGCCATACCGGCTGGAATCGAAATAACCTGTCTCATTACGGGTACGAAGCGTGCTGTAAACACGATACCTGCACCATACTTGTTGAACCAACTCTCTGAAATGTCGACATGCTTTTGCTTGATTTTGATATACTTGCCATACTTCTCAACAATTGGACGTCCGCCGTATCGACCGATCCAATAAAGGATCCAGTTTTGCCCGACCGCGCCAAGCGTACCGAAAAAAACAGCGCCCCAGAAGGAAATATCCCCTTTCCATACGAGATATCCTCCATAGCCTAATACAATTTCACTTGGAATAACTTCAATTAATAGTCCGATCAAAATACCAAAATACCCTAAGCTCTCTACCCATTTCAGTACGCCATCCAATAATTCATGAATCAAATCCATTTCTGCTCTCAATCCGCCTTCCTTCATAAAAATGAAGCATTTGCTTGCAACTCCAGCACTCAAGCTATTCTAACATACGTTACAGACAGCCTTCCACTTTTGTCATGTGCTGACAAGCCCATGCATAGACTAGCCTTAAATGATACGAAAAGTCGAGGTGATCGTTTCATGTCCAAAGTATTTATCGTAAGCAAACGACAGATCCAATTGTTTATCGTAGTAGCTGCACTGATCATTTTAACCGGCGTTTACTTAAGCTGGAACCAATCGCGAACGGTTAGCGGACAGGCTGCCGAGGCGCGAGTCATCCAGCTTGTGACTGGCGAATACAAAACACAAACCGCCGACGGCAAGGAGCTTGAAGTGTATGTCTGGCATCCCGGCACCGTGCACGTGAACAAAGGCGAGTCGATTGAGCTGCAAATTAGCGGCGTAAACGGAAATAGCCATCCGTTTGTCGTGGAGGGGCTAGGCATTCGGGGCGAAGTAACAAAAGGCAAAACAACGGTTGTTCGTTTTACGGCCGATAAGGAAGGCACTTATCCGATTCAATGCTTGACCCATACCGATATGCGCCATGGCGGCCCAATGGTCGGCTATATCGTCGTACAGTAACTCTTTTAACCGCTAAACGAGTAACTGTGACCTCCTCCTCCCCGGGCGCATACATATGGGATAGAGAGGAGTCGGTTTGACAATGAAAGCTAACACGCCTAAGCATGACGCCGGCTTTCCAACCGCGCGAAAATTCCGAAGAGCCTGCAGCAAAGAGCTTTATAGAACCGTCAAGCGAATGAAGCTGTGGATATCGAAGGAAAAAATGGAGCAGGCCGAAGAGCTCTATTTTAAGAAGGTTATTTTAAATCTTACCTGGATCGTCGAAAATCAGAGCAATCGCAAGATCCAATCCGATTGGTGGGACGAAAATGTCAGCGCTGAGATTGCAGAGCTGTGGGAAGTCGATCGCGCCAAGCTGTGCGCTGCCTTTCGTGATGCGTACGGCGGATAAAGCCGAATATACGAATGAAAGAGGCTACCCCTCCGATATGCGGGATAGCCTCTTGTCATGTGTAATTTGCTTGAAACGTTGGATAGTTTACTTGCTGACTTCCTTCAATCGATCGCAGGATACCGTCTTTGTGTTTACAGGATTGTTCCCGACCATAACGGTCGCCATGCCGTTCGCTTCGTCCACATTTTCGATCCAGACTGAATCCTCGTCAAGTTGAACCAAAAATGTTTGCTCCGACTCATAAATTTGCATTGCGCGCGCTGTTTCCATTTAACCAAGCCCTCCTTCTGCCTTTTATTGTGTTCCCTATCTGAGTAACTTCTGTTACTTTGATTCCCGCTCCATCGTATCGGTAGTCGACTCGTCGATCAGGCCGTTTTGCAGCGTAACGTTGCCGCCGCCGAGGCCTTCATTTACCATCCTGTCGATATCCATAAAATAATCATCTCTGCCCTCATGCATCGGCTCTGCTGCTGTTTGCTTTTCATCATTATTCGTATCCGTCATTGTAGTACCCTCCCCTTATTTTTTTCGCATGCATGACGGCTTGCGTATGCAATTGCTGCGCCCAGCTCGTTGCTCTGAGCCACTACGAAAAATATGCCCGAAATGGCTTTGTGCCATGCATTCGTCAGAGCAGCGGCGAGAGCATATGGAGCAGGGATTCTGCTGCCTTTTGCCCCCTTGGACGATTTTGGAACGATTGGCGCTCCAGCTCCCTGCTATTCCGTAAATCCTCCATAAAGTCAGCCTCCAGACGATCGATCGTTCCTTCATCAAACAGCACCGCATTGAGTTCAAAGTTGCTAATCAAGCTTCGCATATCGACATTCGCTGTACCAACAGTTGCCAGCATGCGATCAACGATCATCACCTTCGCGTGAACGAAGCCTTTCTCATAACGGTAAACCTTAACTCCCGCCCCAAGCATATCCTGGATATACGATAAGGTTGCGAGCAGCACAAGCTTCGAGTCGGCTATGCCCGGAATAATCAGCCTAACATCCAAGCCGCTGAGAGCCGCCGTTCTGAGTGCCATCACAAGACTAGGATCGGGAATAAAATAGGGGGTAGTTATAAAAATTCGCGAGCTCGCTGCGGTTATTGCCGCAAACATAACCTCTATGATTTTATGATTATGCTGACCCGGCTTGCTTGGCACAATTAATACACGCTCATCCCCTTGGCAACTGTGCCTTGGCATATAAGCTTCGCTATCAAGCTCTTCTTTTGCGGCAAACGCCCAATCGTTCATAAACAGCTCCTGCAAGTAATAAACCGAGTCGCCCTTTAATTGCATATGGGTGTCGCGCCAAAAGCCCAGCTTCGGGTCCTTTCCTAAATATTCATCACCGATATTGATACCTCCGACAAAGCCAACCTTCCCATCAACAACGACGATTTTGCGATGATTGCGATAATTTAATTTTCTGTCATAAAAGGCAACTCGAGGGGGAAGAAAGCAGCTCGTTTGGGCACCTGAGAGGCGCAGCTCGGTTAGATAGGCTTCACCTAAATGCAAGCTGCCGATGCCATCATACACAACACGAACCTCTACGCCCTCTCGCGCTTTTCGTGTAAGCACCTGCAAAAAACGCGAGCCGATATCATCATCTCGAATTGTGTAATAATCCATATGTATATGATGGCTTGCTTGCTCAAGCTGCTCCAATATCGCTTCATAGGTGTCTTGGGCATTCGTTAATACAATCGCTTCATTGTTGCGAGTAATGGGAAAAGGAACTAGTCCAGTAAGCATGGCATACAGCTTGTCTTGCTGCTCTAGCTGCTTGTTTCCAATGTCCTTTGCCCCATATACCTTTTCAGACATTTGGTTCGCGCTGCGTATAGCCGCTTGTTTAAATCGTTCTATGCGCCTGCGTCTTGTGAAATCTTTCCCAAGAATAAGATAGGCTATGAAGCCTACAAGCGGACAAGCAAAAACAATCAGCAGCCATGCCGTCAGCTGCGCCGGCCTGTGATGCTCCATAATAAAAACGGCAGCTAATTGGGCAATATAAACAACAAGCACCGCTATTAGCCAAATGCACCATGTAGTCATAAGAACACCTCTTTCCTGCTTGCCTACAGGCCGCTGACAAGTGTCACTAGTTTGAGCGCAGTGTAAGAAACGTATACTTGCTAAAAATAAAAAGCCCATCCGATGATCGATCATTGGATAGGCTTTCGAATAGTACGATTGGATTATTGCTTCATCGTTACACCAGAACTGTTATTCTCGATATGAGTAAGGATAAGACGATGCATACTAAGCCTTCTGGTGATAAAGGAAGGAAGCCGCCGGAAATTCATGCCTAGCTTATAGCCGATGAGCTTTGCTGCCGATTCGGCAACCAGCTTAGGAATAAGCTGCCACTGGCGAGACTGGTGCAGCTCCTGCAATTGCAGCTTAACAAGCTTCGAGCCCGCTTTGCCAACAGCGCTGTAAGGCGTTATCCACGTATTGCAGCGCATCGAAATTCCGTTATCGAAATAGCGCTTGAATTGCTGTTTGATCGAGTAGTCATGTGAATGATAAACAACAGCCTTTGCGCTATAGGCTACCTTATAGCCAGTCAAGATACATTTTGCAGCCATAAACAAATCCTCATTAAAAATGACCGGCTCTTGAAAGCGGCCCATCGCTTCAAACGTATCGCGCTTGATAGCAGAGCAAACATTCGAACAGAAAAAAGTTTTTATCCCCAATTGCTCGATATCTTCATACGATTTGATCTGCGACTCGGCTGGATAATTATATTGTCTTGCAAGCTGCTCCAATACGTTCGCGCCCAGTCTAGGTAGCTGCCTGGCGTACGAATAGACAATGGTCTCCTGTTCGATAAGCGGTTTAGTTAATTCCTCTATAAGATTCTCATTATAAGGAAGCGCATCCTGTGTCAAGAAGAGCAAAATATCGCCTTGCGCTTGAAGGGCTGCTTGGTTTCGCGTGCCGCCGTGATCGAAATCTTTTCGCTCAACGTTCAAAAGGCGTACACCAGCTTTGCGAGCCCGCTCCTGCGTCCCGTCCTCAGAAGCAGAATCAATTACGATGATTTCATGGGGAGGGACAGACTGTCGCTGCAGCCGCTCTAATAGCTCTTCAAACTCTGTCCCTGCATTTAGCGTAGGAATAATAACCGATACTCGGATTGCTGATTTGCTGTTAGTAAGCATTTTTGTTAATCAAGCCCTTCAGTACCGTTTTAAAAATAATTTTGATATCAAAGAAAAAGGTCCAGTTCTCTATATAAAAAATATCAAACATGATGCGGTCTTTTATGGAAGTGTCGCCTCTAAGGCCATTCGTTTGCGCCCAGCCTGTAATTCCGGGTCTAATTTGATGCTTAATCATATATTTCGGAATGTCTTCCTTGAACTGATGAACAAAATATGGTCGCTCTGGACGAGGTCCGACGACGCTCATATGACCAAGCAGCACGTTAAAAAACTGCGGGAGCTCATCAAGACTCGTACGGCGCAGGAAGCTGCCGAATTTAGTGCGTCGCGGATCATTTTCCACAGTCCACTGCGTATCGGATACAGTATCGTTTGATACGTGCATCGAGCGGAATTTGAACATGTGAAACGTTTTGCGATCCAGCCCCATACGCTCTTGCTTGAACAAAACCGGGCCAGGCGAGGTCAGCTTGAGACCTAAAACTATAAATAGCATTATTGGAGAAGTGATTATGATGGCAGCCAATGAAAACGAAATATCAAACCAACGCTTAAGGATACGATTGCTTAGCTCATCAAGCGGTACATCCCTTACGTTAATAAGCGGGATACCAGCAAAGTTGTCAAAAAACGGCCGGGCAGGGAGCAGGTCGAAAAAGTCGGGAATAATAAGCGTCTTGACGCCAGTCTGCTCGCAGGTTTCAATAATTTCCGCATACTTCACATGAGCATTGAGCGGCAAAGCGATAATGACCTCATCGATCGGCTCCTTCTCCAGCTTAAGCTTCAATGCGTCCAGCCTGCCAATAATCGGTTTCATATGCTGATACTCCAGCGCGTGATCCGTTTGATAATCATCGAGAAAACCGACTACCTCATAGCCAAGATCCGGGTGCTGCTGCAGGTTCGTATAAAAGCTTCGTCCCACTGATCCTGCTCCAACGATGAGCACAAAGCGCTTATTAAAGCCTTTGCGTCTGAACGAGGCAAGCATCGATTTTACCCAAAAGCGGTATAACGTTATCGCAATAAAATTCATAATGAAGAAAATCGCCAGAAATTCACGAGAGATATGTACTTCACGTGTGAAAAAGAACAAGCTGAGCAAGCCAAGAAAGCTTATCGTTTGAATTTGTAATATCCGCAGCACTTCGTAGGAATAGTTTTTGCGTCGCTTGGGCGAATAAAATTGAAAGTAAAAGCCGATCAGCACCGCTGAAAAGGAATAAATGGTTCCCCATAGCAAGTAGGTCGAGAATGACACGGAGTTATAGCTTGGCAGCAGGCCGCTATAAAATTTAAGCCAATACGCCGCCATAAATACGACCAATGTACAGGTTAAATCCGCCAACATATATAATTGTGTTAAAAATTTTTGATTTTGCCTAAGCATTCGCCGCTTTCACCCGCATTCTCTTAAATTTCGACTCTATCTGCATTGTACCAAAAATAGAATACGAGGAGAACCCCACATTTTACCACATTTTCTAATGGGGCTTACGTTGTTTTTGCTTCGCTTTATCCATCGTCCATTTACGTTTTTGCAGCATGCTTGGCAGAGAACGAAGAATAGTAGGCCAGCAGCGCAGCAAGCCGGGTTCTCGCAATGCAATATAAGCAAGCTTTATAGCTTCAACTGCTAGTATAAGTGGTCCAATCGCTAGCGAATGCCAGCCGAAAGGTTCATTTTTTATTAATGTAAAGAAGCGATTTTGATAGGAATGCTTCCGTACGAACAATGGAACATTGCTCCGACTGCCCTTCTTCCAGCCTCGATGATGCAGTGCGCTCGCTGCCGGTACATAATAGGAAGTCCAGCCAAGCTTCTGCGCACGCCACGCCACATCAACATCTTCCTTGTATGCAAAATATTGCTCGTCAAAAAATTGTCCTTCGTATTCCACATCGTGAATCATAGCCGTCCGATATACCGCCGCCGCACCTGAAACGCCAAATACAGCCTGCGTTGCATTCCAATTCGATACTGGCTCGCCAGCACCTAGATCAAATGCATTTCTAGTTCGCTTCATGCCTAGTCCCGCGCTGTCCATTACTTCTGTATTAGACGCAAAAACGAGTCGACCGGTTGCACTTCCAATCGACGGATCATGTTCCATATACTTTATTATTTCAGCGATGTAGTCCCGATCAAGCGTCACGTCCGGGTTTAATACGAGCACATAATCCGAACGGGTTTGCCGGATTGCCTGATTTTGGCCTCCGGCAAACCCGTTGTTCACTTCGTTCGCTATAAAATGAATCTTATCCGCAAAACGCAGCACTCGCTCTTGCGTTCCGTCTGTTGACGCATTGTCGATCACGACAATGCGTTCTACCGGAAAGCTTTGCTCCAGAACAGCGTGCAGGCAAGCTTCAATATCTTTTGCGCTATTATAAGTCACAATACAAACGCTTGCTGTAGGCATAACTGTTATCACTCACTGTCTTTGAGATAGTGGTTTAGCGCTTCACGCCAAGGCCGCAGTATGTTAAGTCCGTTGCTGCGAATGGCGCAATGATCCATAACCGAATAGGCAGGTCTTCGAGCCGGTCTTGGAAAATCAGCCGTTGTGCAGGGCTCAACTTGAATGTCAGTGCCGCTATCTTCGAAAATCGCTTTGGCAAAGTCATACCATGAGCATATTCCGCTATTGGAAGCATGGTATATCCCGTAGTAATCGGTATGCACGAGCTCTAATAAAAATGCAACCAGATCATGCGTATAGGTCGGCGATCCGATTTGATCTGCTACTACTTTAAGCTGATCACGTTCGTCAGCCATTCTCAGCATCGTCTTCACAAAGTTATTGCCGTATTTCCCATAAACCCAGGAAGAACGCACGATAAAGGAGCGATCATGAAGCGTAAGTACAGCCTGCTCACCCGCAAGCTTCGACTTTCCGTATACAGTTTGTGGATTCGTCTGGTCATATTCATTGTATGGTACTGTGCTAGAACCATCAAATACATAGTCCGTGCTTATATAACAAAGCTTAGCGCCAACCTCGCGAGCAGCAACCGCCACGTTGCGAGTAGCCGCTGCATTCACACGATAAGCCTCATCCGGCTCAGACTCGGCTTTATCTACTGCTGTATAGGCAGCGCAATGAATTACAACATCTGGACGATGAAGTGTAAAAAGATTGCGGCAAGCTGGCAGGCTCGTGATATCCAGCTCCTCACGGCCAAATCCAATAATGTCAGCCGTATCCGTCGTCCACTCTGCCAATTCACGTCCGAGCTGTCCATTTGCGCCAGTAATGACGATTTTTAGTTTAGACATGTTATTTATTCGCCTCCAGGCGATCCTTATACTGTGTATCGTAATATAGTTGATAGGAACCGGAAGCGACTTGCTCCATCCATTCTGCGTTGCTCAAATACCAACGAATCGTTTCCTTAATCCCGTCCTCGTAGTTGAACTTTGGCTGCCAGCCGAGCTCATTGCGGATTTTGTCCGCATCGATCGCATATCGGCGGTCATGACCAAGACGATCCTTCACATAAGAGATAAGCGTCTCGGGTTTTCCAAGCTCTTCAAGGATCGTACGAACAACTTGCAGATTGTTCCGCTCATTCCGTCCGCCCACATTATACACCTCACCGCTGCGGCCCTTGTGCAGAACGAGATCGATAGCGCTGCAGTGATCCTCTACATACAGCCAGTCGCGCACATTCAGGCCATCGCCGTATACTGGAAGCGGCTTATCCTGAAGAGCGTTCTGTATCATCAAAGGAATAAGCTTCTCAGGAAATTGATAGGGACCATAGTTATTGGAGCAGCGCGTTATGTTAATATTTAGGCCAAAAGTTTCGTGATAGGCTCTAACGAGCAGATCAGCTCCAGCCTTGCTCGCCGAATAAGGGCTATTTGGCGCAATTGGCGTATCTTCAGTAAAGAGGCCTGTCTCGCCAAGCGTTCCGTAAACCTCATCCGTTGATACCTGAACAAATTTCGTCACATGATATTGCTTCGTGAGGTCAAGCAGCGTCTGCGTACCAAGTACATTCGTCTGCACAAAAATTTCCGGATGCAAAATACTGCGATCCACATGTGACTCTGCTGCAAAGTTGATGACAGCATCGATCCCTTGTTGGAATAACGGCTCTAGCTCTTTCCGTACGGCAATATCTGCCTTCACGAATGTATAGTTCGGATGCTGCTCGATCGAGCGCAGGTTTTCAAGGTTGCCTGCGTATGTTAACGCATCAACATTTATGATTTCATAGCTCGGATAGTTATTGATCATATAGATAACAAAGTTGCTGCCAATAAAGCCGGCACCGCCGGTAATTAGTAATTTCACGAGTCTAACTCACCCTTCATATACAAAGTTGATTTCTGCATCGGCTAGCAAAGGATGCTTGCCATCCTTATCCGATAGGATCGGACTCGAAGTAGGCCAATCTATCGCTAGAGCAGGATCGTTCCAGGCGATGCCTCGGTCGTGTTCGGGGGAGTAGAGGGCATCAACCTTATACTGAACCTCGCAATTTGGTACGAGGGTACAGAAACCATGTGCAAAGCCCTGCGGAACTAGTAGCTGTCGTTTATTTGCAGCGCTTAAAATAAATCCTTGCCATTGTCCAAATGTTGGGGAACCACTACGTATATCAATAACTACATCATAGATGGCTCCTGCAGTAACTCGAACTAACTTCGTTTGCGCTTTTGGAGATAGTTGATAGTGCATGCCGCGGAGCACTCCGGCTTCTACTGATAGGGAATGATTGTCTTGGATGAAAGCGTGTGGGATTCCATTAGTATGGGCCGTTTCTTCGTTGTAGCTTTCCAAAAAGAATCCGCGGTGATCACCGAAAACAGCAGGCTCGAGCAGCTTTACACCAGGAAGCTTAGAATCTATTACTTTCATATGTCACCTATTCTTTTATAATTTTAGTTTTCCAAATTCTTCGCCAAACGTAAGGTCTTTAGCAAGCTCATTTGCTTTCGTCAACGAGGCATGTGTACCCGCATCCGTCCACCAGCCTTGGAGAATATCATAGCTTAGTTCATTTGCTTCAATATATGCATTATTCACATCCGTGATTTCAAGCTCACCGCGACCGGATGGTTTAAGTGTTTTAACAATTTCAAATACATTGCTGTCATACATATATATTCCCGTTACTGCGTAGCTGCTTTTAGGTTGCTTAGGCTTTTCCTCGATTGAAACAATTTTATCTCCATCTAACTCAGGTACTCCGTAACGCTGCGGATCATGAACCTCTTGAATAAGAATTTTTGCTCCCTTATTCTGCTTTTGGAAGTTACTCACAAACGGAGCAATACTGTCGTCAAACACATTATCACCTAAAATAACGACCATTTGATCACCGTTTACAAAGTGCTTTGCTAAACCAAGAGCCTGTGCAATTCCACCCGCTTCGTCTTGCACTTTATAAGTAAATGAAACTCCGAATTCATAACCGCTTCCTAGTAAATTCACAACGTCACCCATGTGCTCTTTGCCGGTAACGATGAGTATATCTGTAATATCTGCTTCTTTAAGCTTGGCGATAGAGTGAAAAATCATCGGATATTTACCGACAGGTAGTAAGTGCTTATTAGTTACCTTTGTAAGGGGAAATAGGCGTGAGCCGGTTCCTCCTGCTAGAATGATGCCCTTCAACGAAATCCCTCCTATTTTTTCACATTATATTTGTGGAGTGCTAAATTTAATAAGGTGCGAAGCAATAGAATATTCCCTTTAATTGGACTTATTTTAGTTGGTACTTTACCCTTTGGATAGACGCGGCTTACAGGGATTTCAATAACCTTCATTGCAATTTTAGGAGATATATAAGATAAATACGCAAGAAGTTCGTATGTTTCAAAGATGTCTCTAAATGGTCTTACTCGTGAATCTAATAGAAGCTTTCTTGAATGTCCTCTAAATCCATTTGTGGTATCTGTATATCTAAAACCTGAAATAAGAGATAGATATGGAGCATGAATAAGCTTAATTGCTAATTTTCTACTCAATGGAGTGTTTACTTCAACACCCCCAGGAACATACCTTGAGCCTTGAATAAAGTCATAACCTTCTTCTAATTGTTCTACAAACAACGGTATTGATTCCATACTATCTTTATTATTTCCATCTACAGTAATAATACCATCGTAGCCTTCATCCAAAGCGTATGCAAATCCCATTCTTAATTGAGCACTAAGTTTTCCTTTATCTCTTTTAGTTAGAATAGTTCTAATTCCATTTTCCATCAGGAATTCATCCTCTAAAGATCCATCTGTACTACCTCCATCCAAAATAATAACATCCACCGTATTAATGAAGTTTTTTATTTTAGTCAGCTGTTTTTGAATCTTCTCCCCTTCGTTAATCACTGGGATGCATACACAGTATGCATTTTTTTTTGATGAAAATACTTTCTTATCATGTCTGGGGACTATCCACTCTGATCGATTCATCATTACTTAAAAGTACCTCACCCTCTTATTTGAAAATAGTGTTTATTCACATATTCTAATGCTTGTAATAATGCCTCGCTATTATCTTTAAGAATTCCGTTTTTCATTTCAATAGACACCCATCCCTGATAATTGCATTCATGAAGGACTCCAGCAATTGCTTCATGTCCGGAACTATAGCTTCCTGGAATATTTAAATAAGGATCACTTATATGAAAGTGTCCTGAATACGGGAGGCACTCTGGTAGAATTATTTCTGGATTTTCCTCATTCAATAGCATCGTACTTGTATCTAAATGAAGTTTTAATCCATCACTTTTTACGTTTTTAACTAAGTCTAATACCTCTAATGAGGTTGTTAAAAAATCACATCCGTATTGTACAGGATTAGGTTCAATACAAAATTGAACGCCTAATTGAATTGCATATTCGCCTATTTTTCTAAAAAAATCTACTGCTTCCTCATATCTTACATCTCGATTTGAAGTACCGATTAGCCGGTTTTTTGGTGATCCAAACACAACAGCCTTTATTCCTAACTTATTTGCTAGCCTTAAAAGTGCTATTAAATAATAAAATGTCTCATCCTGAGCATCACCAAAAATGGATAAGTGAGCTTTGTTAAACAGTAATGATTGCATTGCTATTGGAGTTAACTCTCGACTAATCCAATATTTTTTATAGTACTCTATTTCATAATCACTTGCTGTGGTTGGCTTCTCCCAATTCTTTGTCGGAGCTAGTTCAATTCCACTTACCCCAAATCTCTTAAGCAACGGAATCATTTGGTCGTTTTCATGTGCTTCCCAGGCAATATTAGATATCGCTAGTTTCATCGGTTTTCCCTTTCCTTGTTAACAAATTGTTCTATTTGCAAGAAAATTTCTTCCTTCGTGTTCATGTAAGGTCCTGGTCTTCCGAATAATCCTGCGTACTTGCTTTGCATATCATAATTAACTGGATTCTTACCGTTGTCGTTTGTAAAATCAGATTTGAAACAATGATTAGCAATCTCTTCAGCTGATACTGGTTCTGTAGCAAAGTTGACTATCGATTCATTACTGTCCATAACAACTTTTATATCGCTCCACAATCGTGACATGTCATAAAATTGAAATATGCTTTTATGATGAGTCAAATGAAGGCAATTATCATGAATTAAATCAAATATAAAGTTTTTCTTTAGCCCTGTGCCAAAGAGCCCAGGTAAACGAACAATGATACTTCTTTCAAACTTGTCCTGCACAAATTTCTCTAGCATATAACGATGCTTACCATATGGTTCCATCGTCAGTTCAGAAATTTCCGTTTCCTCATTAACCTGAATAGGTTTTTGATAAACATCTACGGTCGAGATTAAAACAAAATTATTAGCTTTTATTGTACTTACATGCGACATTAATCCTTCAAGATTGGCTAGATCTTCTTCAGGCAACTGATTAGCCTTCCACTTCACAGCCGGAGCACCTGCGCAAACAACAAGATCATATTCCTTCCCTCTTATCTCTTCAATATTTTTAGAGTTATAGTAATCCTCAAATGTTGTTTGTGATAAAAGAGTAGAACCAACAAAACCAGTAAAGCCAATAATCGCTGTTTTCAAATTTACCCCTCCTGTTTTGTTGCTGCGACCTCAAGTTCACTGTTATACGTATCTACAGTTCTAATTTTAGCTTTAATTACTTCAGTAGAGTTCGTCGTATATGCAGGGCGGTCTTGGATTTCAATCATTATACGCGAAATATATTCTCCTAACATTCCCACAATAAAAAACAATCCTGCAAATCCTGCACTTATTAAAATCATTAGTGTAGTCCAGCCTTGAACTACATACGCGTTAAAAATGTAGTTATATAAAGCATAGGCCCCCATAAACATACTAAATACAAAGAAAATTATAGATAAATAATGTGCAAACTTTAAACCAACATTTGAAAACGAAACAATAATGTCAAACGCCGTACTTACATTCTCACGGTTCACTCTCCTAACTTGGACAGTTCTGTTTTTGTCCGGTGTATAAGGAATACTTTTTTTGGTATAACCAGTATACGAGTACAATGCCTTTCTATAACGAACCTTCTCTTTTAAGTTTAACATAGCATTCAATGCTCTCCGTGAGACTAGTCGAGCAGTTTCTGTTTGAAGGTCAAGTCTTAAATAGGAAATTTTATTTATTATTTTATAAAACAACTTTGACGTCCATGATGGATTTACAGATGGAGTAAGAACAACAATATCTGAACCTTTTAAGGCTGTTTGATAAAGTTTTATAAGCTGTTCTAATTGGAAATCCATACTTATGCTTTCCAGCTCAAATACAAAATCACCCATAGATTTTATTAACCCAGCCATCATGGCTTTCTCGATACCATGCTTCCTGGCTAAATTCATTATTATAATAGTACCCTGCAAATATTCTGAGGCATTCCTAATTCTTTCAAGAGTTAAATCGTTACTCGCATCGTTAATAACTATGATTTCATAGTGATAGAAAGCTTTGTTCATTGATTGATCAATTTGAACTAACATTTCTTTTATCGAATCTTGTTCATTATGTGCATACAATACAACAGAAACAAATACCTGCTCCTTCACAATAAGACATCCTCCAAATCATATATCGTGTTAAACTTACCAGATAAAACAGAAATAAAAGATGGCTTATTAGATGACGTTTTGATGACAGTTGGTCTAGAATCATCTAGTTCGGCAGAATTTAATATCGTTTTTACCGAAAATAACGAATTAGCATACTCAAACTGTAGTTTTGAGTTTAAATACTTTTGTGATTGCTGTTTCATTCTTATCCATGCTGTACTCGGGATCAATGAACAAGAGTTACAGTTTTGTAAGGAAAACTCTGTGCAATCTACTCTATCCTTCTGACAAGAAAATTTAGGGAATTGACCATTCGCAGTCTCATGCGGTGTATAACTTACCGAAGTCAATGAATGATAGCCTGAAAGTCCGAACGGCATAATTGAGAAAAATGGCCCGTCCATTACAGTTATGCCTACATTATTAAGTTCACTATTTGCTTTGGTTAATATAACCTCACATAATTCATATTTTGTTTTAAATGGAGTCAATTTAAACTCATTTAGAACCTGATTAATACTTGCATAGGTTGCATTTAGAACTTTTGGACTTTGTAAAGTTAGCTCTGAATTTATACAAATCATATATTTATCTGTATCACTGTCAACATTCTTAACCTGAGTATTAAAATACATATCTACATTGGGATATGTTTGTAATAATTCTACGAACCTTTCTTTTATTTTCTTAGCATCGTAAGTATACTCTACTGTCTCATAAGCTGCTTCGATAACCCCACGATTAAAATATCTTATAGGATTAACTTCATCAGCGGGAATACCTACATGCATGCAAAACTTTAGAAATTGCTCCGCATTCGTTAATGAATCATACTTAGATATTGCATAAATTTTCTTAAATTCACTGTGAATACCAAAATCGAACTCTCGATTAAAACGTTCATAGTAATGTGCTGACTTAGATGCAGTCGAGACACTTCTAGGATAATGGTAACCATTATGTACTCTAGCTTGGTTGATATAACTCGCTCGTGTCAGTGGCTCAGAATCCATCTCAATTAATGCAACATGAAGCCCTTGCTCACCTAAATACTTAGCAGCATACAATCCATAAATTCCAGCACCTATTATCGCATAATCATAGCTAATCGTTTTCATGTAAGCCCCTTTACCTTATAAAAAAAGAATGATTGTACCAGCTATAAGAAATATAAGACCAACAATTTTTAATGCAGTGAGTGGTTCATTGAATAATAGCACAGAAATAAGAACTACCCCCAAAGTAGTTAGCGCTTGGGAAACCGGGGAAATCCGGCTTAATTCACCACGAGATAACGCCATGACATAAAACAAAAAACTTATACCGTAGAAAAAAGCACCTCCCCATATTTGAGGAGAGGCAATAATTTTTAAGAAGAAAGAAATATTCAATGAATCTAATCGTATACCTAACACTGCTTGTTTAAGAAGTACCTGTGCTAGTAAATTGAAAACTAGTGCTAAAACTAACAGAATTATTATCACAATATCACCTCAATTACTGAATAGATTATAATTTAGTATTCATACAATTCCTTTAAGTATAGTTTATAATTATTTTGATGTTACTAAATTCACTCTTAATGTAAATGCAGTTTCATTGTTCAAACCATCAATGTCAAACCTTAAATACCGAACAGCTTCACCTACGAACCATTCATTATATTTTCCCAACGGAATAAATAACTTGCCGTTCTGTAATTTGAATTTATAGGATTCTCCTTCAGAAAAACCTGATGAATCGTATGCCCAAAATAGTTGCCCGTATATCTCAGCATCTATATTTTCTGATATATTTAAGTCTATTTCTATAAAATATTTATTTATTGTTTCTATTAAAGGTTCTGCCTCCCATACTATGTGTGGATCATCACCGATTATATTTATCATACCATCCTGATGCTTTCCTAAATTATTAACATAGATCTCGCTAAATTTAAATAGTTCTTTCAGATTTGCACCTCTGCTTAAAACCTCTATATTAGCTGGAAGGTTTTTTAAATCAGGTATTTCTAATTGTTTTTTTTCCACGGCTTTTTCAATATTGTTTATTGTAATCTCATTGAACTTAACTTTGCTCATATCAGCAAACAAATTACTTGTTGATTGGGCATAGATCACAATTGCATTTGCCAACATTGATGCTGAAATAACTATAAAGATTATCCCAGTCAGCTTCCAATATCGATGAACTATTGATTTTTGCACGATATATATAACAAGTAAAGATGTTGGAATAACACTTATATATAAGTATCTACCTATCATGATATCAACATCTTGGCTTAACGTGCCATACACAAGAACCAGGATGTTCAATGCTACACACATAGTAAGCAATACAATATAGAATTCGTTTGAGTTTTCAATCATTTTGAATGGGCTAATAATGAAACAACTTATTTTTTTCAAACATATACAAACCATGATGAATAACAACATTATCATGAAACTTAGAATTATAAGAAAGGATAATTCGATGTTTGGAAAATTAAACTCCTGAGGAATAAAATAATTACCTAAAAGATAAGGAAGTCTTCCTATCACAAACAATAAATCAAAATTAATATCATTCGGATTCACAATCCCCTTAACAAAATTCACATGAATAGAAGTCCCCGTCAGCATCTTATACGTGAATAAATTGTAAATAACCCATGGCATTACTAATAAACCAACAATAAATGAATAGACAAAGGTATATCTAATAGATTTCCTTTTAAGTAAAAACACTAATACAATCCCAAAACTAAATACAGCAGTTATTTTTGTTAAGATTAAACAAGCAGTGATGAGAGATATCACTAAAATTTCTTTATAACTAATATTTTTCATGTAATATATTTTTGTT
The DNA here is from genome assembly GCF_057221575.1 of Paenibacillus sp. Y660. Taxonomy (NCBI): domain Bacteria; kingdom Bacillati; phylum Bacillota; class Bacilli; order Caryophanales; family Paenibacillaceae; genus Paenibacillus; species Paenibacillus sp. Y660. The sequence goes on along the minus strand of NZ_JBXBBJ010000001.1, from coordinate 307,629 downwards.
AAATAAAATATTTTTGCACTGAGCAATAAAACAACTAGGCTCTCGTTTGAAACAGTAATCATTCTTGTTAAAATACCCGGATTAAGAAAAAACACAAAGATAATACTTGCAGCGATGAATCCAGAATCGTTAATTACTTTATAACCGACTAGTTCTCTTTTAGTCTTATACAGAAAATATAAAGAAGTAAGTAACATCACTAACCCTAGAACTCTAAGTATGAACAAATTTAAATACACATTATCGATAAAAAATATTGAAAACAGTGAACCGATTAAGTAATACAATGGTGGATGTACAGCTTCGTACTGCATTGCCGTAGGAAGTGCCTGACTGGTTATTTCTGACAGTGCATTAGTGTTAATATTGTCAAATAATGTCGGCAACTGTCCCACTTCAATAATATGTCTAATATAATCAAAATGTGCACCTTCGTCGATTGGTGAATAATATGGTATTAATGCTATAAAAAAAAAGCCATAAACTATTAATAATCCAAATATTGCTTTTAGTCGATATGAATAAACACAAAAACCATTCATGCAGGCTAAAACAACAGTAAGTACTACTATGTATTCTTTTTCAAACCTTTGCGCAGACAGCATATAGAAAATATACCCAATAGATAAAGCACATAGAAGAATCGTTAATATAGTCTTATTACTTTTAAGCATAATTCGCTGGCAACTCCCTAGTATCCAATGAGTAACATTCCATTAATTAACATAAAACTCAAATTGTCGTTGTAACTCTTTTATATATTTCAATACATCATCACGAAGATCTTCATGTTGTAATGCAAAATCTATAGTTGTTTTAATATACCCCAATTTTTCTCCAACATCGTATCGTTCACCTTCGAAACAATAAGCAAGTACATTTTTTGTTTCAGCTAAAATACTTATTGCATCTGTTAACTGTATTTCGTTTCCAGATCCAACTTTCTGAGTTCCTAGTATATCGAATATATCCGGAGTAAGTATATACCTCCCCATAATTGCTAAATTTGAAGGGGCTTCGTGAAGTTTAGGTTTCTCTACTAAACTTTTCACTTTATATATCTTTTCATTTATATTTACAGAGTCAACAATACCATATCTAGATACTTCAGTCTGACTTACTGGCTTAACACCAATAATTGGAGAATTGTATATTTCAAATAATTCAATCATTTGTTTTAAACATGGTATTTCTGATCTTACTATGTCATCGCCCAGTAAAACGGTAAACGGCTCATTTCCCACAAACTTTCGAGCACACCAGATAGCATGACCTAATCCTTTAGGTTCTTTTTGTCTAATATAATGAATATCTGCCATAGTGGAGGATTTTTGCACTTCATTCAAAAGTTCGAATTTTCCTTTTTCTTTAAGATTACATTCTAATTCAAAACTGCTGTCAAAGTGATCCTCAATTGCACGCTTTCCTTTGCCAGTAACGATGATTATATCCTCAATTCCAGACGCTACAGCTTCTTCAACAATATATTGAATAGTTGGCTTGTCTACAATTGGTAACATTTCTTTAGGCATGGCTTTTGTTGCTGGAAGAAACCTTGTACCCAAACCAGCTGCCGGAATAATGGCTTTACGTATTTTCATAAAGTTATAATCACCTTTTTGTATATTTATTATGTACTATTTCACTTATTACTCTTTTAGTAAATCTCGAATATCGTTTATAAATGGAAAGAGCACTTTTCCGTCTATATAATGTTGAATATTAGTATTTCCAAATGTTCTATGGTTGAAATTCTTATTATATAATGTACACTGTTCTACTAAAGACTCTGAAAGTGACTCAGGAGTAATCAACTTCAATGATGTAATATTTTCATGCCATCTAGATAAGTCCTTATTCCCATATTTATTTGTTATAACCTTCATACCAAAATGCGCCATCTCAAGAGGTGGATAACTTGGGTGAGGAGAGATCATTAACGATATACCAACTGACGAATCAATTAATGATTGTGCATAGCTCTCTAAAGACAATTTTCCGGCGGAATGTACTTTTATATTATTACCAAGGTCTATTTCTGGATGTTGTTCACCCACAGAAAGTATCTCCCAGTTTGAAGCATCCTCATATTTCCACACCCAAATCCTTAGTGCTTCGATTATTAACGTAAAAGCGTTTCGAGCAACTGATGGTCGACCGTATAGCAGTATCTTCTTTTTTTTATCTCTCAAATTATCCTTCGATAAATAACTTTTTAACGTTAAATTCAATTGGGGCTCAAACGAAAATTGTTTATAGAATTTATACCCTAAACCATTCATATATTCTTTTAGTAGTTCCGTATTAAAAACTGCAATTTGAGGACCATCATAATGATAAGTACTTTCTGCTAATATGGATTGACTAGACCACGCATAAAAACAAGGTTCATAGTCTTGTATAAAATATATTAGTTCTTTTCTCGATTGCTCATACTCTATTTCCTGCCATTTGACAATCCTTTGAGCACTGTATGCCGTCCACCAAGCTGTTGCTATAAAAATATCTTCTCGTCTGACAGGAATAGTCTTCTGATATCTGTCATTAAAAGCAACTAATTGATAACTATTTGTTGGATCATTTTCTGAATTAATTAAGTCATAGTTTTTAAAAGGAATTAGATCAACTTCACTTGGAGATGCATCTGTCATAATAATTCTTTTGTCGCATCCATCAGGTACAAGTTCATCAAAAAATTTTATAGCAGTAGATATTCCTCCAAAAACATGTTCTTTATTGATGGATGGGACTAACAAATTATAACGTTTTTTCTCATTTTCTGATCGTCTAGCAAGAAACGGTGTGATTTCACCAATATGTGTTGTAATAAAATTGCTTTTAGCTTGGTCGTATGCTTTTTTAACCATCTTATTTTTTTTCGCTACTCTTTTTAATTTATCGACCCAAGTGCTCACATGACTCTCCCCCTATTTATTTAATGGTTGGGACCAAATGTTTCAATGATAGGTTCTGATTAAAAAATGGATCTCCACCTTTTAAATATGGACCATAGTGGAGGGCTGACATCTTGAAATCCTGCTCCGGTACAAAGGAGCTTCTAGTCTTTGACTCATAATGATTGAGTTTTACATTAGGATCATAAATATTAAACAATCCGTGTTTAGTAGCTCTTAAAGAAATCTCAACATCACTACCACATATAATAAATTGTTCATCAAATCCCCCTATACTATTCACAGTTTCCCGCGATATAGCAAGACAAGCACCTGTAGATGCACTCACATTTCTAATGACAGCAGGAGAAATAAAGGGAGATCCGTAATGGACAGGCTCTATTCCCTTAAAAATGTGATCAGCCCATCCTCCCATACCGATTACAACCCCGGCATGTTGAATTGTCCCATCTTCGTATAACAGCAAAGCTCCAACAGTACCCACACCAACTTGTAAAGATTTTTCGGCTAATCTGTTCAGCCAATCCGCCGTCAATACCACAGTGTCATTATTTAAAAATACATACACTTCACCTTTTGCAACACTTATCCCATGATTGTTCAATTTCGACCAATTAAATTCATATGATGCTTCAATTACTCTAACAAAATCAAATTTCTTTTGTATCATGTCAAACCAATCAATAGAAGACTTTAACTCGGAATTATTATTTAGTATAAGAATCTCATAATCAGCATAATTAGTGACCTTAATAATGCTTTCTATACAAGGCTCCAGCAACTCTATTTTATCTTTTGTTGGAATAATTATGCTTACCTTTGGTAGTGGCTCAGCCAATCGAAAACGAGTATCATAAACAAATAAATGTTCAGTTTCTTCTGCCCAAGCGTTTCCTTCTCCATATACACGTGATAAATGGTCATTTACAGCTCTTAAACCGGATGTTTGTGCATATGGTTTGGAATTAGGATTAAGTGCGGTTGAAGTATTTAACTCTCTCCAGGAATAAAGCACTTTAGGTACATGTCGAATGCTGCAACCGGCAGTTTCCGTCATCCTCAAAATAAGGTCGTAGTCCTGAGCACCTTCGTAACCTGTTTTATATCCCCCCACTTGTTCAAATAAATTCTTTCTAAACATCACTAGGTGACCCAAATACATCTGGCACCTTAATAAATCTGGTGACCAATCTGGTTTATAAAAGGGATTTTTTCTAACCCCTTGCATATCAATTTTGTCTTCATCCGAGTATAACAAATCATATTTCTTATTCTGAAGTTCCTTCACCATTTCAAAAATAGCATTTGGACGAAGTTCATCATCGTTATCTAATAAACAAAAATATTCTCCTTCCCCGTATGAAGCAGCAATATTTGTCGTAACCGCAATTCCGTTATTTTTTCCCGAAAAATGTATACTAATTCGATCATCAGAAATCGTTTTTAAATATTGCATTATATCAGTATTCGTTGAGCAATCATCAACGACAATAAGCTGCCAGTTTGAGTATACTTGTTGCTGTACAGATTTTATCGCTATTTCAAGCCATTTTGGCTCTACATTATAGACAGGCATTAATACTGTAACTAACGGATTGAATTCCCATTCATTAATCTCTTCTAACATTCCCTGATGATCTAAGTGATCCAGAAGTTGATAATTATATTCTGGCTGTAATTGTTGTAATTTTACACCTTCAACCTTCTCAAGGAGACCCTTTAGTCCTCTTCTCCGAAATTCGAAGAAACCTCTTTTTAAGTAATGAGGATTTTGCTTGACTAATTTAATTAATTTATAAGCTTTCTTCATTGGCCATTTGATTTTATTAGGCACAATTTTCTTTAATCTATTTTTGATTCTTAGAGACTCAGCCATTGACTGTAGTTCAGAAATATAAATATCTTTTTGCTCTATAATTAATCCAAACTCCTCCATTGTGTTTCGTGCTTTTCTATCCATTTCTACTTGAATTTCTAAAAGCTTTAAGTTTGCTTGAGATTCTAATTCTCTTGCTTTCTCAATATTAGTATCCACTAAACTATTAACTTTATTTTCAATATCTATTATTTTGTTTAAAGATATATTAAATTGCTGAAAAACATCATTAATTAAACTGTATTGTTCATCCATCTTCTTATTTAATGATGAATTATAATTAATTAATAACTGTTCATTATAACTAACTTTCTGAGCAACTGCTTCAATCCTTAATTCAGTATTTTGGAATTGACCATTGTAATGTACTTCTCTGTCCTTATCACTGATATTCTGATGTAGTATTTTTAATTTCTGGTAAAAATCATCTATTTCCGCTAACGCATTAAGACTTATATCGGTATTGGCTCTTGTATCTATCCAATTTTCTATTTCGTTTAATATACTTAAGTCTTTTATTGATACAATAAATTGACGATAACTAGGTCCCTTATAATCATTTTGATATACTTTCTGATTATATACACTGTCTATAAGAGTACAGTAAGGACGAAGTGCGAATTTACCTGCAACTAGAAAATGAGTTGACATTAACATTTCCCAGAGAGCTAAAGAACCATGACCAAAATGAAAATATGGAATTTTTTTCACTTGTAATAATTGCAATGTACTATCAAGATCAGGTAATCCTAATTCTTCATGTTCTTTTAACCAACGGTAATCTTCCCCATACAATACTTTATAAAAGGTATTAATATTTTTTTCAGACTGAGCTACTCCATCCGTATTGAATGGAGCAGATATTAAGAAACCAATTTTCCCCACTCTATTCATTTCGGACAATAGAGCATGTTTCCGATCATTTTGAATATGTTCATAAACATCAAGAGCGATCACCCAATCATATTCATTTTCTCCAAAAGGCATTTCTGTGGCGTCACCTTCAGTATATGAAGAATCACTTTTCAGATGTTCAGGAACCTCAATATCTAAATAACTTATATCATCATTAGATAAAAATAATTCAAGATTTTTATGTTCATTAGCGCCGACCTCCAAAATCCTTACCTTGTCAATATTAAACTTATTTTTCCATCCAGAAATAACCTCAGCGGCATGCTTATATCTTTGGTATTGGTCGAAAGGAATGGTTCCTGTCATTTAATTACTCTCCATTCATGATCCATATATGATAAGCCTTCAGTAAAATACTCACTCTTAATAGAAAATTGTTCCACGTTTGTTTTATAATCTATCATTACTACACCTTTTTCAGTGAACAATCCTACGTCTAAAAAATAAGTACCACTTAGCAATGGGATTTTAGGAATCCGATATTGAACAGAATGTCTACCTCTATTGAAAGGTATCGATATTTGATCCAAGTAAGTATTTGGTCCAAATATGTACTTCCTTTCACGATCGTAAATAGCTACACCTACCAAAAGATTGGGGACAGCTTCTTCGTATATGTCATAAATCACATCTAATTGTAGTGTATCAAATGTATTCAATTCCAAATTCCCTGGTATTACAGAAATAATTCGGCCAACAGTACTTATATCTGTAGGAAGTGAAAATGGCTCAATCGTTTCAATATCACAAACAATTTCATCTGAATCAGAAGTGCTCATGTTATCCAGATAAAGTGAATCTTCGTATGCATTTACAATCTCATTAGACGACCCATCTTCGCGCAAAATTCCTTTATCAATCCAAATCGCTCTTGTGCAAAATCTTTTTATTTGTTCTATGGCATGCGAAACAAATAAAATTGTAGTACCATTCTCGCGAATCTGTTTCATCTTTTCGATGCATTTCATTTGAAACCTAGTGTCTCCTACACTTAAAGCTTCATCTACGATTAAAATATCTGGTTCAACATTAATAGCAACCGCAAACGCTAGTCTTGCAAACATACCACTCGAATATGTTTTAACAGGACTATGGATAAAATCGCCTATATCAGCAAATGACAAAATACTTTCTAGCTTTTCAGTCACTTCTTGTCTTTCGAGGCCCATAATAGTTCCATTCAAATAAATATTTTCCATACCAGTATACTCAGGATTAAAACCAGCGCCTAATTCAAGAATAGCTGATACTTTTCCGGATATTCTCACTTCGCCAATGGTAGGAGACACAACTCCTGCAATAAGCTTTAGAAGTGTGGATTTTCCTGATCCATTTACTCCAACAATCCCGACACTTTCACCTTTATTAATTTTTATTGAGATATTATCCAATGCCTTATATTCTTTGTGATATTTTTTACGAGAAGGATTTATAGATTCTTTTAACCTGTCAATTTGTTTTTCATAGATTTTATACGACTTTGTAACGTTAATAAATTCTATTATATTATCCATAAATACCTCACTAGAGAACATCCGCAAAATGCGGTTTTAGTTTTTTAAATAACAACCAGCCACTACACATAAGAACAATAGAAAAAATCCAAAAGTAAATAGTTAAGTTAGGATGATCAAGTATCTTCTCGTTTGTAAATAAAGCAGAACGGTAACCTTCAACGATATAATAAACAGGATTCAATTTAATTATAAAATGATACTTATCCGGCACCATTTTTAGCATCCAAAAAATGGGTGTGACCCAGAATCCGAATTGAGTTATCATTGCAATTATTTGTCCTACATCCTTGAAAAACACATTTAAAGCAGATGTTAAAAGATTAAATCCTATTAATAAAATAATAGAGCAAAACATAAAGTAAACTATCTGTATATTACTTACTTTTAATGAATACCCATAAATTAAATAAATTACAAACAACATCACAATAAAAAATAAATGTACTTTTAATGCTGTTATAATTTTGACAAGTGGGAGCAATTCTGTTTTAAACACAACTTTTTTCACAAGGAAAGAATTTTCTGTTATCGCCGAAACACCATTTGAAAGCACATCTGAAATAAAAAGCCATGGTACCATTCCTGCAACCAACCACAGAATGAAAGGGACATTCTCAACAGGTACTGACTTGAAACCCACCTGAAAAACAAACCATAAAATTGAAATCACAATTACAGGATGTATAAAAGCCCAAAGTATTCCTAAAAATGATCCATAATATTTCATCTGAAGTTCTTTTTTTGAAAGTTCGTTCACAAGCTTCATTGATCGAATAATTTTATCAAAATAATGATTCATTTCTTGTTACTCTCCTACCATATATTTTATTCTTACTTTAATTACAAATTAATTAACTAACGTTTTCTACAAATCTATTGATAAAAATGTCGATTCATCCCTTGTTATCTTACCAAAGTTCCTCCCATATTCATACCTTATTCTACTTCCAGTACCGAACAAATTGTAGAAATTTTGCGTAATGTATACTTTTTCGACAATCCCCCATTCCCTACAAATCTGTAAACGCCATACATTTTAATGGTTTCTATTATAGTAATCTACTCCCCCATTTGATAAAATACAAAAAGAAGCTATATCTGTTTCATATATACATAACTATGGATGAGGAGTACTTACGAATGAGCGCACGAAACAATTCAAAAAGCAGTACGGAGACGATATCCGCAGATTTATCGCTTTTAAGGTGGATTGGCACGATTGGAATTGCCCTGTTTCTTATCATTTTCCCTTATAATCGAGGATTGTTCAACGGCTATGAGTTAGGCTTCGAGTCTGCGATCTATGGTGCGGCCATCTTTGGCTACGTTGTACTGATCGTAACAGCTGCCTACATGTTCCGCAGCACGCTGCTGAGCAGTTACCGAGGTATTTTGTCGATTGCTGTCATGACACTTCCGCTCATTTATTGGTTATCTTCCTTTCAAGCCGTATCGAGCTATTATGCACAGTTCATGACTCTCGTTTATTTTTTGCTCGCTGCTCTCTTTATTAGCGGACTCTATTTTGCAGACTCCAAGCTTTCACGCAAAACGATTGAATATGCCCTTATGCTCTCATCCTATTTAATCGTCATCTTCGGTTTATTGAATCTGTTTGGCCAAATGTACTATAGAGATGCGCTATGGCTCGCTCATGACGGCTATCGTTTGTCATCCGTTTTTCAATATTCAAACACTTATGCCGGCTTCCTAGCTGCGTTGTTTTTAGTTAGCCTCTACTATGCCGCACACTGCATACGTCCTTCTGCACGGCTCATTCATGCAGCTATGCTTGTACCGATATGGATTTCGTTCATGTTCACCTATTCGCGGGGCGCTATCGTAGTTATTCCTGTTATGGTGCTAATCCTACTGCCGTTTTTACGGTTGACGAAACAAATCGCATACATCGTATTTATGGTTTTGTCTGTTGTTGTCTCAATGGCTATATTAGGAAAACTTACAACGAATGCCGATGCCATTGCCGCATTGGTTCAACCGACCGCAACGAAAGCGCAAAGCCCAATTTCATTATTCAGCTCATTGCCGCTGCAAAACTGGGGACTTCTGCTGCTCGGAATGGTCATTACTGCAGGCCTGATTTTGCTTTACCACACCAAAGTCAATGCTTTCATTGAAGCAAAGCTTACAAATCTATCCTCAAAGAAATGGTCATTCGCTGCTGTACCCGTCGTCGCAATCGTCCTAGCAGCGGTTGCTATAGTAGCTCTATTAGGCAGCAGTGCGATCCGCGGTTTGTTACCTGATAAAATTGCTGCACGCTTTGAAAATATTAATTTACAGCAGCACAGCGTACTGGAGCGATTAACCTTTTACAAAGATGGTCTTCATGTCGCTGAGGATTATCCGCTTCTCGGCGGAGGCGGCGGTGCATGGCAGGCGATGTATGAGCAATATCAGAACAACCCATATTGGAGCAGACAAGCGCACAGCTTCTTTGTTCAGACGCTTGTAGAAACCGGCTGGATTGGTTTAATCGCCTTGCTCGCGTTGCTCGCTTTTGTTTACAGCTTATATATCCGATCCTTCATCCGTTATCCCGAGCTGCGAGGCAGCCATTTTATCTTTTTTATTCTTTCGTTTTCACTGCTCATTCACAGCGCGATTGATTTTGATATGAGTTTTCTGTTTATTAGCGCGCTCGTATTTATTTCTCTAGGCTGTATGCTTGCTCCTTATAGCAGCAAGTTTTTAATTGAACGCCTCAAAGGAAAGACGGTACGCCCATGGCAAAAGGCTGCTTATCCGGCAGTTCTTGCTCTACTGTCCCTATTCCTGATTGTCGTTGCTATTCGGGAAAATAGCGCCGTTCATAAATACACTGATGTATATTCGTTAGCCGTTCAGCAGCAAACGCCTTTAGACCAGCTGGTGCCGATGTTAAATGAAGCAATCGATGCATCGCCTAAGCATGCGGCTTTCTCGTTAACGATGGCAGATTGGCTGGAGCAGGCTTACAAACAAACATCTGATTCATCCTATCTAGATAAAGCCATTGACACGGTTAAGCAAGGTAGAGATTCAGACTCTTATAACCGCGGTCTTCTCCTTGCGCAATATCGTCTTCTTCAACAAAAGGGACAATTCGAAGAATCACTTGCTATACTTGACGAGGGTGTCACCAAGTTCCCTTGGGACATCACTCTTTATGAGGCTTCGATAATTTCTTATGTAAAAGCAAATCAGATCGCTTTTTCCGAACAAAACGGTGACAAGGCAAAGCAGTACGCACAGCGTGTAACTGATCTCACTAATGAAATAAATAGAAGAATCGGTCAGCTCGCTGCCTTGCCGGCTGAGCAGCAGCAGGGCCGCTCCTTCGCCATCACGCCAGCTATTGAGCAAGCCATTGCACAGATAGAGCTAGTAGAAGCTCAATAGTTGTTAGCTTAACCTCACTAGCATTTCCTAAGACTGTCCGCCCGCACCATTCGTGCATGGCTGGCAGTCTTTCTTGTTTTCGCACAAGTTTTATGGCATGTTTTACTGCTTCCAAGAATAAATAGCATTAGAACGTTCTGATCGATCCTGTATGAGCTCAGCCGGAAGGAGTAGGCTATTGAAACGAGCGAGGAATCCAAAATGGTCCTTTGTCGTGATGCGCGGCGCGGATAAAACTGTGAAGCAATTTCACATATCAAAGCGATCTGTCTTTGCCGCGCCTACGGCAGCGGTTTTAGCGGTTACGGGCTGCATTGGGGGCCTCCAAATCAAGTCAGCCTATGAGCTGCATCTTTTGGAGGAACAATTGTCTAATCAGGATGCTGAGTTTGCTCAAACCGTAACCGCAAAAGACAAAGCAATCACATCTTTGCAGCAAGAAATACTCGGGCTATCGCACCAAACCCTTGAAATGAAAGCGAAGATCGATGAGCTGCAGCAGCTTGAGCTCAAGCTGAAGCAATTCATTAAAAACTACGGAAATAGAGTAGATCCATCTGCCTACCTAGCTCCAAAAAGAACATCAGATCTCTCCTCTCGAACGCTGCCGTCTACGCCCACTATTTCCAGTAATTACTCCACTAGTCTACAAAAATCTATAAGCTTTTCATTACTCGCACAAAATACCAGCCATGAACTCGCTTCACTCGGCACGATGGTCGAGACGATGGAGGAAACACTTGCGCTAACCTATGAGTTGGCCCAAGCAACAAGGTCCACTGTAGATGCCTATCCTTCCTCCTGGCCGACACGCTCTAAGCTGCTTACATCCGGTTTTGGTTATCGCAGCGATCCTTTTACCGGACGTTCTACGTTCCATGCAGGCATTGACATAACAGGCAAGCTTGGTGATCCCGTACTTAGCGCAGCAGACGGCACTGTATCCGAAATAGGGTTCAATAGCTCTCTTGGCCATTATATCGTGATCGACCATCTAGGAGGCCTACAGAGTGCCTATATGCACTTAAAGGAGGTCGAAGCGAGTAAAGGCGACGAGATCGTCCGTGGCGAGAAAATCGGCTTATTAGGCTCAAGCGGCAGAAGCACGGGTCCGCATTTGCATTTTCAGATCATGCAAAAAAATGAGCCCGTAAATCCCATTACATTTCTGGCGCTAATAAAGGAGGATTAAAATTTATGTTTAAAGACAACAAACGGCTCGCGGCAACCGATACACTGATCGGTCAAGGCACGGTGAGTGAGGGCAAAATGAACTGCGAGGCAAGTCTGCGCATTGAAGGTGAATTCCGTGGCGATATTGAATGCAAGGCCGATGTCATCATTGGAGAATGCGGCATTGCAAGATCGAATATTACAGCAAGAGATATTACGATAGCTGGCAAAGTGTACGGCGATATCGTTACGAAAGGACGGCTCATCATTACCTCTACCGGTCATTTAACCGGTACGATTACAGCTAGTACAGTCATCATCCAAGATGGAGGCAGACTTAACGGCATGTGCCATATGGATCCGGTTACGGATGTCAAAAACCGTGCACTTCCGGAATCCGATACAACTCCTATTCATGCCAAAGAGTCTAAAGAAAAATCTAGACAAGCTGGATAATCAGCTAAAATAAAAAGCCGTTCGTCTACTGTCTTCCTTCAGAGGATGACACAGCAGGAACGGCTTTTTTGCTAAAGATGAAGCTTAGGTTGCAACGTCACGCTTATTGAATATATACCAGGTCAATGCAATGAATATGACGTAATAGACACCCAGTACGCTTAGCGAATAGCCTAAGGTCATGCCTTCACGCATCGGGCTGCCATTTAAATATTGCGTAAGGTTCAAATGGACAAACAACAAATAATCGATCCATTTGTAATCGAGCATCGCAATTAGGCCAATAAAGCTGTTAACCCCAAGCAGAAGAAACAGAGCCATACCGATAGCAAGTCCGCTGCTGCGGAACACTGTCGAGAGCATGAAAGCAAGCGTAACCGTAACGACGAGCGAGATTAACGTTAAGCCATAATACTTCAGCATATATGCAATTGGATTAGATCCTTCTTCGCCTACAAAATTTGGACTCACATCAGGTGATGCGTTGATGCCAAAGCAAATCCAATTCACCAGCAATGTACTTGCGAACAATAGAATAGCGAGCAAAATAGCGAATTGAATGATCGAAATATATTTGGAAAGCAATATTTTCGACCGCGACCATGGACGGATCAGCAGCAGCTTAATCGTCCCGCTCGTAAACTCCTCCGCAACCCCGCCGGCAGCGATAACTACCGTGAATATCGTTACAAGCAAAAACAAAATTGAAGACTCTAAAAATACGACATCCCACATCGATGTGTCCCTGCCGCCAAAAACCAGCCATAATATAGATATCGTTAATACTAGAAGCACTAAAATGGCTGACATTACCCATGTGCGGGGACGACTGTATATTTTCATATTTTCATTTTGAATAAGCGGCAAGAAATTACCCAATGCGTTCCCCTCCCGTTACTTCCAAAAATTGATCTTCAAGCGTTTTGACTTGCGCGCGGATGCCATATACTTTAATGCCCGCTGATACAAGCGAAGCGTTAATCGCAGCTGTGCCTTCCTTGTCCGCCTCGACAGCGAGTGTATTCTCACCCTCAAGCTCTCCTGCAAATCCAGCAGCCTGGATAACCTCGATAGCGCTTTGCAGACGATCAACTTCGATAACAACTCGCGTATTTACTTTGGCAGCATGCTCGCCGCGAATCGTTCTAACGTCGATCAGCTTGCCGTTTTGGATAATGGCGACGCGGTCGCACATAAGCTCCATTTCGGACAATAAATGGCTCGATACGAATACGGCAATGCCTTCCTCCTTGGAGAGCAGACGCAAGTAATCACGCAGCTCGCGTATGCCGGCAGGGTCAAGACCATTAGTCGGCTCATCCAAAATAAGAAGCTGCGGTTTATGTAAGATTGCCTGCGCAACGCCAAGACGCTGCCGCATGCCAAGCGAGTAGGTTTTTACCTTGTCGCCAATTCGCCCTTCAAGGCCCACAAGCTTCACGACTTCATTGACACGATGCTCTGTAATGCCGGGAATCATACGCGCATAATGAATTAAATTATCATACCCGCTCAAATATTTGTACATCTCGGGGTTCTCTACAATCGCTCCAACATGGCGAATAGCCTTCTCAAAGTTTTTCGTGATGCTATGTCCGCTAATCGTTATTTCGCCCTCAGTCAATGACATTAAGCCAACCATCATGCGAATGGTAGTCGTTTTGCCTGATCCGTTAGGACCAAGGAAACCGAATACTTCGCCAAGAGGCAAATCAAGCGTCAACCGATCAATAATCGTTCTTTTACCGATTTTTTTAGTTACATTTTGCAATCTAACAATAGGCTGCTCCATCTCATAGCTCCTCCTCAAAAAGATCCAAATCTCATTCATTATAATCGATTCAGGAAAGAATTGGTAGTTTGCAAAAAAAAGCCCCCGCTCTACAGTTAGACTGTAGGGCAGAGACTCTCATCATCATTCACGCGATAGGGTTGTATAACATGTTCGGCAACTTTCGCATCTGCGCGAAGGAACATTTTATAGTCATAGTTACTGGTCTTACCCGGCGATCCTACTATAGCATCCAGCTTATCTTGCTCCACGCTGCATGTTAAGCAATAACCCATTGGATGTACCACTCGGAAAAATCCTGTCCGAAACAATATATCTGCCTCAGGATTTGCTACCATCTCTCCGCAACTAACACAATAAAAACGGTCCTTTGAACATATCATCCGATAGATCGCTCCCTCTCTCTTTCGTAATGACTGTATCAACCTCTTCCTAACGTATGCATGATGCATGATGCATGATGCGTTAAATGGCAGATGTTCGATCATAACGTCGATTTGCAATCCATCTAGAAACCTTTGGCCAAAACAGGATTTGAAGCACCGCAGCCTCGAGAAGCCGCGAGCGCCAATGATTGACATACAACACTTTTCCATCACGGTGAACAGCTTTTAATTTCCCTATAATTTTGGAGTAGGCTACTGGCCGCTCCGGCACATCGCATGTATCGCCTCGGAATGTATAGCTTGCTGACTGCTGATCATATTTTATCTCAATCATTCGATTAAGCAACAGGTGTCCTTCGTTATTTTCAAACAAGCACACATCGCCGATCTGCAGCTCCTCTTCGCGTACACGAACGAACGTCGTCACATTCCCATCTTGTAAAAATGGAAACATATCGTTGCCGTAGCATGTGACATCAATAGAGCCTCGCTTTTCAACGACCTTCGCAATAATGACAGTCAGCTCATTCCGATGCATACGATAGTCTCCTACGCCATATTTAATTGACTAGTAATCTCATCCCATGTAACGCCTAGCTTGATGACATCATCCTCAAGTATTTGCTGACCTGTCTGCACTTCAATGAGCTCAACATCCGTACACGCACGCAGGCAGTGTCTAGAACGTTCTGGGATGACTATCGTATCGCCTGGCCCAACTTGGCGGTACTGCTCATCGATAACAATCAGCCCTTCTCCAGCTAAAATCGTCCACACCTCTTTTCGTCTAAAATGCAAGTGATAGCTGATGTTCTGTCCTGCAGCAATAAAGATACGCTTCGTCACGCTATGTAAACCTGATGCCATTATTGCTGTATCAATAATTCTATAATGTCCCCAGCGCCGCTCTTCATATTTGGGCTGTTCATTCATCGACTGCAGCTTTGCATTTAGAATGGCGCCTGCATTTTTGCTTGTTACTAGAATTCCGTCCGGACTTGCGGCTACAATCACGTTTTTCAAGCCAATAATCGAGATTGGAATGTCCAGTTTATTAATTAGCTGAGATTGCTCGCTATCCTCTGACACTTCACCCATGCCTAATCGATTAAACGATATTTCCTCCGATAATGTTTTCCAGGTGCCTAAACCCTTCCAATCGCCATCATAACCTACAACAGATCGAGAATATGTTTTTTGTGTAACTTCGGTTTCAAAGCTTGCTCGCGGGATTTTAGAATACTGCTTATACAGCTCATCGTAATGAATAGGAAGACCGCGGTTCATAAGCATAGCAATCATAAAATCAAGCGAAAAGGCATAGATGCCGCTATTCCAAAATGCCCCGTCTGCAATAAGCGATTTCGCTTCTGCCTCATAGGGCTTTTCCATAAATGTTAGCACCTTGCGCTCGCTTATGCCCTCATCCTCCTGATACGGAGCTAATTCAGGTACGATGTACCCGTATTGCTCGGATGGAAAGCTAGGCCTTGTCCCAACCATTAGCAGCTCTGACCTGCTCTCTCTTGACAGCTTAGAAAGCCTTCTTATGTATGAAAAGAAATCACTATCAACATATGCGTCAACTGGCATTATAATGACTGTTTCACTTAAAGATACACCGGCGATGGAATACAAATAAGCGGCAGCGAGCGCCACTGTCGGAAAGGTGTCCCGTTGCTCAGGTTCAATAATAAGCGGTGCTTCTGTACCAACTTGTGTATGCAATAGCTCTACCTGCTCGCGGCAGGTCGCTATGCGGACATGCTCCTGCAGATCCGCTTCATCTAGCTGACGCCACAAGCGCTGCAGCATAGATTCCATGCTGCCTCGCGGGCCTTCGAGCACCGGTAAATATTGCTTCGCACGCTTACTATTTGCTAAGGGCCATAATCTCTTTCCAGATCCGCCTGATAACAATATGATCTTCAAAGCTTGTCCCCCTTCTATCAAGCGCTTACCAAATTACAGATACTCAAACAAGCTAGCCGCTGTAATGCATGCGCTTTGTATTTAGTAGTCTGCTGTATAAATAATGTATTTTTTTCTGCTGCGGCTGGCATTCCAGTATTTCTTGATTCATCACGCCAATAATTAAAGAACGGAGCGTATTCGAGCATTCAAAAAGGACGCCATGTGCAAACTGATTATCAGCCTTCGAATTCCATACGATTCGGCCGCGCACATTAATTTGTACATTGGAAATCGTCATTCGAAGCTCTACGGAATAATTGTGCTGAATCGGCAGCTGCAGGCCAGATAAGAAACATAGGCCATTTGGGCTTAAGTTAAGCAGCTGTACCGTAGTCGTCGAGGGAGTGAGCATCTGCCCATCTTTGCTTATTAGTCTAAGCTCTGCTTTTACGCCTTCTGTGAAGCGAAGCCTGATGTGGGCGCGCGAGAGATCATTTGAATTCGTCGCCATGCTGGGTTTCCTCCATCATACCTAATAACAAAAATGATTATAGTCACTTATAATTTGCAGCAAATGAATGCAATTGCTGCGTTTCCGTATTAATATAGACTTAGCAGCCTTTCTAAGACAGGAGGAGTTTGATGAGCATAGGCAATCGGCTTGCAGAATTGAGGGACGGACGGAGGTGGACGCAACTGCAAACCGCCACAGCGCTTGGCATTTCACGAGCGGCTTTATCGCATTACGAGAAAAATCGAAGAGAGCCTGACACCGAAACATTATCGAGGTTCGCGGATTTATTTCAGGTCACAGTCGACTTTTTGGTAGGTCGGACTTCAATCCCTCAGCAAACACTAACCGATGATGTGAGAGCCTTCGTCGACCATCTCGAGCTATCAGATGAAGAGTTATTAAAAACCTATCATTTAAGCATAGATGGTCGGACTCTAACTCCGGATGAAACCAAACGCTTTATTGCTTTTATTAGAGCTGAGCGTTTATTGCGTTAACGTCCTTCTTTGAAATCCACCTTTCTTGTGGAATGCCGATTTGATCAAGTATTTCATTTATTTCAAGTGTGGTGACCTTCGATAGTTGTGCATCATCCTCGATCGACATTTCTAGTTCATCTCTCAACATACGACCGACTCCTCATCGTGTTATGACAATGAAAGAAATTATAACATCATTATACCCGAGCCTTCGGATGGAATATGTCGGTTAGTGGGTGCGGCTTTCTTCTAATTTACTGGCATTTTGTCGAAAAACAAAAGGGACTGTCGCCTGAAGTAGCGTATCTACTTCAGGGACAGTCCCTTTTCTTAACCTTTTGTTAAATCTATAACATTATTAGTCTGGTATTATTATTTGCCGCCTGCGCGAGCAAGCTCTTTTTTGTTTGCTTCAAAGGCTGCAAGCAATGCTTCTTCGCCCACTAAGCCGGTATCCTCGACTTTGCGGATTTGTTCAAGCATGCGTTTGTAGTCCTTCGGAATGACTTTGACGAACTTCGATAACGATAAATCCCAGTCATTTAATATACGGGAACCGAAAGCACTCTCTGTATACTGTACATGGGATTCAATCAAGCCACGCAGCTCAGCGATATCAAGCGAATCCTCAACACGCTCCAGCAGTACCATTTCCAAATTGCAATGGTTGTAGAAATCGCCTTTCTCATCGTAGACATATGCGACGCCGCCGGACATACCTGCACCGAAATTGCGTCCCGTGTTACCGAGAATGACAACGCGTCCGCCTGTCATATATTCGCAGCCGTGATCGCCCACGCCTTCTACGACAACACTTGCTCCACTATTCCGTACGGCGAAGCGTTCGCCTGCTGCACCGCGGATATACGCTTGACCGCTAGTTGCGCCATACAGCGCAGTGTTGCCGATAATAACGTTATCCTCAGCAACGAAGGTTGCTTTTGGTGACGGAGCTACGATGATTTTACCGCCCGATAAGCCTTTTCCGACATAGTCATTCGAATCGCCCTCGATCGATAGCGTGATGCCTTTTGGTACGAAGGCGCCAAAGCTTTGACCAGCTGTTCCAACGAAGTGATAAGAAATCGTATCCTCAGGCAAGCCAGCCGCGCCATAACGACGAGTGACTTCGCTGCCCAAAATCGTTCCGACTACACGGTTCGTGTTCAGGATCGGGAACGTACCGCGAACGCGCTCACCGTTCTCAAGCGCGGCCTGCGCAAGAGGAACAAGCTGCTGCATATCAAGCGACAGCTCAAGTCCATGGTTTTGCTCTTGAATATTATAGCGTACGGCATTCTGCGGAAGCTCCGCTTCGTACAGCATGCCCGAAAGATCAATGCCTTTTGCTTTGTAATGCTCAAGAAGCTGCTTCGTTTCCAAAATATCGACGCGTCCAACCATCTCTTGAATGGTACGGAAGCCAAGCTCTGCCATAATCTCACGCAGCTCTTCTGCAATGAAGCGCAGGTAGTTGACAACATGGCTAGGATCGCCCATAAATTTCTTGCGAAGCTCTGGGTTTTGCGTTGCAACGCCTACTGGACATGTGTCCAATTGGCATACACGCATCATGATGCAGCCTAGCACGATGAGCGGAGCAGTGGAGAAGCCGTATTCTTCGGCTCCAAGCAGCACTGCGATTGCAACGTCGCGGCCATTCATCATTTTGCCGTCCGTCTCAAGGACAACGCGGTCACGCAATTTGTTCAGCATTAGCGTCTGGTGGGTTTCTGCAAGACCAAGCTCCCACGGAAGACCGGCATGACGGATCGAGCCCATTGGTGAAGCACCTGTTCCGCCGTCATAGCCGCTGACCATAATAACGTCTGCACGGCCTTTCGCTACGCCAGTCGCAATTGTTCCTACGCCAACGCCCGATACGAGCTTCACGTTAATGCGAGCACGCGGGTTGGCATTTTTCAAATCATGAACAAGCTCAGCCAAATCCTCGATCGAATAAATATCGTGATGCGGCGGTGGCGAGATTAGGCCCACACCAGGCGTTGAACCACGAACCTCGGCTACCCAAGGATATACTTTAAGGCCAGGCAATTGTCCGCCTTCACCAGGCTTAGCGCCCTGCGCCATCTTAATTTGAATTTCATCTGCATTTACCAAGTAGTTGCTCGTTACGCCGAAACGTCCGGATGCAACCTGTTTGATTGCGCTGCGCCTTGAATCTCCATTCGCATCAGGAATGAAACGTGCAGGATCTTCTCCGCCTTCACCTGTATTCGACTTGCCGCCTAGACGGTTCATCGCAATAGCCAGACTCTCATGCGCTTCTTTACTGATTGAGCCAAACGACATCGCGCCTGTTTTGAACCGTTTCACGATGGATTCAAGTGATTCTACTTCATCAAGAGGCACCGATTGGCGGCCTTCCTTAAACTTAAGCAGCGAACGAAGCGTTAAATGCTTCTTGTCCTCGCCTTGTACAAGCGCTGAGAACTTCTTGTAAAGCTTGTAGTCGTTCGAACGCGAAGCCATTTGAAGCGTATGAATCGTTTGCGGCGTGAACAGGTGGTCCTCGCCGTCTTTGCGCCATTGGTAATCGCCGCCGGAGTCAAGCTCCTTCTCTCCGCCCTCTTGCTCGGCGAATGCACGATTGTGATGCTTAAGCGTCTCTTCTGCGATTACATCAAGGCCGATGCCGCCGATGCGGGACGGTGTCCATGTGAAGTATTCGTTAATGACATCCTCTTTCAAGCCGAGCGCTTCGAAAATTTGTGCGCCGCGGTAGGATTGAATAGTTGAAATACCCATTTTGGACAATATTTTAATAACGCCTTTAGTAGCTGCTTTAATAAAGTTTTTGACTGCTTTGTCATGCGATACGCCGCGAAGCATGCCCTGACGAATCATATCGTCAAGCGTCTCGAACGCTAGGTATGGGTTAACGGCGCTTACGCCATAGCCAAGCAGCAGCGCAAAGTGATGCACTTCACGCGGTTCGCCTGACTCAAGCAATAGAGCTACCTTTGTACGAGTTCCTTGGCGAATAAGGTGATGATGCAAGGCCGATACCGCTAGCAAAGCCGGAATGGCAGCATTGTCCTTGTCGACGCCGCGATCAGATAGAATAAGCAGGTTGTGGCCCTTCGCGATAACGCGGTCAGCAGCTTCGCACATTTGAGTTAGCGCAGCACGCAGGCCTGCTTCGCCTTCTTTCGCAGGGAAGAAGATCGGAAGCGTGATCGAACGGAAGCCAGGACGGCGCACATGGCGCAGCTTAGCGAATTGCTCGTTGGATAAAATCGGCGTAGCCAATTTGATATGACGGCAGCTTTCCGGCTCCGGGTTAAGCAAATTGCGTTCAGGGCCGATCGTTGTGCCAGTCGCCGTAATAATCTCCTCACGAATCGCATCAATCGGTGGATTCGTAACTTGGGCGAACAATTGCTTGAAGTAGTTGTACAAGCGCTGCGGACGCTCTGACAATACCGCAAGCGGTGCGTCGTAGCCCATCGAAGCAATTGGCTCCGCGCCGCTGCCAGCCATCGGCTCAAGCACTTTACGAACATCCTCGAACGTGTATCCGAAGGCTTGTTGTCTCATTTGAACCGTCTCGTGGTTCGGCTCCGGCAATTCCGGCGCTTCCGGCAGGTCTTCCAAATCAACGAGATGCTCATCAAGCCATTCGCGGTAAGGATGCTCCGTTTCGATTTCCGCTTTCACTTCCTCATCGGAGATGATGCGGCCTTTCTCTGTATCTACTAGCAGCATGCGCCCAGGACGCAAGCGGTCTTTGTATAAAATATCCTCTGGCGGAATTTCAACTGTTCCAGCCTCGGAGCCCAAAATGATGTGATCGTCCTTCGTTACATAGTAACGGGCTGGACGAAGACCGTTGCGGTCAAGCACGGCACCGATTTTCACGCCGTCAGTAAAGCCAAGCGCTGCCGGTCCATCCCACGGCTCCATTAAAGTGCTGTGGTATTCGTAGAATGCTTTGCGCTCGTCGCTCATGCTCTCATGGTTGGACCAAGGCTCTGGAACCATCATCATCGCTGCATGTGCCATCGAACGACCGGACAAGAACAGAAACTCCAGCGTGTTGTCGAACATCGCCGTGTCAGAGCCGTCAGGGTTAATGACCGGTTTGATTTTCTCGATGTCGTCGCCGAACAATTCCGTTGCAAACAAGGTTTGGCGGGCATGCATCCAGTTTACGTTGCCGCGCAGCGTATTAATCTCGCCGTTGTGGATCATATAATGGAATGGATGCGCGCGCTCCCAGCTTGGGAACG
Source organism: Paenibacillus sp. Y660 (assembly GCF_057221575.1). Lineage (NCBI taxonomy): Bacteria > Bacillati > Bacillota > Bacilli > Caryophanales > Paenibacillaceae > Paenibacillus > Paenibacillus sp. Y660. The sequence continues at coordinate 286,037 of NZ_JBXBBJ010000001.1, read as the reverse complement.
TGTTCGTACTGAAACGGGAGTGAACGAGCGCCATTGCCGATACTACTGACTCGTCATTAAGCTCGGTGTAGAACGAGCGAACCTGCTCGGTCGTAAGCATCCCTTTGTAAACGATCTTTCTCGAGGACAAGCTCGAGAAGTAGAACATATTGCCGCCTTCTTTGCCGGCATAACGAATCGCAAGCTCTGCGCGCTTACGAATCACATATAATTTGCGTTCAAATGCCATATTGTCCTTCAAGCTATCGTTCATGCCGATAAATAGCTGACGAACATATGGCTTCACCGCTAATGCGGATTCACCCAGCTTCTTGTCATCCGTCGGTACCGTACGCCAACCGATTACCGATTGGTTCTCCTCTTGAACGATCGACTCCACTTCACGCTCAATTGCATTGCGGGCAGCTTCATCCTGCGGCATAAAGATCATACCGACAGCATAATGGCCTTCGGCCGGAAGCTCAAGCTCTTGCTTCTTTAATTCTGCTGCAAAAAAAGCATGCGGAATTTGAAGCAAAATACCTGCTCCATCTCCGGTATTCGGTTCACTGCCTTGACCGCCGCGATGCTCCATATTCTCGAGCAGCATCAGCGCTTGGCGGATGACCTTGTGTGATTTAATTCCCTTGATGTTGGCCACAAAGCCCATGCCGCATGCGTCTTTCTCGAACTGCGGATCATAGAGCCCCTGCTTAGGCGGCAATCCCAAAATATGTTCTTTCATTGTGTGCAACCTTTCTATGAGAAGATTTTTGGGTAAGCGTGAACATGTTGTAAATAAGCTCCGATGAATACGCATTACGCTTCATTTTTGGCTTGTTTTATCATAGAATGGTAGTCAGCGAGGCGCATCGGCCTGCTCCTTGCCATTCATAAGCTAAACGGCCAGCAGCTCGATTTAATGAGCGCCGTTCGTTTAAGCGACCATATACCGGGCCTCTACCGCGACATTGCGATTATTATATTATTTTAACACCAGCCCATAGCGGAATCAATTTAATATTTTCATAATTATTTGCACTATTTTACTACAATTGCATACCTCGAATGTCGGCCTTTTGGCCGTACAGCCTCCGTTTCGTCAAGAATAATAAGCATATCATAAGTTCTCATTTACAATTTCATTTTATTTTATCAGAAGGATGTGTGCGTTTTGTATAGCAAGTTTAGGAAAGCGATGCTGCGCGCGGCGGCCACAGTCGTTATTGCCGGTTCGATGACGTTAGCGCTTGCCCATCCTCTTAAGGCTGCCCCAAATGGAAGTCTTCCTGCTGATTCAGCCTTCTTAGCTGTCGCATATGCCGCCCCGCAATCAGAAAAAGTTATTGAAGAGAATATTTACAAAATCGTCGCAGTTGGCGATTCCGTCACAGCAGGCTACGAGTTCGGCTTTACCGAGCAATCGATTCCATATGGGTTTGCAGAGCATGTCTATGAACAAGCTCTTTTCCATGGACTTCGCACGGAATACACCAATTATGGCGTGCTAGGGCTGCAGACAACAGGACTGAAGCGATGGATGGAGGCAGTCGCAAGCGGAGCGAGCGTGAAGAGCACGGATATACAGAGCAGCCTTCCCGACCCGCGGGCAGACCGCATTTTTGCTAAAACGAAGCAGCTTCGAGCGGCATTAACGAAAGCCGATTTGATCGTGATGACGATCGGCGGCAATGACATGTACAACATCCTTGCGAAGCTGGAAGCCGGAGCAGATCAAGTGGAAGCAGCAGCCGTGCGTGAGAGCACGCTTGCCAATTACGAATCAGAGCTTGAAGCTGCGCTTCGATTGATGCTGAGCCTGCAGCCGAAAGCGGAGGTCGTCGTCGCAGATCAATATTTGCCGATCCCGCCGCCGATTAAGGTCGGAGAGCTATTTTTCCCATTGTATCCCGAGGCTGATCGTTTGTTTCTTCTTGATAGCGTCAAGCAGCTTCGCGAGCGTCTTCATTTAGTGTCGGAGCGTCTAACGGAGGATGGCTTTCATGTTCGCATCGCAAACGTCGCTTCTTCATTTATTGACAATGAGCTTAGCTTCACTTCAATTGCCAAGGGAGATATTCATCCTACTCAAGCCGGCTATGCGGCAATGGGGAAAGCATTTGCGAAGGCCATTTGGAGCGATTACCGAATAGTCAAGCCTAGAGAGAGCAAAGTGCCCGTATCGATTGTTGTCAAAGGGAAAGAGCTCATAGGTTCAAACGAGCCGCTTCTCGTGCAAAATCGAACCTACGTGCCGCTTCGCAGCATAACGGATGCGCTTGGGGCTGCAATTAAATGGAACGCCGCAACACAGACAGCGTCCATCAAGCTGCAAAGCGGTACGGTTGATATTACCGCCTATTCGACAGCATTTAAGCGCAATGGGGTGTCTAAGCCGCTCCAAGCGCCGCCGGCCTTCATACATTCAAGCGGCAAAGCAAGCACGCTATACGTCCCGCTTGCCGCTATATCCGAGGGCTTGCAATATCAAGTTGTGTATCGCGATACCTTAATAACCGTCTTCATTAATAAATAATATTACTTGTATTCCTTGAGAAGCTGCTGCATTTGCTCAAGCCCTTTGGCAGCCCAGCGGTGCAATCGATCCAGACCGGCGATTTCCGCTTCAGCGGCAGTCCTTAACGAAGCGCCGTATTCTGGAATGCTTCCTGTAAACCGCTTCACATCACGCATCAGAACGGTCGTTTTCTCCGTATAGCTAAGCGCGCGCCGCTCGTGAAACATAGGAACATCCGGGTTGTAAGGATTATGAAGGTCACCTTGCTCGGGATGCTTCAGCACGGCTAACACCTTTACGAGCGCGCGCGGCCCGTTTATTTCGATTAGCTCGCCTATATACTGCCCGGAGCGGACTTCCGCACGAACGTGATCTCCTATTTTCATGCTCTGATCTTCCTGATTAAATGATTCCATTTGGCCACATCCTTGCTGGTTATTTTTTTATTTCCTTGTAAATTATATGTAAATATAGTTGACAGTAGGGATACATATCATAATAATATGCACATCTGCATATAAGGATAGATTATCCACCTCAATATTCGCAACCCTATCGGATAAAACTTGTGTTAGTCGCACTTGCATCGTAATATGGAATTAGAAAAGTAGGTGGAATGAATGCGTAAGAAAAGAGTGCTTCTGCTCTCTGAAGGCTTTGGCTCCGGTCATACTCAAGCTGCCTATGCGCTCGCTGCTGGACTGAAGCAGTTAAGTCCGGGAATTCAGACCCGCGTTATCGAGCTTGGAAAATTTCTTAATCCGGTGCTTGGTCCATGGATCATATCTGCATATCGCAAAACGGTAAACAAACAGCCAAAGATGGTTGGTCTTATGTACCGCAGCAACTATAAAAAATCTTTTAATCGCCTTACACAGCTTGCGCTTCATCGTATGTTTTATACCCAAACGTCTCAAGTCATTTCACAGCTCAAGCCGGATTTAATTGTATGTACGCATCCGGGTCCAAACTCGGTTGTAGCCAGACTCAAGCGTCTAGGACTGGAAGTTCCGCTATACACGCTTATTACAGATTACGACGCACATGGGTCCTGGGTAAGTCAGGAAGTCAATCGATATCTCGTCTCCAGCGAGCTTGTAAAAAATCGACTGATAGAAAAAGGCGTCACAAACGATCGAATTGAAGTAACAGGCATACCCGTTCATCCGAATTTCTGGCATACATACGATAAGGAAGAGGTAAGGAAGCAGTTTGAGTTGAAAAATATGCCTACAGTACTCATTATGGGCGGCGGTTGGGGAATTATGTATGAGGATAATGCCCTTGAGTATATGACCAAATGGCGGGAGAGTACTCAGCTCATTTACTGCGTCGGCTCGAACGAGAAAATGAAGGAAAAAATGCTCGCCGATCCGCTGTTTCAGCATCCGAACATCCGAATTCTTGGCTTCACTCGCGAGGTCCATAAGCTGATGGATGTGTCGGATCTCCTTATTACGAAGCCTGGCGGCATGACCTGCACCGAGGGAATGAGCAAAGGAATTCCAATGTTGTTCTATGAACCGATCCCCGGCCAAGAGGAAGAGAACTGTGAATACTTTATTAGCAACGGCTTTGGCGAAATGCTCGATTCGAACGATACTGTCGATCGCTGGCTCTCTCTTATCCATGAGCCCTATGCCTCAGGTCAATTCAGGCACAGTCTACTAACGAAGCGAAACCAACAATACGACCCGACGAGTTGTCCGAACGCTGTCCTGCGCCTTATGCAGTGACGGCTTTCTTTATATAAAAAGAAAGAAGAATAAAATGTTCGTCCTTATCCAAAAATGATAACTGATAAAGGGGGCCGTTTATTGTGAGTTCGCATATGACAGACGGGAAAACGATTATTTTGAGGGTTGAAATCGATACGAATATCGCGCAGTTTGGAAGAGCGGCTACAGCAATCGAGAAAGCCGGCGGCGACATCATCGCTATCGATGTCATACACACGGACAAAAACAAAAGCTTGCGCGACTTAACGGTCAAAATTACGGAGCAAGGCGCAGGCGATCGACTGGCGTTGGCGCTCAAATCATTAGTCGGTATCAGGCTAGTCCATATTTCCGACCGTACCTTCCTGCTGCATCTCGGTGGAAAAATTACGATCCAGCCAAAAACGCCTATACAGAACCGCGACGATTTGTCGCGTGTTTATACGCCGGATGTCGCTAGAGTTTGTCAAGCTATTTTCGAAGAGCCTTCCAAAGCCTTCACGCTTACCGTAAAAAGAAATATGGTCGCAGTCGTTTCCGACGGCAGCGCCGTGCTCGGTCTTGGCAATATCGGTCCTTATGCCGCAATGCCGGTAATGGAAGGGAAAGCGATGCTGTTTAAGCAATTTGCCGATGTTGATGCGTTTCCGATCTGCCTGGACACGCAGGATACAGATGCGATAATCGAAACGATCAAGAACCTTGCTCCGGCCTTTGGCGGCATTAATCTCGAAGATATTTCGGCACCGCGCTGCTTTGAAATCGAGCAAAGGCTAAGGGACGAGCTTGATATCCCCGTCTTTCACGATGATCAGCATGGAACGGCGGTCGTCTTGTATGCAGGTCTGCTTAATGCGCTTAAGCTCACTGGGCGCAGCTTAAGCGAAACCCGCATCGTAATTTGCGGAATCGGTGCTGCTGGTACAGCATGCACCAAAATGCTGCTCGCGGGCGGTGCTCAGCATATCATCGGCGTGGACCGCGAAGGAATCTTAACCGCAGACCGCACTTACGATAATGCGATGTGGCAGTGGTACGCAGATAATACGAATCCGCAGCGCCGCAGCGGCGGGCTCGCTGAAGCACTTATTGAAGCCGATGTATTCATTGGCGTATCGGCTGGCGGCATTTTAACTCGCGCCCATATTGAGACGATGGCAAAGGACCCGATCGTATTTGCGATGGCAAATCCAGAGCCAGAAATACGACCTGAGGCGGCGGAGGATATCGTTGCCGTCTTCGCAACAGGACGGTCCGACTACCCGAATCAAATTAACAACGTTCTTTGCTTCCCTGGCATTTTCCGAGGAGCGCTGGACAGCCGCGCCACAACGATTAATGAAGAGATGAAGCTCGCGGCTGCCGAAGCTATCGCCTCTGTCATCAGCGACGATGAGCTAAGCCCTATGTACATCGTTCCAAGCGTATTCAACGCAAGAGTCGTTGAAGAGGTTCGTCGCCGCGTCATTCAAGCTGCACAGCTCAGCGGCGTATCGCGCCGTCAGACTCGGGAGTAGCACTATAGCAACAATCATTAAGCAAAAGCCCCTTGTTATGGGATTCCTCCCTTGGACAAGGGGCTTTTTTTATCGAATCCAGCCAAAACATAAAAAAAGTTGATGAAACCTGAGAGCAGGATATACGTATTCGTTCTTATGACTTTATTAATCTGGATATAGATCCTAAGAACTAAACTCAAATACTCGAATTTGCTAATTTTCAACAAACACATGACAACTATCATCTTTTTAACCGTATCAATTGTGCTATAATTAAAATATTAAGCGTTAAAGCGCTTTTTCAACAAGCTGCAGCATATGTTAGCACATAGGGAAAGTTCCAAATGGCATAACTCGATAAGCAGGCTTTATGTGCAGGTAAGTTGATGGAAAGGGAGCCTGGTAATGTTTCAAGCTGTAGTTGACTTTTTAAAAGATTTCGGGCCGCTGGGGTTGTTTATTCATTCGTTTCTTGATGCAGTCATTTTCCCTATTCCCGCTCTCTTTCTTCAAGTTTCATTAAGCTTACTAAATCCATCTACAGCACTTTGGCTAGCTACAGTGGGCTATATCGCCTGTCTTTTAGGCACACCAGTTGGGTATTATCTAGGAAAAATAATGGGTAAATCAGTCCTATATAAATTTCTGAAAAAAGAATGGATCGATGCCGCTACAGAAAAGTTCCAGAAGAACGGCGAAGCCGCTATTCTAATCGGCTCGTTCACACCGATTCCATTCAAAGTGTTTACCATTTTATCCGGCTGCTTGAATTTTCCTTTATGGCGATTGATCGGCTACGCAGCAATCGGTCGAGGATTGAAATTTTATATTGTTGGTGCGTTATTTTACTTTTATGGACAGGCCGCGGAAAGCATGGTTAAGGATGTTTCCTTATATATTTTCATAGGAGCAGTTCCGATCATAGTCGTATATCTTTTCCTTCGCAAAAGACGCAACAAGAAAAAAGCGCTGGCTGAGAAGGAAGCAGCAGCTAAATCCGAACCTATTAAACAAACCGAAAGTACAACTATACAAATAGATTCTTAACCATTTAGGCGAAATCGCTTAAACCCAATCAAGGCCGGTCAGGGTATTCCCCTAACCGGCCTTCACGCTTTTCTTAATGCTTCTCCGTCGTAATTACCTCTACCCTCTCCACAAGCTCATGCGGCTCGACGTGAACATGCACGCTCATAATATTGTGCTTGCGGCCCATACGATTCTCGATTTCGTCGCTAATCCGATGGCTTTCAATCAATGTAAGCCCGGGATCAACCTGTACAATCACATCCACGAGCACATGGCTGCCATGCACTCTCGCCTTAATATCCTTTATCGTTTTGACGCCCTTCGTCTTAGCGATTGTTGCGCGCAGGGAAGAAAGCTCGTTTTCGTCAAAACCATCCGTAAGCGCATGTGTAGAGCTGTAGAAAATTTCCCAAGCCGTTTTACATATAATAACGCCTACCGCTAAAGCAGCAACCGGGTCAAGCCACGGCAGGCCAAATTGCGCCCCTATAATCCCGATAGCCGCGCCAATACTGACAAGCGCATCCGACAGGTTATCTTTTGCAGCAGCTAACAATGCTTGATTATTTATGCGAAGGGCTAGCTTCCGATTGTATATGTAGACGCCGCCCATACATATAGCCGCGAACAATGCTACCCAAGCCGACATTAAATTTGGAATATGATGATCGGAAGCAAACAATGATTTAACAGCCCCGATTAATACCTGAATGCCGACTGTGGCCATAATGAATGATGCAACCAGCGCTGCAATCGTCTCTGCCCGAAAATGTCCATACGGATGATCCTTGTCCGGCGGCTTCTGAGATATTCGCAATCCAATCAATACAGCTGCCGATGCAACGATGTCCGTGAGGTTGTTAAAGCCATCTGCAACGAGAGCCCCTGACACGAACCAGTAGCCTGCGCCAAGCTTAATCGCAGAGAGTGCCAAGTAGGACGCTATACTTACCCAGGCACCCTTCTCGCCCTGTTTTATTTCTTCATACTGATCCAGTTTCAATACCCTCCCAAGCGTAAAACGTATATATTTTTAAGCCTTATAAAATAACCTATCGGTATCATACCCGAGAGAACCTATGTGGGTCTAGAGAAACAGTGTTTACCAGGTGCGCACTTTTATGCACCCGTGCAACAATTCATCATGCATTGTGATAGCTAAATGATTCGCATATACCTATTTTCTGATACCATTTACGCAAAATAACCTAAATAAATAAAAACAGCCGGAGTATTTTCCGGCTGTTTTCATAAATTATTTATTGAATTTCATAAATTTTATAAAGCTCATCAAGCATAAGGTTAGCTGCAATTACGCCGCCTGCTGTATTCCAGATCGCATCGCTCACTCGAATGGCTTTGTTGTTCTTCACAACCTGCAGGCTTTGCCACAATGGATCCTTCAGCATTTCTTCCTCCATCGCAGTTCCCTTGCCGTCACCAGTCTCATACGTGAAGTAGAAGAGCATATCCGCGTCTACCTCAGGAAGACGCTCCTTCGTAATTTCTTCAACAAAGGTGTCTTTATATTTTTGGTTATCAGGACGTGTAATGCCAAGCTTGGAGAATGCAATGCCAGTAAAAGTATCATCTAAATAAATACGGGTTTTGCCTGCCATGAAACGAACGACGGACACTTTCTGATTCAGCTTGTCACCTGCTTTAGACTTAAAGTCGACAGTGCGGCTATCAAATTCAGCAATGACTTTTTCTCCCTCAGCCTTCTTGCCGATTGCATCTGCATACAACAGGAAGTTGGATTGCCATGCCCCGCGAAGCGTCTCGGAGAAGACAGTTGGCGCGATTGCTTTAAGCTGATCATAAACTTTCTCTTGGCGCAATTTATTACCAATAATAAGATCTGGCTTTAGGCTAGCGATCAGTTCCATATTCGGCTGGCTCTCCTCGCCGACTTCCGTAACGCCTTCCATTTCCACTTTGATGTGCTCATACCATGGATCACCTGTCCATGATTTAACTGCGCCTACCGGTTTAATGCCAAGCGCTAGAAGTGCTTCCGTTCCTTCGTTCGTCAACACTACGATACGTGCCGGCGTGCCTTCAACCTTCGCATCGCCCATTGCGTGCGTAATTACTCTTGCCTCTTCAGTCTTCGGCGCTTCTGATTGTTCAGGAGCTGCCGCATTTCCGTTGCTATTGTTTGACCCGGATTGACCGCAGCCCGATACGACTACGGCAAAAGCAAGCAGCATCGTAGTAGCAGTCCAAGTGAATTTCTTCTTCAATAAATGTAACATTTGTAAACTATCCCCTTTTCGATGAAAATCATTCTCATTGTTATCTCAAACGAAACTATATCAGCTGTTCAAGGCAAAGTCAATAACGAATGATAATGATTTTCAACATCATTGACACTATGTATTCGATACCCTAAAATGTTTTAGTAGCTATAACTTATTCAATAACAGAAAATATTAAGCTCATCCATTAAATATTTAGTCTCTTGGCATGAAACAGGGCTAAGGCACAGTCATTCATACTGGACACTGAGGAAAGAGGCATTTATGGATACATTATTACATACGCGCTCCCAGAAGGTAGCAGGGCTTATTGTTGGACTGCTGCTCTTTGTTGCGGGGATCATTTGCAGCATCGCCTTCGGTGTAACCAATATCAGCTGGCGAACCATTCTCGCTTCCTATAATGCGTTCGATGGCTCTCAGGAGCATCTCATTATTCAGACGGCTAGAATGCCGCGCGCGCTTATCGCTGCCATTACCGGCGCAAGCCTTGCTGTAGCGGGCTCACTCATGCAAGGGATTACGCGCAACCAGCTGGCTTCGCCAAGCCTATTCGGCATTAATTCAGGAGCAGCATTCTTCATTGTCGTAGGGTCGGCCTTTTTTGGCGCAAGCGGCTTAACGACGTTCGCTACTCTCGCCTTCATCGGCGCTGCTTTCACAGCAGTGCTCGTCTATACGCTTGGCTCAATTGGCAACGACGGCCTGACGCCGCTCAAGGTTACTTTGGCAGGAGCGGCATTGACCGCGTTCTTCTCGTCTCTATCGCTAGGCTTGCTGCTTACGAGCGGTCAAACATTCGATCAAGTACTCTACTGGTTTGTTGGCTCCGTATCTGGGCGCGATATGCCTATCTTCACTGCTGCCGCTCCATACATGGGGATTGCCTTAGTTGGCGCAATCGTGCTTGCAAGACATATGAATGTGCTGGCACTCGGGGAGGATGTCGCCGTAGGGCTGGGGCAAAAAACGATCTATATTAAATTAGCAGCTGGTATCATCATCGTTTTGCTCGCAGGCGGCTCGGTCTCTATGGCTGGTCCGATCGCATTCGTAGGCATCATCGTGCCTCATCTTATGCGCTACATGGTAGGCATAGATTATCGCTGGGTTATTCCTTACTGCGTATTGTATGGCGGTATTTTGCTGCTGGCGGCCGATATCGGCTCACGCTACATTTCTTTTCCGAAGGAAGTTCCCGTAGGCATTATGACCGCGATCATAGGCGTTCCTTTCTTCGTTTTTATCGCTAGAAGAGGAGGCCAATCCTAATATGAACAAATGGATTACACTTAGAGGCCGCAGACATTCCTTCCAGTTGAACCGCCGGACATTAATGATCATTCTATTTTTAGCTATAGCGAATGCAGCAGCAGTCGTCATCTGTGTCGGCCTTGGCAGCAAGATGATAAGTCCGATCACCGTCATTCGCGCATTTTTTGGAACCGCTGACTCAGCTGATTCGATGATAATATTATCGCTTCGAATGCCGCGCGTTTTGATTGCTGTGATGGTAGGCAGTGCGCTCGCAGTGTCAGGAGCGTTGCTGCAAGGCATTGTACGCAACCCTTTGACATCGCCCGACATTATTGGAATAACCGGCGGCGCATCGCTCGGAACCGTCATATTCATCCTTTACTTCTCGCATGTGAGCATCCGCTTCATGCCTCTGAGTGCAGTTATAGGAGCTTTTGCCACTGCTTTTCTAATTTATTTATTCGCTTATCGCAAAGGAGTTACGCCGCTTAGGCTCGTTCTTGTCGGTATTGGGATGGCAACTGCGCTAACTGCCTTGACCTATATGCTTATTCTAACGGCATCCTTTACGCCTACAGCCGTTGCTGTCAAAGCTTTTACGTTTATGACGGGCAGCATATATGGGGTGTCGTGGGAGAGGGATGTTGCTACGCTGCTTCCTTGGATTGTCGTCCTTCTACCAATCGCTCTGATCTTCGCTCGGCATCTTAATGTACAGGAGCTTGGGGATGAGGTTGCAACAAGCGTAGGAAGCTCGGTCCAAGTGAAACGGACGATTCTTCTCATCATCAGCGTGGCGCTCGCAGGCGCAGCGGTTGCTATCGGCGGAGCCATCAACTTTATCGGCCTAATGGCACCGCATATTGCTCGAAAGCTTGTAGGGCCGTCTTACGGAGGAGTTATCCCCGTATCCGCTTTAATCGGATCGCTCGTATTGCTGCTCTCGGATCTGATCGCAAGGATTGCGTTCATTCCGCTTGATATTCCCGCTGGCGTTTTCACCGCAGCCATAGGCGCGCCGTTCTTCATCTATTTGCTTTATCGTCACCGAAACGGATCATAATTAGCTTTAAGACATGCATGTATATAAATTGAAAAAGAAAAAGGAGTGGTCCTCATGTCCTCCATTCAAGCAAAAAACCTTACCTTATCCTACGGTCAAAAAGCGATATTCAACAATCTCGACTTGCTCGTTCCTCCAGGTAAAATTACGGTGTTCATCGGCAGCAACGGCTGCGGCAAATCAACGCTGCTTCGTTCCCTTGCCCGTCTATTAAAGCCTCAGGAGGGCTCAATCCTGCTTGATGGCGCTGAGATAGCTAAGCTATCCAGTAAGGAAATCGCTAAACGTCTCGCTATCTTGCCGCAAGGACCGCTGGCGCCGGAAGGGCTTACCGTTCATCAGCTTGTGAAGCAAGGACGCTATCCTTACCAAAGCTGGCTCCAGCAATGGTCACGCGAGGATGAGAAGATGGTAAAGAAGGCACTCGAGGCAACGCATATGAACGAGCTATCCTCCCGTACCGTTGACTCGCTATCCGGCGGTCAGCGTCAGCGTGCTTGGATTGCCATGACGCTTGCTCAGAACACGCCGACCATTTTGCTTGACGAGCCGACCACCTATCTGGATATGGCTCATCAGATAGAGATTCTTGATTTGCTTTATGACTTGAACGAGCAAGAGAATCGTACGATTGTGATGGTTCTGCATGATATTAATCTTGCCTGCCGTTATGCCGATCATATCGTAGCTGTGAAAGACGGCCGCATACATGCCCAAGGCAAGCCGGAAGCCATTATGAACGAGCAGCTCATCCGTTCCGTATTTGAGATGGAATGCCAAATCACGACCGATCCAATCTTTGGAACGCCGCTTTGCATTCCTTACGGCAAAGGGCGCAGGCTGCCAGTTGCACAGAGAACCGCGCTTTAGTCGCATAACGAAAAAAATGGTGGAGCAGGAATTCATGCTTCACCATTTTTCGATTATAAGTACTTGCTATTCTTTCGCAAAAGAATGCTTGTTAGCTAAGATAACACCTTGTAGATTCGAGCCTCATAAGGCCTTAGCACCATGCTGCGATCCACATCATTCCATGTGCTGGACGTATTTACATAATTGCCAAGCACAAGCTTCAAATTCATAGTCTCGCTTCCACAAACCGGTTCCGAGAACGTAAAGGTATGGGCTTCTTCCCCATGGTTGAGCAGCACGATCCATTCGGTTCCCTCAAGCTCCCGCACATATACATATAGATGCGGATCATCGCCGCTAATGTCGGTGAAATCACCATAAACCATAACGGGATTTTCCTTTCTTAGCGCAATAAGGCTCCGGTAAAACGCCAGCACCGAATTCTGATCATTTTCCGCTTGCTCTACATTGATCTCCTCATAATTCGGATTGAGCTTAATCCACGGCTCCGTGCTGCCAAATCCCGCATAATGGCCAGCATTCCACTGCATCGGCGTTCTCGAGTTATCTCGGCTAAGCGGCTGCAGAGATTGGAAAACTGCTGCCGGGTCTTTGCCCTTGCCGATCTCCTCCACATACTTATTTATCATCGCGATGTCCTTATAATCGCCGATCGTTTCATACCTTACGCCCGTCATCCCGATCTCTTCGCCTTGATAAATGTAGGGTATGCCTGGCAGCGTATGTATCATTGTCGCAAGCAGCTTAGCCGACTCCTCGCGGTATTCCATATCATTGCCGTATCGCGTCACTTGTCTCGTATGGTCATGGTTATTGAGAAACTGCGAGCCAAACCCTCGCCCTTCCAAAGCTTCCGCCCATTGCCTTTGTATTTGCTTGTAGCGAACCATATCCCACTCCGGCATTTCATCAGCAACCTCAAAATGAAACAGCGTATTCAGCTCCGCGCGCTCCTCATCGACAAATAGAGCACCCAGCTCAGGCGTAGCAAATGCGATTTCGCCAACGGTCATCATATCATAGTGACGAAACACCTCATAGTTCATTTCCTGCAAATAATCGTGAAGACCCGGATTATGCGTCAAATACCGAATATCGCGCGGCTCCTCTACATCTGCAAAGCTTTGCGGCTTAGCGAGCAGCGCCAGAGCATCGAGCCTAAGCCCGTCGACACCTTTATCCAGCCAGAATCGCAGCATTTTATATATTTCCAGCCGCATCTCTTTGTTTGCCCAATTCAAATCAGGCTGCTCGATCGCGAACGAATGCATATAATATTGACCTGTAGCCTCGTCCAGCTCCCAGCATGAAGGATTAAAATAAGAGCGCCAATTCGTAGGAGGTCCATCATTCACGCCGTCCTGCCAAATGTACCAGTCCCGCTTCGTGCTGCTGATCGAAGAGCGTGATTCTTTGAACCAAGGATGATGATCCGATGTATGATTGACGACGACGTCCATCATCAGCTTCATGCCTCTCGCATGGGTCTCTGCCACCAATTGATCAAAGTCCTCCATCGTGCCCGCCTTGTTCATGACCGTATAATAATCGGACACATCATAGCCATTGTCTCTGTCAGGTGATTCGTTAAATGGATTGATCCACAACATCGTCACGCCTAACGATTTGATGTAATCAAGCTTCTCAATGACACCTGGCAGATCGCCAATGCCATCCCCGTTCGTATCGCGGAAGCTGCGCCAATAAACCTGATATACAACCGATTCCTTCCACCAAGCCGGCTTTGCCTGCATCCCAATCTCTCCTTTTCTATCCCTTGATGGAGCCGCCGAGCATACCGCGTACAAAATATTTTTGAAGAGCGAAAAATACAGCTAACGGCATCAGCATGGAGACAAACGCAGCGGCTGTGAGCAAATGCCAGTCATTGCCGCGAGAGCCGACCATATTAGCGATATTCATGGACAATACCTGTACCTCCGGCTGGCTGCCGAGGAAAATGAGCGATACCAGGTAATCATTCCATACCCATAAAAACTGGAAGATGCTGATCGAAGCAAGCGCGGGAACGGAGAGCGGCAAAATAAGCTTGCTAAAGATCGTAAAGTTGGTTGCCCCGTCCATAAACGCAGATTCGAATAAATCCTTTGGCAGCTGACTGATTGAGGTATACATGAAATAAGTTATCAACGGCAAGCCAAACGCCGTATGCGCGAGCCATATGCCAAAGTAGGTACCATTGAGACCAAGCGACGTATAATCGCGCAAAATCGGAATGAGCGCCACTTGGAGAGGCACAACGAGCAAAGCGATTACGATGACAAACAACGTCTTTCTTCCCGGAAAGCGAAGCCATGCGAAGGCATAGGCCGCAAATGAGGCGATGAAGATCGGAATAACGGTCGCCGGTACCGTCACCGCAATCGTATTCCAGAAGGAACGCGACATCCCGCTTCCCTTCTCTGTTTTGGTCGTTCCATCGGGCATCGTGATCGAGTAGGTTTTCCCGCCAAGCACCGTCTCATAGTTCTGGGTCGTGAAGCTGGAAATGACCGTCCACTGCTTCTCCTGCACATTCAGAGTACGTGCCCGCCGATTTTCCCAAATCAGCCTCTCCCCTTCAACCTCTACCCCAGCACGCAGCTGATCATCGGTAAACGTAACGCCGTTAACCTTGATTGGCTCGCGGAGATCGGTATCCTTGGGCAGTTGAAGCTGCTCTGTCGTTTGCCAATCGCGATGCGGCAAAATATTCCACCAGCCCGTTGCCAAAATATCTGCGGCAGGCCGGAATGAGGATACGAGCAGTCCGATTGTCGGAATTGTCCAAATCAGGCAAATGACGGCGAGTATCGTATTCACAAGCCACTTGGACTTGCGAGGTTTTTTGTTTTTGCCCATATTAGAAGCCCCCCTCTCTACGGAACTGGCGCAGATTGATAATAATGACCGGTATAACAGCGATTAGCAGTACGATAGCTAAGGTCGAACCGTAGCCTGCATTTTGATACATAAACAGCTGGCGGTAGAACTGCGTAGCCACAACATCCGTCTCATATTGTCCGCCTGTCATGATCATGACAACATCGAATATTTTGAGCGTAAATACGATGATCGTTGTCGTAACCGACAGCAAGGTGCCCGCAATGTAAGGAATCATGATTTTGAAGAAAATGCGAACCTCGCCTGCACCGTCCATCCGGGCAGCCTCCAGCATATCCTCAGGAATGCTCTTAATAGCTGCAGAGAATATAACCATGGCAAAGCCCGTTTGCATCCAGATGAGAATAACGATGAGGAACAGATTGTTCCAAGGCTGAATCATGCTTAGCCATGCCTGCGGTTCGCCTCCGAACTTCACGACTATCGCATTTAGAAGACCAATCTGCTCCTCGCCCGGCTGATAGTAATAAATGAATTTCCAAATGACGCCGGCAGCTACGAACGAGATCGCCATCGGCATAAAGATAAGTCCCTTAGCAAGCTTCTCAAAGCTGCTTCGGTCAGCCAAAATCGCGATAAGAAGACCTAGGCTTACGCAAGCCAAAGTACCGAAAAATACCCAAAGCAGGTTGTTGCGCAGCGCCATCACGAGAAGTCGATCCGTAAATACAGCAACATAGTTGGCAAAACCGACAAAATTGACGGAACTAGCATCGAAGAAGCTTAAATACAAAGTCCGCAGTGTCGGAAAAACAAGCAGCCATCCAAGCAGCAGCACCGCCGGACCAACAAATACAAAAGGCAATATTCTCCGCTTCCATTGATCCGGATATTGCTCAACTACCCAGTTGAAGGAGTAGTAAATAGAATAAATGCCGAGTGCCCCCCATATAACGGCCAGTACTGCGTTGATGACTGGCGGAAGATTGGAGTCGCGAAAAAATAAAAAGATGCACCAGTGAACGGCAATATTCAGAACTGGTACGAGCACGGATAACAACAGTAGCCGCAGAGCATTGCCTTTCCTAGCTTGTAGTTCCATATGGATCCTCCTCCAAGGTTTGTGAATACAAACCTAACTTCGTAAGCGTGTGCTTAGGTTTGTGAATACAAACCTAACTTCTTACTAATTGTATCTAAGATTAGGGGAGGGCTTTCGCCTTGCGGCAAGAAGCCCTCCAATCCTTAAAGCAGTCGATTATTTTTTCCAGCCAGCTTGAATTTCTTTTAGTGCCGTATCCAAATCTACCGTTCCGCTTACCCAGTCTGTCATGCCTTTCCAGAATGTGCCTGCGCCTACTGCTCCAGGCATCAAGTCGGAGCCGTCAAAACGAATCGTATCCGCTGTTTTCACGAATTCAGCCATTCTGCGCTCTTGATCATTTGGGTACCAGGACGGATCAGCATCATTCATTGGCGCCGTTACGCCGCCTGTTTGAATCCATGCTTTAAGCGATTCTCCCGTTGTGAAAAACTCCATTACGGCACGAACCTCTGGACGATCGTTAAACATAGCGTAAATATCGCCCGAAATAAGAGCTGGTTGGCCGTATTGCTCGTCAATAGCAGGCAACGGGAACCAATCGTAATCATCGGCAGTCAAGCCTTCTGGGAAGAAGCTTGTAATAAATCCAGCTTGACGGTGAAGCCAT
The DNA here is from genome assembly GCF_057221575.1 of Paenibacillus sp. Y660. Classification (NCBI taxonomy): domain Bacteria; kingdom Bacillati; phylum Bacillota; class Bacilli; order Caryophanales; family Paenibacillaceae; genus Paenibacillus; species Paenibacillus sp. Y660. Next base: position 269,284 of record NZ_JBXBBJ010000001.1, on the reverse strand, counting down.
GCTTTTGGCGGATTATCGAATAGAGGCTTAACAGCGTCACCAAATGATGTTGTAGCAATCGATTTTTTGCCGCCGTACACATAATCCTCGTTAAACCAAATTTCAGCCATTTTTTCCGCAGCGTTTTTAACTGCAGGATCTGTAAACGGAAGCTCGCCAGATACCCACTTGTCGTAATTTTCTGGAGTCGTTGTACGGAGCATAATGTCCTCCATCCAATCTGTAGCCGGCCAGCCAGTCGCAGTACCGCTCTCAATGCCAATGCTCCATGCTGGGTCGCCATCCTTCGCGATTTGGTCAGTCAAAGTCATAAGCTCCGTCCATGTTTTCGGTACGGTATAGCCAGCTTCTGCAAAAGCCTTTTTGTTGTACCATACTAGGCTTTTTACGCTGCTGCGTGCCCATACGCCCGCCATTACGTCTCCGCTGGCACCCTTCATTGTTGCCATGTCAAGCCAGCTTTGGTTATATTGCTTTTTCAAATATTCATCGCTCAGGAACGATTTCACGTCAATCACTTTTCCGGCATTCACGAACCCTTTAAGCAAGCCTGGTTGCGGGAAATCCGCAATATCAGGAGCATTTCCGCCGTTCACTCGAACAGAGATGGTAGCCTCAAATTCCTTTGAGCCTTCATAAGAGATATCGATACCTGTCTTGTCCTCAAAAGCTTTGATGCTTTCATTAAATTTCACTTCATCCGCATCCGTAAACGGACCGAACATCGTTACTTTTTTACCTTTAAAATCACCATTCATCGCCTGTGCCAGCGCTCCGTCACCTGTGCCTGTGTCGGTTCCGCCTTCGGTCGTATCGCTTGGCTTCTCAGTCGGCTGGTTGGTCGTATTATTTGTATTTTTATTACCTCCGCAAGCCGTAATCGCCATTGCAAGCACAACCATTAAAATAAAAATAGTTAATGCGTTCTTTGTTTTTCTCGTGTACATAGACCTCATCCTTTCATGTTCAAATCATTCAGTAATGAATTACACGTACATGGCTCATTTGAAACGCAACTTTAAAATTAGAAGACGAGCTGAGTCATCACCTCCTTTAAAATGCCAACATAGGCTCTTTTTATGCTCAAAGCAGTTCAAAATCAGAATGACAATTGATAGGCAACGCTTACATCGTCTTGAAAAGCTTTTCAAGATTCGACAGCGAAAACGATCAAAGCCGTATTTTGCGGCGTTAGCTCGTTTCGCGATTATCATTTACAACAGGCACGGTGTTATTGTACAGGCCTTGTCGACTCTCGCACGATTAAATGATGAGGCAGCTTTTCTCTTAGAATGGCTACCTCGCCTGTCGTAATTAGCTCATGCAGCTTCTGTACCGAACGGTACCCAATATCATAGGTCGGCTGGTCAATCGTTGTCAGCTTCGGAATAAACATTTGGGCCATACGAATATTGTCAAAGCCGACTACGGATACATGCTCGGGAACTGATTTGCCATGGTCACGCAAATACGAAATCGTCCCCATTGCGAATTCATCCGACGCTGCAAAAACCGCCGTCAGGCCGGGGCAGCGCGCCAACAATAGCTCAGCTGCGTCATAACCATGCTCGAACCGATGCTCGGCAAATTCGATGCAATTCTCATATTCCGCAAGACCATACTCCCGCAACGCCATCTTGAAGCCAGCGTAACGCGGTTCCCCGGAAATGGTATCCCCTAGCGGAAAACCAATCATACCGATTTGGCGATGGCCTGATTCAATGAGATGTTTAACCGCTTCATACGCGGCATGTTCATCATCAATATCGACCGAAGGAATATGATACTCAGGAGCATTGGTTGAAGCAAGCACGAAAGGCAGCCGGTAGCGCTGCATCTCCTCGTAATACTCTTCATGCAGTGAATCGCTTGTAAATATGATGCCATCGACCTGTTTCTCGAAAAAGCTTTGCACGTACGCGATCGTCCGCTGCTTGTCGCGATCTGTATTGCAGATCATCAGACTATGGCTCAGCATATTGGCTGCGTCCTGCATGCCGCGGATCAAGCCGGCATAGTAGGGGTTCTCAATATCCGGAATCATAACGCCAAGCGTATCGGATTTTTTGTAAATCAGCCCCCTAGCAAATCCATTCGGTTGGTATTGAAGCGCTTCAATAGCCTCAAGCACCTTCATACGCTTCTCTTCCACCACTGTTTCCGGCGCATTCATAACCCGGGAAACGGTGCTGATAGATACGTTTGCGTATTTTGCGACATCGCGTATTGTCGATTTCATAATTGCACGCCTTTCTTGATGAGCGAGTTCGTTTGCATGGTGTAATTAGCGGTAGTTTGCTCTAGTTCAGATCATTTTACAATGATACTTGTTTACTCACTTCATGAAAGGGCTTTCTGAAAAGCTTTTCTGAAAACCTTTTCAAACGTAGTATAAACCCTATTCACCCATTATGCAACCAAAATTTAAGCTAGCTTGTTCACTGCGCTTGCGCCTCTTATGCAGCCTATTTATTGCTCATTCCGCACAAAAAAAGCGCCGTCTACAAGATTTCTCATGCAAACAGGCGCTTTTCTATATGATCTTATACGGCGTACATACGCTCGCGAAGTGCTTTAACTTCAGCACTCTCAAGGTACTCGTCATACGTCATCATCCGGTCGATTACGCCGTTTGGCGTAATTTCAACGATGCGGTTAGCAATCGTTTGAACGAACTGATGGTCATGCGAAGTAAATAGAACGGTACAATCCGTGTCCGTAAGACCGTTGTTGAGTGCCGTAATCGATTCAAGATCCAAGTGATTCGTTGGCTCATCGAGAATAAATACGTTGGCGCCCTCAAGCATCATCTTGGATAGCATGCAGCGAACCTTCTCGCCCCCGGACAATACGCTTGCTTTCTTCATCGCATCGTCGCCGGAGAATAGCATACGGCCAAGGAAGCCGCGAATGAACGTCTCATCCGGGTCCTTCGAATATTGACGAAGCCATTCCACAAGGTTCAAATCTACCCCATCGAAATAAGGGGAGTTGTCTTTCGGGAAATAAGCCTGTGTAGTCGTTACGCCCCATGAATAGCTGCCGGAATCCGCTTCAACCTCGCCGACAAGCAGCTGGAACAGTAAAGTCTTAGGCAAGCTGTTTGGTCCAACAAAAGCAACCTTGTCGCCCTTATTAAGCGCAATGGTCAGATTGTCGATAATTTTCTCGCCGTCAATTGATTTCGTCAAGCTGTCAACAAGCAATAGCTGCTTGCCCGCTTCACGCTCCCCTTTGAAGAGGATAAACGGATATTTACGGTTCGATGGACGAATATCATCAAGCGAAATTTTCTCAAGCAATTTTTGTCTTGATGTCGCTTGCTTCGCCTTCGATTTGTTCGCGCTGAAGCGCTGAATAAACGCTTGAAGCTCTTTAATTTTGTCTTCCTTCTTCTTGTTCTCGCCGCGCATCAGCTGCAAAGCAAGCTGGCTGGATTCGTACCAGAAGTCGTAGTTGCCGACGTACATTTGGATTTTGCCGAAGTCGATATCCGCAATGTGCGTACAAACTGTATTCAGGAAGTGCCTGTCATGGCTGACTACGACAACAGTGCCTTTGTAGTCGGCAAGGAAATCTTCCAGCCAACGAATGGACTCAATGTCCAAGTGGTTGGTAGGCTCATCGAGCAATAGAATGTTCGGCGCGCCGAACAAAGCTTGAGCCAGCAATACACGAACCTTCTCGTTACCGCTTAGGTCAGCCATCTTCTTATCATGCAGCTCAGGCGTAATGCCGAGACCGTTAAGCATTTCTGCCGCTTCCGACTCCGCTTCCCAGCCGTTCATATCTGCAAACTCAGCTTCAAGCTCGCCTGCGCGCATGCCGTCTTCGTCAGTAAAGTCCGCTTTTGCATAAAGAGCGTCCTTCTCCTTCATCACTTCGTAAAGACGTTTGTGACCCATCATTACCGTCTCGAGTACGACAGACTCGTCGTATTCGTAATGGTTCTGCTTCAGAACGGCAAGCCGCTCGCCCGGCGTTATATGAACTTCTCCGTGCGATTGCTCCACTTCGCCTGATAGTATTTTTAAAAAGGTCGATTTGCCTGCGCCGTTAGCGCCGATCAAGCCGTAACAGTTGCCTGGCGTAAACTTGATGCTCACATCTTCAAAAAGCGCCCGCTTCCCATAACGGAGCGTTATGCCACTTGTACTAATCATTCGTTTAATCCCGTCCTTCACTACAAAATCGCTTTATATCGAATCATTATACCACAGTATGCGCGGAAACCGAACCTTCTTTTGCCTTGCCGTCAACCTTTCTGCTCATCCGCCAAATCATCCAAGCGCTCGCTCCGTACAGCAAACCGCTCAAATAAAACAAAATATTAATCGTCAGCCAGTCTATTAAATAGCCTCCCGCAATGACCGCAAAGCCCGAAGCAACCGATGTCCAAAAGTGATACGACCCGATTGCTGAACCTCTAGCTCCTGTCTGGGTATAATCAGCGAGGAGCAGCCGTTCGCTCATCTTTTGCATCGCATTGCACATCCCCATGACAAGCTGCAAAACAAGCACCCAGCCATAGGATGCTGTCCACGGAAAAGCGAGCATCGCCCCCATCATGCCGACCGAGCTTAAGATCAGTATCGTTAAGCCATGCTTATCCAGTCTAGGCGCAATCCATTGCGATACTGCTGCAGAGCTAATCGTAAAAACGGCAAAGGCCAAGCCATACTTCGAAAAGCTGTTGCCCAGATTTTTAAGAAAAAGCAAATAATAAGGATAAATCATGCCTGCCGCTAAAGTCATTATGCTTTGAGCTCGTATTAGCCATTTCAAATTCATAACCTGCCTCCTAAGGTCCGTATTGCTCATAAAAATAGTTCATAAATAGCTCGTCTGGATCATACTGCTTCTTCATTGCGAAAAACTGCTCTTGCTTCGGATAGACAGCTCGAAACTGCTCTACCGTTGGATAAGCAATATAAGGTAGATAATATGAGCCTTTATGCATAATGACCTCTTCGATAATCCGCTCCACGCCCAGCTTCATCTGCTGCTGCCCTTCCTTCGACAAAGGCGCATGGAACAGGCATACAATAGCCAGCATGTCCTGCATTGCATAGGAGAGGATCGCTTCCTCATCCTTATTCACATAACGGATCGTTATATTAAGTAAATTCATGTCCTCTTCCTTCACAATTGCGCCCAGACGTTTTACAAAATCATCAAAATGATTCAATGGTATAAAATATTCCTGCAGCAGATCGTTCGCTCCCGGCCCGCTATACTCCATAAATTCCGAGGCTGCACGCATCGCATTGTTCCGGCTGACGATCTTGTCCGATTGCTCCACGTAAAAGTATTTCTGCAAATTCCACTGTAGATTTTTGCCCCAATCGGTAAACCGATTTAAATGGAACAGCAGCTTCCCGGGCGCAACCCATTTCTCATTGCTCTCGAGTTTATTATATTCTGTCAGTTGCAGAGAGCGGTCTACCGTATAATTTTTGGCAAAAGCTTCTGTGAAATAACTGTCCTTCGCAACTGAAATCCTGGCAATATGCAGCCGGATGTCTGGATTCTTTAGTACCGTGTTTTGAAAATAAGAACGGTATTCGTCAAGCTTCATTAGCATCGTTGACTCACGATATATTTCGTCCTCTGTCAGATCCAGAGTCACTTCCAAAATAATGCCAAACAATCCATATCCGCCAAGCGCGAGCGGAAACAGCCCGGCATTTTCCGTGCGGCTGACATTTTGAATACTTCCATTTGCTGTTAGGAGGCGAAAGGATTGTATGCTTTTGATAAGCGAGCCGCTGCGTATATCCCTGCCATGAGCGTTGATGCTGATTGAACCGCCAATCGTAAAGGTATTCTGCGACTGCATCGTTTTTACGGACAGTCCAAACGGATTAATCGCCTTCTGCACGTCCTCCCACGTCGCCCCAGCTTGCACCACAATACGCTTTGCCTTCGGATCTACCGATAAAACCTTATTGTAACTTGTCATATCAACAACGATTGCGTCCTTGTAGTAAGTGTGGCCGCCCTGACTATGCCTCTGTCCTGCAATGGATATTTTCATTCCTTTGTCCTTCGCCTCTAACACAAGCTCGGAGAGCTGTGCTTCTGCCTTGCCTTGAATGACACGCTCAACCTTAACAGGATGAAGGCGGCTATAATCGGTTACGAGATATGGATTCTGATCAGCCGAGCCAGTTCTCACATATTGCACAACAGCCAAACTTATTAGCAGCAGCAATACGATCCCTTTTTTCAATCCTATAACCTCCTGTACGCAAAAAAAACCTCCTCAAAGTGACCAGCATCATGTCATTTCATAAGAGGAGGCATTACTCTATTTTATTTTTTTCGCGCTTGCACTTTAAACCATTAATCCCAGTTCAGCTTAACTTCATTGCCCGTGCGGGATGACTCGTAAATGGCGTCGAGAATGCGGTTGTTCGTATAGCCAGACAGCGCGGATGTAATCGGCTCCTTGCCTTCACGAATGCATTCCACAAAATGACGACTCATCAGCATGCGGTCCTCTTCGCCCTCAAGCGGAGCAATATCGCTCTCAACGACTTCATTGTCCGTATGCGTGACATACTTTCCGTTATTCCCAATGATCGCTACACCGCCCTGCGTTCCCATCAGATGAATAAACGGGTCCTCCGGCAGAAAGGCGGAATGTGCCGCCCAGCTCACCTCAAGTGATAAGGTTGCCCCGTTATCGAGCTTGATGAGCGCCGAAGCAAGATCCTCAACATCGTAATACCCGTCCCAATTCGGCGTCCCCCACGTTCCTGTGCCTTGACGCTTCGGTCCGAATTCCGCATAGGTAGAGCCATATACCGAAATCGGCTTCGGATTGCCCATCAAATAAAGTGACAGGTCCAGCATGTGAACGCCGATATCGATAAGCGGGCCGCCGCCGGCTTGGTCTTTGCGAGTGAACCACGAGCCCCAGCCGGGAATGCCTTTTTTCCGGAACCAGCCAGCCTTCGCATTGTAAATAGGACCGACATCACCATTGTCAATGCGCTGCTTAAGAGCGCGGCTTAGCCCGCTCCAACGCATTTGATGCGACATCATTAATATTTTGCCGGATTTCTTGGCTTCCTCAACAATGGAGCGAGCCGCTTTGGAATCGATAGCCATCGGCTTCTCCAGCAGCACATGCTTGCCTTGCTTCAGCGCCTCTATAGCAAGCCCTGCATGGAATTGATTCGGTACGCCGATGACAACCGCGTCGATCATTGGATCCTCAAGCAGTGATTGCGGGCTTGCGTGTACAAGCTGAATGCCATGCTCCGCAGCGCGCTGCTCGGCAAGCGGCAGATAAACGTCCGTAACAGCGAAGACGTCGATCCCATCTACCTTATTAAACGTCTCCATGTGGACGCTCCCGATCGCACCCGCGCCAATAACACCAAGACGTATGTTTGTGTGACTCATGTATTGCTCCTCCTATTAGGTTTGCGGAAGCAAACCTTACTTCGTAAGATTAAGCTTAGGTTTGCGGAAGCAAACCTCACTTCGTAAGATTAAGCTTAGGTTTGCGGAAGCAAACCTTGCTACGACAATTTCTGAAAGTTTACTAGCTCAGTATACAGCTTTCACTTTCCGCCGTCACTGTCCGCATTTGGCACACTCTTGTACTCGTTAGTCATTTGCCGACAGAGGCGCCACGTTTCGCCATGCGGCAGGATTAGAATACGTTCATCATCGAGGCATCGTTTTCTGCGCTCGGCCTCCAGCCGATCCAGCGCTTCACGCGGCGTATCATCAGCCAGCTTGAAGGCACCGTAATGCATCGGCACAAACCATTTGGCTTCCAAATCCTCAAAAGCTTGTAACGCCTGCTCAGGCGTAATATGCTGAGGCCCCATGAACCATTCCGGCTCGTAAGCACCGATGGGGAGAAGCGCAACGTCGATTGGAAAACGGCGGCCGATCTCCTTGAAGCCATGAAAGTATCCGCTGTCTCCTGCAAAATATATAGTCGGCGCCTCCGATACGACAGGCCGGTCAACTTTGGAATGCTCACTGAAAAATGGTTTTTCCCATGCCGCAGCAGGCTCCCCCGCACTAGCAATTTGCGCTCGAGCATCTCCTTCATCGGAACTGCTTCGTGACTTTTTGACGCCAGCGTGACTGACAAGCTTCCCGCTTCGCGATGCCGTACGCTCGATAACGAAGCCGCCCCAATGCGAGCTGTTCGTATCCCATGGATTCCGGCGCGTCGAATGCTGAGAAGGCACGAACGTGAACTTCACACCGTTGATTATTACCGATTCCCACCAATGCAGCTCCTTGATTCGAATAAAGCCTTTTTTACGCAGCTTCGTGCCAAGCCCGGCAGGCACCAGCAATTGCCTAGTGCCGATAAGCCTGCGCAGCGAATTTATATTTAAATGATCATAATGGGAATGTGAAATAAGTACGACATCTACCGGCGGAACGTCCTCTACTTTGATCCCCGGCGGCGAAAGTCTCTTTTGAAATGCCATCTGGGTCGACCATACGGGGTCCGTAATAATGTTCAATCCGCCCAGCTGAATGAAAAAAGTCGAATGACCAACCCAAGTTATGGAAGGCCATTTTCTGTTATCCTCCAAGTATGCGATGTCAGGTTCAACATTCGGAACGGTGAATGAATAATCCTTCATTCTCAGTCTGCGAATGCGTTCCTGACGCCATCTTTTGAATTGCTTCAAAGACGTATGCTGCTCAATAGGATCTATGTTAGCAAATCGTTTTAACCTCAACCGTCCATCCCTCCCTCGCAAATATCTGTTGTTTAAATAAGATACCAAGCTGACAGCTCCTAATGCAAATAGGTTAAATATTTTTTATACGTAAACAGCCTGCCTGTCTCGCATTGGTCGCCTTATCAGCCAAAATACGAATGATGGCATCCAAACGCTTCGCTGTTAGCATCCTAACATGAAATCAGTTAAACTACTTTATATAGGTTTTACACATAAGACTACGCTTTCGACGCATCATTTGTTACTGTAAATCAGCTAAAACAACAATCACATCATCATTTCCAGGAGGTTTCCTTATGAAACTAATTTCAATAGAACCGACGCCGAGCCCCAATTCCATGAAGCTGAATGTCGATGAAATGCTTCCGCGAGGGCGCAGGCTTACCTTTAAGGCCAGCGAAGCAAGCGATGCTCCCGAGCTGCTGCAGCAGCTTCTGCAAATCAAAGGCGTGCGAAGCCTGTTCCGTACCGCAGACTTTATTGCGCTTGACCGGAAGCCAGGAGCGGATTGGGCGTCCATATTGGCTGCGGCAGGCCAATTGCTGCAGAAGGATGAAGCTGATGGAGGTCAGGCTGACGGCAAGAGCGGACCATCTGCAAGCTATGGAGAAGCGCAGGTGCTCGTTCAAATGTATCGTGGAATTCCGATGCAGGTACGTGTGCGCATGGGGGATAGTGAAGTTCGGTCGGCACTGCCCCCGCAGTTCGCTGAAGCGGTTGGCGTCGCTGCCGGCTCGGGCATGATTCGCGAGCGCAAGCTGGAGGAATTTGGCGTACGTTACGGGGAGCCGGAGGAAATTGCAGCCGAGATCGTACGCGAGCTGGAAGCCTCGTATACGGCAGAACGATTAGAAGCACTCGTACAAGCTGCCATCGAACTTGGAAATTCAGGCGGGGCGGAAGAAGCCGCTGCTGCGGTTGTAAGGCCGGCTCCGCTTACGCTAGAAGAAGCGCAGGCGCAGTTTGCCTCTCCGGATTGGCAGGTGCGCTATGCCTCACTTAATCGTTACGTCTCATCCATCGAGGGCTTGCCTCTGCTTGCAGCGGCGATAAAGGATGAGAATACTTCGATTCGCAGACTGGCGGTCATCTATCTAGGGGATTTGCGGGCGCCTGAAGCGCTGCCTTATTTATTTATCGCGCTGCACGATTCCTCGACCTCCGTTAGACGGACAGCCGGCGATACGTTATCCGATCTCGGCGATCCGGCTGCCATAGGCCCGATGATCGAATCGCTTCGTGACAAGAACAAGCTTGTCCGCTGGCGCGCGGCACGCTTTCTATACGAGGCTGGCGACGAGTCAGCGGTAGAGGCGCTCCGCGAGGCTGCAAAGGACAGCGAATTTGAGATCCAACTCCAAGCCCAAATGGCGCTTGAGCGGATCGAGCGCGGCGAGGAAGCAGCTGGCTCCGTATGGCAGCAAATGACATCGGCGCGCAAAAATGAGCAATAAACTTACCTCATACTACAAGCTTGCTTCGTGAAAATCATGCAAGCCGAAACCCAGCTATAGAATGAAAAAGTGATCTAAAAATGAGCTGTCTCAAAAGGTTATCGACCTTAAAAGACAGCTCTTTTATTTGCACGCAACCGGACAGACGGGCAGCTGGACGCTCAGTTAGCGAATTTAGATCTAGAAATTAGATTTATTCTTCTCAAACTGGCTCCATTCACAGAATTAAGTCTAGAAAGTAGACCTATTACAGGCGCTCAACCCGCAAACTGGGCAACTGAGGCTATTTCTCCATGAAGCTTGCCACGTTAGAAACCTCTTTACGCAAGAATCTCCAATCTAACAAAAAGAGGCGCATCTCTGCACCTCTTCCATCCTTGGCTCCGACTTTGTTGCTAGCGTGCGTACTCCAGCTGTATGCGGACGATAAGCGAGTCGTTGCCGGCATACGGCTCATAGCTTGCCCGGTAGCCGACTGCCACCTTTACGCTCTCGAAGGCCGCCTTAAGTGCTGCGGGAAATTGAGCGCCATCCTCATATCTGAACTCTAAGCTCGCTGTACGGGAATCAAGCGCCGATTGAATAACCTGGTTAAGCTGCTTCGAGCTCGATACCGTAAACTCAGGCTCAAGCCAGTGCAGGCCCAGCTCCAGCTTCAGCTTGGTGAATCGACTCCGTTCTGCCGCCTGTCCCTGCTGCTCCAGCTCACGAATCGTATCTGCGTAAGTTACGGTTGCGGCAGGATAAGTTTTGGTCCATTGATGGTCTGCGCGAAGCTCCGCGTCCGTCTTCAAATAATAATTGTAGCGGATTGTACTTTTGTTCGCCTTGGAAGCATCCGTTGAAGCGCTCTTGCCAGCAGCCGTTACACCAACTGGATCATCCCATGTTAAATCAAGATGATACCAAGCTCCGTCCAGCTGTACCATATTCCATGCATGCTCGCCCGTGTTGACAGTGCCTTCGGCAATTAATACCGTAATTCCCGCTTCCTTCAGCATCTTGTAGCCGAGCAATGAATAGCCCTGGCATACTGTCTCGCCTAGCGTTATCGCATTATAAGCCGTGTAATGCTTCAAGGACTGATCATACTCGACATGACTAACGATCCAATCGTGAATCACTTTTATTTTCTCATGCTCGTTCATACCCGGATCAATGATCTCTTGGAGCGCCTTCGCTACTTCGCGGTCAACGACAGCTGTTTGCTCTGGCGTCTCCCGGTATCTGGCTTCGAGGGCGATCGTCGATTTAGTGCCCCAGCTTCGAATGGTATAGATATAGGATTCAAGTATGTAAGCCGAATAGTCATCATGACTAAGGGCTGCGCGAATGACATCCGTCAGCTTGCCCGATAGTTCCTGCTTGTCCCCCGTGTACGTTACCGAAAAATGCTCGGCCCGAGCTTGAAACTGCTTAGCGATTTCTCGCTCCAAGCCCTCCAGCTTATTCGAATTATCCACGGCGGCGACCTCCTCCGACTCGGCTGCGGCAGGAAATAGATCCAGCTCGAAGTCAAGATAGAATGCAGCTATTATGATGAAAACTACCACCAGCAACTTGGAAGCTACTCTATGCATTCGTACCTCCTGAACGGCTTGTGAAGCAAATAGCACCGGAATTCGCCGCTTTCCTTCACAAGCATTATTTTTAACTGCAGCCGTTTCGCCTTTTAGCTATGTAATCAAACTGTAATATTTCTCTCATCTTGGTTTCATCTTATGCTTATATAATGAATTCATGACCCCCCTTTATTATATATTCTCTCTTGTAGCCTGCAGCCCCGTGCCGCAGGCTTCCTTTTTTGGAGTATTCATGACCGTTTCCTGTAAAAAAGGGATTACCTTCTCCCAAAATGCAGGCTCCTGTTCCGATGTGCTGTGTCCCTTCGTTGATACGAACAACGTATCAATCATTCCCTTAGGCAATTGCTTCTTCAGCTCTCGCAGATCCTCCGCACTAATAAAATCATCGCCATTCGAGTGAATCATCATGACCGGCGTGCGGCCTTCCTCCGAGCTGCCCGCATGCTTCGATAGCACCAATGGAATGCTGGCCTCTCTGAAATCCGCCCGCGAGATGCGTGCGCGAATGAGCCAAATCATCGGTATAAGATAAGCAAGCGGGAAGAGCGGCAATTTTTTGCGTCTCAGCTCTGATTTCATCATCGTCTCGAATCGAACGGGCATCGAGTCTGTCACAACTGCACACACCTGTATCCCTTGATCAAGCGCAAGCAGCGCTCCGAAGCCCCCAAGCGAATGCCCCAGCACCGCAATCCGATCCGGATCGATTCCTGGGAGCTGCTTAGCAGTTTCGATCGCAGCCCTTACATCATCGCGAAACATAAGCGCGGAGGGCGCAGAAATCGAATCGCTGTTGCCGTGACTTCTCGCATCGTACATAAATACAGCGAAGCCCGCTTCATAGAGAGGACGCGTATAACGCAGCACTCTCGTCCGATTGGAGCCCCACCCATGCGCGATTACGATAAGAGGGTTTTGTCCATTCTTCGAACCGGCAGCCGCGGCTGGATGAAGCAGCCAGCCTTCGAGCTTAGATCCATTGTTCATGAAGGATAAGGATTGCCACTGCGTGTCCACATCAGGTTCGTCCGCATTCGAAAGCTTGCGCGGATTCTGGCTGCGAACTCCCATTTGCCAGACGAGCGCGGCTAGCAATACAACGATAATGAGCAAGCTTCCCAGCAGCCACAAGATGGCGTTCATAGGATATCCCCTTTCCTTTACAAAGCCCGCACAGCGTCTACAAATTGCCGTGCCCGCTCCGTTACTTGCGTGAATTTGCCTTCGCGAACCCATTCCAGATTGACAAGCTTGCTGCCCATTCCGACGGCGTTCGCTCCAGCTTTAAAGTAATCGGCAATATTATGCAAATCAACTCCGCCTGTCGCAATCATAGGTATGTTATTCAGCGGTCCGCGAATTTCCTGCAAATACCCTATGCCAAGCGTTCCCATTGGGAATATTTTCACAGCATCGGCGCCTGCCTTCCATGCTTTGACGATTTCCGTCGGCGTCATGACGCCAGGCCATACGGAGAGTCCACGCTCGCGTCCGAATGCGATAACGTCCTCATCCAAATTGGGCGAAATAAGAAACTGGGCTCCCGCAGCAACAGCCTGCTCAGCAAGCGCAACGTCGGTTACCGTCCCAGCCCCTACTGCCGCCTGCCCGTCGAACTTGCTGCGCCAGCGCTCTATCATTGCTGCTGCGCCTTCCGTATTCATCGTAATTTCCATCATATGAATGCCGCCGTCTATTAGAGCCTGCGCAGCAGCATCAGCATGCCGATCTTCTATTCCCCGCAAAATCGCTACAATTTTGTGCTGCAGCAGCAGCTCGAGCATCCCGTTCATTCGCTTCTCCTCCGATTCATACTTTCATTTATTCCCAAAATTGCTTTAAAATCCGCAAAAACAAATTAGGAAACGGCAAAGTTTCCATATCTTCCTTGCCAATCCATCGATAAGGGTTCGATTCCGTATCCAGCATGCCAGCGGAAGCTTCGCTTTGAGCCGCCGAATGGTGTGCATCGACAGCACCCACCGCCTCATATAATGCGGCAGGCTCAGCAGCAATACTCGAGCCATCTGCTGCGGCAGCCGCGGTCAACCCCATGACCGAGCCAGCCTCTTCACCCAAATCAGCCAAGTAAAAGCGCATTTTCCAGTGGATATGGCTAAAAATATGATCAGCATCCATAAACCAGCTGCGCGGCCTTATAAGCAATCCCGTTTCTTCTTCCAGCATGCGGCTGATCAGCTCGGCAAGCTCGCTTTGCTCCTTCGGCGCAGTCTCAGCCAGCCATTTTGCGTTATCCGGCGACAATAGCAAATGAGGCAGCTCCCACATCTGGGCAAGCAGCCCCGAAGCTGGCCGCTGTCTTACAAGCACTTTGCCCGCATTGTCGCCGCTGCCTAAAATAATGGCCGCTGCTCGGAACTCTGGACGAGGCGGCTTCGCCTTCGTCTTGATCGGCAGCTCCATCTCTCGGCCCGCAAGCCGAGCGCTGCAGTGCTCCATCACGGGACACGGCAAGCAGCTTGGCGATTTTGGCGTACAGACGAGTGCTCCAAGCTCCATCAGCGCTTGATTAAAATCACCTGCCGCGCCTTCAGGAATTAGCGAAGCAGCCAGCTTCTCAATACCAACTCTCGTAGATGGCTTGGCAATATCTTCCTCCAAACAAAAATAACGAGAGAGTACACGCATGACGTTGCCATCAACCGCAGGTTCCGGACGATTAAACGCGATGCTCATAATTGCTCCGCTCGTATAGGGACCTACGCCTTTCAGTCCACCAACAGAGGCCTTGTCATCCGGCACAATGCCGTCATAACGTGCTACCACTTCTTTGGCTCCTGCTTGCAAATTACGTGCGCGCGAGTAATAGCCGAGTCCCTCCCAGCTTTTGAGCACCTCCGTCTCCGGCGCTTCAGCAAGCGCTTTGACGGTCGGGAACTTGCTCATGAAGTTGTTGTAAAACGGAATGACCGTGTCCACCCTCGTCTGCTGAAGCATAATTTCCGATACCCATACCCGGTAAGGGTCCCGGTTAAGCCGCCAAGGAAGATCGCGCTTAATAAGCCGATACCAAGTTAGCAATTCTGTACTAAAAAACAATTTGATGGCTTCCTGTTCCACTAGCTGTAGTCCTCCTCGGATGTAACCGCGGTTTCCAAACGATTGCCAATGCTATGCTTGACGATCTTGCGGTAATGAATCGGCGTAAGGCCCGTATATCTTTTGAACAGCCTTGATAAGTAATGATTTTGCATACCCACCTTCTTGGCAATGGTTGCCACGGGAAAGTCCGTTTCCATCAGCAGCTGCTTCGCAAGCTCGATTCGGCGATTCGTCACATACTGAATCGGCGAGCAGCCCATGAAGTTTTTGAAGGAGGTTATGAAATAATTGGGATGCAGGAAGGCGACTTTCGCAAGATCCTCGATTTGAATATTCACATGCAGATTCGCTTCGATATAAGCGAGCACCTCATTCCATTTTACCTCAAAGTTAGGATCTTGGATCGTTTGTGTCTGAATATGGCCTTCATCCAGATAGAAGGAAAACATCTCTAGAAAAATCGCTTTTAAACGCAGCTCTCTCGTAATCGTAGGGTGATATTGAAAAGTATACATTTTGGAGAAGAGCTCATTCATCATCTGCCTGTCCCGCACATAAACGAACGGCGGCAAATGGATCGAATTAATAAATTCGATATCGCCAAGCTCTAACCGAAAATGACACCAATAGCAGCCATAAGGCTCGTCACCTTCCGTACCGAATGATTGTACCGTACCGGCAGGCAAAAAATAAAGGGCTCCCGGCTCAAGAATATATCGCTCATTTTGGATTTCCAGCCACGCTTTTCCCTTGTCTGGATAACAGAACCGATAAAAATCGGGCTCTGTTTTTTGGACCTTCCAGCCTGGCAGGTTCTCCGAATATGCGGTCATGATGACTTCAGCTTGGATTTTATTCAATTGATTTTGCAATATACTTTCAATTGTCGGTTTCATAAATTCTCCTATAGGTAAAACTGCGATATAATAATAGACATCACCGATTGATATAAACACAAAACTACCTATTCTATTATACGAACTAACGATACAAATTCATATGGCATTCACGTAAAAACCCAAAACAAACCCGAAATTTACAAAATATTGAAAGTGGAGCAGGAGCGCTAAATATGAACTTTAAACGAATGACGACATTTATTGCCGCCTCGGGGCTGCTGCTCGCTCTAGCAGGCTGCGGTGGCGGAGATGGAGGAGCACAAAAGAGCAGTGCACTAGATGGGCCGGACGAGGTCGTTTCCGTTTATAAAGCCAATTGCGTCAGCTGTCACGGAACAGGACTGCAAGGCAGAGTCGGCCCTGCTACGAATCTTCAGAAGGTCGGCTCACGTATGAGCGCAGCGGATATTGCAGAGCAAATCGAGCAGGGAGGCCGCTCAAAAGGCGGCTCAATGCCTTCTTTTAAGGATACGCTGACTGCCGAAGAAATTGCTGGTCTTTCCGATTGGTTAGCTGAAAAAAAATAATAGCAAGGCTTGTTCACTCCTATTTATATAGCAAAAAAGGATGCCGGAGCGGATATACGATTCGCAAGGCATCCTTTTTCATTATGGGCTAATAGCCGATATGGTGACCGTTCATTTTGGGAGATTTCATATGATGAAGAGCATATTGGCCGGCATACGTCCAATGGGTTTCACCCATTTGGGGGTGTGTTGGAAATAGATCGCCCTGCACCAGCACCAGATCACCGCCCCAATCGTCCGAATACAAGCCGTCATATTCGACCCATTGTCCCGTTTTAAACCGACGCTTTGTCTTCCGCTGCCGTTGCTCCTTCATTGCCGCCAACCCCTCTCGACTCGCTAACTTGGTATATTACATTCCAAGTATAGGCAAAAGGTTACCGTTATATCCGTTCTGCAACAGCAAAAGCAGAAGCAAGCTTGCGCTCATGCGTAATCGTAACATGTATACATACAGCTTCAGGACGTAAGCCAAGCCGCTCCCAAGCCGCTTCAGACAAGCTGCACGCAGGCTTGCCGCAGCTTCCGCGCAATATTTCGATGTCCGTAAACCCGATAACCTTGCCGATTCCGCAGCCAAAGGCTTTCACAACCGCTTCCTTCGCGGCGAATCGCCCAGCCGTAAATTGATGGAGACGCTCGCCTGAATAATGCGCTGCCAGCGCCAGCTCACCCGGGGACAGCACCCGTTCTAAAAATCGTTTTCGCGTGGGCCCTTCCAATACTTTAGTTATTCGGGCAATATCCGATAAATCATGTCCGATGCCGATGATCATGCTAACACCTGCCTTTTCCCTGATGGTGAGATTAGCAGATGCTTAAGTTGAAGTCAAGCCTTGCGGCAAGCAGCAAAACATTTTGCCCTCCTAATCATTCCTCTGCCTGCTGACCGCCTATTGCACGTTCATAATGAAAGCTATTTCCCAGCTTGTCTTTGACGTCTACCGTCATCAAGCTTTGCACGTTGCCGTCGATGAACACACCTGTTGCCCGGTATGTGTATTTGGTAAAGCCCGGAAACTCAAAAAGTTCTGCTGCTAGAGGCTGCAGCTCAAGCGGAATTGACTTCTTATCCACATTTCCAGCAGCAGGATCAGCAACAGCAAGCGTAATGTCAGCGCTGGCCGATACAGGTGCCCCGAGTCCTTCAGGCAGCCAAACATCAAGCCTGACAGCTTGCTCCTCCGTCTTGTCATCAACTGAAATACGCAAGCTCATATGTGCCTTCTCGCCCATCACATGCCAATAAATCGGCTCGGACAGCTTCTTCACGTCACCCTCCGCAGGCGGCGAAGTTGAGGATAACCAGCCTGCCAGCACGAACAGAGTGACAGCGAGCAGCACTTCCATTCGAATGCCAAGCAGCAGCCCTTGTGCTGCTCTAGGCTTATTAGCAATTTGCGGCATGAATATGAGCTTATGAAGCGCAGCTATGACTAACACGAGCAGCATGAAGAAGGCTTTGGCTAGTATCAGCTTGCCATAAGCGGTTGACAATAGCTGCCCCCATGCTGAAAGCCTTGCTGCCGTAAGCCATATGCCGCTAAGCAAGATAAGCGCCATACTAGGCAGCGCCCAATGCGAGAAGCGAACTGCCGCATTGTTCAAGCGGTCTAAGGCATCGTGATTGAAGGTTAAAGAAAACAAGCCTGCGAGTCCGCCAAACCAAATCGCAGCGGCACCCATATGAACCGCGTGGGAGGCTATCGCCATAGCGACATCCTTCAATGCCGCGTACGCATGGCCAGTCAAAGGAAACGTGACGATTAACGCTGCAGCAGCTGCAAACTTGAGCGGATTAGCCCATTTCCGCTCTCGAGCGGGTGCGAATGCAAGCAGCAGAACAAATAGCGCAAGTATAGGTCTTAGCGCAGCAACCTTGCCAATCATCGTCCCGTTAGCCAGCTCATAAATAGAAACGCCGCCGAACTGATCCGCTAACATGGAAAGGCGGCTAAAGCCGGATATGATCCAGATCATTGCTGCCAGTCCTATTAACAGCCGCTCCGCCCGCAGCGAGAAACCAAACGGAGCCTCATTCCCCTCGTCTCGCCAAATGACAATTCGGAAAAACAACATGCCAGCCAGCATCACGCCGGTTAAAATATCAAGCACGCGCAGCGTGATCATAAGCTTCTGGCCGCCCGAATGCTCATGCTCGCCTTCCTCGGCATGGCTGCTCTCCCCATGTTCGCCGTGACTTGTATGATTGCTCGCTTCTTCATCCGATTCGGCTTGCTGCGACGGGCCAGCCTTATCCGTTATATCGGAGCCATCATCTACCGATTCAGCGGTCTCTGAACCGTCAATCTCTTCGGAAGCATCATTTGCACTTCCAGAAGCTCCATCTCCAGCTCCAGCTCCATCTCCAGCTTCATCGCCTAAATCCGTCTCAATTGCTGTTTCCTTGCCGCTATCCACAGCAGCAGTCGAGCTTGGCGCAGCACTCATTGAAGGCGCTGGAGCGATAGAACGCTTCGGAGTCGCCGCTGCCTTAGTCGCATCGTTCTGCATTTTCGCATCGCTCGTCAATTTCGTATCGCTCGGCTTCTTCGTCTGCGACGGCTTCGCCGATGCCGATGGCTTGCTGGTTGGTTTCGCTTCGCTTCCTGAGCCGCTTCCCGCGCTCCCGCCGGAATGACCATCAAGCGATATGGTGTCATCCGGCACGGCAGCCTCTATCTTAGTCCCTATGGCGAAATCGAAGGAGCCATCAGTCATATGGGAGTCGAGCGACAACACCTGCCAGCTGACCTCATAAACGCCTTTTTCCAGCTTCGGAATCGTATAGATAAGCGTAAAATCATCTTCACCGCTTAGCTTGCCAGCGATCAAGGCACCGTTATCTTCTCGTTGAAGCGTTATGCTGCTTAGCTTCTGATCGATTTTCTCTGTAAATGTAATTCGAATGGCAGGCGGAGACTCCGTCAGCTCCGCATCCTGATAAGGGGTCGACTGCGCAATATAGGCATGCGCCGAGACTAAGCTCGGCATGCATGCCCACATCATAATAAGTATAGCTATACTATTTATTAGCTTTTTCATAAGCAACCTTATTTCGTGTAGATCGCAACAGCTGCTTGAATGCCGCCAACTGCCGGGAAATATTCAACAACTGCGCCTGCCGCCTCTGCTGCTTCGCGAAGCGTTGCGGAGCCGGTGCCTTTGTAGGCTGCGTCAACATATTGTTTGATGAAGGAAGCATCTACCTTTGTCGTTCCCTGCGCAATCGTTAAGCTATTCACCGCTGTCACATTTCCATTTACATAAATAAGCGGCTTAGCAGTCGTTACAGAGCCGGGAAGCTTTGCCGATTTATTTTGAACCGTAAATGTCATGGTCGCTTCATAATTAGTTGCGCTGTATTCACCTTCCTTAACTTCCTTTGTGCTTGGCTTAGCGCGAACCAAATAATAATCAGCAGCGCCAGTCGTGAACGAAACCAGTCCATTCGCATCGGTTTTCAGTTCGGATGCTTCCGAATTGCTGCGGCGAATGATATCTACAGCAGTATCTGCCAGCGGCTCACCCTTTAGAAGCAACTGGATCGACACCTTCTCGCCTGGCGTTATAGCAGCAGGATTAAACGCCGGGACAAGCTCTGCGCGATCAGGACTTACTTGCTTCGTGAAGCCTTTAAGCGCCTTGACGCGTTCCAGCACGGGAATATCACCAACCGCTACAAACGATTTTGCGCTGCGCAATGTACGGCTTGCAGTCTCTTTGCCCTTGAAGACGCTGTCCCCTTCTGTAGAGATGATGTAAGCACCCGGTATGTTTGATTTGAACGTTGCTACAAAGTAATTATTAAGTGCTGGCGTCGTTTCGGTTGCCGGCTCGCCCGTGTAGAAGCGTGTTCCCGAAATGTCGGATTTCACGCCTGCAGGCGTAGTAACGTAAACTTTAGAGGCGCTGCCCCACTGTCCTTCGAGCCGGTAGCTTTTGTGCTCGTTAGAGTGATTGCCATACATAAGCTCAACGTAAGATACCTGGCCCTGCGCTACGATCGGTGCGCTTGTCTGTGACCATCCATCATGAGCGAATACTGGTGCTGCCGCGCTTAATGTCATTACGGCAGCCAGCGCTGCCCCTACCATTTTTTTCCGAAATGTCATACTCAAAAACCCCCATCGACTTGGATTAACTGACCAAATTGTATCAATGGGGGGGCATGCAGCACATGACTCTTAAGAGCTATTGAGCTGTGAACGATATGTGAAATGAACGTCTAGTTAGAGCGTGTATTCGGAAAAATCAATCGGAGTCTCATTAACCCTTTTCTCAGTTCCGCCGTAATCGTCAACGCTTAGCTGAAGCACGCTTCCATCAAAGGACGCATATCGGACGCTCAGCTTATCATCGGCCGACCAAGCAGGGGCACGGAGCCTTGCTTCATCCGCAAATGTCTCAAAGCTGTTGAGACCCCTTTGCTGCGCCTCCTGTACACGGATTGCTTCAAGAATGACACCGTTTCGGCTTCCTTCGCTTGTTACAATATAACGATCAGTCAACCGCTCAACCTCATAAGGCTGCATCAAATAGACGGCCAAATATACATTTTTCATCTGACCGAGCAGAACGCCTTGCTCCTGCAGCCAATCCGCATTCGGCAATACACCGACAATTTGATGCGCCACGCCTGCTGGAAGCGGATAGAGTGCGGCGATCGTGTTTCTGTGAAATAACACTTCCATATGCTCGGTTTGATGCCTTGGATCACCACTCGCATATGTCTCTGCCGGATGGAAGAAGTAAGCTTGGTTCACGCCGCAAAGCTGATCCAGCAGTGGAAACGTAATATCCCAGCGATGCTGCTCGTTGTCGAACTCCCCATGCCGCTCCCACATTCCCCCGGCTGCAAAGTCCGAGGTAATGTAAGCATAGCTGCGAAGCTGTTTCGAGCCCTCATCGGTAAGCTTCGTGATCACTTTCTTCACCTCGACAGGCTCGCTGCGATTAAGCGCTATTTGACGGGCCGACTCAGGAGCCTCGTAATATAGAAACCCGGCATACTCCGTCCGAGGCATTTCCGCAGGCAGCTCAAAATCGCCGAATTGCACATAGTCGTGGAGCACATTGCCATCAAGCGGAATATCATGCTTTTGGCCGCGGCAATGGGCGCCAACCCAGGCTCCCTTCAGATAAAACGCCGCTCTCTCGCTCCAGAGATAGTCGAGCATGTCGCCGAGCTCTTTTTTGATCGCCGGATCGTTGATTTGCTGCCATGCACATGTGAAGGCCTGCACCCAATGCCAAAACCACGGCAGACTCCCGTACTCGGACATTCCATGCTTGCGAACATGGGCTAAAGTAAGCTGGAGATTGCTGCGCCCGTCCTCTAGCAGCTCAGCATCCTCGTATAATTGACCGAAGATCAGCTTGGCCGCTGTATATTTGGCATCGTGATGGCCGAATACATTTTTTCGCAGGTAGAAGCCGCTTCGGTAAATGTGAACGAGCGCCGATTCAAAAGCAAACGCAAGACTCTCGGTAAAAAGTAGGCGATATCGATCCGTGAAGAAGGCCATCAGGCTCCCCATGAGCTCCACAGGCAATACATTCGGCTTTGCAAGCTGCGGCTCCTGACCTAATTTTAACGGCCAATGCCCGTAGGTAGCGCTTTCAGGGTTCTGATCTTGAAGACGAAGCACCTCTAGCAGAATACGTTCTGCCGTAAGTTTAGCGGCATTCGACTCAAATGGCAGCTGCTCTGGAATACTGACTGCGGCCGCGAATAAATACGAGGCATAATAGAAATTATCGCGTATATCGTGATGAAACCATAATCCGCTGCTTAGGAGTGGCTGGCTATGGGCTTTTATCGCAACTTTCCGTATGATCTCGATTTGTCTAGCTGTGAAGGTCATTTCACTAGTCTCCTTGGTTTTACCAGATTTTCTTTCTATCATATTATAATTTCAATTGTATCGGAAAGCGCTTCATTGTCATCCTTCCGAAATAATGATAGCTGCAACTGGCGCTGAGGCTGTGTCCGGCATATTCGACATCGCTGCCGTACTTGGACAAGCCGTGCCTAATGACCAGCTGCTCCGGCCCGAATTTATGAGTCCTTATGACGATCCTCATCCGAACGGCGCTGCTGGCACTGCGGTTGCCGAGGCGTTTCTGGCATGGTATAGAAAATAATAATAAAAACAAACGAGGAAGCAAGTCATCTCGCTTTCTCGTCTGCTGCTTCATCATTTCATCATGCTGCGTTTGCTGAAATACCCATCAATCAACAGCGATAAGATAATTCCAGCGCTGTACCTCGCCAAGTCAACCCCCAAAAACCCGCGCCCGAGCACCAATGCTCCGATAAAAGTGCTGCGGATCGATTGAATCCAATGCGCCTGATAAAGCTGGCTAAATTCGATGCCAAAACAAAATAAAAGGCTAATTAGCGCAGCCCATAGCAGACTCTTTTGCACCCACACCACTCGAACGCCAAAATAGATCATGCTCGCCCAAAGCGCATCGCCCGCATGCTCCGCAGCAAAAACAGGCAATGCTTCAGCAAATCGCCTAGAGCTCAAGCCAAGTATCATCGTGACCATAACGGCAATGAAGTACGGTATTCTCGCTTTCAATTCATGCACACCTTCTTATTTGATTTGCAAAAACGAGCTGATGCTGCGTATAAAGAAAAGACTGTCCCAAGCCGATTGCTCGGTCCAACGGGACAGTCTCGTAACGAAATCAAGAACAAAATCAGCTTAAAGGTTAAATACCCGGAATCGGGGAGCGCTTGTGCTCGGTTTTCAAATATTGTTTTTCAAGCTTCTCGCGAGCTTCGGCGCTAATATCCTTGCCTTCAAGATAATCGCTATTGTCGCCATAGGTAATGCCCAGCTCACCCTCATCGGTTTGCCCATCCCATAAGCCTGCGGTTGGCGCTTTGTCCAGCACGCTTTGCGGAACGCCGATATGGGAGGCCAACTGGCGAACCTGACGTTTGTTGAGCGTGCTAAGCGGAGTAACATCCACTGCTCCGTCGCCCCACTTCGTATAGAAGCCGGTAATCGCCTCGGACGCGTGATCGGTACCAACGACAAGCAGATTCAAATCAAAAGCAAGCGCGTACTGTACGACCATGCGCGTTCTTGCCTTCACATTGCCTTTGCCGCCGCGGCTCAAATGGCGAGGGATGCCAAGCGACTTGAAGCTATGCTCCACTTCGATCGCAATTTCGTCCACCGCTTCCGCGATATTCGTCTCGGCGCGATGCTTGAGCTGGAACGCTTCTGCTACCGCGTAGCTGTCGGCAATATCCGATTGCTCGCCGTAAGGCTGGAAAACGCCAAGCGTCATATATTCGCGGCCGGATTCCGCGCTGAGCTCATCCGTTGCACGCTTGCATAAGCCAGTTGCGACTGCGCTGTCAATCCCGCCGCTAATAGCGATGAGAAGTCCCGTCGTACCTGATTGCTTTACATATTCCTTCAAGAAATCGACCCGTTTGCGAACCTCAGCCTCTGGATCGATGCTTGGCTTAACGCCAAGTCTATCAATAATTTCTTGTTGTAAACTCATCGTTACCGTCCTACTTAGCGGCAAAACCGATCGAAAGCGTCTGACAGATCGGCTGCAATGTCCGCTGCGGAACGATTTTCAATCTGGTGGCGCTCGATAAAGTGGACTAGCTCTCCATCCTTCAACAAAGCGATGGAAGGGGAGGATGGCGGGTAAGGAGCAAAATATTCGCGAGCCTTAGCAGTCGCTTCTTTATCCTGTCCTGCAAATACAGTAAACAGATGATCAGGAGTAATATCATGCTGAAGCGCCTCGGCAACGCCTGGACGGCATTGGCCTGCTGCACAGCCGCAAACCGAGTTGATAACGACAAGCGCCGTACCCTTTGCGTTTGGCAATTTTTCTTCTACTTCTTCAGGTGTGCGCAGCTCCTGAATACCGATGCGAGTAAGATCGTCCCGCATAGGCTGCACCATATCTAACATGTATCGTTCGAATGACATCGACATCGAAACACACTCCTTTAATTACTTTATTTTAGCTACTATTATACCGTCCGTAGTTAAAATAAAGCAACCGGAGCGCGTACACTCCGGTTGTTCTTTTTCATGTTGAATCGGAAGAACCGCTCGGATCATCAAGGCCGTATGCTGCATTTTTGTCAGGATGCGCAAATAATCCTTCCTTCGGAGGGAGTCCCTTCTCAAAAATATCCCGGTTCTCTTCTGTCAGAAAACCTATATCTTTAAACGGATGCACCCATTCATCGCCCGCCATTACAGCCGGATCGGTATCCTCGCTCCACTGTGATAGCGGCGAGTCTGGCGACTCATATTCATGATCTCCGATCACGATGCCATGCTGATTCACAAAAGGAGCGCGGCTTCCGCGCCCTTCGCGAAATTGCGGCAAAAACTCGATCTCAAACGGATCCAGCGCCGGATCGTCAACATGATTATTGCTCTCATGCTTATCCGCAGTCACATGATCACCTCCGTACTAGATAGACGGACGGTTAGGTCCATCCAGCTTTTTGTCAAAACCAGCGGACTCTGGCGACTTGCCCTTATCTTCCGCGTTTTTTGCAGCCTGCTGCGCTTGCTCAGCCGAACGGTTTTTTCCTTCATTTTGCTGTGACAATGCCAACGCCTCCTCCCAACATACTCATAACCTATAATGCGGGTTATCGTTCAAGGGTAGTATGCGACAATCGTTCCTTCCTTATAAATCCTGAGAGAGACGCACCATATCGACAACCTGAATCCCATTCTCATAAATCGATTCCGAATAATGCCTGACAAAAAAATCGCGGTCAATGCTCGTCATTCTAAAACCGCATTTCTGATAAAGGGCAAGCTGGGCCATACCCGAATTTCCGGTCCCAATTTCGATCGTTTTATAGCCTTGAAGCGCTGCATTCTGAATCGCATGCTTTACCAGCTGTTTCCCTATTCCCTTTCCTTGCTCGGGCTCAGCGACTGCAATATTCACGATTTCAACCGTGTCCGGCCTTGTTGGCAACAGAACATATTCACCGACAATTTCGTTATTTATTTCGGCGACGAAGCATTTACCACGCTTTAAATATTGGGAAACGAGCTGGATCGAAGGATCCGCGAGCAACAGCAGCTCCATCGGAGGCTGCTCAGCGTCAGTCAGCTTGCGAATATCCATCTTCAACACTCCTTACTTCTGTTTTTCTATGCAAAAGAACCGTAAATGAACAACATTCATTTACAGCCCAATTCAGGGTACTCCGCTTAACTGGCCTTCTCCTCTTGCAGGAAGAAGGTTACGACAAAAGCCGTTCCTTCGCCCTCCTTGGATTCCACGTCGATCCGTCCGTTATGGCGCTCCGCGATGCTGAGGCAAAGCGGCAATCCCAAGCCAGTACCCTGCGTTTTCGTAGAAAAAAACGGCTCGAACAAATGCTTCATCTGTTCAGGTGAGATTCCAATGCCTTGATCAGCAATTCGCATTTCTACTTTGCATTCATAATAGTTGGTGCTAATAAATAACGAACCTTTATCGCTCATCGATTCCATGCCGTTGCGGGCTAGGTTTAGAAACAGCTGCTTAATTTCTCTTTTGTTCATCATAATGAGCGGCAAATTCTCACAAAGCTCCACTTCAATCGTCTGGCCGCGCAAATTCGCGTCCGCATTGAGCAGCGGAATGAGATCGTAAATAATATCATGCAGCGATGACGGCTCCATCGTAAGCGCCCTATTCTGCGCCAGCGACAAAAAATCGCTAATAATCATATTCGCGCGGTCAAGCTCGTCAATGACGATTCGAAAATATTCCTGCTGATTATTCGGACTCCGTTCCTGAATGAGCTGGATAAAACCGCGAATGACTGCCATCGGATTGCGAATTTCATGCGTGATGCTTGCTGCCATCTGACCGACTAAACTGAGGCGCTCCATTCGGCCAACCTCATCCTTCAACTGACTCAGCTCCGTTATATCCTGTGCTATAAGCGCTGCTCCCGCATTTTGATCCGTCAGAGACGTTCGCAGCGAGATGGTCGTTAACAGCATTATTTTCTCGCCATCTGCAAACGGAACAAGCGAAGACTTCTTGCCATTAAGGGCTTGATTGAGCAGCTTGACACAAGCATCTCCGTATCCGCTCTGAAATACGAGCGGGAACGCAATTCCAAGCATCTGCTTTGCTTCATTATATTCTGGACGCAAGCTAAGCATCAGAGTCGCCATCTCGTTGGAATGTGTGATTTGTCCTTCACGATCAACGACGATCACGCCAAAGGACGTCTCGTTTATAAATTGCTGCAGCTTCTCCACTTCATTTCGATAATTAGCCGATACTCGCTTCACCTCATCATTGAGCAGCTTCTTTTCCTTTACGCTCTCAATCATGAAGATGGACAGCCAAGTGGCCGTTAATGAAGCGGATACAGATAGGATAAGAGCTATGACCATCCTATACGACCATGACACCTCGCTAAAGGAAATAAAGCCGATAATCGTAATGATGAAATAAAGCATTAATACAGACATCAATAGTATGCTCTTATACTCCTTGCGAAGTGCCGAAGCTCGTTGAAAAGGACGTATCGAAAACAGCATGAGCGTTACAAAACCGACGATGAAAATAATGAAGCTGACTATTTCCCATACGCTGTCCAGCATCGAAAATCTTATGGCTATATATATGAAGGTAAGTACAGTCAGTGTTGGCAGCCCTCCATAAAGCGAGCCAAGCAAATAAGGAATTAGCCGAAAATCAACATCGTAGCCGTATACATTTGTAGTTGTCAGCATACAAAGTATCATTGATATACTGCAAAAAATGCCCATAAACAGAGGCATACCCTTCCTGCCCTGCTCTTTATCATGCCAAAGTTGGAAGGCGAAAACAGGCAATAAGGATAAAATGAATTGTAACAGCAATTCCTTTAACACATCTGATCGGTTCCCCCTACTCGCGCTCTGAATGCATGCCTCATATTAAGTTAATAATTCATTACCGAGTATACGTATCTTTAATCCGATTAAAGCATAAAAGGCATCTATTTACAATTGCTCTTCAAGCCAATTTAACATTTCTAAAATCGCTTTCTCTCCTTCGATATCATTGTGAAGCTCATGCAATCCGCCATCCCAGCGTCTGAAGCGGCACTGCTCGCCAAGCGTTTCAGCTAATTGACTGCTTGCATCAAATGAAGTCACACGATCGGCAGTCCCATGCATAAGCAGCAAAGGAACCTGAAGATTTGCTGCATTAGCAAGCGCCCATTCTCCGCCAGCGCCTACCTCCGTAAAAGTATGGAGCGTAATTTTTGTATGACATAACGGATCCTCTACGATTGGCGCTGCCTGATCGTAGCCAGGGCGGTATAAATCAGCAGTTTTTAAGCCGGTCGATTGGTGCATCGTCGGAACAACGGCTGCGAGCTTGCGCCCGACCCACTCCATCGCCGGATGCGGCCTGAACGCCAGTTGCAGCCACGGACTTGTCAGAATGAGTCCTTTGATCGGCGGATGGAGTCGCAGCGCACAGTTAAGCGCCACATTGCCCCCCATGCTATGGCCGTATAAGAAAACAGGCAAGCCAGGGTGCCGTTTCCCAGCGGCTTCAATCATAAGAGCAGCATCGCTTGCAGCTGCGCCTATCGAAGGCAAATGCCCCCGCTTGCCAGTTGAGCGGCCGTGTCCGTGCTGGTCAATCGCAATAAGCGCAATTCCTGCATCCGTAAAGTGTGACGCCACATGCTTATACCGATCGCCATGCTCGCCCATTCCGTGCACAAGACAGACGACAGCTTTTATTTCATGCGCTTCGGGCTTCCATTCCCTCATAAATAATGTGGAGCCCTTTGCACCAGTTAATTGCCATTCATCACGCAGCATTATAACGCCGCCTTTCTTTTATGGTATTATATATACTACTAATAATATAGCAGGTGGAAATAGATGCAATATGATGTAATTGTTATTGGCGGAGGCTCAGCCGGGCTAATGGCCAGTATAGCCGCGAGCAAGGATGGCGCTATGGTGCTTCTTCTCGACAAAGGCGATAAATTAGGCCGCAAGCTAGGCATCTCGGGCGGCGGGCGATGCAATGTAACGAATAATAAAGATTTGGACGAGCTAATCAAGCATATTCCCGGCAATGGACGTTTTCTTCACAGCACCTTCTCGAATTTCAACAACAAGGACATTATCGCTTTTTTCGAAAACCTCGGAATTGCCCTAAAGGAAGAAGACAACGGGCGCATGTTCCCGGTATCGGACAAGGCTAAGACTGTCGTGGATACGCTTGTTAATCAGGTTCGTAACCAAGGTGTCAAAATCATATTAAACGCTCCTGTCGATCATATCATGTATGACGAAGGAAAAGTGACGGGTGTACGCATTAAATCCGGCGAGACGTTCATCAGCCGGAGCGTCATCGTCGCCTCTGGCGGCAAATCTGTCCCTCAAACCGGATCAACCGGCGACGGCTACGCTTGGGCGGAAAAAGCCGGACACTCGATTACGGAGCTATTCCCAACCGAGGTTCCGCTCACGTCGAATGAGCCCTTTATTACAAGCAAGGAGCTGCAGGGCTTATCGCTTCGCAACGTGGCGCTGTCGGTTTGGAGCCCTAAGGGGAAGCAAATTATTCAGCATTATGGCGATATGCTATTCACGCACTTTGGCATTTCAGGCCCTATCGTGCTGCGGTGCAGCCAGTTCGTGGTCAAAGCCTTAAAGCAGTTTAACACAGGCAATATCGAAGTAGCGATCGATCTTATGCCGGAGAAAAGCAAGGACGAGGTCTACAAGGAAACGCTGAGGCTCACCGAGCTCGAATCCAAAAAAACGATAAAAAATGTGCTTAAAGGCTATCTGCCCGAAAAAATGATTCCGATTCTGCTTCAGAAGGCCGGCTTGGCGGATAGCCTTACTTACGACAATATTCCAAAGCAGGATTGGATAGCGCTGTCCCAGCTCATTAAGCATTTTCCAATAAGAGTGTACGGCTCGCTTTCTATAGAAGATGCATTCGTAACGGGCGGAGGAATCAATTTGAAGGAGGTCGATCCAAAAACGATGCAGTCAAAGCTGATGGCTGGGCTGTATTTTTGCGGAGAGATATTGGACATTCATGGCTATACCGGAGGCTACAACATAACCGCAGCGTTTTCGACCGGCTACACAGCAGGCTTAAACGCCGTGCTTCGATAAATGCAGCAAAGGCTGTATCCATCGTCCCAGGACATTGGATACAGCCTTTTTATTATTGTTTATGTAACGAACAGGCAGCTAAATCCGCACATCACCCGAGAAATGGCCATATGTACCGGGATCAGGCAGAAACTCCTCGTTTAAATCCGCTTCATCGTCACGATTGTGCAGCTCCTCGGAAAATTCAGTATCTCCATAGGATGAAGCCCAATCCTCATTCACTAAATGAGCTGGAATGGCGATTGCATCAAGCGAATAAGCGCTGTCCGTTACAGCATCTGCATCGATTTGGGCTTGCTCGACAAGCTGTCCGCCATGCGATTGCGCGATCTCAAGGGCAGATGTCAGGTCGCTTCCCTCCAAATGCACATGCATGCGGCTCCCTTCATGAAGAACGGTCTCGTAGCCGAGCTCCCTCAGCGTCTCACAAGCAAGTGACGCGCTGCCTTCATCATTAAAATCAAATAATAAGGCTGAGTTAATAGACAATTGTATTCCTCCTTTTTCATTTTGTTTAGCGTGCCCAAACGCCGCAAAATCATGTTAAACACAAGTGATAAATCACATGTCATTCTTTATTCACAAAAAATGATGTAAATATGTTAGGTTTTATGACATAATCATTACATAAGGATTGGTATACGCTTTATGATGGGAAGGTGTCATCGATGAATCATTTATTTTATTTGCTTTCAGATCCCATGCTTATCGTCGAGCTCGACGAATCCCGCTGGTCTATTCGCGATGTCAATCAAGCGTTTGCAGTCTTTTCTGGCTTTAAAAAATCGGACCTCATGCAGCTCGACCCAACCACAATCATCTCAACGCAGACGTCAGGGTTTTCCTTCAAGGAAGCCGTTGATCAGCTCTCTGACGAGGATGCCTACTCACCACAGCTCGAATGCAAGCTTGTTACCAAAACATCAACTCCAGCGGATGTGCGCCTATCTTGCCGCAAGCTGCAGCTTGGAGAACGTATGGTTTATGTCATCATATGCAAGGATTTGCGCGAAGCCAAGTGGATCGACGAATATATTATGCACAATAAAATTATGGTCTCATCCATCGTAAATGAACGTTATTTTATTATGAACTTAAAACATTATTACGCGCCTGTGAAGCAGCCTTCTTCCTTGTATATAAACAAATCGATATTTGATCTCGTTGCAGACCACGATCAGAGTAGAATTAAACGGGTATTAGAATTTGCCAAAAATAATCGTACAGTCGAATCCATTGACTTTCAGCTTAAGTTTGATGACCGATATTACAGCGCCGATGCCGTTATCCAGCCTTTTTACAATGGCAATCGCAGCTTCAAAAACTTTGTTCTCATCTTGAAGAACCTGCATGTGAACAATCCGGAAGAGGACCCGTCGTACAAGCTCCGGCTGCTTATGCTAAGCAAAAACGTTTCCGTAACCTCTCTCGCGCAATCAACTTTAATCTCGCTTACGACCATTTCCAAAATACGCAACGGAAAAATTAAAAAACCCCAGCGCCTAACGGCTGAATTGATTGCCGGAGAGCTGGGTGTGAGACCTGAAACGATATGGAGCAGCTTTAAGCGGTAAATATCTGCTCTTAGCTCTCCATGATCAGCCGCGATATGGCGCGAGCGCCTCGTTCAAACCGCGCGTCTGCTCATATACCTGCTGATATACCTTGAAGATGCCTGCGTATGCAGCAACCGCATCAGGCTGCGGTGAATACGAAGCCGCATGCTTCACGAATTTATCCGCACATGATTCCAAGCTGTCAAACCAGCCGCTGCCGTAAGCAGCCAGCATAGCTGCGCCTAAGCCTGGACCCTGCTCATTCTCGAGCGCTACGACCGTCGCGTCAAAAATATCGGCTTGCATTTGAAGCCATACCGGATTTTGCGCGCCTCCGCCGATGGATATGACAGTATCGACCGTTTTGCCGGCCCGTCTGAACATATCGACCGACTCGTTGAGCGAGAAGGTAATGCCCTCCATCACCGCACGCGCAAAGTGAATGCGCTCATGCGAGCCGTCAACGCCGATAAAGCTCGCGCGAATAACGGAATTCGCATGCGGCGTGCGTTCGCCAACGAGGTAAGGCGTGAACAGCAGTCCGCCCGCTCCCGGCTTCACAGCTCCTACTCCTTCAAGCAATTGGTCAAAGGATTCGTTTGGCGCGAACGTTTTCTTAAACCAGCTAAGGCTGTAGCCAGCAGCTAGTGTAACGCCCATCGCGTAGAAGGAATCCTCTTTGCCATGGTTAAAGAAATGCACCTTGCCCGCAAAACCCTTCGATTTATCATTCTCATAGGATAGAATAACGCCCGATGTGCCAATGCTGCAAAGCGTCAAACCTTCGGACAGGATACCCGATCCAATCGCTCCGCATGCGTTGTCCGCGCCGCCCGCAAACACTTTAGTTGCTGCTTGCAAACCTGAGCGCTCAGCAAACTGCGGCAGCAGCGTTCCGACTAGTCCATGAGACTCGACAAGCGGCGGACAGAAGCTAGCTGGTAGAGCAAAGGCATCAAGCACCTCGCTGCTCCACGCTTTGCCGGCCACGTCTAGAAGGAGCGTGCCTGCTGCATCGGAATAATCCATATGAACCTCGCCGGTAAGCCGGTAGCGGAGATAATCCTTTGGCAATAGGAACAGCTTTGCCTTCGCAAATGCTTCCGGCTCATTCTCACGAACCCATAGCATCTTCGGCAGCGTAAAGCCCTCTAGTGCCGGATTGCGAGTGATGCTAAGAAGCTTATCGCCAAGTGTACGCTCGATTTCACGGCATTGCTGCGTCGTACGCGTATCATTCCAGAGTATCGCATTCCGAACGGGATTGCCTTCTTCGTCCAGCAAGACAAGCCCGTGCATTTGGCCGGAGAAGCTGATGCCTTCAATTGCGCCGGCATCGATGCCAGCATTAGAAGTCAGTTCTCTCAGCGCTTCAATCGTCCCGTCCACCCAATCATCTGCACGCTGCTCGCTCCACCCCGAACGTTCATGGAGAAGCGGGTAGCTGCGAGATGCTTCCGCGGCTACCGTGCCATTGCGGTCAACGAGCAGCACCTTGACTGCGCTCGTTCCTAAATCTATCCCAATAACATAGCTCATTTGGCTGTAATCCTCCCGACCTTAAACGCTGAAAATAACTTCGCTCAGTACGAGGCGAATCCGCTCTTGACGGCCTGACTCGTTTTTGATCGGATTGTTTTGAAGCGCATATTGCTCAAGCGATGCAAGCGTCGCTTTGCCGGACACGACTTCTGCGCCGATGCCTTCTTTGAAGCTGCGGTAGCGGTTATCGACGATATTGTCGAGAATTTTCTCTTCTGTCAATTTCGCAGCTGCTTTCAGCCCCCATGCGAAGCTGTCCATACCCGCAATATGTGCTAGGAACAGATCTTCCGCTTCGAATGAGCCGCGACGAACTTTTGCGTCGAAGTTAATGCCGCCGCGGCCGATGCCGCCAGCTTTCAACACTTCAAACATCGTCAGCGTAGTCGAGTAAAGATCAGTAGGGAATTCATCCGTATCCCAGCCGAGCAATAGATCGCCTTGGTTCGCGTCAAGCGATCCGAGCATGCCGTTGATAGCCGCTGTACGAATTTCGTGCTCAAACGTATGGCCTGCTAGCGTTGCATGGTTCGCTTCAAGGTTCAGCTTGAAGTGATCTTTTAAGCCGTATTTTTGCAGGAATGAGATCGTTGTAGCCGCATCAAAATCATATTGGTGTTTCGTTGGCTCTTTTGGTTTCGGCTCGATCAAGAATTGAGCGTCAAAGCCGATTTCCTTCGCATAAGCAATTGCCATGTGGTACAAGCGGGCAAGGTTATCAAGCTCAAAGCCCATATCTGTGTTAAGCAGCGTTTCGTAGCCTTCACGGCCGCCCCAGAATACGTAGTTTTCTGCGCCAAGCTCTTTACCTACTTCAAGCCCTTTTTTCAACTGTGCGCCTGCATAGGCATAAACATCAGCGTTGACAGCTGTTCCAGCGCCATGCACATATCGCGGGTTCGAGAACATGTTAACCGTGTTCCAAAGCAGCTTTTTGCCCGAGGACTTCATGTTGTCCTTCAATAGAGCCACGATCACGTCGAGGTTTTTGTTCGTTTCCTGCAGCGTTTCGCCTTCCGGCGCAATGTCCACGTCATGGAATGCGTAGAAAGGAATGTTCAATTTATTCATAAATTCAAAATTGGCTTCAACGCGCGCTTTCGCACGGTCAAGGCCGCTATATTGATCCCAGCCGCGAACCATAGTAGGTGCGCCGAAAGGGTCTGTACCATTTGCATTAAACGTATGCCAATAGGCAACCGCGAAGCGAAGGTGCTCTTCCATCGTTTTGCCTAAAATAACTTGATTAGGATCGTAATGTTTGAATGCCAGCGGATTGTCCGAGCCCTTGCCTTCAAACTGGATTGTGTTGATATTTTTAAAATAGCTCATAGAAAATAAAATCCTCCTTCACGGAATTCGATATTTTTGTTAGTGCTTACATTTAGAATAACATGCCTCAACTTAGTTTGTCTATTAAACAAACTAAGATTTTGTGTTACACTAGCCATAACTTATTTCCAGCTTATATCTCCTTAAGGATGATGCATTTCTAACTACCTCCTTAACCGGCATTTCGTGCTACAATGATAAATATCGTGACTTGGACGGAGGCTTCCAGTATGAAAGTAAAACCAACAGGAGACTTAGCGCTCATCAAAAAAATAAACACGGCTATCGTGCTCGAATCCGTACTGAAGCATGCGCCGCTCTCGCGAGCGCAAATATCAGAGCTAACCGGACTTAATAAAGCGACGGTATCCAGTCTCGTTCAAGATTTGATCGACAACCATCTTGTTTTGGAAAATGGGCCAGGACAATCGAGCGGCGGACGCAAGCCTGTCATGCTGTTATTTAATGGAACCGCAGGATACGCTGTCGGCATTGATCTTGGGGTTAATTATATACGCGGCATGCTGGTCGACTTGGAAGGGAAGGTAGTTGCAGAGCATCAGAGCAAGCTCAAGCAGCAGGATGCCGAGCATGTCATTGGGCAGCTGGAAGCATGCATTGAGCTGCTTATCAATGAAGCGCCCGAAAGCCCTTATGGCGTTGTCGGCATCGGAGTAGGCGTACCAGGCATCGTTGACGATAACGGAACGATTCTGTTTGCTCCGAATTTAAAGTGGCGTCAGGTGGAGCTGCAGTCGCAGCTTGAGGAGCGCTTCAAGCTGCCGGTAACGATAGACAATGAAGCAAACGCAGGCGCTCAGGGCGAACAGAAATATGGCGCAGGGCGCGGCATTCCAAACCAAATTTACGTCAGCGTTGGAATCGGAATCGGAACGGGAATTATTTTGAGCAAGGAGCTGTACAAAGGAGCTTCCGGTTTCTCCGGCGAGCTAGGCCATCTCTCGATTGAGTATGACGGCAAACCTTGCAGCTGCGGCAATCGCGGGTGCTGGGAGCTGTATGCATCTGAGAATGCTTTGCTTGAGCGCGCGGCATCGCTGGGCTTCGAAAATTTAGAGGAGCTGCTCCTCGCAGCGGCTGCTGGAGATGAGCGCGTGATCGAGCTTATAGGCTCGGTTGGCGACTATTTGGGCGCGGGCATTGCGAATATCGTCAACGTGTTTAATCCGAATGTCGTTATCATCGGCAACCGCATGAGCCGAGCCGCCGAATGGTTGGAACCAGCCGTACAAGCAGCTGTCGATCAGCGTACGCTTCCGTATCACCGTGAGCGAATGCGCATCCTTTTCGCAGAGCTTCAGGATCAATCCGCTGTCAGAGGGGCTGCATATTACGCCATTAGCAGGTTTTTCACAAAAATTAAAAGCTAAATAGGAAGCAGGAGCTGCCCCGTCGTCTTTTGAGACCAATCGGGACAGCTCCTGTTTGTTTATTGGACACGATGAACGCCCACGGTATTCAGCGCATTCCCATCCATTGATACTTCGACAACCGTCTCCTTGATGGTCCCATTCGAGTAGTAAGCTGTAAATATAAACTGAAGTTTTCCTTGCTCGAGCTCTGCAAAAGCATGATCCCAAAGCTCGCCGCTCCAGCTCGTTTGCGCTGCATTGCCCTTATCTAGCGCTTCTGCATAGCTCGACATCTTAACTTCGACCCGCTCAGCCTTCGTCGCTGTTCCTGTCAACGTCGTATCCGCCTCCAGCACAAACTTCTCGCCAGCCCAAAAAACCGAATAACCGCGCGGAGAATCAGGTCTTCCTGTCTTGTCCAAATTGTAATCAATCCGTCGCTCATCCCATAGATCCGTATGCTTCACAAATCCCGTAACATGAAGCGGCAGCACCTGCACCTGCTTGGTTATGCTAACCGGATCGGCAATCCCGTCGCTTACCATAATCTTCATGCTCCAGACACCTGCCGCTGCTAGCTTTAGAGAAGGACCTCTTGCCGGATAGGTTGGTCCATTGACCGTGTAGGAATAGCTGCTTTTGACTCCCAACGGGCTCGTCAGCTCATAAGCAATCGAAAGCGCATTGCCGTCCGGATCAGCCGCATTTGAAGAAAAGGTGGTCAAATCTCCCTCGTAAACCGGCTTTGGCGACCAATCAAAATCTGCGGTCGGCGGACGGTTGGTCACAAAATGAATATACGCGTAGTGTCCTTCATTGCCAGCTTCGTCATAATCAAGAACGGTAAGACGATATTGCTGCCCGGCAGCTAAACCTGTTACCTGGTAGGACAGACGGTCTAGCGCTAGCGGGATGCTATACTCTTTTGTTCCATCATTGTTAAGATCAATATTGGCAATACTGCCATCTGCATTTACCTTTTGCAAGTAAAAGGTTCGAGTTGCATGTCCAGAGGATGGAGCAGC
Source organism: Paenibacillus sp. Y660 (assembly GCF_057221575.1). Taxonomy (NCBI): domain Bacteria; kingdom Bacillati; phylum Bacillota; class Bacilli; order Caryophanales; family Paenibacillaceae; genus Paenibacillus; species Paenibacillus sp. Y660. Next base: position 233,029 of record NZ_JBXBBJ010000001.1, on the reverse strand, counting down.
ATCGCTAAATGCATTGAACTGCACCGTTACCGCGGTCGGTTCAACAAGCAGCTGTTCATCAACATCTGCCGGTTTAACCGTATCTACAAAGAAAAATCCATTGCTAGAGTACGGCCCCCATAAAAAGCTATCGTTTGCCCTGGCGCGCCAGTAATGCAGCCCTTCCGCTAGAGCTGTCGTTGTGTAGTTGGCTGTAGCTGTGGCCGCATTCGTGTCTACTACAGTTGCACCGCTTGATGCACGGAACACCTCGTAATCAATTGCAGCAATCGGATGATTCTCAGGATCAACAACAAATGTGCGCAGCTGAGGACGATTCGAATTAGTAAAAATCGGATTGTCTCCATCTGGTCCGTTATACGAGAGTAAATAAGTCGCAGGAGGCAAGTCTAGGACAAAGTATCGAACGTTGCTTACATTCGACCACACGCCTGCAGAGTACACTTGACCTTGTACTTTTACCACGCGGCCAGGTGTGATGGTTTCAGCCAACATTTGATAGCTTAGCGCATTGCCCTCATGTTCAATGTACAAAGCTGTCTCATTATTGTCTACATACGTCATGGATAGACGATAGCTCTCTTGCGGATTTCCCTCTGCATCAAAGTAAGACCATGTGATCGATGGTTCTTTGATTAGAACGGTTGGAGCTGCTGCCGTTACGCCTGCAGGGTACGTAATTGTCATGACAGGCTTGGTTTGGTTTATAGGAGGTAAACTATCTTTTAAGACGATGTACTCCCCCCAATAGGACCATGCGCCGTGTATGTCTCTTACTTGCTCCTGCACAATCAGCTCGACGCCCGGACGGTTGTAATACTCGCGTTTCCCTGCTGTCCATGTGCTTTCATCAGCCCAGCGTGTGCGGAATAGCTTGTCCGATAATAGATGTGCGATGTCAGGATCATAAGACGTATCATACGTTTCATAATCAAGCGATTCGCCTTCTGCGTACACTCGGCCTGTAAAACGCACGTCTGGCTGCGCTAGTGGTCTACGGTGGGCATAAATAATCTTTTTAACCGGCTGTGACCATTTGCGATAGGAGGCTAATCCAGGATTATCCTGTCCGCGGAATGTAATCTCGTACGAGCCTGCTCGATCTAAAGCATTGATCGTGCTTGGGAAAGATTGACCATTATACGCACTTAGAGCATCAGGATTCTCGAAAAAGTTTGGGTTATGGCTATAACTCCATTCTTCAGCCCCCATCACATCTTTATCAATATCATTGAAGATTTTCTCATATAGGAGAGGTTCGTTTACTAGGACTGTTTCATACGTTTGTTCGGTGTACGTGTCACCATAATTTGTTATTTTCACACTAGAGAAGATTGCGTTTGACTGCCCCAGCGCCATAAAACCAGCCGATCCTTTCACATAAGTACCATCGGAAACCTCAAGCAGTTTAGCGTAATTCACATAGACGCGCTGGATGCCGTTGATGGATTCTACTTTGATCGGGTACGTATTGAATGCTGAACGTGCTAATGGTGTAGATTGCAAAAGCGTCTTGTTCCCGTTCACAACACGGTACATGGAAAGGGTATTATTGCTCCACTCCACCGAGTACATATTCCGTTCATTTTGAATCTGAAAGCCAGCACCGATTGTTTTGTCGTTTTTGATGTCGTTTACACTGACGTTAAATTCGAATGCGTAATTTTTCTTTATAGCATTTTGATCGTAAAGCAAGCCGCCCCATTCATCGCCAGATACGCTTATCGTGTTAGGATCAACAGGATTGATTCCGCTTTTGCCCGAAGTAGAGGCAAAAGGGATAACCACAAGGCTTTCGTCAGTTAGATGGAAAACATAGAGTGAACCATCCGGTAAAATAGGAGAATCTTCTTCAGAGCTATTAAAATACCCTGTAACGAGAGTTCCTTCACTTATTAAAACATTTTTTGTTATGTTAAATAAGCTGTAATACGAATGCGCATTATCTCCTCCGCTAGGTACATACCTTCTGTTTATGGAAAATAAATCGCCATTCGGTAGTTGTGATACTCGTACTGCATTTTTAAATGTATTAGGATCATAAGGACTCAAGATTTGCGTTCCGTCCTTTTTAAAAACAAGAGCATCAGCTCTGTTTCCAGTTACGAGTACGTCATCGTTTTTCATCACAAGTAAACGATTCGGTATTTCCTCTTCCCTTGTTGTATTGCTATAGGTTTGCCCTCCCGTTTTTACTAACGACAAGTTACTAGAATTATAGGTCTTAACTTGAAACGCTAAACGGTAATCGGAGGCTCTCACATAAGTAAATACATATAAATACTGTCCATCGTTCGATATGGATACAGGAGAAACTGTTGGAGCTGATCCCGAATACGCTGTAGTTGTACTAATAAGTCCTGAATCAAGTCTAATACCGTTCGGCGTAATCTTGGTCAATACACGTCCCGAAATATAGGCTGTGCCATCGTCCGTATAAGTTACGTTATAATTTGCTCCTTTTAACGGGATAATATTTCCATTCGCTTCCCATATCAATTGTTGGCTCTCGACCGAGTATTTATAATATTTCGTTTCAACCAATCTATCATCCCAATTAATATACTCAATGCCAATGATAACGTTTTTCAAATCAGGGGTTAGTTTATAGAGAACTAACTTTTGCTGCCTTCCGTCATTTACTATTGGAAAGCCGTTATCCTGCACAGTAGTACCTTGTGGATTTATGATTCGGTATCTGAATTGACTGTTTTCTGTCCAACTTACATGTAGTTGCTCGTCTTTTTGCATCCCAATAATAGTTTGATAATAAGGCGCTGGCTCTGTAACAGTAAGTGCTGGCCCTATAGGACTTCCTGTCTTTGCGTCTCGTTGATAGTAAGTAAACGTTTTGAGTCCGGTATCGATATCATAATAAATCTGTTGGTACGTATAGATTCGCTTGCCACCAAAGACGATAGGAACATATTCATGCTTACTCGTACCTCCACCGAAGAGCATCCATTGCGGTTTCGCCACAGTATCGGAAGCATAAGCATTTATATTACGAGAATTAAGTCCTGCACCGGCATCAGGATACTGTAAATTAAAGTTTGCTTGAACAGCATTTTTTGTCCGAACGTTAGAGTCGGCAAGCCATGCTAGTTTATCAGCATTACCGCCTACATATGGATTCTTTAATACCCATGACCGCAGGATCGATTGCGGTGCAAATTGCGTAATCGGCGGTGAACTATCTTCTCCTTGACCAGGCTGCTCCGTGATCCCGAATGCATTAAAATTGACTTCGGGTGCATAGTTCAAAATGTCCGTATTCGCTAGATTAGAACTGCCTTTTTTGCCGTAATCTTCCGTAACAATCGCGCGGTATTGTCTTTGGCCAACAGACGTATACGTAACGGTATGCGTTGTTTTATATACTCCGTTATAGAGTGTCGTCCATGGCTCTTCCTCAAAATTTCCATTGCCGTTCGAATCGTATCGCTCCTCAAGCATCAAGTGATTGATAGTATCTCCGTCTGGACTTTCCGCTTCCATATAGAGCATGAATGCGTTATTCCGATAGGATTCTTCTGGAGCTGTGATCTGAACGGTTGGCGGCATATCGGGAACAACACTCAGCGGCAGGGATGCCCAATCACTGAAACGGCCTGTCGTGTCGTAAACCTTTCCTTCCAGTATGTAATCCCCTAAAGCAAGATTATTGACCGTAGGGAAGCCGGAAACATAACTAGATCCACTTGCAGGCTTGTATCTTTTTTCTGATTTACTATGATCAATCGTTGCACCACGAAATTCGAGCGGCGTGTAGGAATCATTGAGATGAAACGGGACAGGAAATGGCCGACCTTCCGTGATCCGAGTCACCCCTGAGACAATGGCTACAGGCTTTGGATCAATTACCGTTAGTCGAGCCGATGTACTCATTGATCCTCGGTCATTGGTTCCTGTAAATTTGGCTGAATAATCGCCCACCGTGTTATAGGTTACATCTTTAAATTCAAGATTGCTCTTATTCGGAAGGACTGCTTCAAGTTCTGGCGAAAAGTCCCACTCAAAAGTATCGTAGCCGGAAGATGTGTTTAATAATGAAGACTTTTCCCCTGCAATAATCATATCCGGCACAAACCGAATAGCTAGATCCATCGGATTAGGGGTTGGTGAAGGGGGAGAGGTGGGCGTTGCTATAGGCGTGCTGCTCGGAGTTGGCGTTGCGCTTGGCTTCGGCGTAGCTGGAGCGGTTGACACGTTAACGATCAATTTTGCCCAGTCTGACACTTTGTTTTTGCTGTTGGTTACGCGAAGTTCAACAAGGTATTTTCCTAAAGTTGCAAAGTTATTTGTTAAAGGTTTTTTGTTGATGGTATTCCCGTTTGGTGTCTTGTATTTCCATTCGTAAAGCGTGATCGGTTCTTTGCCGGGTGAATAGGATAGCTTATCGTCCAGCTTGGGATCGAACGATGGTTTGATCGTAATTTCAGGCTCGGTTCGATGATCGCCCTGTAGGTGACTTATAATGGCGATTGGCGTTGTTGGTTCGTTTTTCTTGTTAAAAGCGATTTTGAATTCTTTTGTGTTGTTCGTCTCATTTGATTCAGCAACAGCTTCTCCAAAATCTGCTTTAGCGGTGAAGTTCTTAATACTGCTTGTGGTTGAGGAAACATTCACGGTAACTGTTTTAATCTGTCCAGGAGGTATGTTTGAAATGACTTCTGATTTGATGTTAGTTCCGATGATGCCTACTGTGAAAGGTCCGCTATTTTCATTACCTTTGTTCTCTGTTGTAATTTTAATCGGTACTGAATCACCAATCCACGCATCTGCCGGATTAATTACAGTTTTAATTAGAAGGTCAGGCTGTGTTTTTAAAATTAAATCGTCCAATGGAGGAATCTCAAACATCTCGTACCACCAAGATCCGTCCGGCTGCCAGATATTCCACATTTGAACCACGCCGGGACTAAATTTTGTAGGTACTTGTTGAAAGATGACGTATGGTTTTAGTGAATCTCCTGTCCATCCTTTACCTGTCCGTTTATTATAGCTCTTAAGGAAAGTCTCTGATTCATGATAGGGATCGATCATTTTTTCTAACCATCCCTTTGCATCAGGATCACGAGTTATATCAGGAGTTTCCTGTATATTTTTTTTCATTCCTACAGGTTCAATCCAAGGATTCTTAACCCAGTTCTTAGCTACATGTTTAGTTGCTCTTGAATCACTACGAAACTTCCAGTTACGGTAGACAACGCCATTAAGGTCATATCCAAGGTATCTCCACTGGCCTTGATCAAATTGATTTCCGGAGACATTGGCAGGCGTTCCATACACTACGGCATTTTTACCAAGCCCACATTTATTAGATAGATAATTGCCATTTAGTTTGAGCGTTCCTTTCCCGGTACTGATGGAAGTAGGAAGATCGTTCTGATCAATAAGAGCTTGTGCATCCGCATCATATGTTGCAGGTAATAGACAATCAGCTGCTCCAGCTGCTTGTAAAGGTCTTTGATACGAAATTGAAGTCATCATTAGGAGAAAAATTAAAAATATAATGATACTTTTATTGTATTTTCTCATCATATATTTCACTCTCCAACATGGATAACAACTCGCTTAGTATTAATACCTTTATAAGATTCAAATTTACGTCCATCATACTTAGTTGTAATATGCGAATTAGTATCAGAATCAGCTGACTTTGTAACCTTTAAATAAGATGCAATCGCCTTCTCATTTGATTTCGGGTAGTAGAATTTCAGCAAATCTTTTACCATTGCTTGATTGTCTGCTGTTGGATCTGCCACATTGATTACAGTCGTTTTAACATCTGCATAATATTCAACAGCAAGAGTGTGATCACTGAAAACATCCGATCCTTTGGAGTTAATTAATACGACCCCACTACCAGATCCACCATACGTAGTCTTTCCCTTAAAGCTAGGAAGAGATTGAATCAATGTATTCACTTGCTCCTTCGTTTTCGGATAAGCTGTCACTGGTTTTGGGGGATTCTTCACCGTCAACGTATTCGCAATCATCACCACAGCCTCCGCGCGGGTAGCATTCTTCTCCCCGCCCATCGTTCCATCGGGATAGCCCTTCATGATTTCTAGCTTTTTAACGACTGCCAAATAACCCGATTTAACTCCATCTGCATCCTTACCAAGCGCACGAATCGTCATGCGAGCGATCTCCTCACGCGTAATCGGTAAATTAGGCTCAAATGTATTTTCCTTATAATCGCCAACCTTAATAATCGATAGCTTCAATCCAGAAGCGATGTAAGAACGAAACCAGCCGGCATCATCCGCAAATGGCGTATCCGTGTCTTCTGCTTTGATTTTCAATGCGGCTATAAGCGATTTTAAAAATTCAGCCCGCGTTATGTTTGACTCTGGTTTAAAGGTTTTGGCATCATAACCATTGATCCAGCCCTGAGCAACTGCTGTATCAATCTCCTTTTTCGCCCAATGGGTCTTCGTATCTGTAAAAGCTGCTGCTGCAGCTGCTGCCTGCACGCTCATCAGCAATGTCACCAGTAAAGTTATCACTAGTATGACTCGTCCTATTTTTTGCATATTCAACCACTCCCATTTATATTGTTGACTTCTCTTAAAATACACATTTTTTTACAGCACAACATACCATTTCTTTCCGCCTATCCCTTTTCCCTTCTTTTATCCTCCCTTCCATCACCAGCTTTTGTCATTTTTCGACAGTCTCGCTTCTCCACCCTCAGCAGGCCCCTCTCCCAGAGACACTACCGATGCAGCACAAAAAAGCACGCCCCTCCCCCATCCGAGGGTGTAAGCGTGCTTCGCCATACGTCATATTCATTAAAATAGATGTTACTTCACAGAGGCAGAATCTGTCAATATCCTCCAATAGACTAATTGGTAGATTGAGCGACAAGCGGCTTATGCTTGAACAACGGGATTAGCAGCAGCATGCCCAAGAACATAATCGAACCTGCTACGATGTAGATGCCGACTAACGGGAATACCACCTTCAGCTGTCCGGAAACGAGCGTCATAATGACCATCATCCCCATAAACATCGGGGTAAGCACGCCATTAACTCGACCCGTATAGGATTCCTCCGACCACTGCAAAATCATCGTGCTAATACCGATTTGAATCATCGGGAAGCCTAGTCCGCTAATAAACTGCAGAACCAGCGTAATTGGAACACTCGTCGATAGTCCAGTGCCGATCATGCACAGCGAGCTAAGTACAAGGCCGAGTGCAAGCAGCTTTTGCGGCGCAATCTTTTTGGCAACGACCATGACCGCTCCGCCGCCAACTAGCATTGCAATTCCGTTGACCATCAACATATATTGTAAAAATTCTTTCGGCTGACCCAGTCGTTCAAGCACGATGAACAAGCCAAGCGTTTGGGCAATACCGACCGCCGTCCCAGCCAGAGCGAACGTTCCGCCCAGCGCCTTCAATACCGGACTGCGCCATACATAGTTAAATCCATCCTTAAGCTCCTGCCAAAATTGTCGTTTTGCAACTATTTCACTTTTCTCTACCTCACGGTCGCGAGGGATACGGAACAAGACGACAGCCGACAATAGAAAGGCTACGCCCATGACGCCGATCGAAATTTCAATGCCGAATTTTTGATAGGACATTACGCCAAGCGACGGCCCGAGCACCATGAAGATCGCAATAAGCGATTGGAACATCGCCATTGCAGATTGCAGCTGCTCCGCCGGAATATGCTGCTTAAACAGCTTCATGGCCGATGGCTGCGAGAACTGCGATAATATCGCGGACACGAATGTAGCTAAATAGACCATATGCCATGATCCATATAGAAGCGTAATCAGCACGATAAATACGGATAAGGCGGATAGGAAGTCGCACCAAATCATCGTTAGACGCGGTTTCCAACGGTCAGCAAACGTTCCGCCAATAAACGAGAATACGAAAATCGGCAAAAATTCCACAAACCCCATCAAACTAATCGCGAACGGATCTTCGTTCGTCTTATCTGTTACATACATCAAAATCGCAAAGTTGCGTACCCAAATCCCGATTTGCAGCAATACATTTGACAGCAAAATCGTTTGAAAAAACTTGTTGCGGAGCAAGCTATCTCCCGCTCCAGCTACCACTTTAGCAGACATACTCTTCCACACTCTCCCTCTTCAAAAATGTTTCTTAACCGTTGCCTTTATCGGCAAGGCCATGGTAGCCTTTTTCCCCGAAGGGCTGCAGCTTCTCTACCCACTGCTCCTTCAAATCTCCCACTCCCCGATTATATTGACGAACCAAATCAACGGGCTGACGGCCTACTGGGTCCAAAACGTCTTTATAATCATAACGAATCTTTTGCTCAAGTTTAACGGTCTCTAGTATGAGAAAAGAAAAATTTTCGCCGCCAAATTGCTTCCATTCCTTCTGAAGCTCACGATTCGGATGTGTATCCATATTAAGAACAAATTGTTCTTTTCCCCATAGCGCATCTAAATTAGTGGAGCCTCCCACATAGATTTTGCCATTGGCATTATTTTTTATCTGAAATACACCCATTGTCCGTTCGCGTTCCTGGTAATCAGCCGTCAGTTGCTTACGCCTTGCCTTATCCATTTTTGTTTCAACCTCCCGTACTTCCTCCTGCTTCTGCTCCTGCTTCTGCTCTTCCTTCGCCGCCTTTTTCTTCCCAGCCTTCCCTTGCTTGCCTGCCGAGGCTGCCTTCGGTACCGCCTGCTCCTGCTGCACTCCGCCTGCGTCCTTGATCCAATAAGTGCTGCCATCGTCCTTGCGGTCCAAGTAACCATATTCAATCAAGTAGCGGCGAAGCGTCGCGTAATCCTCTTCCCAGAAGGTGCTGAGCCGCGCATTCACTTCCTTCTCCGTATATCGGACCCCTCTCTCGAAATATGAAGCAATATGGCGCAGCAGCACAACTTTGCGCTTCTCTTTGCGCGGGAATGATTCCAGCGGGCCTTCCGGTCCATTCGGCAAATATTGCTTCAATAGCTCGTCATACTCAACCTCGGTAATCGCATATCGCTCATCCACCTGCTTCGCCGTGCGGTGCACGGGCACGAAGCGCGGCGCTGCAACGGCGCCTTCCTCCATCATTTCCATAATGGCGAGCAGCAGCTTCGCCTGCTTCGCCTTCTCCTTCAGCACGAACCGATGGTTTCGAATCGTCGAGGCGCTGCCCGCGCCCGTACGGCTCATCATCTCGGTATCGGACAAATGATCGGCAAACCCGCGGATGAGCTCTTTTTGCAAATCGGTTAAACCCGTCTGCTTCTTATCGAGCTCAAGCAAATAATCAAGCATGGAGCCATGCTCCTGCTTCACATGAAGCGCTGCATATTTGCGAGCCTCATACGAGCGTCCAGCTTGTGCGTCATGAAATATTTCGCCATCCTCGAAGCGCTCACCGCATATGAGGCAATAATAAAAGCCTTCCGCTTCCTCAAACACATAACCCTGTTTCAACTCTTCTATCGTCGATACCCAAAACCGTTCTTCATGATACATATGCAAACACCTCATTATTCCGTTTGTTAAATTTATAGACATTATATAATTTTGTTTGGTTTATTTCAATATATTAAATTTGCAAACAAAAAAAAGCCGCCCAAAGGAATACTCCTTCAAGCAGCTGTTATTCATTACAATCCACATTACAGAGCTTCTTTCCGGTCCTTTGGCAGCTTAATGGCTAACAGCCCAATCAGCGGCAAAGCGCTGCATGCTAACATAATAAAGCTGAGTGAGCGCGAATCTGCCAAATAGCCGAGAACAACAGCGCCAAGTCCGCCCATACCGAACGCAAGACCAGTGATAAGGCCCGAAGCGGTGCCAACCTTGCCTGGCATAAGCTCCTGCGCATATACGACGCTGACCGAAAAGCCGGATTGTAAAATAAAGCCTAGCACGACGATCAACGGGTACACCCAGGCCAACGGCAAATGCGGAAGGAGAAGCGCGAACGGCGCTGCTCCGAGAATCGAAATCAGCATCATTTTTTTGCGTCCGATCCGATCCGCCAGTATGCCTCCTAAGAAAGTCCCTGCCACGCCGGCTGCCAAAAATAAAAATAGCGGAACCTGCGCTTGCTTAATCGTCAAATGATAAGTCTCTACTAGGTAAAACTGATAAAAGTTTCCGATAGCGGCAGCATACCAGGAACGAGCAAAAACGATTGCAAACAAGATGGCGAGCGCGAATGCTACGACCTTGGGCGCAAGCGCCGCCTTTACTTTGCCGGCAGCCTTACGCTGCTGCATTTTCCCATCATGTACGGCTAGCTGCGTCTTATACCAAGGAACTACCTTCATTAAAATAATAATGGCCGTAACAGCAAGCAAAGTGCCCCAAATCGCACCCTTCTGCCCAAATGGCAAAAAGATCAGCATCGTCATTAGTGGTCCAAGCATATGGCCAAAGTTGCCGCCAACCTGATAGATCGACTGGGAGAAGGCTCGGCGGTTTCCGGCAGCCAAATGCACGACGCGAGAGCCCTCCGGATGGAACACGGCCGAACCAAGTCCTACGAACACAACCGCAAGCAGCACCATGTAGAAATTGGGGGCAAAAGCCAGGCCTATCATTCCCAGCATGCTGGAGAACATTCCGACCGGGAGCATCCAAGGCGCAGGCCTTTTGTCCGAAATCAAGCCGACTACGGGCTGCATGACGGAGGAGGTCATATTGAGCGTAAAAGCGATCCAGCCGATTTGCGCTAAACTAAGGCTCAACGATTGTTCTAGTACCGGAAACAAGGCAGACACGACCGATTGCATCATGTCATTCATGAGATGCACCGAACTGATGCATATTAATATGGCATATACGGTAGCGGATTTTATTGCCGTTTTATTTGTGCCTGTCGTCGCAAGTGGCGCTGACATAATAAATAGGACCTGCCTTTCCTAACGAAAACATCTCATTTCCGTTGCCCTGTCAAAGTGATTGCTCATGATTTAGAAGAAAATTTAATACATACGGGGCTTGTTAATTGTAGGGACGAATCTGTTTTTGAAAGCAGACCGCTCTCTTCATCTACCTTAAATACGACAACATTGCCCGTCTTCTGATGTGCGACAAGCAAATGACCGCCATCCGGCGAAATGGCAAAATTGCGCGGTGAATCGCCTCCGCAATCGATATGCTGGATCAGCGCGAGCTCCCCGCTGCCTTGATCGACAGCAAATACGGCAATGCTGTTGTGCCCGCGGTTAGTGCTGTACAAATAACGCCCAGACAAGCCCAAATGAATATCTGCAGCATCGTTATAGCCATCAAAGTCAGACGGCAGCGCAGAAATCGTTTGGCCTGCCTTTAAGACGCCGCACTCTTTATCGACCTTAAGCACCGTTATGGTGGAATCCAGCTCATTCATCACGTAACCTGCCTGCAATGCCGGATGGAAAATCAGATGACGCGGTCCAGCGCCGCGATGAACCTTGCTGATCCCATGGTGAGCAAGCAAGCGCCGCTCATTATCGTAGCGATAAATCACGACTGCATCGATCCCTAAATCAACTGCGCATACGAAGGGCGAACCATCAAGCGGCACGATGCAATGCGCGTGCGGAGCATCCTGTCTCGCTGCGTTTGGCCCAAGCTCGCCAGTATGCTGCTGAACGGAAGCAGCCGCTTCCAGCTCGCCGCCTGCCGCAATTGGCAATAAGGCAACGTTACCGCCCGTATAATTGGCAGCGAACAGCGCCTTTCCTTCCTCATCCGTGCTTATATAGCAAGGGTGGGCGCCATGCGTTAGAAAGCGATTGCTTGTTTTGCTAAGCAGCCCTGTCGATTCATCGATTTCAAACGAAGCGGCCGAGCCTCCGATTTCGTCTCCCGTTGATCCCGTCTCGCTTGCCGCAAACAAACGGCTGCTGCTAGGATGAAGCGTTAAGTAAGAAGCGTTCTCCAGCCCGTTAACTTGCTGTATAACTTCCAACGCGCCTGTCTTGTTATTGAACTTGCATACGTGAATAGTCGGCTCTTCCACGGTTCCATACGAACCTATGTAAAGAGTCTCGCTTGATGTTGGTTGTCCATTTTGGTTTGTCATTTGCACTCAACCTCTCTGTCTTTTTGGCATTACAGTGACCATAGCACATGCCGCTCCAGCAAACAATGTCTTTTTTTTATAAAAGACTTCACAAAACTTATTGTAACATGATACAATGTAAGCGCTAACAATCAGTGGTTCACATTTCTAAAGGGGGAAAATGAGATGATGAATGAAATACTGAGCGGACGGAATGTCTATGAGGATTTCGAGCTTGAGTCGGATGTGCTTTACTTCAAGCTTGGCATGCAAGGGCTCGTAAGCTTCCACGGCAGAAACTATAATATAAAGAAGCGTATGACTGCCGAGCAGATTGACCAGTTAACTCATGAAAGCAGCTTCTACCCGGTCAATTCCAATTGCTACATTAATATTGGCAAAATCAAGACGATCGAAGGCGGCACCATCCACTTCGATTCTGAGATCGCCGATTCGAAGCAAGTTTCGGTTAATCGCCGCAAGCAGTTTGTCATTCAGCAGCTGTTCTCGCAGCGCGCTTCGAGCAACGATTTGCGCATTACGCCGTAGTAAACAAACAACCGCCATATTCCCGCATCTTGGGAAATATGGCGGTTGTTTGTTTGTCCCCGTCCTGCTATTCTTAGTTTGAATATGATTTTCAAACGAATACAACGACGAATAAAGTTTTTCTTCAAAAACTTTTTAGGAGGATTTTCATGTCTACGCAAGGACAAGCATTCGAGCAATTATTTAATGACGAGCAGGCTGTTTGGCTGCAATGGGGAGCTTATGAAGCGGCTGTATTGCCGGCAGTTGGAGCTAATCTCATCGCATTTCGCGATAAAGAAAACAACTTTACCTTTTTGCGTGAGCCTTCAATAGAGGAAATGGACAGCTTCAGAGCAAACCCGGGCATTCATGGCATTCCTGTTCTGTTCCCTCCTAACCGCTATGAGGATGGCACCTTTACTTGGAACGGCAGAACCTATACCTTTCCTGTCAACGAAGCGAAAACCGGCAACCACCTGCACGGGTTTTTCCATACAGCTGCATGGAGCGTAGAGGATTTTGGCACAAACAAAACAGAATGCTACGTATCGCTCAAAATTACCATTGACGAGAGCCACCCGATTTATACGTATTTGCCGCATCGCTTCACCTTGAAGCTTCGCTATTCGTTGAACGAAACAGGACTTCTCCAGCATGTATCGGTACATAATGAAGGAACGGATGCGATGCCATGCTTGATCGCTTTCCACACGGCGATCAATGCGCCGTTCGATCCGGGCAGTACAGCCGATGATTATCGCTTCACCCTCACGATCGGCAAGCGCTGGGAGCTTAATGAGCGGATGCTGCCGACTGGCAATTACCAACCGCTTTCTGCTAAAGAAGAAGAGATGAAGACGACAGGCCTCTCGCCTTTCTGGGAGTCGATGGACAACCATTACACAACCGAGCCGCAAAACGGCCGCAACACGATGGAGCTTACCGATACACGCAGCGGCGTTACGCTCGTCTACGATGTCGGCACGGCCTACAAGCAGTGGATGATCTGGAACAACAATGCTACGCCGGGTTTCTTCTGTCCGGAGCCGCAGCTTAATCTGGTCAATGCGCCTAACGTCAACCTTCCAGCCGAGCAAATCGGGCTTGTGTCGCTTGAGCCGGGCGGCATATGGGAAGAAACGAGCCGCTTATACGTTAGAAAATAGGAAATGCTTTAAGGATAGCAGCGAATTCGCTGGTATCCTTTTTTTTCGGTGATCTATAATCAGCCAAATATAGGACAAGAGTGACTATTGTCGAGAAAGACTGTAAAATGTAAGCATCAGCCCCTCTTATGTCGAAAACTGAAGGGAGAATATGATGCGACAGCCATCGATGAAATCACTCTCGCTTTTATGCTTCTTATCCTTTATTCTCATCGCTATTCCGCAGCCTGCCGCGCACGCTGGCTTCTTTGATACAATCAACGACATTTACAATACACCTAAGAAAATAGAAGAGCTTGAGCAAAAATATATCGAAGCGAAGGAAGCCCTTGCAGGTCAACAGCAGCAGCTCGAGGAGTCTGCCAAGGCAGCAGCGGAATATGCTTTAACGCAACAAAACCTGCTTAAGCAAAATGAGCAGATTCGCCAGCAAAATGAACAGCTTATCGCGCAAAATGCGAGCATGCAAGCAGAGATGGAGCGTATGAAGCAGGACCGTCACTCTGTGTTCAACAAGCTGATCAATACCATTGTCATTATTGTAGCCTTATTTATTTTTTATATCGCAGCGATACGCGTCTGGCGGTATATGGCATGGCGCAAGCATCGCGGCACCCGAGGAAGGGGAATTAGCGGATGAACATAACCGTCCCCGCCCAAACCGGGCATGTGCAGGTCAGCCTTGAAGGCGCGGACAAGCTCCATGTGCTCCATCCAAAATCTATAATTGCTTATCAGGGCGAGCCGTATCATCGGGAGGATCGCTTCATGGATTTGGCCGGAATGTATCGCAAGAAACGTTGGATTCGTTCCCAGATATCCGGTCCCTCCGAGTTCATCATCGGCTTGCCTGCCGGCTGCTCGCTTGAAACGATACAAATCGAAGCGAAAAGCGATTTGCTATTCGATTTTCGCCATGTCATCTTTTTCTCAGATGGCATGCAGCTGAAATCCGTTATTCAAAAGCTTAAAAACGCATGGATCACGAAAGAGTTTGTCCGTATGCGCTTCTCCGGTCCAGGCATGCTCGGCATCATAACAGCCGGGGACGTTAGGTCGATTCAGCTTCAGCCGGACTGCCCTCTGTACGTAGAGACAGGAGCGCTTGTTGCATACCCCGAATATGCATCCATACAGCTGTCTGTCTACGGCAATAAGCTTGCAAGCCAGCATATGAATGTGCAGTGGGAAATTCGCGGCAGCGGCCCCGTGCTTATTCAAACGGGCTCGCGCGATGCGGAGCTTGAGGAGCAGCTGCAAAACGGCGGATTTATCAAAAGAATTTTGCGCGAGGTGCTGCCCTTTGGAGGCATCTATATCAAATAAAGAGAGGCCAGCCGACCGTCAGCAGACGGAAGACCAGCCTCTTTTTTATCTCCGCTCACCGTATAAATCATGGATAGCAAGGAGGCGGCGGTAGTTGACAGGGGGACAATAGATTAATTTTTTTCTCATAATCGCCTGCATCTCATCACTATAAAATTCACTATATTCACATTAAAGTGTATTGATAATGATAGTTTAATTGCACAATTTTAATATGAAGTATAAAGATATGAATACAAAAACATCGACTGACCAAAATCGTTGACCTGCGAACGCCCAATATTTACCGCTAAATATAAAACGCTTAAGCTATTAAAATGGTAAAGGTGGACACATTTGCTACTTTGAGAGGACGTTACTGCATGAATAAGAGAATAAAACAGCTCGTTTGCAGCACCGCTTTGTTAGCCCTCCTAACCGTTTCACCTGGAATTGGCTCCGCCGCTTCCTACACCGTACAAAAAAATGACACGCTATGGTTAATCGCCACGAAGAACAGCACGAGTGCTGAACAATTGAAAAAACTGAACGGACTTAAATCAGACTCGCTAGTAATTGGCCAGAAGCTCATCTTACCTGACCCGCAGCAATTTACGACCACTGCCGTTCTTCCGAACGATTTGATGTGGAAGATCGCACAGCGGCACAATGTTCCACTCGATAAGCTGCTTGCGGCCAACCCGCAGACGAACCCAAACAATATTTGGGCTGGGCTTAGCATTCGAATTCCGAAAAAGCCCAGCCAATTCTTGAACGGTGTATTCCCGCTCGCAAAAGGAACCTATACGCCATTCTCGAACAGCTACGCAGATGCTCGCTCTTGGTCGGATGCTGGCTCAAAGGTGCGCCCCCATGAAGGCGTTGACGTAATGGCTGCCAAAGGAACAGCTGTTTACAGCGCGATGGCTGGCACGATTGTCAAAGCAGGCTGGAATGACCTTGGCGGCTGGCGGCTTACGATTCGAGTCGACGATAACACCGATTTTTATTACGCGCACTTATCCAAATTTGCTGCTGGCATCAAGGAAGGCGTCAAGGTCAAGGCTGGCCAGCTAATTGGCTATGTAGGCAGCAGCGGATACGGTCCCGTAGGAACGGAGGGCAAATTCGTTACCCACCTTCATTTCGGCATTTACAAGCGGACGCCGGACTATCGCGCCATTGATCCATACCTCTATCTCAAATGGTGGGCATTGTAGCATGCTATCTGCATACTTACATTGGCTATCCCAAAAGTAACAATCGTCATAACCATGGTATCTGGCTCCATTCTCGGTGGAAACGTGCTCAGTCGGACAAGTGTGGGGGGTAAATGAGTAAGTGTCAGGGTGAGCATACGTTAGCGTCAAACTTCACTGGATATAAAGAAAAGAGGCTGTCCCAAAGCTTTATCATGGTTTCTTTCGTCCACAGTTGATGATTGGATCATAAGAAAGCTAAGCCTCCAACTCCACTTTCAAGGTGTGGTTGGAGGCTTTTTCAATTCATATTTGAGACCGTCTTATCCGGTAATACGGTTTTGTGTCAGGGATTTTGAACACATGAATTTGTGATGAGAGGACTGTAGTTCCGATGAGTGAATTTATCCGATTTCGCTTCCCGCTTACCGGTGCTTGCCCTTGTAATCCTTAGGCGTCACTCCCACCATTTTTTTAAACAGCTTATTGAAATAAACCGGATCGCTGTAACCGACCAGCTGCGAAATTTCGTAGTTTTTCAAATTCGGATGATCGGTCAAAAACTGTTTCGCCTTCTCAATCCGAATGTCAATCAAGCAGTCAGTCAGCGTTATACCCGTTTCCTGCTTAAACAGTCGGCTCAAATAATTGGCGCTCATCCCTACCGTTTCCGCCATTCGCTCCATTTCGAAGTTTTTGCCGTACTCCTCCTCCAAAATGGCCTTCATCTGCTCGATAACATGATGTTCTTTTTCCTTCGTAATGGTTTCCTGCGACAGGTCAATTGCACCTGCCGCCGCAGAAGCAGATTACTGCTCGCTGCGCTCCAGTTTAATCTTGACCAGCAGGTCATATAAATTCGCCTTGTCGATCGGCTTAAGCAAATAATCGCGCACGCCTTGGCGCAGCGCCTTCCGCGCGTATTCGAACTCGCTAAAGCCGCTCAGAACGATGGTCGCAATAGTTCTGCCGCGCAAATGCTCGATGAGCTTCAGCCCATCCATCATTGGCATTTTGATATCGGTTATAAGCACATCCAGCTCGCCTTCCCCAAGCTTTGAAATATGCGACCACGCATCCATTCCGTTGCTGTATGAGCCGATGACTTTAATGTCCAATTCCATTTTCGTTAATATCTTCTCGAGCCCTAACCGTATAAACTCCTCATCATCTGCTATCATGATGTTCATTCCTGCTCGCTCCTTCCGCATGTCCCTCCTAGTTTGCGCCAAAATCGGCACCTCCGCAACGTGAAACAAGCGGGCGGCTTATTTCACCGCACCGCTTGTCACACCCGCAAAAATGTACTTTTGCAAGAAAATATAAAGGATGGCAGTTGGAATCATAATAATGAGAATCGCTGAAGATATCATTTGCCAATCGCCGCTATTGACCCCGAAGAAGCGCATAAGCGACGTAGATACAACGACATGCTCGGCCCTCGGCAAATAGAGCAGCGGGATAAACATATCATTGTAGATGCTGATCGTTTTCAAAATAATGATGGTTGCCGTCGCTGGCGCCAGCAGAGGGAAAATGATGGAGCGGAAAATTCGGATAAGCGAAGCTCCCTCCAGCATGGCGCTTTCATCCAGCTCGTTTGGGATATTCCGAATGAATTGCAAATAGATGTAGATTTGCAAAATATCCGCGCCTACATAAATGAGCACAGGGCCCAACAAATTGTTCGTCAGGCCAAGCGCCTGAATCGTTTTGTAGTTGACGACCTGTGTTGTAATGGCCGGGATGATCGTCGCAAACAAGAACAAGCCGACAATCGGTCCCTCGAATTTGAAATCAAAGCGTCCAACCGCGTAACAAAACGCCGATCCGATCAAAATATTCAAAATAAGCGTTATCGCAATGATGAACAAGGTATTGCCAAACGCGTTGATCATATCGGCTTGCTTGAACGCTTGACCGAAGTTTTTGAAATAGAGGAAGCTGTCAGGCAATGAGATGGTTGATTTGCCATGAAATTCATCCTTCGTCTTGAAGGCATTCACTACGATAATATACGGCGGGAACAATATCGCAAATGCGGCCAATATGAGGCTGATATATTTGATCGTGTCCCAAAGCTTATTGGATTTATTCATCGATCATTCCCCCTTTCCATTCAACAAGAAGCGTTGAATCGACAATACGATTACAACAAATAGCAACAAAACCACGCTCATCGCGGATGCTAAGCCATAGTTGTTAAACTGGAAGGCCGTCTCGACGATTTTCATAACAAAGGTTTCGCTCGATCCGGCAGGCCCGCCCTTCGTAAGAATATAAGGGAGATCAAACACTTCCAATGCGCCGGTAACGGTCAGGAACAGATTAAGCTCGATAATTTTGTAAATGTTCGGCAGCGTAATGCTGATGAACTTCTGCCAGCCATTCGCGCCGTCAATCGATGCCGCTTCATATATATCGCTCGGAATGGACTGAAGCGCCGCCAAATAAATGACCATGTTGAAGCCCATAAAACGCCAGAAGCCGATGGAAGCCAGCGTATAATTGACGAATGACCCGTTCCCAAGCCAGCTCGTTTGGGACAAGGCGTCAAAGCCTAGCTGTCCAAGCAAGTAATTCAACGATCCATTTGTCGTATCGAACACGTAACCGAATAAGTATGCTACAGCAACGCCATTAAGGATGTACGGCAAGAAGAGCAGCAGGCGAAAAAAGTTTTTCCCTCTCAGCTTGCTGTTCAGCACGACAGCGAAATAAATCGCCGCAATGTTTTGTACGATTCCTACAGCGAAATAGGCAAAGTTATGTTTAAAGACACCGAATATGGCTGGATTTTCAAATACCTCTTTATAATTCGACCAGCCGATCCAAGGTTTATTCGGACTTAGTCCGTCCCAGCTTGTAAAACTTAAACGAATAAGCTCAAGCGCCGGATAATAGGCGAATGTCAGCAGCAGCAGCAGCGGCAATGCGACAAATCCAATGATTACGTAATTCTTTTGCGTTTTAAAAGGCAGCCTGCTAAACATGAGACAACCCCGTCCTTCCTGCGTCTTTCTAATCGGAAGATGCAGGATGAATAACCTGCTTGCGGTCACCCATCCTGCACGCTACCCTTACAGACCTAGATCTTTTTTCGCTTTCGCCCAAGCGGTATTCACTTTGTCGATCACCTTCTGAGGATCTTTGGACAATACGAACTCTTGAACGACAGCAGCTTGGTCAAGCTGTGCTTTGTTTTGAATTTCTGTCGCAGCATCTACCGGTGCTGCTGGCTCAAAGAATTTAGGGCTTAAGCTGTTGAACTCAGCAAGCTGCGGCAGCTTGGATTCTTTGTCCTTCAAAGTCGGGATGAAGCCTGCAAAATCGTCATAGCCGGATTCCTCGATCATCCATTGAACGAATGCCTTGCCTGCTTCAACGTTTCCGTTTTTGTTAACCGCATAGAAGAAATCCGGGTTAAGCGGCGCTTTCGCCTCGCCGGAGTTGTCGGCAGGGAATGGGAAGAAACCTACGTCCTCGGCTGGAGCGCCGTTCTCGATAACTTGGTTAATAACCCAGTTGCCAAGCAGGTACATGCCGAATTTACCGGATGCGATATCTTTTTTCGATTGCTCCCAGTTCGTGGAGTTCACGTCTGTTTCCAGGAAGCCTTTTGTATACAATTCACGAACGATGCCCCATGATTTGCCGTATGCATTGTCAAGCGTGTAAGGCGTATCGGATTCTGCCCGTTTGTTTTGGTGATCGGCTGCTCCGCCGATAATCGTCGGAATATCGTACACCCAAGTATCAAGCGGCCATTTGTCTTTAAAGTTCGAAGCTAGCGGCACGATGCCTGCGTCTTTCAGCTTTTGCGAAGCTGCAAGGAACTCATCGTATGTTTTCGGGAGCGCCGTAATGCCCGCTTTCTCGAACGCTTTTTTGTTGTAGACGATACCGACTGTCGAGCCGCCGGAGGATATGCCGTACAATTTGTCTTCCTGAGCCTTCAAATCCTTGAAATGAATGTCGCCGGAGAACCAGATATCATCAAGTGGAGCAAAGTAATTTGGAAGCTCTGCGTTTGGAATTGTCGGCGTGAACACGACATCCGGGAAATCGCCGGAAGCGATGCGGATTTTCAACGTTTTATCGTAATCCGTAATCGCCTCGAATTTAAGATCTACGCCAGGATATTTCTCTTCAAAGCGTTTCTCGTAATCCACGTATTGCTTGTCGATCATGTCTGTGCGGTTCGTCAAGAATACAACCTCACCTGCTACTTTGGACGCTTCTTCCGTCCCGCCATTTTCCGGCTTGTTCGTTGCTGTGTCGTTAGCAGCCGGCTTATTCGTTGCCGCATTGGAGTTCGAATTCGTATTGTTGCCACCACACGCAGCTAATGTTGTTAGCATAACTACAGAAACAAGTGCTAACGAAATAGTTTTTTTCATTTCTAAAATCCCCCTCAGCTCGTTTTGATTCCGCTTACATTTGAATGATACTGCATAAACAACGGTTCTAAAATGGTTTAAAATATTATTTATAGTCTTCAACTGACATTTGTTGAAAACGCTATCTTCCGTTTAACAGCTCGTTTTACTAACTAAACAGGCCATTAATCCGGTTATTAAAGGAAGCTAAATTATGAAGTGGCACAGGGTTGAAGAAAGGTATTGCAAACAAAGCAGGAATCATGTTTACTTGGTACATAACAAAATTATTTATTAGCGATAACAAAAATATCAAAATTAAAGCGAGGCGACTCAAATGACGAGCAAAGCAGCCTATATAGGCGGAATGACATGGGGCTGGACAGGCGTGCGCGGCACATGGACTGGAGCTTTGGCAGACCGCTCCATGGAGCTGATGACTGGGCGTTTAAGCGTGAATTGGACAGCTATTGCACTTGGCGCCCTTCAGGACCATGCGCAATCGACTGAAATCAAATTTCGGGAAGCGCCTACCGTCACCGATGATGAGGTACGTCATGCTATTCACAAAGCGAAAGAGCTTGGGCTTCAGGTTTGCTTGAAGCCCGTTGTCAATTGCGCAGACGGCACTTGGCGCGCGCATATCAACTTCTTCGATCTCGACGTTCCGTGCGAGCCTAAATGGTCCGATTGGTTCGCTTCCTATACCGAATTCATTTTGCACTACGCGCGAATCGCCGAGGAAACCGGCTGCGAAATGCTATGCGTAGGCTGTGAGATGGTTCAAACCGATCGACGCGAAAATGAGTGGCGCCAGCTCATCGCGGCGGTTCGCGAGGTTTATTCCGGCATCGTGACGTATAACTGCGACAAATACCAAGAGGGCCAAATCAAATGGTGGGATGCTGTGGACGTCATATCCTCCAGCGGCTATTACCCGATTGATGCTTGGGAAGAGCAGCTTAACCGGATCGAGAAGGTTGTAACCAAATTCAATAAGCCTTTCTTCTTCATGGAAGCAGGCTGCCCAAGCCGTGAAGGCTCACAGCATATCCCAAATGACTGGGGACTTGAAGGTGCGCCAAGCGAGGACGTACAGCGCCGTTTCTATGAGGCCATGTTCGCCTCCTCCGATAAACGCGATTGGGTCGGCGGCTTCATGCTATGGGATTGGCCGGCTCGTCTTTATGAAGAAAGCGAGGCTGCTTCCAATGACGATTATTGCATGTACGGCAAGCAAGCCGAGCAAACCGTTCGTGACTACTACGCTGCGAAAATTGAACAATCCATCAAGGAGGGCTCTGCCAAATGAGCGACAGCAACCAGCAGTGGCTAGACAGTATTAAGCATGAGCTTGAATCGAACATTCTCAGCTTTTGGATGGAGCATACGCTTGATGAAACAAACGGCGGCTTCTATGGCTTTATCAGCAGAGATCTGCACATTAGTCGAGGCGCTGGCAAGAGTCTGGTGCTCAACACGCGCATTTTATGGACCTTCGCCTCTGCATACCGGATAACCGGAAACGAGCAATATTTACAAATCGCCGAGCGTGCCTATCGTTATGTGAATGAGCATTTTATGGACCCGGAATACGGCGGTTTATATTGGATGGTGGATGCAGCGGGCAAGCCATCCGAAACGAAGAAGCAAGTATACGGCCAAGCGTTCGCGATCTACGCTTTCTCCGAGTATCACCGCGCAACAGGCAATGAAGCTGCGCTTCAGCAAGCGATCGAGCTGTTCCATACGCTGGAGAAATACAGCTACGATCTGCAATATAAGGGCTATTTCGAAGCGCTGACCCGCGAGTGGCAGGAAACCGACGACAACAGTTTGAGCGAGAAGGATTTGAACGAGAAAAAATCGATGAACACTCACCTTCATGTCATGGAGGGCTATACGAATCTATACCTCGTGTGGAAATCAGATGAGCTTCACGCCAAGCTGAAGGAGCTCATTGAAATTACGATGAAGCACATTATTAATGAAGACAACGCGCACTTTATTCTTTTTTTCGACGAGCAGTGGAACGGCAAATCGGAACATATTTCCTACGGGCATGATATCGAAGGCAGCTGGCTGCTGGTTGAAGCTGCCGAGGTGCTAGGTGACGAGGAGCTGCTAATCTCCGCCAAAGCCATTGCAATCCGTATGGCTGAAGCGACGCTAATCGAAGGCGTGGACACAGACGGCGGTCTTCTTAATGAGGCAGGCCCAGAGGGCTTCATTGATACGGACAAGGATTGGTGGCCGCAAGCAGAGGCAGTCGTCGGCTTCTATAACGCCTATCAAATGACGGGCGAGGACAAATATCGCGAGACTGCCATGCGGTCATGGCGGTTTATTGAAAGCTGCATGCATGGCGAATGGCATTGGAGCGTAAAGCGCGACGGCACTCCTAGCGAAAATATCGAGAAGGTCAGTCCTTGGAAATGCCCTTATCATAACGGCCGCGCATGCTTTGAAATGATTGAGCGCCTAAGCGGCACATCCACTTCACATTAATGGAGGTTTAACCCATGAGTAAGTTTAATGAACGAAAGCAGCTGCTGACTGAGCGCTATGAGGCGCTTGTGCAGCGCAAAAACGAGCCGGAAGCGCTTGGCAACGGTATTTTCGATCGATACATTCATCCTGTCCTGACAGCAGCGCATACTCCGCTTGTTTGGAAATATGATTTTAACCCGGAGACAAATCCTTATTTCATGGAACGGCTTGGCGTACACTGCGTTTTTAATCCCGGCGCGATCTTGTTAAACGGCAAGTACCACCTCGTTGCGCGCGTAGAGGGCAATGATCGCAAATCCTTTTTTGCCATCGCAGAAAGCGACAGTCCAGTTGATGGCTTCCGCTTCTGGGAGCGTCCGATCCTGCTGCCGGAAACGAGCGATCCCGATATTAACGTCTACGATATGCGCCTCATTCAGCATGAAGACGGCTGGATTTACGGCCTATTCTGCACCGAGCGAAAGGACTCATCTGCGCCGAAGGGAGATCTATCAAGCGCCATCGCGCAATGCGGCATCGTTAGAACAAAGGATTTGAAGCAGTGGGAGCGTCTTGCCGATCTGAAGACCGCCTCCAATCAACAGCGCAACGTTGTGCTTCACCCTGAATTTATCGATGGCAAATATGCCTTCTACACGCGTCCGCAGGACGGCTTCATCGACACCGGTTCAGGGGGCGGCATTGGCTGGGGTCTCTCCGAAAGAATCGAGAACGCCGTTGTTGAAAGTGAAATCATTATTGACGAGCGTCATTATCATATGATTAAGGAAGTAAAAAACGGCCAGGGACCCGCTCCAATCAAGACGGACAAAGGGTGGATCCACATTGCCCATGGCGTTCGCAACACGGCGGCAGGCCTGCGCTATGTGTTGTACGCATTCCTCTCTGATTTGCAGGAGCCTAACAAGGTTACGCATCGCCCAGGCGGCCATTTGCTCGCGCCGATGGGCACCGAGCGCGTCGGCGACGTATCCAATGTTGCCTTCTGCAATGGCGTGATCGCACAGGATAACGGCGACGTATACATTTACTACGCTTCCTCGGACACTCGCTGCCATGTTGCGTCAACTACCGTCGATCAACTGCTCGACTATTGCCTTCATACGCCGGAAGATCCGCTCCGCTCTCACGCATGCGTCGAGCAGCGCATCGCATTGATTGATCGTAATTTGCAGTTTCAAGCATAGAAGCACAGAAAAGGGAGTGCTTGCATGAAGTCATAACAGACTTTATGCGGCACTCCCTTTTCCCTCGCCAAGCAGCTATTGCGCCGCCGGAATTCGAACGGATACCCGATCAACATGAATGGTCGAGTTGTCATCATACCAAACGCGGAACTGATAGGCATGCCCTGTCACAAAATCAGCGTCGATTACAAAGTCCTGATAGCTGTCGGCAGCTGCAAAATCGGTACGGAGAATCGCTCTCTCGCCAATTATCTTATTGCCCGTTCCGTCATAGATGTCCAGATTCAATACCCGATTCGAATCGCCTGCATTCGCGTCGATCTTCATCCGGAAGCTGACCTTATGGCTGCCGGAAGGCAGATCGGATACGCCAGGTCCATGCAGCATATGGCCTGCGCCGTGGTCTGCTGCATTCGCAGACCAGCTGTCCCCGTCGGCTGCTCCGGTATTGTGGCCAAATGCGCTTTCAGCTTCGAATATCCGGTTATCGTACGTATCCGAAACCAGAATTGGCAGCTCAGCTTCCAGCCCGTTATAGGCTGCTTTGACGATCGCTTCTCCGCCGCCAAGCACCGTCAGCACGCCGTCCTCGCTGATACGAACAGCTTCGCTTCCGCTAGCGAGCGACCATGCGGCATCCGCTGTCAAATTGACGTCAGGCTTCCCTGCCTGTGCAGCTTTTCCCCAAGCTTGAAGCTGCTTCTCGCCGGAATCAACGCCAAAGGACAAAGCTTGCACGTCGCCTCCGCCAAACTTAAAGTAAATGCTATTCGTTTCGGTTGCGACCTGTTCAGGCAGATCAAGGCGCACATGATCCAACTTGATATCCGCCGCATCATTGAAATAAACTCTAAATTCATAGGTGCTGCCAAGCGAGAATGGGACGTCGATAAGCGTAAAATCCTCGTAAGCGTTGGCGGCTGCAAAATCACTTCTCTTCAGTTCCTTGGAAGCGACGACCTGATCGAGGCTTGGGCTGTAAACATCGAGCAGCGCGACCTGATCATCGGCTCCCGTTATGCTGCCGATCATCGCCTTGAAGGTAATATCATGGATGCCGCTCGGAATATTTGCCACATACGGCCCGTAAAGCATATGGCCCGTGCCATGCTGGTCCATCTGCGCCAGCCAGCCGTCTCCGTCCAGCTTTCCTGTATTGTGGCCAAAATCGTTCTCCGCTTCATAAATTCGCTGCGCCAGATTGCTTTCCATAATGACCGATACGCTGTCAATTTTGACACTCGCATTGCCATCGTACCAGACGCGGAATTCATAGGAATGGCCTAGAACAAAATCAGCCTCCATGACGAGATTTTGATAGGCGCCAGCCTTTTGGAATTGCGATCTAAGGACCGCTTTCTCCGCAATTACGCGGTTATCGGCAGTATCGTAAATATCGAGATTCAATACCCGATTGTTGTCGGCCTCGCGGTTGTCGATCATCGCTTTTACCTTCACCTGATGATGGCCTGCGGGAATATCCGCAGCTCCTGGTCCGAACAGCATATGGCCCGCTGCATGCTCCGCTGCGTTAGCCGACCAGCCGTCTCCATCCTGCTTGCCCGTCTGATGACCAAAGTCCGTCTCCGCCTGATACACTTTATTCTGCACATCGTTGCTGATTTGCGGCACCTGCTCCTTGATAAGCTCCACCATCTCAACCGGCGTAACGACTCTAACATCGTCGCCAAGCTGATCGATTACCGATTTTACGTCGTCCATCGATTTGGACCAAGCATGGACGAGTACGAGCGAGTAGCCTGCCGCGCTCTTCGGATTGCGAGGCGCGGCATTGATATGATTGATAACGGATGCGTTATCGCTGCCTGCATTGCCTTCCCACAGCATCTCTCTCGGCGTAACAATCGGTTTGCCGTTAGCCCATTTGAGCGCGCCGTTAAGCGCCTTATGATTGCTGTATTCCAAATAGATGACGCCGTCTACATTCGGCTGCGCCGTATATTTGTCCCATAGCTCGGTATTGTTAAACGCGTTGAAGTCAATGACCTCAACGAGCCCCAAATCCATTTTGCCCATATAATCGTTAAGACTGTTCAAATGCTGATCAAGCTCCGCTGCCGGATACCGGCTCGGATACATGTAGCCGCCGCCTGACGGCCCCACTACAAACGCATCCCCTTCGGACGCATCCTTATAATACCGTTCTGCAACGGTAGGAGCCAGATCGATCATGCTTGGCGATATTGCCCAGCCCATATCGAAGCTGCCGCGATTCGCGTTGCCGAACCAAGGCTTGCCCTTCTCAGCCAGATCGTTCAGCATCCACTGAATATTATCGCCATCGGACATGACGAACGACACATAATGGACATTGTCCTCCACCGCAGGCTTAACGGCTTTTTTCTGCTCGAGCTTCTGAAGCTTGAAGCCGCTAAGTACCGATAAGTTGAACGCGTGATCGGCCGGCAAGGTAAACACGCCTGCATCCGAGCTTGGCCTAATAAATTGATCCTCTCCGCCCGACGCATCTCCCCAACCGAGCACGACCGAGTCCGGATCAGCGTCAGCCATTACCGTTTGACGAAATTCGCTGTTGCCGTCATAAAACGTAAAGGCTCCCGTCATCGCCGCATAATCTCTAAGCTTCGCTCCCATTTCCTCCTTCTGCTCGATGAAGAGACCATGCTCCAGTTTATTCCAATAATTGGACTTCACCCAAGCCTCGTCCTTGCCGGTGAGATCCAGCACTTTCTTGTAGCCCTTGGACTTCGGCACATCGCTCTGCTCGACCAGCACGGACTGCTTAATATGAGCGAGCGAGGAAGCCGCATTAATGGAGCTGTCGCCTTTTTTCCAAACCAGATAGCCGTCAACATATTTTTTGTAATTTTTCAGCAGCTTCCATGGGTCGTCATACGACTTCGTTTTGACGCCATAATGGTCCTTTAGGTCTTGGAGCCATTGCCCGTAGTTCCCGGAATCAGGCAAAATATAAATTTGCTCCGACGTTTGATTGGCGATCAATCCTTGGAGCGTAGCGATCATGACGCTTTCTGATTCAGACATGTCGGCAAGCTTAATCACGTTCAGCTTCTTGGCCCGGTAAGCCGCTTTCTCGTAATAAGTATCCTGCGTACCCGTGTCCGGGCGCGGCTTGGCCGATATAGGGGTAAGACCTGTAAACAAGGAGCCAAGCAGACAAATCGATAATGCCAAAGATAGGATGCTTTTTCGCATAAATGCCCTCCTTCGAATCGGTTTGGATAATGAAAATGCCGGCATCATCAGTTGCCGGCATTTCTTGAAGCAATCGTATTACCACTCTACGCTAACCGTAATTCCTTCCGGTACACCTGGATAACGAACCAGTACCGTGCCCGACTCCGCATCATACTGGAAGGAAGCCGCCTGCTCGCCAGCCGTAATGCTGCTAGGCTCGCTCGGTACTCGCAGGCGAGTACTAACGGTGATATCCTCCGGCGATTCCGACACAAAGGACATTTGATTCTCCGTTATCCGTTCATCGCGAATGCGCGATGAGCTTATGAGAATTCCGGCTTCCCCCTGCGCAGCATCGAAGTAGTTTAAATCAAACAGCAGGCTGTCCTCGCCTGATTTGATTTCCACGGCATGCTTTACCGGCAGGCTCGCTTCAAACAAATCAATGAACAAGCCTTCCAATAGAACCGATTTCTCCGCTTCCAGTTCGTCCAGCACATGAGTGATGACATAAGGCCCGCGTCTCATATGCAGCGCAATGCTTTCCTTGTAATCAACCGTTTCACCGCGGATTTCGAGCGACCGCTTGACTGCGCTTCTGACAAGCTCCGCGCCATCGTCGCTTCGGGACAGCACGGCCGGGTTTTCCCTATAGAACAGGACAGCCCCATCGCCTACCTTATGCTCTCCTTCTTCCGGGCTGCGGCTAAGTCCAAGCGATTCGAATAGATGCTCTTCAGGACGAGCATAGATACGGCGGCTGTTGTCGCGGTTCCACCATTCCGAAACGGAATGGAACGGGTCCGAGCCGTCCCCGACATAGATCAGAATGCCGCCCTCCCTCACCCATTGCCCAATCGATTGATGGATGCCCGGATGCTCCGGCTTCATAAATTCGTAGCTGAGCAGCAGCACCCGGTAGCCGTCCAAATAACCTGGAAAGGTCAATATGTTGTCGAGCTGCACCGGTCTAAGCGGGATGCCCGCTTTGACGAGCGGCAGCGCCAATCCGTAAAAGGAGGACCAGTCAAGAAGCTCCTTCTGCTCCGCATCCAGCTCTTCCGGGGAGGTTGTGCCGTCATATTTGGCTGCCTCGCCCAATTCCTCTCCATCACGGATGACGTCGCCCCGCTGATACATGGCAGAGTTGGACAGGCAAAGGCCTACACCTCGGGTGTAGACATCTTCTCCAAGAGCCTCCTCATGCTTATGCATGTCGCGCAGCACATTCATAATGGTCAGAAGCACAGTGGCATAGTCGCCGGGAATCGTTTCTTTCCCTTTCCCGTCCTCGGTCGGATAGCTGCCCTCGAATACACGGCGCGGCCAAGGACAGACCTCGTACTGCTTCACCTCTGGATGCAAAAGGGAGGCAACGACGGTAGAACAGTAGTTTTTGCGATAGTCGCTCCAGCTGTACCTAGGGTTATCTTCAATAGGATCGTGAAGAAACCACATATCTCGTCCAGTCCCCCTCGTAAGCTCCTGCATGATTCCATACTCTAGATAAGCCGTCTCGAAGGTCCGCTCTCGGCGCAGCCCCTTAAATACGTTGGGCGTGCGAGCCGTCCCCGTCCAGATTTGGGCGATGAAGCCATCGCAGCCCGGCATCGAGACAAGCAGCGCCTCAGGGCTAATAATTCGCCACTGCGTATAATTGATCAAGCTGTGGGTTGGGACATAGAAACGTACTGTCCTGCCATAGGTTACAAGCGAATACTCCTTCATTTGACTGCAAAGCCGGTCGAGCGCCCGGTAATACATAGCCGCCTTCAGCTTGGAAGCCCGGTACTGCGCGTCCGGCGAGGAGTGGGGAGGAATCCAGTCATCCCCGTAATAATTAAGCCACTCCCGCTTGAAAGCGTCCGAATACCCGGAGGCCGCCCAAAACTCAGGCTCCTCCAAATGAATCGCTTCCACGCCGCAATCGATCGCAAGCTTGATATGAGACGCCAAATATTCAGCGAATGCGATCGTCGGCACCATGTACGGAACCTCCTTGCCATGCAGCAAATGGTTGCCGCTGCGGTCCTTCTGAGCCTCATCCCAGTGCTCCCGTCCGTCGTAGCGTCCGTACAAGTAATCCTGATACTCGCCCCAGGATACGCCCGTCATCAGATGGATCGTATAGCCAGCCTTCTTCCAGCCCTCTATCCGATGCGGCAGATCCTTCGAAATGCCGTATACCATAACAAAATCAGTTCGCAAATCATACTTCGGCCCATATGGCCTCGACTCCTGAAAACCAGTCCACTCGGCCCTCACTTGCGCTTTGCTCGTCAAATGGTGATGCCTCCTTTAGTTCGGCATTCCAAGCAACACGACTTCTTTGCCCTTCAAGTTTTCGTTCGTAAATTGGATCGCATCTTGATAACCCGTCTTGTTCATCTGTCCGCGCAGATCATTAATGATCTTGAGCGCCGCTTCGTCCGATTTGGCAAAAATCGCTTCCTTCCATACGTCGCCGATTTTGTCCATGGACGGCTTCAGCATTTCCCATTGCGTTGACTTCATCATGACATCGCCCGGGTTGTAAGCCGCAATAACGCTGATGCCGTTAGGACGCAGAATTTTGCGCGCATTGTCCATTGCAGCAAGGCGGTCCTGATCTGCCCAAATGTCTCCGCCGCCGACAGAATTAATGCGGTCTTGACCGGAGAGGCTTTCCAAACCGATGCCGATTCCTTCATTTTTCTTCATCTTGCCCGTTGTGTCTGCTGTAAATTTATCAAACCATTCTTTCTTCGCTACTGGCTTGCCGTTTTCCATATCCCAGTGAACGCCTTGTACGCCGTATCTCACAAGGAGGAAGCCTTCATCGGAAGCGAGATAGTCAAGCAAGCGGAGCGCTGCGTCCACGTTTTTCGATTTTTTCGGAATGATGGTTACGTTGTTGCCTTGAATGGAGAGGTCGGCAGGACGGTCGGCTGCAGCGCCGGCACGCTCCAAAGGACCAACAGGTACATAATCACTGCCCGGATGCGCTTTCACGTAGTCCTTGGAAGCATCAAGAATAGCAGGATAGTGAGCGGCCAGCACAGCGATGCGGCCCTGCTTGATTTTCTCGTTCGCAATCGGGTCTGTTTGCGTGAACGCTTCCGGATCCAGTAGACCTTCAGCTAGCATTTTACGGTAATAAAGGGTGTATTCCTCATAAGCTTTCGAGAAAAAGGTGTGCTCAAGCGTGCCTTCGCCCTTATCGATATAGTCAGAGCCGTAGAACATCGAATTGCCGATGCCGACAGCCCAGCCATTATGGAAGCCGCCAAGCGGAATGACAGGCATGCCGCTCTCCTTAAGATCGGCGTCCTTGATCTTTTTCAGAAAGCTGTATAGATCGTCTTTGGTTTTGATCGATTGCGGATCAACGCCGACCTTCTCTGCAATATCCTTGCGGACATAGAAGCCGTAAAGCCAATCCATCGCATCCTCAGGCGTAGCCGGATGATTCTGGTAAAGCAAATACTGCTTGCCATCGTAGGCATCGAACGCTTTCTCGTAAAGCGCAGGAGGAACGTTCTCCTTCGCAACCGCTTTAGCGAGGTTCGGATACTTATCGAGCTTATCGGACAGATCGACCAGTTGATCCTCCTTCGCCGCTTTGATAATGCCGTCTAATTCCCCGCCCCAAGCTGGACCTGTATAAATATCAGGCAAATCCTGTGTCGCAAAAATGGTGTTTAACTTCTCGACCTCGCTGCCTTTTGTATATTCCCATTCAATGGTGATCCCGGTTTTTTCTTTAATAACCGCTTCGATAGCTGTTGTATCTACATCTCCGCCGGCGGAGCCATTCCAGTTGTGAAGGACTTTAAGCGTCACTGCTTTCTGTTCTTTACCGCCGTTGTTCGTAGTGCCGGCATTTTCTGAAGGCGCATTCACATTTCCGCCGCCGTTGTTGTTATTGCTGCTGCACCCAAACAGTGTCGTAACTGCCATCAAGGCAACCGCGAGCCATACCGTCGTGCTTTTTCCTTTTTTGTTCTTCATAAAAACCCTCCCATAAACTTTTTATGAAATATGATAAAGTCCCGACCTGCGGACGATTACCCTTTGACGGAGCCAATCATAACGCCCTTGACGAAGTAACGCTGTAAAAACGGGTAAATGCATAGGATCGGAAAAACCGTAATGACAAGCAGCGCCATTCGAAGCGATTCCTGCGTTGCGCCCGCCATATTGACGTTGACGGTCTGCCCGCCCTGCTGTGCGGCCCTCTGCATGGAAGAAGATAGCGCTTCAGCCTCAGACAGCATTTCTTGCAGCAGCGTCTGAACGGGAATCAGATCTTTATTGGACACGTAATAGGCGCCCGTGAACCAGTCATTCCAGTGGGAAACTCCGATGAACAAAGCGATTGTGGCTAGAACCGGTCCCGAAAGCGGCAAAATGATTTTCATGAAAATTTGGAAATCGCCGTACCCGTCGATGCGGGCCGATTCCTCCAGCTCCTCAGGGATGCCCTGCAGGAACGTACGAAGAATGACGATATGCATGAAATTGAACAGCATCGGAATGACATAGACCCAGAAGCTGTTAATGAGATGCAGCTTTTGCAAGGTGATGAAGTATGGGATGAAGCCTGCGCTGAAAATCGTCGGTAAAAAAATGTAGTACGTAAAAAAGGTTCTTCCCGGCAGCGTCTTTTTGGATAGCGCATAGGCCATCAGCGTACAAAGTCCCACATGCAAAATCGTTCCAATAACGGTACGAAGCAGCGTAATTTTGTAGGCCTGCCATATGCGAGCGTTTTCGAACACCTCCGCGTAGTTGTGCAGCGTAAATTTGCGGGGGAAGAAATAAAGCGCGCCCATCATTGAGTCTTTTCCATCGTTGAACGAATAGACCAGAATATAAATGAACGGATAAATCATCGACAAGCCAAACAAGGTCAAAAAGATATAATTCAAGCAGCTAAAAATTGAAAATTGGCGTTTCACCATATCAAACCACTCCTTAGAACAGGGATACGTCGCTCACTTTACGGGCAATTCTGTTGACAGTGACAATAAGAATGAGCGCAATTGTGCTCTGGAATAATCCGACTGCGGCTGCATAGCTGAGCCTGCCTTCACCGATACCGGAGCTGATGACATGCACGTCGAGAACGCTGCCTATTGCCGCGGTAGCCGGGCCATTCAGCA
The DNA here is from genome assembly GCF_057221575.1 of Paenibacillus sp. Y660. Classification (NCBI taxonomy): domain Bacteria; kingdom Bacillati; phylum Bacillota; class Bacilli; order Caryophanales; family Paenibacillaceae; genus Paenibacillus; species Paenibacillus sp. Y660. The sequence continues at coordinate 200,433 of NZ_JBXBBJ010000001.1, read as the reverse complement.
GGAGCAGCTGCTCGTAGCCGGCGCTCATTAGGCTGCCGACCGAGAGAATGAACAAAATGACTGCGATATTGCGGATACCCGGGAGCGTAACATGCCACATTTGGCGAAAACGTCCGGCACCATCGATTTTGGCAGCTTCGTAGAGCTGCTGGTCGATGCCAGCTATTGCAGCCATATAAATGATCGAGTTCCATCCGATGTTTTTCCAAATATCAGAGCCTACAATAATCTGATAGAACCACGATGTGTTGTTCAAAAATTGGATCGGCTCCATGCCGAAGGAGCCAAGCAGATCGTTGACCGGCCCGCCGTAAGGCGTCAAAAGCCGCTGCATCAGCGTTACAACAACGATCCAGGAAACGAAATACGGCAAATACGAAAGCGTTTGCACTGTTTTCTTGAATTTAACGTTGCGAACCTCATTAAGCAGGATAGCCAGTAAAATGGGCATCGTAAATCCGATTAGCAGCTTCATAAGGCTGATGACAATCGTATTGCGGATCAATTCGAATGACTGATAGTAGCTGAAAAATTGCTGGAAGTACTTCCAACCTGCCCAGGGACTTCCAGTGAAGCCCCCGGAGAACATAAAATCACGAAATGCAACCTGTACGCCAAAGAGCGGAACGTAAGAGAATAGGAAAAACCAAATGATACCGGGCAGCATGAACAAATAAAATAGCTTGTGGCGCCAAACTCGCTTCCAAAGTATATTTTCTGTCATCAATTCTGCCTCCTTGCCAAACGAATGGTTTTAATTTCGAACGGAGTAAAGGAAAGCGGGTACGCTCCATCCTCCGCTTGCAGCTTATCGCTAGGCGTTTCCATCAAATCGGCAAGCCATGCTTCCGATCGATTCATATCGATAGAGATTTTTGTCTTCAATCGGGTGCCGGCCGTTTCGTATAAACGGATAATCAGGTCATCGCTGTCTTCTGCCTGCTTCACCGCTTCTATCATAACGTTCGGATGATCCACGCTTATAAATGATTTAGCTGCCGGCAGCTCTGATGCCGCGTCGCCTGCGTTCACGCGAACCGATCGCAAAGGCACGTTCAGCTCGTAGCCGCGCTTATAAACCTCAGCCTGTACATGGTCTCCATTGTGCGGGTACAGCGAGTAGGTGAATTCATGCTCAGCACGGTCAGCCTCAGGATCTGGATATGAAGTGCTGCGCAGTAGATTCAGATCCATCACGTTTTGTGAAACGCGATGGCCGTATTTGCTGTCATTAAGCAGCGCTACGCCGTAATTCGGCTCCGATAGATCGATCCAATGATGCGCGCAAATTTCATCCTTCGCATAATCCCACAGCGTATTCCGATGCGTTTGCCGCTTCAAGTAGCCGAACTGGATTTCACAGCTTACGCTGTCTGACCGTACATCAACCGGAAACGACGTGCGCAGCATTTTCGCAGATTCCTGCCAATCGACCTTTGCCTTAAAATCGATGCGGCGGCTGCCATGCGTCAGGATGACCTTTTGAGTCAAAGTAGATTGCCCGAACCGATAGACGAGTTCCAGCCCTGTCGTCGGTCCGTCCTGGAAGACCGCCGACTCCACTGGTTGAAGAGGAACTCCGCCCGTTTGCCGATAATCTTGTTTGAAATCCCAAGCATCGCCCTCGTCATGATACAAGCTCAGCACATTGGCCTTCTGCCCCTGCGGAATGACTTCCCTGCCGTGCTCCTTATCCATAATCGATTCGATCGTAAAGTCCTCAGCGAACGTAATCGCGAGCAAATCATTTTCCAATATCCGGTCGATTGCCGACGCTCTCATATCAGGAAAAGCAGGGCTAGCTCCTTCGGTTTCCGGTATTGCGACAGTTTCCGCTTCAGTTGCTGCCGTCTCGGCCATCGCCAACGCTTGCTCATCGGCATTCACCAAAGCGTAACCCATCGCAGGAACTCGAACGCGCATCCAGCTGCCATTGTTCTTAACCCATTCGTCCCGCTCCCATGACAAGGAGTTAAAGAATACGTCGGAGTTGCTGCCTGCAGGAAGAGCTTCCGCAGCGGTGCCGTACGCCTCCTCGATTAATTGCTCTACTCTTTCGAGCAGCACCGCGTAACGCTCCAGTGATTCGTCGTATACACGCTTGATCGAGGATCCCGGTAAAATATCATGGAACTGGTAGAGGAGGACTTCCTTCCAAATGAGCTCCAGCTCCTCTGCCGGATAGGCTTTGCCCTTCGTCAGCCCTGCAAGGATAGCCGCATATTCGAGCTCGCGCAGCGCTTTCTCCAGCTTCCGGTTATAGCGTTTGTTTCTCGCTTGACTCGTAAGCGTTCCTTGATGCTTCTCCAGATAAAGCTCGCCTGACCAAGACTGATAACGCTCCGCATTCTTTGCCAGCTTCTCGAAAAATTGCGAGGAATGCTCTTGAACAACCGGGCTTAGCCCCTGCAAATTTTTCTCCCGCATGAGCCGTTCAAGGTGCTCCTCGCCCGGACCGCCTCCGCCATCGCCGATTCCAAACAGCATCAGAGCATTTTCCGATACGTTTTTGTCCAAGTAGTCATTCTCCGCCTTGACGATCGAGCGGGGTGCTGCCGGACTGTTATACGTATCCTCTGGCGGCATATGCGTGAGTACACGCGAGCCATCGATGCCTTCCCAGTGGAAGGTGTGGTGAGGATGGCGGTTGTATATGCTCCACGACAGCTTCTGCGTCATCATGTAGTCAACGCCCGATTTCTTCAAAATCTGCGGCAGGCTCGCTGAATAACCGAATACATCCGGCATCCAAAGCGACTTCATCTCCTGCCCGAACTCCGCTTGGAAATACCGTTTTCCGTATAAAATTTGTCTTACTAACGATTCTCCGCTTGGCACATTCGTATCCGATTCAACCCACATCGCGCCTTGCAGCTCCCAGCGCCCTTCCTGCACGCGCTCCTTGATGCTCGCGTAGAGCTTCGGATAATGCGTCTTCATCCAGTCATACAGCTGCGGCTGGCTTGCGCCGAATATATAATCGGGGTAACGCTCCATCATCCGCAATACGGTAGAGAAAGTTCGAGCCCCTTTGCGGATCGTTTCCCGAATCGGCCAAAGCCAAGCCAGGTCCATATGCGCGTGGCCGACGGCGCTAATCGTAAGCGAAGGATCGCCGCCTCGCTTCGCCAGCTGCTCTTGCAGCATGCGCGACACCTGTGCGACACGCTCCTCGGTAAACGCAATTAGCTGGTTCGATGCAACATACAGCACCTGCAAAATACGCTCTCTTCGCGCCGACCCTTCAGGCATTTGTTCCGCCGTCTCGAGCAATACTTCCGCGTCATAATACACTTGGCGGATGTCCTCGCGGCAGATGGCGATCTGAGCTTCCTTCAACGTTCCGCTTCGGTAGCGGCCGAACAGGTCATTGCAGCCCGCGTCTCCCCACAAGTCGATCGTTTCGTCCCCTGTCGAGCTATCGCAGATATGGACAACCCGCTTGCCTGGCAGCCCTAGCGAATAATCGAATTCCGAATTGATATTCGTAAGTCCCTGCTTTGGCGTTCCCTCTTCATCGACGAGACAAAGCTCTCCATTCACATCAATAAGCAGCACGAGCTTTAAGCCCTTCGCCTCCTCCGTTGCCTTCCCGCTAAAATGGAACCATGCGCAATCCCAAAGGTTCCCCCAGCGGTCGCCTGGAGCAAGCTCGATTTTCCGGCCTGACTCCCTTGCCTCGTAAGGTACCGGCTCCTGTGTTACCCAAGCCGTAGCTTTCAGCTCCGAGACTGGCTTGTATATTTGGTCCTTCAATTGCTCCAGCACTGATTTAAGATGCTCGGTTTTCACTTTATCATATGGCATTTGCAGGTCTCCTTTTTCATCCGGTTATATCCTTCATAGCATTGTTCATCTTCGCAGGCTTATCGCCATAAATTCGAAAGCAGCTTTACGTTCATTAGTTGCGATCTTTCATCCTCTTCTTCGAATCCCGGTATTCACTTTCCATGCCTTTCCCAACAATATCTTATGTATAATATAATATACACATTTAATATATTCAATATATAAATAAAAAAATCTTTTCCTGGTTTAGGAAAAGATTTTATTATCACTACTATTTTTTGGATTATTTGACGGTGATACGGCCAGTCGTTTGCTTGACTACCAACTCAGGCTGGATTAAGGTCTTCGTATATTTGCCGCTGCGGCCCTGCCCGCCTTCAATGATTCCGAGCAGCGTTTGCGCGGCCTGATAGCCCATCTCATGCTCAAACTGCTTAATATGCGTGAAAATGCTCAGCTCTTCAACGATTGACGTCGGATCATCGAAGCTTATGATCGACAGATCCTCCGGCACTTGCAGCCCGGCTTTACGCGCCATTTGGTAAATTTGAACGCCAAGCCTGCCATTAAGCGTAATATAAGCCGTTGCCATTCGGTTGCGAATATAGCGAAACAAAGGGTGTTTCTCCGCATCCTTCATGTTCCCCACCTGGAAGCCGGTAATCATATGGGCTGGATTGATAAGCGCTCCCTTGTTTTTCAAAGCATTCATATATCCGTCGATCCGCTCCTGAACTGTTATCGTTTGCAAAGGCGAGTCCGAGCAAATAGCGATTTCCCTATGCCCAAGCTCCCACAAATAATCGACCGCAAGGCTTGTGCCGAGCCTTCCATCCGCAGCGATATAATTGGTCTCAACACCTGGCAGAAATCGATCGATCAGCACAAACGGATAACCGCTGAACTTCATGCTTATGATTTCCTCGTTGTAGTTTTCTTCGTCTACCGGGAAAACCAGCAAGCCGTCTGCTCCCATTTCCTTGAGCGTTTTAAACGCCTCTTTCTCTTTATCGACTTCGCCATCGGATAGCAATATCACACTGCGGTAGCCCTTCTCGCGAAGCGCTCTCTGTACGCCCTCGATCAAACGAATAGCGAAATAATCATATAAGGATGGCATGACAAGACCGATGATGCGCGTCCTGTTCTCGATAACCGTCCGGTCCGTGCTCATTACCGGCTGTGCTGGCGCTATTGATGCTGCCGTTTCTTCCGCTTCTTCCGCTTCAACAAGCTCTTCGTCGCTAACGAAACTCCCTTTGCCCGGCACCCGTGTAATGATTCTATCGTTTGCTAAACCGACCATTGCATTCACAACTGTAATTTTACTGACGTTAAAGAGCTTCATAAGCTCTTTCTCAGTCGGTATGCGGTCCCCCGCCTTTAAGCCCTCCGTTGCAATCAGCTCGCGGATATAATCTTGAACCTTCTGATAAAGCGGCGTACGGACTGTTGAATTCATTTGCTATCACCAAGCTTCATATTGATATTTGTATATATAATATATGGTTAAAATCCTTAATGCGCAATACTAGTACATTTGTCGTAAAGGGTTTATTCTCTGTAGTCAAAAATAGCGAAACGACCTGCATGGCGCTCTATTTCTGGAAAGAGCTGCTCCCAACGTTCCGACTATTTTGTCGCTTGTTATTATATATATATAATATATATTATAATTTCATTCTTAAATCATATATATAAATATATACTTCTGTTAAGACTTCTGTTTAGGTTTGGGTAGAGGCATTAGTTGTGATTCCAATTGTGACTTCTGTTGTGACTTCTGTTGTGACTTCTATTGTGACTTCTATTGTGACTTCTATTGTGACTTCTATTGCGATTTTAATTGGGACTTTTATTAAGACTTCAGTTGTGGTTTTTATTAAGGCTTCTGTTAGGAGTTGGGGAGAAACTTCGCATATAACTACTTGAAACACATTTAACAGGAAAAACTCCCGCTATTTCGTGCGATTTGTTGTTAAAACCCACATTAGAAGGATTTTCTCCCGTTAATTTTCCGTTTTTTGCCTATATGGAGCAAAAGTGGTCAAATTAGCGGGAGTTATTCCAGTTAAATGGATTCAGATGCCTTTAATAGCAGTATTTAGATGGAGAAATTCCTGTTAAATTCGTCCTAGCAGTAGCAGTAGTAGCAGCAGTAGCACCAAGCAGCAGTAGGATTAGTAGCAATAGAAGCAATAGAAGCAATAGAAGCAATAGAAGCAGTAGTAGCAGCAACGGCTGACTAAGCTGCTTTTATTACTCCCGACAAGCTAAACGAGCCTAAGTAGCGACAAAAAGCTCGTTTGCTGCAATCTTTTGATCGGACATTCTTCATCAGCTCCTAATGGAGATCGTTATCTATCATTCTAGCCCGTTTCACTTCATTAAGACTTCACGCCTGCAGTCGATTCCCGGTAGAGCAGCTCGCCTGCCACAAGCAGCTTCTCCATCGGCTCCTGCTTGCTCGCGATTCTGCCGATCAGCCTCTCAACCGCGCGCTTTCCGAGCGCTTCCTTCGGTACATGCACCGTCGTAAGAGCAGGAGTCATCCGGTACGAATCGTCGATGTTATCGAAGCCCGTGACCGATACCTCCTCCGGCACCGAGATTCCAAGCTCCTGCAGCGCGTGAACCGCACCGATTGCAATCATATCATTCGCGCACAGCAGCGCGGTTGGCAGTGTCTTCGCCTTCAGCCGCTTAGCAGCCCACTGCTTGATCGGCTCACGAAATTGCTCATGCTCGAAGCCCTCGACAGGCAGTAAACAATCATCGCTGACGCCGAAGCGCGGCGTGCTGCCCGCCTGCTCCTCTATCGCGCTGCGGAAGCCTAAGAAACGATCCTTAAAGCTCCGTGAATAGTTGATATCGCCGACAAAGCATAGCCGCGCATGCCCTTTGCCGATTAAATGCTGCGTTAGACGATACATCGATTCATAATTGTTCGTAAACACCGTATCACTTGGGATAAGCATGTCCTCATGATCGACCAGCACCATCGGCAGACCGAATCGATGCACCTCCAGCAGCAGCGGTGTCGATATTTCGCCAACGCCAATAAGACCGAGTATGCCGTTCGGATTTAGAAAATGCAGGAAATGGTCGACGCTCTGTTCAGACACGATAACCATGCCATACCCGCCCTCTTCCAGTCTCGATGCGATGCCGTCCAAAATCCGTCCCCAATAAAGCGATTCCTTCGTTTGAAAACGGATATTCGGCATAAGCACGAGCACGGATTGCTTGCCTGCGGCTGGCACCTTCGGAAGCTGCTCCAGCTTCATCGTCTTGACATAAGCGTTTTTTTGCGAAAAATAGCCTAGCTGCGAGGCCGCTTGTATGACCCGCTCCTGTGTCGACTCGCTGACGCCGCCCTTGCCGGAGAGCGCCTTCGAGACGACAAACTTTGAAACGCCCAAATAGTCGGCAATTTGCTGCATCGTGACTTTCTTTGACATAGGATTACTCCACCTTAGCTTTCGGTAATAGTTCTTGCTTTCTTCCAGCGCTCATTATATTGCTTAAAGACGACCTGCAAATCCGGCGCAGCGATCCATTCTTGAATGTAATCGCCTGACCAGAATGCGATTTGCGCTGTATTTGCGATTTCGAGAAATTGATCGCTCGGGACGCGGCGCTCCAGAAACTCGCTGTTGAACGATAAAAACTGCTTGAACTGCGGCAGGGACGGCTGTTTATTTTCGATGACCGGCAAAAAACCTGAATCATCCACATAGCCGGATTCGGTTACAAAAAATTCCACCCAATCCTCGGCTAGCTGCTTATTATCGCTGAATTTGCTTACGCCGACGAACCAATCCGGACTCAGCGGCGCGTAGCGCTTCTCGCTGTTATCGTAAGGAAACGGAAAAAATCCGATATCTTCCGATTTCGCCCCTGCTGAAATGACCTGATTGATTACCCAATTTCCCATTAAATACATCCCCGCTCTGCTATCCGCAAGCTCCGTTTTTGACGTTTCCCACTGATTGGAGAGAAGCTGCTTCTCGACATAGCCCCGATCAATTAGCGTTTTGACGATGGAGATCGCTTGTCCCCACGCATTGTCAATCGTCCATGGCTCATCCATATTGACCATATTATTCATATAATCGGCATCTCCGGTCATATAGCTGACTAAATCCTCACCCCAGATCATAAGCGGCCACTGGGCACCGTAATTCAAATAAATCGGCACAATGCCCGTTTTCTTCAACCGCTCGCATGCCGCATAAAACTGCTCCAGCGTCGTCGGAATTTTGTTTATGCCAGCCCTTTTAAATGCTTCCTTGTTATAGACAATGCCTGTCGTGGAGGCACCTGTCGCAATGCCAAAGCGTTTTCCCGCATGCGCTTTAAAATCTGCAAAATGGATATGCTCGAACAAGCTGTCGCTAAGCGGCTCAAAATAATCGGGTAAATCTTCATTTTTTATATTGTTTGGCAGCAGCAGGACGTCACCTAAATTGCGGGTGGATAAACGAAGCATAATATCGGAGGCGTAGTTCGTTATGCCTTCGAATTTCACCTTAACGCCCGGATGAAGCTCAGCGAATTGATCGGCATATTTTTGAAAGACGCCATTCTCAATGAGATCAACCCGGTTTGTCAGTACATTCAAAGTCACATCGCCGTCGATCTGCTCCCCTTTGTTAGCGGGCTCGGCTTCCGCATCCTGGTTGACCGAAGACCTCTGACAGCCCGCAAAGCATATGCCGCACAACAGAACAACAAGCACGAGCATACATGTGTATTTGTTCATTCTGCGACTCTCCCTAATTCTAATGGAAGCTGTAAAATGACCTCAGTGCCAAGGCCCCGAACGCTTGTTACTTTCAGCCCATAGGCGTTTCCGTAGTGAAGCTTGATGCGTTCATTTACATTTTTCAAGCCGATTCCGCCAGATTTGCGCTCTACGATTTCCTCCGCGCCTGCAAGCGAACGGTTTAAACGTTCGAGCGTCTCCTCATCCATGCCAAGGCCATCATCCTTGATAAGGAGCAATAATCCATAAGCCGTGCGCTCGCTTCTCAGTTCAATTCGCATCGACGGCTTATTGTCATCCATGCCATGATAAATCGCATTTTCGACAATCGGCTGCAGCACGAGCTTAATGATGGGATAATTACGCAGTTCATCCGAAATGGTCGTCTCCAGCTTGAAGCGATTCGGGTAACGGTAATTGAGCATTTCCACATAGTTGCGCATATGCAGCACCTCGTTTTCAAGCGTCACTTCCTCATGCAAATCGCTTATGCTGTAGCGCAGCAGCTTGCCAAGTATCGCAATCATATCCGCCGCGATCTGATCATCGTTCAGCTCCGCCGCCATTCGAATCGACTCCAGCGTGTTATACATAAAATGCGGATTGATTTGGCTTTGCAGCGCTTGCAGCTCCGCTTCCTTCTTCTTCGTTTCCATTAAATAAATATCTTGGATGAGATGGTCGATTCGAACGATCATCCGGTTGAACTGATTGCCAAGCTGCCCAACCTCGTCCCGATACTTCACCTGGAACTGAACGTTGAAATCGCCTTCCTGCACATTTTTCATCAAGCGCATCATTTTGCGAAGCGGATTCGTCAAAGCAAACGAGAAGACAACCGATATAAAGAGCGCCACGATAATGGTAATAATCGTCGCGATCCAGGTCACATTGCGAATAACGACGGCATCCTTCGTTAGCTCGCTGACCGGAATCGAGGTCATAACCTTCCAATTCGTATTGGGCGAGGTCGTGTAAATATAGAGACGGTTCAAGCCAACGCGCTCAAAATAAAAGCTCCCCTTCGTCCCCGTTGCTTGCATAACAGCTCTGTCATTCATAATATTGGTCGCCATTCGCTGCTTGTCACTGTCGTAAACGACGTTTCCAAGCTCATCAATGATGACCGATTCACCGTTTGTAACCTTGTCGAGCTCACTCATTTGATCTTCGATCACGCTAATATTCGCATCCACCGCAATCATCCCAAGCGGCTTTAGCGATTTATCGATCACCTTGCGGACGACTGTAAAAGCATATCTGACGCTTTGCAAGTTGCTCGTATATTTTTGCGTACTGAACAGCATCGCCTCTCCGCCCGAGGTTTGTACGCGCTCCCGCCATTTTTCATAGCTTTCCTTCACGTTAAGACGAACGCCGCCGCCACCAGTCGAGTAGTAGCCGTTGCCGTACTGATCAAATATATAGACCGAGTTGGCGCCGCGTTTGATCGTGTTGATAAAAGAGATATTGCCCTCAATCCCGCGCTGAATCGAGAGCAGCAAATTAAAATCGTCAGGCACTTGATTGTTGTCGCCTGCCGCCGTCTGCCGCTGCTCGTAATAGCTGTTCGAGAGAATCAAATTTTGCTTAATATCGTTCTGGTAAGCCGGAATCGAGGATATGCGAACCATGTCCTCGATATAATCATCTACACGTATCATCATATTTTCCAGCATTTTAGTCGAATAAACGATCGTCTTCTCCTCAATCGAGCGGGAGTAATTGCTATAGGAGATGTAGCCAATGAACGACAACGGCAGCGTAATTAGCACCAAAAAAACGATAAACAGCTTTCCTTCCATTCGCATGCCGCCGAAAGCCGCCCATATGCGCCACAATCGTTTCTTTAGACCCATCCTCTTAATCCCCTATTCTTAAATGGCCGGCATGACGTTTCCGCCGTTTACAGGAATGTAAGCGCCTGTAATGAAGCTGGCCAAATCCGATGCCAAAAAAGCGACTGTATTCGCGATTTCTTGATCCGTCCCTCTGCGCTTGAGCGGAACGTTTTGGGAATAGCCGCTGTTCTCCTCCGTACCGCTCGCACGATCGCGATCGCTAATGGTCCACCCTGGCGCAACCTGGTTGACAGTAATTTGATGCTCCCCGGCTTCCTTGGCTAATACGCGATATACCCCGTCCATGCCGCGCTTGCCAGCTGTATAAGCGGATTGTCCGGCAAAATTTTGCATCGCGCACTCCGTATTAATGCCGATAACTCTACCGCTGCCCCGCTCAATCATTGCGGGAACGAACGCTTTTGCCAAATACACGCTTTGCAGCACGCAGGATTCAAACTGACTTACATAATCGGCTATTGGCTGCTCAAGTATACTTGTCCATTGATACTGAATGACCGCGTTGGCAACTACGATATCGACATGGCCAAGCTCTTCCGATACTTTCGCTTTCATTTCATTGATGTGCTGCTCGCTTGTGACATCCGCTTGCACGATCATGGCAGTTCTTCCGAGAGTCGTAATTTCCTGCTGCAGCTCTTTCGCCTTGGCTTCGTTATTATTATAGTGAAGCACGATGTTAGCGCCGCAGCCTGCTAGCGTACGAGCCATCACTCTCCCCAAATCGCCTGTTGCTCCTGTTATGAGTGCCGTTTTATTCGAAAGATCAATTTGCATTGTTCTAATCACCCTTCTATTTGTATCGATTTTGTTATATCATTTATTATTAATTATGCTACCAAAATGTCAACTGTTTTATAAAGCGCATTCAAAAAAACAAGGAGAAGCTCCCATTCAGGGGGCTTCTTTTGTAATAGAGCGATTGGATTAGCACATTCAAAAGTTCTATCAAATCTGAGAAAAAAAGGGTTGAATCCGCATTAAAACAGTGTTAGTATCTTAAACATACAATTCCACTAGGAATAATATGTTAAATGCTTGGCACCTATAAATTTCAACCGGACAGCCGGAGAGATCGCTTGTTGCGATAGCTCCGGCTGTTTTTTTATATGCCATTTGGCTTCAGGAGCTGCAACTCGAAGCGGCATCACACGAAAGGAGGCAAGAACGATGTCCATTAGAGGGCACGAGCAAGACGAGGGAAGCACATTTCCTGGCAGAACCTACGCTGAGGCCGTACTTGCACCTGCATATGATCAAGCGAAGCTGGAGCTGCTTCAGCCGATGATTGCTGTGCATAAAGCCCATCTCATTATGCTCTTTGAACAAGGATTGCTGACGAAGGATGAAGTCCACCGTATCGCAAACGCTCTATTAACAATAGATCTTGAGCAGCTGCGCAGAGGGAAATACAATGGCCAGTTTGAGGATTTGTTTTTTGAGGTCGAACACAAGCTGCTGGAGCTGTCCGATGAAGCGTCCGGCAGTCTGCATCTTGCCCGCAGCCGCAACGATATGGGGATCGCCATATACCGGATCACGCTGCGCAAAAAGCTGCTAAGAGCGATCGAATCTGCGCTAGAGCTGCATGCAAGCCTGCTTGCGCTAGCCAAGAAGCATACGGGTACGATCATCATTGCACATACGCATACCCAGCAAGCGCAGCCGACGACGCTCGCCCACTATATTGCGGCGGTGACCGACTCGCTGGCCCGTGACGTCCGAAGGCTTCAAGCCGCCTACGGAAATTGCAATCTAAGCAGCATGGGTGCTGCTGCTCTGACGACATCGGGCTTTGCCATCAGCAGGGAGCGTGTAGCATGGCTGCTAGCATTTGACGGTCTGATCGAGAACGCCTATGACGCTGTGAGCGGCGCCGACTACGCTGGCGAGATCGCCGCAGCCGTTCAGCTCGCGGCCGTTAATCTCGGTCGGTTCACGCAGGAGCTGCTGCTGTGGTGCACGCAGGAATTTGCCGTTGTGCAGGTTGCCGACCCTTACGTTCAAATAAGCTCCATCATGCCGCAAAAAAGAAATCCGGTATCTATCGAGCATATTCGCTCCCTTCTATCGAGCATCGCCGGGAATGCGCAGACGGTGCTGACGATGATTCACAATACGCCGTTTGGCGATATTGTCGACACTGAGGACGACATGCAGCCCTATGCTTGGAGGAGCCTGGATACGCTCGAAGCCGTCTATCGGCTGTTGTCCAAAGTCATCTCCACCTTGCATATCAAGGAGGACGTGCTGCACAAGCGTGCCGCCGGCAGCTTCGCGACTGTTACGGAGCTGGCGGATACGCTCGTCAGAGAGGAGGGCTTATCCTTTCGCAAAGCACACTCGGTCGTAAGCAAGCTTGTTACGCTTGCTGCTCAGCGAGGCGATCACGTAAGCGATCTGAGTCTTCAGGCTCTCAATGAAGCAGCGATCCAGACGATTGGAATTCCGCTTAGGCTAAGTGAGAAGCAGCTGAAGCTAGCGCTCGACCCGAACCATTTTGTGCAAATTCGAACGCTGCGCGGCGGGCCTAGCCCAACTGAAATGAATCGTTCATTAAACGCGCAGCAAAAACGGCTTATCGGATTAAACCTATGGCTTAAGGAGAGAGCTGCCAGACTTGAAGCTGCCGCAGCGGAGCTCAATTTGATTTTGTCCAGCTGGCTCATCAAGTAAACACGAATGGAGAATGGAGTGAGTGAAGCTATGTTTCGAAATCCATTTAAAGTGTTTGATATTCACGGACATCTCCCCTACCGGCTGCTGCTTGGCGGCGTTAATAGACATGAGTTGATTTCGCGCTATGGAGCAGAGCGAAGCGAGAGGATGCGGCTTACCTGGGATTTCCCCGAAGCTGTGCCAGCCGGTCATAAACATGATAATGAGACGACCCCGTTAATCGATCGATGGGTAAAGGAGCTCGATAAATACGGGATAGGCGGCCTCAACTTTCTTACGGCGCTGGACAATGACAATATGGCTGATCAGCTTGCCAGACATCCCGATCGGTTCACCGGCTTCGCGTATCATTCCATTGAAGAACCAGGGGCGGAAGCGGAGCTGCGCAGAGCTGTCAACGAACTTGGGCTAAAAGGCTATAAGCTGTTCGGGCCGCTAATGTCCATTCCCTTCGATGATCCCTCCCTTACTCCCATATGGACCTTTCTAGCAGAGAAACGGCTGCCCGTACTCATTCACTTCGGCTTGCTAGGCCATGCCGGAGGTATTGCACATCATCCGAATATCAGTCCTTTAGCTATCTTCAATACCGCTCGCAGCTTCCCCGATATTCCGTTCATTATTCCGCATTTCGGGGCGGGGTATTTTCAAGAGCTGCTTCATCTGTGCTGGAGCTGCCCGAATGTCTACGTCGACACATCCGGCTCCAATCAATGGATGCGCTGGATGCCATATGAGCTGACGTTGGAATCGGTGCTTCGCAAAACCTATGAGCTTATAGGGCCGGAGCGGATCATCTTTGGGACGGATGCAAGCGGCTTTCCTAGAGGCTACCCTTACCGGTATTTGCAGGATCAGGTTCGCGCTTGCCGAGAGCTGCGATTCAACGAGACGGATATTGAGAACATTTTTGGCAATAACGGAAGGCGGCTGCTTGGGCTTACGCTTACTCAGAGCATGAGCACGCAGCAGTCTGGCAGAAACGAGCAAGCATAATCGTTAGTATACAAAGAGGAGTGGGTATGGATGAATGGCCAAAAATGGATGACGTTATTATCGGGACTGCTCATTGTTATTGTTGCCTTAACCGGCTGCGGCAGTGGAAATAAGAGCAGCGGCAATGAACAGGCAAACACCGCAAAGGAAAATAACAATGACAGCACAAGCTCCCCGGAAGCGGAAGCAACGGATAAAAAAGTAACGATTGAATATTGGCAATATGAGTTTCCGGCCAAGGTCGAGCTGATTAACGAGCTCATTAAGGAATTTCAATCGGCTCATCCGAACATTACGATCAAGCAAACCAACTTCCCCTATGACCAATACAATCAGAAGGTTGCAACGCTAGTTCCTGCCGGCAAAGGCCCAGATATCATCAACCTCTATTATGGCTGGCTGCCGAAATACGTTTCCTCTGGTTATTTGCAGCCGCTGCCTGAGGACGTTTTCCCGACTGCAGAGATTGAAAGCAGCTTCTATCCTCTGGTGAGCGCCGCCAAAATCGACGGCTCCTATTACGCTATCCCTACCGCCGTAAGAACACTCGCTCTTTTCTACAATAAAGATCTATTGTCCAAAGCCCAAATTACAGAGCTGCCAACCAGTTGGGAGCAGCTGGTCGACGTATCCAAGAAGCTGACTGAGACCGATGCCAAAGGGCAGTTCGTTGTTGAAGGCTTCGCATGGGAGCCTGGCGCGCAGCTGCACCATTGGTATCGCGACGGTCTGCTGCATCAAGCAGGCGGGCAAGATTTGAGCGCGGACCGCCGGCAAATTTTATGGGCGCAAACGCCGGCAGGCTTAGAGGCATTCCAGTATTTGATCGATTTTGCAATTAAGCATAAGGTCGGCATTAACGGCTTCTACGAGAACGACAGCAACGCCTTTATGACCGGCCATGCAGCAATCAATATTGACGGCTCCTTCCGGCTTGGCTCGATTAAGAAGGACTTTCCTGATCTGAAGTACGGCGTAGCCCCGCTTCCGTCATACAAAAGCAAGTCCGCTCCGTCCTCCTTCTGGGCGAATGCGATTCCCAAAAACGTAGAAGGCGACAAGCTGAAGGCTGCTTCCGAGTTTTTGAAGTTTCTGACCAGCAAGGAGGTCCAAGAACGATGGGTCGAACAAATCGGCGAGCTGCCTGCACAGAAAGCAGTTGCGACGCAGGACAAATACGTTAACGACGAGAAGCTTGGCCCATTCATTTCCCAATTGAACGACAGCCGAGCCCATTTCTTCATCGACGAAACGCAGGAAAGGACGCTGTTTGTTGATGCGACAAATGAAGTGCTGCTGAACAACGTCCCTGTAGAAAAAGCCTTTCTAGATCTTGCAGCCAAAACGCAAAAGCTTTATGACGACTACTGGGCGTCGGTCGACAAGAAATAACCGGCAGCCTTGGCAGGAGCGCCAGCCTAGTGCGGGCGCTCCGTTTCTATTGGAGAAGGAGGCGAAATTCATTATGCTGGGGCATGCTCTACGTTTAACCGCACGCAAGGGCCGCGAGCTGATTCGCATACGGCTTACCTACCGAACGCAGCGTTATTTGTTTATCTATATCATCCTCGGTATTCCCCTGCTGTACTTTCTGAGCACGCGATTGCTGCCGATTCTATATGCCTTCAACGTAAGCGTGCGCGAATGGGATTTATTGTCCGCTGACAAGCCATACGTAGCATTCGCTAACTTCAAAGCGTTGTTTGAGGACGAAATCTTCCTGCGGTCGATCGGCAATACGTTCAAGTTCGTTCTGCTGGGCGTGCCTGGGCAATTGCTTGTCGGCCTGTCCGTCGCACTCCTGCTGCATAACGTGCGGCGACTTCGCGGACTCTTCCGTACGGTATACTTCATCCCCTACGTGACCAGCATCATCGCAGTCAGCTGGGTATTTCGCTGGATTCTTATGCGCAACGGCTGGTTAAATGAAACAATTTTAAACCTTGGTCTCGAGCCGCAATTATTTTTGCAATCGCCCCGCCAAGCTCTGATTCTCATCACCTTGACGATGATTTGGCAAAGCATCGGCTTTCAAATGCTGATCTTCATGACCGGCTTGGAAGCAATTCCGCGAATGTACTATGAGGCTGCTTCTATCGACGGCGCCGGAGCTTGGCGGAAATTCCGTCATATTACGCTGCCGCTGCTTAATCCCGTTATCGTATTTTCCGCCGTCATAGGCGTTATTTCCTATCTGCAGTCCTTCGGGCAGGTGCTGAGCATGACGAACGGAGGGCCGTTAAACGCCACAACCACCATGGTGCTTCACATCTACAATTTGGCGTTTCAGCAGTTTAAGATGGGGAGCGCTGCGGCAGCGACCGTCGTGCTGTTCATCGTCATTTTGGCGCTCACCTTGCTGCAATTAAAAGTGTTGAATAAAAAAGTGGAATATTGAGGGGAGGCCGAATACGTGAGTTCATTAAAGGTATACAGATTGCGCGGCAAGTCGCCCGCAGCGAGGGTGAGCACCTTCATCATCTACCTGCTGCTTGCGGCTGGCGCCTTAACGATGCTGTTTCCGTTTTTATGGATGGTCGCCACCTCCTTTAAGCTTCCGCAGGATGTTTACAATTTGCGTCTCATTCCTGAGACGATTACGTTCGGCAACTATATCGCTATTTTCGAAAAGGCTCCCTTTGGCGCTTGGATCAAAAATACGCTGCTCATTTCCCTCATCGCTACAAGCACCGTTCTGATCTTTGATACGGCGGCAGGCTACGTACTCGCCAAATTTTCGTTTGCGGGCAAGCAGCTTATCTTCTTGCTCATCATCAGCACTTTAATGGTGCCAACGGAAATGCTTATTATTCCTTGGTATTTGATCACAAACAATTTGGGATGGTCCGATACGTATTGGGGAGTACTGTTTCCCGGCATTATTACGGCATTCGGCATCTTTCTGATGCGGCAATTTATGGACTCCATTCCCTCGGACTTGCTGGATGCGGCGCGAATCGACGGGCTTAACGAGTGGCGTATTTTTCTGCATATCGCTATTCCGCTAGTGAAGCCGGCTATCGTTACGTTGATCATTCTTACTTTTATCGGCAGCTGGAACCAGTTTATTTGGCCGCTTATCGTGCTGCAAACGGAGTCGAAGTTTACGCTGCCTGTCGGAATCGTCTATTTCTCCAGCGAGCTGAAGGATACGAGCAATTGGATACTGATTATGGCAGGAACGACGATTTCCATCGCGCCGCTAATTATTCTCTTTCTTATCTTTCAAAAGCAAATCATTCGCGGAATCGCACTCAGCGGGATGAAGTAACCGGTAAAGGTGAAGAGAATTAGCAAATCAAACCGCCGAATGATTCTGAAATATGGTCGTACGAAGGCTCTTGGGATGAGTGGGGGAATGCTGAGGACACCGAGGCCGAGGTCAGCAAATGCCGAAGTCTGCAAGGATTGATAGACTATATAGGAGAAGAGGAAAAGGGAGCATCTGTGCTCCCTTCTCCTCTCCTTATTACAGTAAAAAGCAGCTATTAATACAGTTTTTGCAGAGCATTCGTATCATAGTCGAGCAGCTCATTCGTGCGATGATCACGTATTTTGGCTGCCCATTCGGGATCAGCGAGCAGCGCCCTGCCTATCGCGACCAGATCAAACTCCTCATTTTCCAGCCTCTCGATCAAGCCCTCAAGAGAAGCAGGCTGCGCAGCATCTCCACGGCTGCTTCTAAATTCATTGTCGAGACCGACAGAGCCTACCGTTATCGTCGGTTTTCCTGTCAGCTTCTTCGTCCACCCTGCCAAATTCAATTCGGATCCTTCAAACTCCGGCTCCCAATAACGCCGTGTCGAGCTATGAAAAACATCGACTCCCGCGTCTGCGAGCGGCGTCAAAAATTGCGAAAGCTGCTCCGGCGTCTCCGTCAGCCTTGCCGTATAATTGCCAGCTTTCCATTGCGAGAATCGGAGTATGATTGGAAAATCATCCCCAACAGCCCGTCGGCATGCCTCTACAACCTCAACCGCAAAACGAGTTCTCGCAGCGATATCTCCGCCATAGCGATCGGTGCGCGTATTCGTTTTGTCCCAGAAAAACTGATCGATTAAATAACCATGTGCGCCGTGAAGCTCGATACCGTCAAACCCGATTCTAGCTGCGTCTGCCGCAGCTTGCGCGTATGCTGCAATAACATCCGCGATTTCATTTTCAGTCAGCGGCTCCGTTATTTTCTCACCGGAAAGATTCAGCCCAGAGGGCCCGATCGGCAATGCTTCCGGATTAGGCAGATCGCCGATTTTGCGCGTTAACCCGATATGCCACAGTTGCGGAACGATTTTGCCTCCGGCCTCATGTACCGCGTTTACGACGTTAGACCATTGATTTAATGCTTCCTCGCCGTGAAAGTTAGGCACGTTAGGACTAGCCCCAGCTGCGGGATGATTTATAAGCGTCCCTTCGGTAACGATAAGTCCGACCCCGTTCTCCGCACGGCGGCGATAATAGGCGGCTACGTCCTCTCCAGGAACTCCGTTCGGGGAATATCCTCTAGTCATCGGCGCCATCACTATTCGATTAGCAACCTCTAGCTTCTTTGATTTAAAAGGCTTAAACAACGCTTCAACCGATACTTCGTTCTTCGCAGTAGACATTTGGATTCCTCCCGTGTATTTGTTATGGATACAGTTTCACTTTTACAATTCCATATTACCACTAATTACCGTGTATTCCCAGTATTTTAATTATAATTTACTCATCTTTATGAGGAAATGCCTTTCCGATATACAGCTGATCTCATTTTCACATCCAATCCAGCTGTTGCCTATCATGGTATCATGGATTTGAGCCGGACATGAAGCAGCTTATTTCGTCAAAGAGCAGTTGAATAGTATGAACAGGAAAAGCTCCATCTATTTTTTCCGAACAGAGGGCAGTTTGAGCATTTAGCTGGAAAACCTCCCGTTAATCGGAGCGTTTTATCCCAATCGGGGTCAAAAAACAAAAAAATAACAGGAGAAAATCCATCTAATACTAAATTTTCCCACAAATCCCTCAATATAGATGGAGTTTTTCCCGTTAATCTTGCTTCCTGTGGTTTCAATTCAGCCTCAACCACAAGCGCGGCAGCGAAATTAGGATGATGCATCCTTTCAAAACCAATCGCATTCTCTCGTTCTAGGTGACGCATCTTATCCGGGTTTTCGCTCAGCGAAGCCCATTCTGCACATGGACCAGTCAAAGGTTGTATTTTGGATTTTTTCGCATAAGTCCCACAGATTATCAATTAGCCGCACTTCAATATTTTTTCTAATTAGTTCTCCAAATAAATCATGAATGACAATCGTATTGACCGGAATCTGACATTTCTCACTTACGTAATACCCAGCGCAACGATCATTAAGATAAAAACCGGAAGTATCGAATTCATACAAATATAGTTTAGTGCCTCTCATTATTTCAAACCATTTATGCTCGATTGCCACAACATGGCTGGAAGAACTTGAGGATAAAAAATCTCTTTTATCTTCTTCGGTCGTCGTTTCATTGCAATGATAGGTCACTCTCGGACAGTTTCGCGGCGTAAGGAAGTTAGGCAAGCATTTTTCATTTATTGCCCAAACTAACCCTTTCTCTTGATCCAGATCCTTTCTCGCAGGTATTCTAGGCTTAAAAATAGAAATATCATTTTCCTCGCTTACATGAAATAATCTCATTTTATACCGCCCTCCCGTATTTTCAATAAGCTTTATCTCATCTCCATAACTCCATACCGCCTATTATTTAAACTATAAAGCAATGTTTCCATTTTTTCTATAATCCCTGATGGCAAAAAGGCTGCGCCAAAAGTCATCAATGACCCGGCACAGCCTGGTTTGGTTCGCCCGCCAACGCTTGCGGCTTCCTGTCAGCAATATCGGCAGCTCTACATTTTCGAGCGCCGTCAAATACGGAATAAGGTTTCTCGCATTATTTTGCCAGACGAAGCCTACGCTCTCGCGTTTGTAACGCACAAAGTCACGTTCCTTGAACTTCAGCATGTCTCTGCCGTCAACCGTCAGCTTGCCGGCCGTAGGACGGTCTAAGCCCCCGAGCATATTAAGCAGCGTCGACTTGCCGCTGCCGCTGTTGCCGATGATCGCCATAAGCTCACCGTTTTCAATATGAAGATCGAGGCCTTGCAGGGCGAATACCTCTAGGTCGGCTGTTTTGTATATTTTGACCAGCCCTTCGCAATGAATCATCCGTCAATCCTCCCCTAGCTTGATCGCTTGATGGATGCGCAGACGGGACAGCATATAGGCCAGTATGCCAAGACCGAAGAGCAGCATGAAGCCGACAAGTATATAGATGCGCATTAAATCCGACGAATCGAACATCACCTTAATCGGCGGTACGAGGCTGCTCGGATTAAAGGCGATTTGAAAGTTTGGCACATACAGCAGGCTTGCTACATTGCCAACGCCGATTCCGATAAGAACGGCAACCCCGGATGTGAGCAACTGCTCGACGCCAAGCTGTCAGCACGACCTCCGCACCGTTGCCATATTTGATCCGGTCTTCCGTATTATTGTTGATCGTTCTTGCGGCCGAGGCGCTGAATACGCCTGTAGCTATCGTCATGATAAGGAAAATCATCAAAAATTGGTATTGCGAGCTGGAGCGGCCGACCTGTATCAACGTCGCATATACGGAAGGCGGCCACCATTTTTTGCCGATCCAGTATATGAGTCTAAGCACCCATGGATACAATCGCAGCAGCAAGCCCGCCCCCACAATAAACAAAGCCGGAATAACGATTTGCAGCGGATCGATGTTCAGATCATCAGCATTCAGTCCCAAGCTTTGCAAATCAGCAAGCCTCTTTCTAAACGTATACAAGCCGTAAATAGTGAGCGCCAGCGCAATGACATCCAAAAACATTTTATGCCAAAGCGGCGACTTCAACATTCTTGCAAGCTGCTGCTTATGGCCGACAATCGAGACGCGAGTAGCCATGATAATCGGAATAAGCATAATGACAAAGCAAACGCCCGAAGCGATTGCGCCGTAACGGTAAGCTTCCTCCGTAAGCCTGACAGGCAGTCGAACGCGCTGCACAAACTCCAGGAAACCATTTGATGCGCCAAGCAGTTCCGTCAACACAACCCCGAGCAACGGTCCTACGCCAAATGCGACGCCGCATAAAATAATGCCTTCTACCGCATAGGAGGTGATCACCTGCCAGCGTGCCGCTCCTCTGCTGCGCAGGACGGCGATTTCATTTTTTTGCCGATCAGCGATCAGATTCGACACCATGAACATATAAAAACCGAGCATAATCAACACCGGAACATTCAGCGACCACATTAACGTCCTTAGCTGCTCTGCCCGATCCAAATATTTCGCGATCGTATCCTGCGCTGGCGTCTCCGTCACAGCCTGATACAACGTAACGTTATTGAGCATAACGTTGCGAATCTTATTCGTCGTCTGAATGATATCATCTACGAATCTAAGCTCAAGCTTGGAATAATCGAGCACGAAGAACCAACCAACTGACGCAACCGGAATGCGGGCTTCCTGCATAAGCTGCTGCTTAGCCACCTTGTCGCTAATGACAAAGCTGCCGCTAAGCTCGCTAAGGTCCGTATTCCTAAAATAGGGGTCGTCATCCTGTTTTTTCTCAAATACGCCTACCGGTTTAAACTTTATTTCCCCGGCAATTTTACTGTCGTCCACAAAAAAATTCAGAATCGAGCACTGTTTTGAACTGTATAAGTCCCCGCTCTGTAACAAGCACCTCATAGACGCCGTCTACCGGCTGCTGTTCCGCAGGCATTCTGCCGTCCGTCAGCTTAATATGGTTCTCAAGATCTGATTTGGCTTGCTTGAACGACAGCTTAGCCTTTGCAACCGCCAGCTCCTGTTCCTTCAATTGAATGTCTAAATTATCTACATTCAGTTGAACGAGCACATCGCCTCTACCCCGCCCGACAGCTCGAACGGCCGATGATGCATGCGCCCCTTCAATCCAACCTGCTCCAATGCCTGGACAACTGCCTCCTTGCGGCCGTTCGCTGCCAAACCGGCAACCCGCAATATAAACTCTACATTCTCATAGGCTGACATAAGAGGGATGAGCGCGAAGGATTGAAAAATAAGTCCCATTTCCTTGCGGCGCACCATATCTCTCTCTTGATTCGACATCGCGGTCAAGTCACGTCCTGCAAACGTAATTTGTCCTTCCGTCGGACGATCCAGCGCGCTTAACAGGTTAATAAGCGTTGTTTTTCCCGATCCGGATCTTCCTTTGAACGCAATCAGCTTGCCGGATGGGATTGATAAATCAACACCCTTCAGTACATGAACTGCGCTGCTTCCCCGTCCGAATGTTCTTTTTAAAGCGCTTGCATAAATCATATCCTGCGGTATCGGCTTCATCTAGAAGAAAACCCCCGTCTCCAATAAAACGTTTTCATTTGTATCATTTTCCATTTTAAACCCATCTAGCATGATGTACAAGCAAATCTATTACTACTAAAATAATAATAAAAAAGCCTTCAACCCCTGCTTCAGGATTAATAGGCTTTACGGGGACTTATATGTCAATATTTAGGAAAAAGATAACGGCCGTTACAGTTATAATGCTTAAAATAGTAGAAACAAACACGGACTGCGAGGCAAATTCCGCTTCATTGTCAAACTCCACCGCCAGCAGGACGCTGCTGAGGGAAGTCGGTACAGCTGACGATACGATTAAGGCTGCTACCGTCAGCTTATCGAGTCCCATCAGCCATACGATCAGCCAAGCGAGCAAAGGGCCGGCAACAAGCCTCAGCATGCCCGACAGGCTTACATCAATAAGGAGGGAACGTTTGATTTTCCACTCCATATTGCCGAGCTGAACGCCGAGCGTAATGAGCGCCGTACCGATAAACGCATCAGCCAAATAGCCTAGCGGCGCAGCAATCGGCTGCGGGATCGCGACATGGAAACCTCTCAATAGAAAAGCAAGCGGGATGACGTAAATGATCGGCATGGAAATAATGGTCCGCCAAATCGCACGCATATCGGCTTTATGCGCGTTGACGCTATAGATCCCGTAGGTATTGGGCACAAATGATTGCGTCATCATAATCAGCACCTGAATGGCAAGCGTCTTCTCGTTCCCGGCAAAAGCAAGCTGATTAAGCGGTATGCCGTAATTGGCGCTGTTATAGAATAGGACGCTGTTGCGCATAGCGCTCTTCATGCTCGGTTTATACCCTCTCAAGCGGATAACGACCTCTACGATCACATACTGTACGACCATAAATACGACGAAGAAAAATAAGATTTTGCCGATCACCTGAACGGAAATATCGGTTTTGTATAGCAGGTCGAACATAATCCCCGGCGAAAATAAATAAAAATTCAGCTTCGACAACGTCTTAATATCCAGCTTAAACGCACGCTGAATGATTATGCCAAGGCCTATCATAATGACCATCGGAAGTACATTCGTCATCAATATATGAACAAAAATATTCATTGTTGCATCTGCTTCCTTCTATTATATAGTTTGGGTAAATGGCCGAGTCGTCCCTCTATCGTTTGCCCCACTAATTTTAATAGGTTCATCGTCGATTAGGCAAGCTTACATTTGGATGCATGCAAAAACGGACAGCCGCCGTTCTTAGCCAGCGCTGCCCGTTTAGATCTGCTTATGCTACTATAGCTGCTGCTCCTGCTGATACAGCACCGTTGACAAGTAACGCTCGCCGTTGCTTGGAATAACAGCGACAACGCGCTTGCCCGCGCCCAGCCTCTGCGCCAATTGAATCGCTGCGAAGACAGCAGCTCCGGAAGAAATGCCTCCGAGAATCCCTTCCTCCTTCGCTACCCTTCTTGCCGTTTCAAAGGCATCCTCATTGCTAACCTGAATGATTTCATTATAAATGTGAGTGTCCAGGATCGATGGAACGAAGCCTGCTCCGATGCCTTGAATTTTGTGCAAACCGGGAGATCCGCCAGAAAGAACTGGCGACGAAGTTGGCTCAACGGCTGCAATATGAATGTTCGGAAAGCGCTCGCGCAGCACCTCGCCCGCGCCTGTAATCGTACCGCCTGTTCCGACGCCAGCTACGAAACCGTCCAAATTGCCGTCCAGCGATTCAATCGCTTTTACAATTTCCGGGCCGGTCGTTTCGCGGTGAATTTTCACATTAGCCGGATTGTCGAATTGCAGCGCCGGAAAATAGTCGGGATGCTTCGCCGACAGCTCCTGCGCTACCCGAATAGCTCCCTTCATGCCTTCTTGACCTGGCGTAAGCACTAATTCCGCGCCGTATGCCCGCAGCAGATTGCGGCGTTCCAAGCTCATCGTTTCCGGCATAACTAGAATCGCCTTGTAGCCTCTAGCCGCCGCAACCAAAGCGATGCCAATCCCCGTATTGCCGCTCGTCGCCTCAATTATCGTATCGCCCGGCTTCAGCTTTCCTTCACGCTCCGCCTCTTCGATAATGCTGATCGCAATGCGATCCTTTACGCTGCTGCCTGGATTAAAAAACTCCAGCTTCAAATAAATTTCCGCGCTTCCATCCGGCACCACCTTATTTAAACGAACCAAAGGCGTGCTTCCTATCAATTCGGTAATATTATTAACTACGAGACTCATCCGTCCTGCCTCCTTTAATAAAAAGTTTTCTCTTCATCTCTCAATTAACGCTTTTGTTTGTCGAGAATGCTGGTGGGAGCGGCTGCTTCAACCTAATTTGCCCAGCTCAGTCTCCTTGCTCCCTTGCGAGTGGCGATACATCTCATCATAATAACCCCCGCGCTTAAGCAGCTCGGCATGTGTGCCGGACTCCACAATCTCGCCCTTATTCATGACCAAAATTCGGTCGGCTTGCATAATCGTTGACAGCCTGTGCGCAATGACGAGAGTCGTCCTGCCAACCGAAACGCGCTGAAGCGCCGATTGAATAAGCGTTTCCGTATGAGAGTCCAGATTGGCTGTCGCTTCGTCCAAAATTAATATTTTCGGCTCAAAAACGATAATTCTGGCGAATGAAATGAGCTGCCGTTCACCAGCTGATAAGCCGCTTCCACGCTCAGAGAGCTTTGTGTCATAGCCGTCCTTCATTTGCAGAATCAATGTGTCCGCGCCCACAAATTCACAGGCCCTGATAACCGCCTCCCTCGAAATACTCTCATCAAACAGACGCACATTATCAAGAATAGAGCCTGAGTAGAGATACGGCTCCTGTTGAACTAAACCTACGATGCGATGAAGAGATTGTTGCGGAATATCGCGAATATCGGTGCCGTCAATTTGGACGCTGCCCTGCTGCACATCGTAAAAGCGGCATAACAAGCTGATCAACGAGCTTTTGCCCGCACCGGTCGTACCTACTATTCCGATCATGTCACCGGCTTGAATATGAAGATCGAGATTGCGAATAATCGGGCTGCCTGCCGTATATTCAAAGGAAACCTCATTAAAATCAATTCGTCCCTCCACGTCTGCCAGCGGCAAGTCCTTCGTTGCCGGCTTATCCGACACATCGGGCTGGATCGAAAATATCCCCCATATCCTGTTCACTGCTACCGAGGCCGATTGCAGCGTATTCCATTGCTGGGTAATCGTGTTGATCGGCTGGAAAAACTGGCGAATGTACGTAATGAAAGCATACAATACGCCGAATTCAAGCGCGGAATCAAGAACAGCTAATCCGCCGAGCCATGTCACTAAAGCGATCGATAGATTGCTCAAAATTTCAAACGATCGGTTAAACAGCACGTTAGTACGGATCTCCCGCACATTGGCCTGAAAGTAGGAATTATTGCGCTCGGTGAACTGCTTTCCCTGCTCCTTCTCTTGGTGAAACACTTGAATCAAATTCATGCCAGACAGATTTTCCGCTACAAATGCAACAAGGCGGGATAAGCGAGTTCGAGCCATTTGATACGTTTTGCGCATATAAGAGCGAAACCCCATTGCGATCAATGCAATAATCGGCAGCAAAATAATACAATACAAGGCCAGCGTTACATCCAATTGGAACATCAGCCCAATTATAAAAATTAACGTCATTCCATCCCGCATTAAGCTGAGCAGCACCTGACTAAAAAATTGGTTCAAGGCTTCTGTATCGCTTGATACATGGGTGATAAGACTGCCGCTAGGCACCTTGTCAAAATAGGACATCGACAGCTTCGTAATATGCTCGAACAGCTGCTTGCGAATTTTTGCAACGATGCTTTGCCCGGCGTATTGCAGCAAATTATTCTGAACATAAGTAAACAGCAGGCTCAGTAACGACAGCAATAAATATACCGCGCCAATTAAGAGCAAGCCGCCGTAATCATTTTTACCTGCCATCAAATTGTCGTCAATCGCAATTTTGACTAGAAAGGGCTGCAGCAGCTCCGCTGCAATCGCAATAATGGTACAGAAAAACACCCCGATTAATGCTAATCGATGCGGCTTGATATACTTCGCTAACACTCGAAAGGTTGAAATGTACTTAGGCTTGGCGGCTGGCTGGTTAAGATCCGTCTTCTGATCCATCTGCCAATTATTAATGGCCTGCGGCATGCTGGCTTCCCTCCTCCTGAATCGCGTGGAGTGTGGCGTACAGACCTTGCTGTGCAAGCAATTGCTCGTGCGTGCCCCGCTGTACGATCTCCCCCTCGTCCATCACGATAATTTCATCCGCATGCTTCAATGCGCTAATTCGATGAGCAATCAAAATCGTCGTCTTCCCTTTTCTGCTCGCGCGTATGGATTCAATAATATTCGTCTCTGTAACTGAATCAACGGCGCTTACGCTGTCATCGAGAATCATGACTGGGGATTCCTTGATAATGCCTCGGGCCAGACTGGTACGCTGCCTTTGTCCGCCGGACAATGTTACGCCCCTCTCGCCGAGCTTCGTCTCGAAACGATCTGGAAAATCAATAATATTATTATAAATTTGCGCTTGCTTAGCAGCCGCTTCCACTTCCTCAAGATTTGCATCGCGCCGATAAAAGGCAATGTTCTCTTTAATCGTTGTGCTGAATAAAAAGCCGTCCTGCGGTACGTAAGCGATCTGGCCGCGCAAGCTCTCCAGCGTCAAATCGCGAATATCGGTTTCATCAAACCATATCGTGCCGGAAGGGGGATCATACGTCCGCAGCAGCAGCTTCATTAAGGTCGTTTTGCCGCTGCCCGTCCTGCCCACGATGCCTAGCGTTGTTCCTGGCTTAATGTCTAAATTGATATTGCGCAGCGCCTCCTTAGAGGTATCCTCATAGGAAAAGGACAGATTATGAATGTGTATGCCGACATGCTGAAAATCGATAGCAAGCGCATCCTTTAATTGTTCAATATCCGGCTTCTTGCTGAGCAATTCATTCAGCCTCTCTAATGAAGCGCGCGAGCGCTGCATCGTATTTATGACGTTGCCTATTTGCTGCAGAGGGTTCATTAGCATCCGAATATAAAACATCAGCGCAACAAAGCTTCCAAGCGAAATCTGCTTCGTAATCGTCAAATATCCTCCAAGCGTGAGTGCGATAATAAGCGACAGCGAGCCAAGAAAAGGAATGAGCGCTTGAAAGAAGGAGGATACACGCACGAGATGCAGCTGATTGTCACGAATCCGATCAACCGTTTCGCCGAATCGGCGATTCATAATCGACTCCACCGCGAATTTTTTTGTCACGCGTATGCCGCCGAACTGCTCCTCTGCGGACTCCGTCATCTTGCCGAGCGATTCCTGAACCGTCGAAGAACGCTTACGGATCACTGGTCCAAATTTAACGACGATGATTGGAATGATAAGAAGCGGAACAACGCAGGCAATAATTAAATAGATAGGAATGTCACTGAGCAGCAGCATCGTGACCGTCGCTGCCAACAGGATCGTCGCGCCGGCCGTCTGATTGACACCCATCGAGATCGATTCTCGAACAGATGTCACGTCATTCATAAAGTAGCTTAGCAGCTTGCCGACACCATTCTTCGAATAGAAGTTTTCACTTAATCCAGTAAAGTGGTTAAATAACTTCTTCCGCGTCAAAAACTCAAACAACCGGCCGACATACATGACCAAATATTGCGCGACGCCGCCGATTAGGACAAAGCCTGCCCCAATGCCGAGCAGCTGCCAGCTATAATTTACGACAGCGGCCTTGGACAGTTCCCCTGCCTGCAATTCGTTCGTAAAGTCGCCGAGCACCTTCGGAAATTGAACATGAATGCTGTTTGCAATGAAATGGAACAAGATCGAAAAGAAATAAATGTGCCACGTCGCCTTAAAAAAATCAGCTAATAATCGTTGTGACTTCAAATGATGATCACTTCCTGTCCGTTTTTTTATTCTACCAGCCCAGTTCGTTCTACGCCTTCGACAAACCACCTTTGAGTAAATGTATACAGTATTATCAGAGGCAAAATGATTAAAAATGATGCAGCCATCTTAAGCGGTTCGATAAATACGCGTAATCCTCCCTGATCCGACTCCATACTGAGCGATGCATTCAGCTTCGCCATTCCGATTGAAAGGGGGACATCCGCAGCGCCAAACATGTACATAGACGGATAATAAGCGTCGTTCCAAGTCCACACGAATGAGAATAAAAAGACGACAACGATGGCCGACTTTGAAATCGGCAGCATGACACGGAAGAAAATACGAAATGCCCCTGCTCCATCCATTCGCGCTGCTTCCTCCATTTCCTTCGGAAGGGCCGCAAAAAATTGGCGGAAAATAATAATGAACAGCGCTCCCTTAAGGCCATGACCGAACAGCGCCGGTACGACCATCGGTAAAAACGTATTGATCCAGCCCAAATCCTTAAACAGCAGGATAGACGGCAGTATCGTGACTTGCGGCGGCATAATGAACGTAAACAGCAGCGCAGCAAACAAAAGCTTCTTGAAAGGAAAATCCAAGCGGGCAAATGCATAGCCAGCCACCGCGCAGGATACAACCTGAAGCACAGCTACCAATCCCGAGACGCTGAGGCTGATTGTGAAGCTCTCCGCATAATTCAACAGCTTGTAGGCTTCGGCCAAATGACCGCCATAAATCGCTCTGGGTACCCAAATGACGGCTGGATCAAGCAGATCGCCTGCATTTTTCACCATCGTCGCAACCATGTAGAATACCGGCTTCAAATAAATGAAAGCTACGTCAATAAGCAGCAGGTACATAAATAGTCGGAAGAACAAGCCCTTGTCTGCTTCTATTCCGACGAGCTTCAACCTGATTTGAGCTATTTTCCTCATGAGGCACCTCTTTCCGGTTAGCGCTTGATCGCCAACGATTTATTTACTCTGCTGAAAATCAACATCGCTATCCCGATGAATAAAAGTACAATCATGAAGTAAATCCACGCTAACGCGCTTGACACGCCGTAGTTCTCCGTCGTTACCTTACTGATAATCGGGTTGGATGGGAAGGTGAATAAATCCACAATCGTATAAATGACGTTTAAGAAAATAAACGGGATGAGGCCTGGCAGCGTAATTTTCCAAAATGTGCTCCAAGGACCAGCTCCGTCAATACGGGCAGCCTCATAGACCGATCCCGAAATTGTCTGGCGTCCAGCAAGGAAAATTAAGATTTGAACCCCGGAGTACCAAAGGACAAGCACAAAGGAACCAATCACATTCTCGATCGGGGTGGCCCATGCAGCTGGAATATAATCTGCCAGAGAGGTGTCGACACGCAGGCCTTCGATGATCGACAGCTCGCCTTCGCCCTGCGCAATGAACTCGGTAATAATTTGACCCGATGAGAAAATAACAGGCAGGAAAAAAATAACCCGAAACAACGTGCGGCCATAAAACTTCAAGTTAAGCATAATCGCAACGAGCAGTGAAAATACGATAATAATCGGTATCATAATGAGCGCTTCCCTCAAAAAAGGAAACAGGTCATCATAAAGCAATCCGCCGTCCGCGAATAAAATTTCACGGTAGTACTGCAAGCCAACCGGCGTTGTATTAACCCCTGTTATCGTAATGCGCACCTGATGAAAGCTCATATAAAGCGAATAACCGAGTGGAAAAGCAACAAATGCCAGAAATCCGATTACCCATGGCGCTATGAACAACGAGCCTTCCAGCTTGCGGAGCGCTGCCGAATTCACATTTCTTTTTTTAGTCATCGCGCCCCGCCTCCCGTCTTCAAGATAAAGCTTTTCCCCTCAACTCGAATGCTTCCGTCTGTGTACGGCTCTGCGTTGTAATTAACAATGATCGTTTTGCCGCCTTCATAAACCGTCTCTTTAACGCCCGAAGCAATTGTTCTATGACCGATAATAAAGCGATCCTGAACGTCGCCAAGTGCTTCATTCATTCGCTGATATTGCTCTGCGGCAGATTCCTTCCAATCCCGATAGTTCATGCTGTAGTACCAAACGGAATATGCCTGCTTGAATTTCCCATAAGAAGCAGCGGTGAATACATAGGAGGGATAAGCGCCGAGCTCGATGCTGCGCAAGAAGTCGGTATTATACTCATCACTCAGATTCGCCCACTCCGAAGAATAAGTAACGAGCCCATGCAAAACGATTTGAGAAAACGGGACCGCTTCATCCACGAAAATATCATAGGAATAATCATCTGCGATCCGATGGATATGGTTAACCCCAGTAAGTGAATAGAAGCTGGCGTTTTCTATGCCGGCGCCGCCAAGCTCCGTTTTCACAAGCTCAATCAGTACTTGCTGGCCCGATAATACCTCGGCCCTGCTCGCTTGGTGGCGGCTGTTGAAGTCAGTATTCAATACGCTGCCGATACCGCCCGTAAAGAGAAGGCCATCCGCGCCAAGTGATTTATAATCGTCTAAATCAGACTTTGCCTCCTGAATGCCAAAAAGCGGGCTAGTGAGCGTGATGGCATCGCCATTTATACGGTTATGCTGCTCCTGCAGCGTGCCCGCTAAATTTCGCAGACCGTCATTAAGCGCCCAGAAGCCGCCGCGTCCGCTGCTGTTCAATGAGTAATTGGCCGTCAAATATACGGAAGCATTCAGCTCGTGCGCTGCTTTAATAAAGGACTTCATCCCGTCGTTTCCGCCAAGCCGCTTATCCACCGGGAACAATCCTCCGTAGGAACTGTACCCCCATTTTTGCCACCCGGCATATATGACTGATAGATTGGCTATTCCTGCATCGCGGAGATCCTTCACCATGACCTCCGCCTGCTTGGTTGTCGTCCCCTTAATGTAGTCATCCCACAGCAACCCTTGCTTCAAATCGGCGCCAATAATATCGACATAAAGCGGAATGCCGGAAGTTGACGCTTTTAGCCGCTCCAAGCCGTTTTCTTCTATTAAATAGTTTCGATACACCGCCGCCATCGCCGTATAGTCGGTCTTATCTCCTTCAAGCGGATAATACCTTGTTGACCGTGACGGCGCTTCGAATCGGTTCTTACTATAGGTATAGAAGCCTTCATTTCCTTGCTTGTTCGTGCTTTGGAAAAACTTGATCCTATACTGCCACTCCGGGGTTATCCAGTTGGATTGTCCCAATGCTCCGGCAGGAGCGGCGAACAGCTTCGCATATTCCTCTCCATCGGTCATGACACCCAAAAATGACTGTTCACCAGACTTCAATCCGAAGATCGGCATTTTGATTTCCTGTCGGTTTGTTTGCTCGTTATAAAATGCGATGTCAGCGCCGTACACATTTTCGCGGTAGGTCGATTTGTCATTTGTACGGTTCTCATCGAACCTTATCAATGCTCCCGCGCCATCAGGCACCAGCAGGTAACCGTCCTGGCCGCGCGAAGGCTCAGCGCCGAACAATAGATACAGCTTCAGATTCAATAAGCTAAGGTCGCCTTCTTCAATCTCGCTGTCAATGACCTTCGTTTCCACATAATCGCCCTCGAGTTTAACCTCAACTGGAATTTTAAATTTTGAACGTTCAAAGTGGAAGGTAACCCGAAAACCGTCCTTCACCGTTTGAAAATTTTCGAGAACGCCCTTCTCCTCCATCCAATTGGTCAGCTTCGACTGTGATTTGGAGTTGGACGCATCTATATATTCAAGCATAATCGGTGACATCAAGCTGCTCTTCCACGTCCCGCTCGTCGTCTCTGACTCCCAATATTCCGGATTCGGATAGGAGCGCCATAGCTTTCCTGTCTGTTTGCTCTCCAGCTTGAAATGTGCGGTTCTCTGATCTACCCACAGTACAAAACGGTCGGATTCTGATGCTTTGCTGAAGCCTTCTTCAACCGGAAGACCCGGTTCTACAGGCTGCGAAGTTTTTACCGCCCCTTCCGAAATGCCAGGTGAACCAATTGAAGCGACAGCTCCTCCCTGCTCCTCCGAGTCTATGGACGTCCGTGTATATGACTGAAGCACCAACAATCCGATAAGCAGCAGCGCAATTATGCCCGAAGCCGATAGGAAAACGATCGTATTGCGTTTCATCGGATCGTCACCTCCTGATAAACCGAATAAATAAAGTTAATAAGCTCCGTCGTTAAGCTGAACACGATAAATAACAAAACCGCGCATATAAGCATCGTCAGAACAGACAGCAGCAAATTAATGATCGTTTCCCCGACGCTGTAATTTTGAATACCCTGTACCTTCCAGAATATAAGCAAAGCGACCCAACCGTACAAGCCATATTCAAGAAACGTAAATATCGATTGCTCACTGAGCGTCAGCACATTAGATAAAAGGGTTAAAGGCACTCCAATTAGGAGGAACGGAAAAAGGGCATACACGCTTCCATAAACGACGTCCCGAAAGCGGCCCTCTCCCTGATTTAAGGAGCTTACCAAATAATTGCATATGACAAAGCCAAGCCATATAACAATGAACTGTATGAGAACTGTAATAATTTGAAGCTCTACTATAATAGAAGGATTAAATATAAAGCTCGTACCCGCCTGCATGACCGCGTAGGACGCAAGAGCAAGTGTGAGTATAATGAAGCTGCTAAGGGGACCGCCCTTTTGCTCGTATCTAATAGCATGAAAGCCGTCAATGGGGTGCCTCATCACATAAAAAACATGCTTCAGCTGTTCAATCAACGGATTTGCAGCCCTGCTGCTTATCTTCTTGCGAACCTGCCAGCCCAGCCTTCTTGCTCCAAATCGCGCCACCAGGAAAAGAATGGCCGCGCCGATCAGTACGTTCATAAACAAACCAAAATGGGATTGAAACCAGAGCAGACGATTTTGCCAAAAAGAATCGGAATAGCCCTGTGCAGAGCCTGCCTGTCTGAATAGCTGCTGCGCCCGTTTGTACTCCCCCTTCTTATAGGCTGCCTTCGCCAGTCCTAAAATCGCGGGAGCGTAATAAGCATGCAGCCGGTTGACCTCCTGCCATAACGGCTCGCTTTCCTCATATCGGCCATCCTGCGTAAGTTGATTCGCTTTATGAACGAGTGCTCCGAATTCCGAGAGGCGATAGGTCTGCACAATATTATTTTCACTGTCCAGAATAAACAAATCACCCGCAGCATTCGTTTCGATCGCTGTCGGCATTTTGACAATACCGAGCTTTGTTGACGTATCTCCGAGCACTCCGCCCCAGAAGAAGAGCAGATTGCCGTTCCCGTCGTATTGACTGACGATATTAAGCTTAGAATCAATGACCGTAATGTTTCCATTGCTATCAACGGTCAAATCATTTAATTGCGGGCCGCCTGTGCTCCCTCCTCGGTACACATATTCCCCGTAGCTGCCATCCGATAACGTATCCGAAAATTCACCTTTGCCCGCAAGCTGATCAAGCCCGGCAATATTAAGCTTTTTCAACTGGCCTTTTTGAACTTCCTTCGTTACGGTATAGATAAAACCGCTATCGTCCTTGTCCGCGCTGGAAATCGATCCTGGCAGCTTGCTAATTTCCCGTTCATACATTTCGCGTGTATAAAAAAAACGTTTGATCGAATCCGTAAGGGAATAGCTCGTTTTATTGCCTCCGAAGAAGCTTTGGAATTCACCCTTCGGGTCAAGCTGCAGCAGACCTTGGTATCCGCCAAGCGTCGCTATATACAAGAAGCCCCTTTTATCCACGACAAGCTTTATCGGATCAAACTTGAACTCCTCCGGGATAAGCTTCGACTTCGGTCTGTCAAACGCGAAGAGCAGCTTGCCGTCGGCATTCAATCGAACCACCCTGTGATTGCCTGTATCCGCGATGTAAATATCGCCGTCCTGGTCTACGTATAGACCTTGCGGACGATTAAGCGGACTGTCCGGAGAATCTATGATGCGAATCAGCTTGCCGTTAGCATCTAAATGCACAAT
The DNA here is from genome assembly GCF_057221575.1 of Paenibacillus sp. Y660. Lineage (NCBI taxonomy): Bacteria > Bacillati > Bacillota > Bacilli > Caryophanales > Paenibacillaceae > Paenibacillus > Paenibacillus sp. Y660. The sequence goes on along the minus strand of NZ_JBXBBJ010000001.1, from coordinate 166,151 downwards.
GCGATTGTTGCCCGTATCTGCAATATAAATATGATCCTTATGATCGATAAACAAATCCTGCGGCTGATTAAACGGCGAGAAGACGGCTTGGCTCGGATTAGCCGGATTAGCTATGAACAGCTCTTTGCCGATAATCCCTGTCGGCGTGTAAGCAGCTTGCATCTCAAACAGCTGGTTGTAATTGTCTTTATAGTAGGTATGATAAGGGACATCCGCGAGAACACGCTCCGGATGAATGGATACTAGTGTTGCAAATGCCGCAATCATAAGCGGCAAAAAGCGAAATGACAGCCGCTTAAGCATCAGCTTAACCCACCTTTCTTATTTAATGCCGGAATGCGCCATCGTCGTAATAACCTTGCCCTGCAGAAAAATAAATACGATTAAATTAGGTACAAACATAATTAGCGATGCGACAGCCGCAGCTCCCTGCATCGAAACGTTGTTTGCCAGATTATTAGTGAGGGTAGATAGAAAGAACGCAAAGCTTTTCATCTCATCATCGAGCATAAATAGCGCGGATGTCTCTACGTTGCCCCATGAATTTTGGAAGGCTAGAATGGCGACCGTTGCGATAGCCGGCATGCATACCGGCACGACGATACGCAGAAACAATACGAATTCATTGGCTCCGTCGATACGTGCTGCCTCAAGCAATGCATCGGGTATTTGATCAATGAATTGCTTGAGCAGAAACACGCTGATCGGCATAGCCATCATCGGAAGAAGATGCCCGAGATACGAATTCATAATACCGAGATTGCTGACGACGAGATAACGGGGTATTTGCACAACTTCAGGCGCAAACATTAGCGTTAGCAATATCGCCGAGAAGACGAGCTTAGCGCCGGGAAACTTATGTTTCGATATCGGAAAAGCACAAAGCGCGCTTACTCCCGTTACGAGGATGATCGCCATACTCGAAATAAACAAGCTATTGAACAAATAACGAATCATCGGCACCGTCGATCGCGAAGTAACCGATAGAAGCTCGTTAATATTTTGCAAGGAAGGTTCTTGAACGAAAAAAGTTGGCGGATACACGAAAAGCTCATGATAGGGCTTAAAAGCATGATTGAAAATATATGCGATTGGCAGCAGCATAAAAATGGACATGACGACCATTAACAGAGTCAGCAGCTTCTGGAAGCCGTCCATCGATTGCAGCCGAGAACCCTTTCGCAGCAGCGATAGCCAGCGCAGCATCACTCATCCTCCTTCGAGCCGAATAAGCCCCAGCTTAATTTATTGGATGCGTACATAAGCACCAAGAGGAATACCGAAATAGCAGCGGCGTAGCCCATCTCGAAGCGTATAAACCCAAAATCGTCGATATGATTAATGATTAAGTGGCCGGAATAAGCAGGAGTCGGGTTCGTACCGGACAGCTCTACGCCGATCGCTCCCGTCTTAAAGGTGGTCACAATCGCCATCACTGCCCCAAACAGCATTTGCGGTTTCATCGATGGAATTGTAATGTACCAAATTTCCTGCAAGCGGCTTTTCATCCCGTCTATTCTTGCGGCCTCGTAATAATCGCGGTTTACATTAAGAATACCCGCCAGCATCGCCAAGAAGCCTACTCCCATACTGGACCAAAGCGTCACGATAATCATCGAATTCATCAGATACGAAGGATCGGTTACCCAGAGCTTCGGCACATCGATAATGCCTAAACGCAGCAGCACGCTGTTTAAATAGCCGATTCTATCGCCAGTCAGCATTGGAAGCCATACAATCGACATCGCGATACCAATCGTTAGCGAGGGTGTATACATAGCCAGCGCAAACCATTTGCGCGATTTATCAGGAAGCTGAGAGATGAGCCATGCCAGCATAAAGGCGGCAAAATAGCCGCCAGGACCGACGATAATCGCAAATTTAAAGGTATTCGGCAAAGCGTGTTTCAGAAATAATAAATCCTGCGATATGAGATACTGAAAATTTTGCCAGCCAATGAAGCGCGGCGGCTCAATCGCGTTGAAATAAGTGAAGCTGAGCGCGACGGCCGCCAGTACCGGAATAGCAATGAAGGCTATAAAGCAAAGCATAAACGGAGCAATAAATAAGTAGCTTAGCCGGTATGACCATATTTCCCTCAAAAGGCTGGGAGGAGCTTTGACAGCGGAATGCTTCGCTTCCTTCACGACCGTTTTTGCGTTCGTTTTTTGCGCTACCGCAATGCTGCTGCCGGACAGTTTACCTGACATAATCGTCCACTCCTTCCCATGGCGAATTTACTTTCGGGAATTCGAGCGACTTGAGAGACTTGCCAGTCTCGTCGATAAACCCAAATTCCTGCTGCTTTCGTCTTAGCTCCCGATTGACATCGAGTATAGCCGCTTCAAGCGATGCCCGGTAGTTCATTCCATCAACGACTGCGCGAACCCACGCATTGTTAAGCTCTCTGCCGAGGAAATAACCGCCAGGCGGATTCACTTTATCCTTATACCATTTCCACTGCTTCAAAATGACATTTGCATCCTCGGTTTTCCACGGAAGACGAACGAAAGCCTCGACATTGGATGTGTTCCAACGGAAGGATACGCCGTTGATTGACTCCAGATCAGATCCATAACGTTCCTGCACGTCGGTAGAAACCCACCATTTCATAAACTCCCATGCTTGTTCCTTCTTGTTTGAGGCTTCAAAAATAACGCCTGTCGTCTGCGCGCCTCCTGCCCAGCGGCTGATTGTGCCGTCCGCTTGCTCGGTGCCTGGAATCATGGCAATTCCCCATCTGCCGTTAAGCTCCGGCGCGGCCGCGGCAAGCTGAACATACATGTTATAATCCGAAATGCCAATCGGCATCGTACCGTTGCGGAAATGCTGATAGAAGCTCGGGACTTGCTTCTCAAGCGCATACGTATTGAACAAATCAGTCCACTGCTTGAAAGCTTTGAAGCCTTCAGGCGAGTCAAGCGCCGTTGTGAAGCCGTCCGGATCGTAAAACTCCACGCCATTTTGCAAAATGAACGGAAGAAATTCTCCGGGGTCTACGTAAAAGTTCATAAAATTTTGCTGCAAGGCCGGAAGCATATCGTAGACATCCTGCCACGTCTGCGGAATTTCCAGCCCCAACTCCCGCATGATATCCTTACGGTAATACAGCACCTGGAACGACTGCGTCTCCGGAACGGCATAATAACCTTTGTCATAATAAAGCGGCAGCCAAGAGCCTGGACTAAACCGGTCAAACATCTCGTTAAAGTCAGAAAATTGCGTGAGATCAGTTACGCTGCCCCTGATCGCATAATCAACCGGCAAATCCTGCGATAAGCCTAGCGCGATATCAGGTTGAAGTCCCGCTGCATTCGACATGACAAGCAGCTGAGAGTTCGGCAGCAAATTAACTTTGACCTTTATGCCTGTGGCCGGGGTAAACAACTCATCAGTCAGCTCCTGCAATTGCGTCACATAGTCCCGGCCGCGCTGAACCCATACATTAAGCTCTTTATCATCCATATCGCTGAGGCTTTCTCTCGAATGGAATGAGTAAAAGAAATTAGCAAGCTGCCCCACCGTCTTAGCACCTAATGACGCCGTCATTTTCGGAAAAGCCTTTTCGATCGGCGCGATGTAAATCTCGTCAAGCTGCAGAGGCTGCTTATAAAGATTCACAACATAGTTATTAATCTTCTCATCAATGGACGAGATCTCATCCATATGGTAGGGAATGTCATCAATCGTCTTCAACAGCTCGCGCAAATCGGAGGCCGATGAACGGAAACCTTCGCTCGTGCTGTCTTTGCCGCCATTAACCACTGCCATTTCATCGGCCAAAACATCCAGATTGACTGCTGCCATTTCTAGCCGTTCTCTCAGATCCGGCAAGTCCCGAGCGATCTTCCAGGTTCGGTTGCGATCCGTTTGGCCGCCTGTAAGTGATCGCAAATCCTGATCAACCGTTCGGAGCAATGCACTTAAATTTTCAATGCCGCGTATGATTGGACTGACCGTGGAATGAGTAAGCGCCATCGATAAGGTGTGCGGCCCCTTCTCTAAATAAATGGCATATGGCTTATCTTCTTCATCTGACAGCACCGTACCTTGCCAAGTAGAGGCATAAGGGAATCTATAGGTCAGAAATGCATCAAAAGGGATTTCTCCGTCAATGCGAACGGTTCGAAAAGATGCTTTCTGGGAGAAGCGGCTTTGCAGTGTTCGCAATGCGATTTTGTACAGACCGCTCTCCGGCGCCTCGAATGTCCACGCAACCTCTTGATTCGGCCAGTCCCAGCTTACGCCCCCAACGGTGTTGTACGTAATTCTCCCCTTTGCAAGCGGGACGGATCGTTGATCGCGATCAAACATCATTTGGACAGACGGATCATTTTTGGAGGTCATTTGCTCAGCTTGCAGCGTGATGACCTTCGCCTCTACCGGCTCGCTCGCCGGATAGGAGGCCAATGACTCCTCATAGGTCAAAAGCTTCTGCGGCGGCTGAAGCGAGATTTCGCTTATCGCAACGGGCTCATAGCCTTCGAAGCGAAGACTGTGGACACCCTTGGTGAAATGCCACTTCAGAGGCTCAGCATAATTTGCGCCTGAGTCGATGAATGGAACCGTTGACCATGTGGATATATCGACGGAGGTGGGACGAATCTGGTCACCGTCTTCGTTTTTTTGCGGCAAGCCGCTATCCTTCCACTGTCGGTAAAGGGTAATAGAGGAGGCTTCCCGAAAAGGACGCTTTCCGTCTACTGTGACATCCCACACAATGGGGCGTGTAAAGCCCCTGCCAAGCAGCGGATGATAGGAGGCATGAATTTCATATAGCCCATCCTGCGGGACATCGACCGTATACTCAATCCAATTCGTATTGGTTGAATTCCAAATTAACACATCATTCTTCTGCTCGTAGCTCCCGGTATGAATGACTTTATCATCGGATCTCCCGGAAGGAGCCGCTGCATGAATGATGACCTGCTTATCAGCAGGCTTCACCCCCTGCTCCTGCAGAGTGCTTATCACTTTCGCATAATAGGGCTCAAGGTCAGCCTCGGCAAGCGACGAACTTTCCCACTCTACGAAAGCTTTTTCTAATTGATTAGGCCGATATGGACCCGCTTTAACCGCAGTATCGTCCCCTGACATCCAACCTATGAAGAAAAGAATTAGCAGCCCCACTGCTACAAGCGGAAATGCAAATTTAAACGTTTTTGAAAGTAAGATAGTGCTCACCATATAACAGCGCGCTCCTTTCCGAACGACTCGTTAGACCGTCATTCGTTTCCCGCTGTCCGTATCAAAAAACAAGGCCTTGGACATATCCGGGACGATCCGAATCTTCTCGTTTTCCTCGCAATGATAATGGGCATGGACCCTTACGACGAGCAAACGGTCTTGACCGATATTCAAATGCAAAAAGCGGTCGGCACCCATCAGCTCGCTGACCTTGTACTCACCCGTAATAATGGCATCCGAGTAAAGACCCTCCGGTCCAATATTTTCCGGTCTAATGCCAAGCGTTACTCGTTTGTTCACTTTATTGTGATGCCTGAGAATGGCCGCAGCCTCATGATGAATCGGAAGCTCAAAGCGTGAGGTTCTGAATTTAAGAACCCCTGGAATGTCCTCCGTTATTTTCCCTTCAATAAAATTAATTTGCGGGGAGCCGATGAAGCTCGCTACGAACATATTGGTTGGCGTCGTATAAACGACCTCAGGCGTATCGATTTGTTGAATGATGCCGTCCTTCATGACAACTATCCGATCGGCCATCGTCATCGCCTCAATTTGATCATGAGTGACATAAATAAAGGTAGCTCCCAGCGTTTTATGCAGCTTAATGATTTCCATGCGCATTTGCACGCGCAGCTTGGCGTCCAGATTGGACAGCGGTTCATCCATGAGAAATACTTGAGGGTTGCGAACAATCGCTCGGCCCAGTGCTACACGCTGCCGTTGTCCACCCGATAATTCTTTCGGTTTTCGGTTTAAGTACGGCTCAATCTCCAATACGCGAGCTGTTCGGCGCACCGCCTGATCAATCTCGTGCCTAGGATGCTTGCGAAGACGGAGACCAAATGCGATATTCTCAAAAACGCTCATGTTCGGATAAAGCGCGTAGTTCTGAAACACCATCGCAATATCGCGATCTTTCGGCGGCAGATGGTTTACCAACTGCTCGCCGATGTAAATTTCTCCCTCGCTAATATCCTCCAATCCTGCAATCATGCGAAGCGTTGTTGATTTTCCACAGCCGGAGGGTCCGACGAACACAAGAAATTCTTTGTCCTTTATCTCAAGGTGAAAATCATTCACGACAATCTGCTTATCCTTGCCATATCGTTTGTACAAATGATTAATGCGGATGCCTGCCACAAGACCACCTCCCCTAAAATATCGTTTTATGGCCTATTGCGTTTTTCCAAGCGTTTCGAGATCTTTCTCAATGGCTTCCTGTGCGGTCCGAAGCGCTGTATTCACATCCTGACCGTTGACAGCAACGCTCTTGGCCGCTTCGTTTAAGTGCTTGCGCACCTTGCTTTCGAACTTATGTGGCTTAATGACGCTGCGCGGCTCCGCCTTGAATATATTTTCAATTTTCTTTCCGCTTAGCACGGGAATATCCGCTCCGTACAGTTGTTCGAACGCTTCGCCCTCTACAGTAGGTACTCGGCCGTTGCGTGCAAGCAGCTCCTGCCCTTCATCCGATAGCACATTAGCGATGACTTGGAAAGCTTCATCCTTATGCTTGCTCGATTTCGTCACGATTAAGGAGTGGATGTTAGCTGCTTTGCCTGTGCCCAGGTTTTCTCTGAAATTTGGAAATGGAGCAAAATCCCAGTTCAGCTCTGTGCCTTGCTGACGCAGTTCTTCAAGCGGCCCGAGTAAATGTGCGATATTGAAGGGCAGCATAGCCAAATTTTGCTCATTAAAAAAAATGTCATCGTCATTCGCATATTCAAAGCGGCCATCAGACCCGATATAGCCTGGGACCTCGAAGCTCTTTTGCAAGGTGTCGAACACTTTCTTCCAGCCCGGTGTCGTTACATCTGCTTTGCCGGCAGCCGGATCAACAATGAACAGGTCAAGGCCGGATGAGATATTAGTAGGTCCGAATAAATCAATGCCGATATAGTTAACGCCGTTATCCGTTCTAGTTACCTGCTTGCCCAGCTCGATTATCTCATCCCAAGTGGATTGGTCATCCTTCGGGTACGATACGCCGAATTTATCAAAGATGTCTTTGTTATAGAAGAGAACCGGAAGATTGACCGAAAATGGAATAGCCGCCAATTCGTTAGGCTCCGAGTATTTCTTAATCGTGTCCAGCACTACAGGCTTCAAGCGGCTTAGGTCTGTTTGATACTTATCGACATAAGGCTGAAGGTTCTCGACTAAATCCAAATCCTTAAAGGTTGTCGATACTGCTGATGTACTTGCGAAAATAATATCTGGTACCGTGCCCGCTGTAATAAGCGGCTCCAACTCAACATCCTCGGGAGCATCTACCCATTCAAGCGTAATATGCGGATACTTTTTCTTAGTGGTCTCCACTAGTATTTTTTGAAATTCTGTCTCCGTGACCGTAATTCCGGCTCTTAACACCTTCAACGTGATCGGTTCGGGACTGCTTTCCTTCGCACCATCTGTTTCATTGCTTGTGCTTGTATTCGTGTTCGATTCCTCCGGCTTGTTTCCGCTATTTGATGCGCAAGCCGTTACCATAGCCAATACCAATATCACACTAATAAAGAGCAAACTTATTTTTCTCATGTTCATAGACCCATCCTTTTTTGATTTCAAATTTATAATCATACAAAAAAGAAGACGCACTTCTAATACAGAAGCACATCTCCGTTTTTACGGTCGACCTACAATAACCTATTAATCATAAACAGAAAAAACATCCACAACTGAGGCATATTTCGCTTCAGTCCGCGGATGTCCTCTCATGCTGCTGTATCACTTCTAGTTAAATACGAGATCACATGCTTCTTCCGGCATCCAGCGCTTGTCTTTGCCTTCCCATTTCACATTGCAGCCGAGCGGATTTGTCAGAGGCACAGCTACTTCACGGCCTGCCAAATAATCCTCCAGCGCATTTTCCAAATCGTGAACTGTAATTTTTTCCGCGTCTTTCGGAGAGTCCGTAGCGCGGCCCGTGTAGATAAGCTTGCGATCCGCATCAAATACGAAGAAATGCGGCGTTCTCAGTGCACCGTATGCCAAGGCAGCTTCTTGCTTCTCGTCATACACGTACGTCCATGGGAAACCATGTTCTGCAATGCGCTCTACCATCTTCTCATAAGAATCCTCCGGATAAGCCGTAACGCTGTTCGAGCTGATGCCGACAAACGACACGCCTTGCGGCGCATACTTATTAACCGTTTGACGCGTTACCTCATCCGACCCCTTTACAAATGGACAATGATTGCAGGTAAAGAATACAACTAATGCTTTTGAATCTGCGAAGTCGCTTAAGCCATAATGCTTCCCATCTGTTGCAAGTAGATTAAAATCTGGAGCCTTTTCACCAATTGCTAACGTAAAAGCCATAATTTTTATCATCCCTTCTTCTATTATGTAGGTTCCACCGGTGTAAGGAATAAAAAAAGGAGACATTCCCTTGATAGGGCATGTCTCCGGTTTTCCGGTAGGATCAGCTACATTTATAATATCATACTATTCCTATCTGTCAAGTATGTTTAATATTTTCGACAAAACGCTTATGAACCTGATCGGCCCCTAAGCCATGTTATAACGCTACTTATTCGTCTTCTCCAATGATTCAAGATCCTTGTCGATCTTCTCCTTGGCCGTACGGAGCGCCGTGTTCACATCGATGCCGCCTACCGCGATGTCCTTAGCCGCTTCGTTCAAATACTTCGAGATTTTACCTTCATAACGATTCTCGGCGTTCAGATTGCGCGGCTTCGTTTTGAAAATATTTTCTATCGTCTTTCCCTTCAACACTTCAATATCCGCTCCATACTCCTTCTCAAGCTCCGGGTTGTTTAATACGGATACCCGGCCATTGCGGGTAATGATTCGTTGGATCTCATCAGACAGCAAATAGTTAAGCACCTGATAAGCCTCGTCCTTATGCTGACTCGTTTTTGTAATCGCGAATCTGTGCACATTGATTTCTATACTGGTGCCTAACGCCTCTTCAAAGTTCGGCTGCGGCGCAAAGTCCCAGTTCAGCGTTATTCCTTCCTTCCGCAATTGCTCAAGCGGGCCGACAAGCTGTGCCAGGTTATGCGTATACATGGCTATGTTCTGATCAACGTAGAATACATCATCCTTGTCGATATGGCGGTAGTCATCATCTGGACCAATAAATCCAGGAATTTCATATAAACGCTTTAGTACGTTATAGACCTTCGTCCACTCGGGAGAAGTCACTGCCGCTCGATTCGTCGCAGGATCAATAATATCGAGCGATAGCCCGCTGCCCAGTCTTCCCGCCGCCAAGTCGATGCCGATATAATTAACGCCGTTGTCCGTCCGCGTCAGCTGCTTGGCAATATCGAGAATTTCATCCCACGTCTTCGCTTCATTAATGTATGGCACATTAAATTTATCGAAAATATCCTTATTTACGTAAACAACTGGTAAATTAACCGAGAATGGAAACTGGTTTCCTTCAGACGATTGATTGATTGCGGAAACAACCTCAGGCTTTAAGCGACTTTCATCGTAGCCGTACTTCTCCTTTAATGGAGCTAAATCTGTAATCAAATCCTTTTCCTTCAGCTCCGCGTAGCCTCCGCCGAATATGATATCAGGTACAACCCCTTGGGTTAGCAGCGGTTCGATTTCCGACCCTTCCGGAACATCGATTAGCTTGATTTTGATATGCGGAAATTTCTCCTCCACCGGCTTAAAGTAAGTATCCACCTCTGTCTGCGTCAATGTCACTCCGCCGTACTTAAATATAGAAAGCTCCACTTCCTTCGGCGCTTCCGTTTCCTTTGGTTCTTCGGACGGAGAGGATGCTGCTTCCGCCGAACCGCTGTTCAACTTATTCGTGGCGCTCGGGGTATTGCCTTGTCCGCATGCCGCAAGAAAAACTGCTAACGCAACTAAACTGATCAAACTAATCAAAGATTTCTTCCTCATACAAACCACTTCTCCCTTATAAGTGATTAATTCCCATTACGGACCCGTCGCAAAATCGGAGTCGTATCATTGGCTGCCATAGATATCCTTCCATTGCTTCCCCAACCGATTACCGACCGCCAGCTGCCCAGCTTGTTGCTTGCTATTAGCTCTTTCTCATCCACTTCAATCTTTTCGTCGGCATGATACGCGACATAAAGGGCATCCACAGGACAATAGGCTTCGCACATGAAGCAGGTTTGACAATCCTCTTGCCTCGCGATGACGGGCAGCCCGAATTCATTTGTATCAAACACATTAGTTGGACATACTTTCACGCAAAGATTGCACTGGATGCACCGATCCTCGCTTACAAGCTCAATCATATTGTTAATGCCTCCTTAATAACTACTGGCTGCGGTACGTCCGTGCGAATGCCCGGAACCGCCTCTGGTTGAATTCGGATGTCTTCAAAGCCTGAAAGGAGCAATCGATGGTTCAACGCCGGATCAAGCTCCGGATACTCTTTCATCGTATGCATGCCTCGGGTTTCCTTACGCGCTAAAGCAGCGGTATACATCCATCTCGCATTGGCAACCATCGCCGCCGCCTCTCTCGCTTGAACGCGTCCCGTTGTCGTCGGCTGCACCTTCCCCTGTACGAGCGGCCAGAGCTTATGCAGTCTCTCAAGCGATGCTTGCAGCACCGGTTCACTGCGGAAATAATTAATATTGAGCGGAAACATCTCACGCTGCACCTGCTCGACAACACGGCGGGATTCGATGATATCGCCTGACGCAGCCGTATGCTCAAGCCCGTAACGACCAGCAGCACGAAGAGTTCGTTGCGAGGCTTGTTTTGTTTGCTTAAGGGAATATTCGGCAGCGCCCTTTCCTGTCCAGGTTCCGGAAGCTATCGCCCAGGAAGCATTGTAGGCCCCTCCGCCTGAGCGAGCGCCCGCAGTCTTCTCGCGGGATGCGGCATCACCCGCTGCGAAGAGCCCCTGCACAGAGGTTTCGCAATAATCTCCTACAAGCCGAATACCGCCGGTACCGCGAATCGTTCCTTCGTAACGCATAGCGATTGGAAAGCGCTGCGTGAACGGATCGATGCCGGCGCGATCAAAGGGAACGAACCAAAGCGGCGTTGCAGCTCTTATTATTGCCTGCTTCTCAGGCGTATTGCCCTGCGTGAGCGTGGCATATACAGGACCTTTTGCCAGATGCTTGGCGAAGAAGTGGTCCTGTCTTGGACCGCCTTCATGAAGAACATTGCCTTCCTCATCATAAAATGAAGCGAATCCTAGAACTCTGTTCCTCGTCACTGTGCCGAAAGCAGCAGTCGTTGCATATTGCCGGCTGAATTCCATGCCGGAGAGCTCAACGCCTAATTCGGCAGCCATGAGCTGGCCATCCCCTGTTTGAACGTTGCAGCCGAGCCCTTTGCTAAGAAAAGCGCAGCCTCCCGTAGCAATAACGACCGCATTCGCCCGCACCTCCCATGACCGCCCGTCTAACCGCGCGATGCCTCGAGCTCCGCCAACCCCGTGCTCATCCACGAGAAGTTCCAGTGCCGGATGCTGATCCAATATCGTAACCCCAGCCTTCTTTACGACACGCCGCATGAGCTCCATATATTCCGGACCCTGCATATGAGACTTATACAAATTCCCGTTATCATCCAAAGGAAACCGATAGCCCCACTTCTCCACAAGCTGTATATTCAAATATGCTTGTTCCATTAGCCTGTGAATCCAGACGCCTTCCGACAAGAATCCGCCGGATTTCAACCGATCCTGCACAGACTCCTCCCGTTTCTTAACGTCAGGCTCCACGTAGAGAAAGCCTGTTCCGCCGGGAGCGGTTGCGCCGCTTGTCCCCAAATATCCTTTATCGACTAAAACCGTCTTTGCTCCATGGGAAGCAGCGCTCCATGCCGCCCAGGCAGCAGCAGGCCCTCCTCCAATAATCAACACATCAGCCGTTATCCTTATATCTGTCTCCGCACTCACCGCAGATCCTCCTCTATTCAAAAAAATAAAAGATGTATCTCGTTATGAAATACATCTCCGTTTATACGGTCGAAATCTCTATACCAACATCCTCATCTTTATGTTTTGATAGTTAATATACTATCACTCAACCTGCGGCGGCTTGTTGGAAGCTCCTTATCATGGAACGAGGCATCAAGCGTATCCAGCCCCCCGCGATAGCCTAGAGCAATAACCGCATGAAGCGCAATGTCTTCCGGAACTTGCAGAACCTCGCGCGCCAACGCGTGGTCGAAGCCTCCCACTGCCCTCGTCGATAACCCAAGCAGCGAAGCTTGCAGCGCCAATGTCGCCCAGGCTGCGCCGGCATCAAAGGCATGGGCTCCGTTCAGATCGCCGTTTTCCTTTACCTTTGCTGATGCAAGTAAAAGCAATACCGGAGCTTTAGATGTCCAAAGCTGATTTCTCGGCTTTATAAAGGTTTGGAACACTTCAAGCTCCCTAGCATCCTTCGCTACGAAAAAACGCCATGGCTGAGCGTTCCTTGCGGAAGGCGCCCAGCTTGCAGCCTCCAATACGGTATAAAGCACTTCATCAGTAATCTTCGCATCGGAATAAGAACGAGGCGACCATCGGTTCAATATAAGCGGATGGACAGGAGATTCAGGTTTCCTGTTCTCCGCAACCTCCTTGCTGTATTGCTGCAAACCTTCTGCTTCAATAATATGACGTTCAACCTTGCTCATGCTCATCCTTCTCCTCTTCTACTATACGTTTTATGTTCTATGTTCTAGCTTGTTTGGACATTAACATCGGATACTCCTGCTGCACGGACTGGACGCTGCGGCAATATACGATTAATAAAAGCTGTTTTATCAATCGCCGCCAGCTTCGTTCTTCCCGGACCCCAGCCAATTGTTGCTCTCCAGCTGCCCAGAACGCCGCGCTGCGCCAAATCGCTCTCATCCACTTCGATTATTTCATCTGCATACGGCGATACGTAAAGCGCATCAACCGGGCAATAGGCTTCACAAATAAAGCAAGTCTGGCAATCCTCTTGCCTAGCGATGACAGGAGCGCCGCCTGGCACCTTATCGAACACGTTAGTCGGGCAAACCTTAACGCATAAATTGCATTGAATACAACGATCCTCGCTTACAAGTTCAATCATCCTGCTTGCACCTCCTTCAGGTCTACCGCCTGTACAGCAGCGGGTATATTATGCTCTGGCGCATTTGTTTGAGCAGGTGCTGCCGACTCAGGCCGAACCTGAATATTCTCAAGACCGGATACGAGCAGACGATATTGCTGCTTCGGATCGACATCCGGATATTCGGCGAGTACATGAAGCCCTGCTCCGCGTGACTCTTTCCGTGCGAGCGCTGCGGTATAGATCCAACGCGCTGTTGCTGCCATTGCCGCAGCTTCCCTTGCATGCACCCGTTCATGCACCGTAGCAGGAGCTTGCCCATTTACTTTGGTCCATAGCTGGTTCAGCCTATCAAGCGACTCGGTTAAGCCTGCCTCCGTCCGAAAATAATTGATTTCAAGCGGCAGCATTTCGTTCTGAATCGCTTTAACCAATTCGCGGGTATCAACTGCTTTCTCACCAGGCCTCGATTCCTCCTGCATGCCATATTTTCCCGCTGCGCTTACCTTGCGCGCTCCAGCATCGACAGAAGAGGATAGCGCGAATTCCGCTGCGCCTTTTCCTGCCCATGTTCCGGAGCAAATCGCCCATGAAGCGTTGAACGCCCCGCCGCCTGATGCTGCGCCCGTAATTCGCTCACGCGTTGCGGCGTCTCCTGCCGCATAAAGCCCCGATACCGTGGTCGCGCAATCTTCGCTAACAATCCGGATACCGCCTGTACCGCGAACCGTTCCTTCATACCGCAGCGTCAGCGGGAAAGGCTCCGTAAAGACATCAATGCCTGCACGATCATATGGCAAAAAGAAAATGGCATGGGATTCTCGAAGGATAGCTTGCTTCTCAGGTGTGTCTGCTTTATTCATAATGGCATACACAGGCCCCTCCAGCAGCTTTGACGCCAGAAAATCTCCATTGCGCTGTCCGCTCAGTTGATTGCCGTCTTTGTCGTAATATGTCGCCCAGCCAAGCAATCGCGAGCGAGTATTCGTGCTATACGCCGGGCTTGGCGCATAACGCCGCGAAAACTCCATGCCGGAGAGTTCGGCGCCAAGCTCGGATGCCATTAAGTATCCGTCCCCGGTAAGTACGTTGCAGCCGAGACCTTTGCTGAGAAACGCACAGCCGCCTGTCGCAATTACAACGGCATTGGCTCGAACCTCCCATTCACGGTCTTCCTGCCGAGAAATGCCGCGAGCGCCGCCGACTCCTCTCTCATCGGTCAGAAGCTCCAAGGCGGGCGAGTGATCCAATATTTTGACCCCAGCCTTCTTGACGACACGACGCATTAAGCTCATATATTCAGGACCCTGCAGATGATCGCGCATCGGCGTACCGCTCTCATCACGCACGAAAGGATAGCCCCACTTTTCCACAAGCTCTAAATTAATGTAAACCTGATCGAGCACGCGATGAATCCAGTGCCCCTCCGCTAAGTACCCCCCCGACTTTAGACGCGCCTGCACGGCTGCTTCTCTTAGTTCTTTATCAGGCGGCAAATACAGCAAATTTGTTCCGCCAGGCGCAGTCGCTCCGCTGGAGCCGAGATATCCTTTATCTACAAGTATCACTTTGGCTCCTTGAGATGCCGCACTCCAAGCCGCCCATGCGCCGGCAGGTCCTCCGCCTATAACCAATACGTCCGTAACAAGTTTCAAATTTTCCTGTTCGCTCATCGTTATGCCTCCGTTACGTATCATGTTTGGAATCCCGTCGCCTACAAAAAAAAGGAGATGCAGATTGATTATCCAATCTTACATCTCCACATATATGGTCGATGGCTGCTAAGAAAAAAAGAATTCCTAGTGGTATAGTATGAATTTTAAATTATTTTGAATGTTAGCACCGCTGAATATTTTTGTCAACATGTTTGGCCGACTTATGATTTGCTTCGCGTGATGGATCGTTTATTGCACGGCATCCGTTTGCGGGAATTGCAGCTCATACAGCTGATTGTAGCGCCCTTGACGGATCAGCAGCTCGTCATGCGTTCCGTTCTCTACGATTTGACCTTGCTCCAGTACATAAATCTGATCCGCCTGCTGAATGGTAGACAGGCGATGCGCAATAACAAGGCAGGTACGTCCCGCCAGCAATTGCGCCAGCGCATCTTGAATGTATTGCTCCGACTCTGTGTCGAGTGAAGCGGTAGCCTCATCAAGAATAATGACCCTAGGATTTTTCAAAATCGCCCTAGCAATAGAAAGCCGCTGCTTCTGGCCGCCGGACAGCTTCACTCCCCGCTCGCCGATTTGCGTTTCATAGCCTTGCGGGAACGAATCAATAAAGGCTGATGCATTCGCCGCCTTAGCTGCTGCAATGACCTCCTCTTCCGTCGCATGATGATTGCCGTACCGGATATTATCCCCGATCGTCCCATTGAATAAAATGATATCCTGCGACACGATTCCAATCTGCTCCCTAAGCGAAGCCAACGTAATATCCTTCAGCGAAAAACCGTCAATTGTTATTTCGCCAGACTGCGGATCATAAAATCTAGCGATGAGATGAGCAATCGTTGTTTTGCCTGAACCTGATGATCCGACAAGCGCGGTCACCTTGCCCGCTTCAAGCTCCAAATAAAATTTTTTCAATACGCTAGAATCTTTGGTATACGCAAAATCAATATGATTAAACACGATATGCCCGCTTGCTCGCGGCAGCTTAATCGCTCCCTCCTTCTCTATGATTTCTGCATTCGTGTTCATAACCTCCATAATGCGCTCATAAGCGGCAGCCGACTGCTGGATCGTATTAATAATTCGGCTAAAATGGCGAACCGGGTTTTGCAAAAGCCGCAAATAGGCGATGAAAGCAACAATCGTGCCAACTGTCATCTGATTCTTCATCGCAAGCCATGCTCCAAATACAAGCACGATAGCGAGGCCCAGAAAATTAAGCAAATCAATAATAGGCTCATAAGCTGCCCGCAAGCGAGTCACCTGAATATTCGCATCCATATTTCGCTGGGTTCGCTCAGAGAAACGATCCGATTCGTAGTCCTCTGCGGTAAACGCTTTAATAAGACGTATGCCTGTTAGCGTATTTTGCAAATGGTCGCTGACATCGGCTACAGATTCCTGTACCGTTCGGAAGGAAGAGCGCAATCTTTTGCCAAAAAATTTGGTCGTCATAATCATAAACGGGAAGGTTGCGAGCAGCAGCAGCGTCAGCCTCCAATCAATCCAAAGCATATAAATCGCAATTGCGGTAAAGGTGAAGAAATCAGTAAACAATTGCATCATGCTGGAGGAAATCATTTGCTGAAGGATGCTTACGTCATTTGTAACTCTAGACATCAGATCGCCGGTACGATTGCGGTCAAAGAAAGCTACGTCCAGGCGCTGCATATGACGATACAAATCGTTGCGAAGATTGTACAGCACCTTTTGGCCGATAGAGGACATCAGAGTAGTGCTCGCATAACGCAGGGCGCCAAGTGCGATCGCCGCACCCAAAACACCGCCGCCAATAAGAAACAGCTTGGAAAACAGCTTTTCTGGAATAATGTGATCAATCGTATAACGCGTTAATTGCGGAACGATAAACTCCAGCAGCGAAATCGCGATGACGCAAGCAACGGAAGCGATTAGCAAGGGCAACTGCAATCGTGCATGAGTATATATTCGCACGAACATGCTGAATATGCTGGCTGGATTCGCCTTCTCGCCGGTGCCGAATTTCCTCATGCCGCCCAAGCTGCCGCCTTGCCGATGCATCGGAGCGGAATTGTGACGTTCGCTCATGCTCCTTTCCCCTCTTCGCCGCCACTTTCCGCTTCAGCAGCTACTTGGCGAAGCGAGAGACGCAAATGCTCGAGGATCGTACGCAGCTGCGCCGCCTTCCTGCTGTCGTTCACAACCGCTCGTTCTGCCGCCTTGAGCAAATGAAGCAGCTCTTTGCCGGCCGGTGTTAATCGCCGATTCGGCTTGCTTCGATCACACGGAGCGCCTTCCTCCTCAGCGCAGCCATACTCCCGCCGATCCAGGCCATTAGCGGCATTCTCCTTCTCCTCAAGCAAATAAGCTCTGCCGTTATCTGTTATTTCAAAAATCTTCTTCTCATCCTGCTTGGAAGATTCCACAAACCCCTGGTCCCGCAGCATCTGAAGGGTAGGATAAATCGAGCCTGCACTCGGCTTGTATGTACCTCCGGACTGGTCCTCAAGTGCTTTCATCATTTGATAGCCATGCATGCTTTCTAGCTCAAGCAGCGCAAGCAAAGCATATTTCACTCCGCCGCGGCTAAAAAATCGTCTGCCCGAGCCGCTCATATCTCTTTCATGGGCATGATGCAAAAACAATCGTTCCTCTGGCTGCCATTCTCCTGTCATCCCGCATGCTCCTTTATTAACGATATATCGTATTATTTTAAATACTATACGATATATCGTTAATTGGCAATTACTTATTGCGTAATAGACAGCTGCTTGGATGCTGCCATACCTAAGGCTGCTTAACCGCTCCGCTATTTTTCCCATCGATTATCAGAACAAGATTTCCGCCAAAAAAAAGGATATCTTGTGCTGCTCTGATATCCTAAATTGATACGATAGAATATATGTAGTTAATGAATTAGCTTACGACCGATTCTTTCGTGACTTGCAGACCTGCTGTCACGTCGTCAACCTTCGCCAGCTTCGCCTCCTGCTAGTCGCGGACCTTCTGGCGGCGCTTCTCCAGTGTTCTTCCTAATCTGGGATTTCATCGTATGAACAAAAAAACCGGAGACATGTTATGCAAAATGTCTCCGGTTATCCGGTCGGTAATGATTAGTATTCATATGAAAATAGTGCACTTTAAATAATAAGAGTACCGCAGGCTGTCAACCATCTTCTCTGCAGTTATTTGGCTCAGTATGCGGACAATACTCTTCTTGCATGAATATCCTGCTCGGCTACAAACTCGGCTAGCTCCACAATTAAATTGCCTTTCCCAAAGGATAAAAACTTTCGCCCTTCCTCGGTCTGCCCCTGCGTCATAAAGTCCAAAAAACGAATGATCATTTTCCGTCTGCGTTTAATTTCAGGATAGCCATTATCGTACAGCCACTGATCAATCGTATTATAAATCCCGCGATTCAGTCGATACATGTGCAAGCAATAATGATGAAATGCCAAATCAGGCCATTCGTATACGCCTATAGTAAGGTTGTTCTTCATTATCTCTGCTTCCGGGCAGCAGAATGAGCTTTCTCCGTATCATAGCGACTGCGCTCTGTCCGATCAATTTGAACGATTTGCCCGTTATGAATCGTAATTTGAATGACACCGAATTGAACCCCTGCCAATTGCTCCTTAATCCGTTTCAACCACTCATCAGCAACCTCAACCGGTCTAGACATAATCAACACCCTCTCCAAAGTTATGCTTGCAGCCCTCTTAGGCTTACAACCTAATCAACCGAAGCTGATTGTCTATTCGTATTGCTCGAAGAAGGCGCCCATCTGGCGGCTTCCAATATCGTGTAAAGCTCTTCATCGGTAACGCGCTGCTCCGAGTAGGAACGCGGCGACCAACGATTCAAAATAAGCGGGTGTTCCGGATAATCCGGCCGCCGCGCTTCGGCAACCTCCGGACTGTAATTTGACTCAAGTGACTGAGTGTAAGCATGTATTTCCGAGAGACTCACCCTATTGCACCTCCCTTTATGAAAAAAAAGGCGCACGACAACCGATTCGGCATTCGGTTGGCATGCGCCTCCAGTTTTCTAGCGAGCGCGAATGTGAATAAACTACAGCGATACTAATGCCATAATTTCTTATTCGATTCTCATTTCTATATCCGACTAATTCAATAGGATAAATTTAATTTACCATAGATGTTTTCTATTCGTCAACAATTATCCTCTAATTCAAGCTGGCGTTTATGCATAATGGCAGCAAGCATCGGCTTCGTGTGCAGCGCTGCCCGCCAGCCCCTTCAGCAATAAACAATATTTGCACGACTACAAATATATTCCAATAATCCAAATTGAAGCCGGAACACCTGGGAACTGGGCATGCATATAAAGGCCGAACGTCAAGCATGCAATAACGGAAGAGAAAATATATTCGAGCAGCACCACCCAGCCGACCAAGAAGCCTGCATAAGGATGGATAGCTTTCTAAACACAAGTATATGCGGAAGCGCTTTTATCCCTCCGTGAACACAGCATGCTGTGCGTTTTCTCTCGGTCCAGTCCGATGTTAAAAAAAAAAAGACCTTTGCATCACTTGCCTAGATGCAAAGGTCTTTTGTCTTCTTGTGCGATCAAGAAACCTTGAATTTTGCTGACGTTTCCGCAAGCTCATTCGTAAGGTTATCAATCGTTTCAACCATATTCGCGAGCTGATGTACAGTAGCCGATTGCTCCATCATCGTCGCAGTCACTTCCTCTACCGATGCAGATACTTCCTCTCCTGCGGCTGAGAGGCTTTGTGCCGATTCCTGGACCTCGTCTCTATCCTTTTCCATACGGGCAACTTCACTTGCCATTGCTATAATCTGATCCGTAATCTCCATTATTTTATCCAAAATGGTATTGAACGCCTCTTGCGTCTCACCGACGAATTCATCCTGCTTCACAGCGATATTACGAATTTCTATCACACTGTCATTGTTCTCTGCGACGAACGCAAGGTTGTTTTGTATGATCGTGTTAATTTCATTCGACTGCTTAGAGCTTTGTTCTGCAAGCTTACGGATCTCAGATGCAACTACTGCAAAGCCTCGCCCATGCTCGCCTGCTCTTGCAGCTTCAATTGATGCGTTCAGTGCTAGCAGGTTGGTTTGCTTGGCAATTTCATTGATTGCTCCTGTAATTTTGCTAATAAGAGCAGAGCTTTCTTGAAGCTTATGCGTAATTGCAGAAATTTTTTGAACTTCTGCTTCATTTTGATCGTTAATTTGAATCAGATTATTGACAACTTGATTGCTTGTGTTGAATACTTTGACGATTTCTTCTGCCCTTTCCTTAACGGATTGGACTTTATCATTCATAGAGGCGAACTTCTCGCCAAATCCATAAAACTTATCGACGATATGCTCTGTATCAAGCGACTGCGATTCCATTGCTTTTGCAATCTCCATGGATGTTACCGAAGTCTCGCTAATCGACTGAGCCGTTTGCTTTGATGACTCCTCTAGTTTACTTGTACTTGAGTTAAGAACCAAAATCGTTTTATTCATATTTGTAATTAAATCTTTGTTTTGTCTCACCATGCTATTAAAGCTATCAGCCAAATCTTTAAACTCGCTATCGTACTTCCCGCTTGCCGCTACTGTAAGATCACCTGATGCCAATTGTTTAAAAAGTCTTGTTAATTGAGCAATCGGTCTTGTGATGTAACGCGAAAGAATGAATCCAAAAGCAATTGCCACAATAACCGCTAGAGTTGTAATCAAATACATTTTTTGAAGCATATCTTTAACAGGACGTTTAATGTCATCATAGGAATCAATAACGGAAACAACCAGATCAGCGCTCGGAATTTGATTGATTCTAGCATAATCGTTGCCAAGCTCCATTGTTTGCACTTTTATTTTCTCGGTAGCTTTATCCGCTAGAACCGATTGAATGTCTGAATTATCATCGACACTCTCACCAATTTTAGATGGATCCGTTGAATGATAAAGTATGGTGCCTCCTCGGCTAATAATTTCAATTTTTCCATCTGCGTTAATTTTAATATTGCCGAGCTTATTCACAAAAAACTTACTGTCTACCGTTGCGGCAAAAACACCGATTGTCTGCCCGCTCTCGTTCAGAATGGGATGCGAAAAGACGAGTATAATCTTACCTGTGCTCTTCGATTTGATGGCGTCTGAAATAAAGGATTTCCCCTTCATTGCTTCAAGGAAGTATTCACGATCAGAGCGTGATTGGCCAATGTTATCGGCATTTGTACCCGTGACAATAACACCATTGGAATCGATAACCAGAAATGACTCATTGCCCTTCGTGCCTTTAAAGCCTTGTAAAATGGTTTTGTTAGCTTTCGTAAATAAAACATTCAATGGGGAGAAAAACTGAGCATCAGGCATCGTTCCTGCTTTGCGTAGCTTTAGCAGCTCTCGATAGGTATTGTCATTTGAGGCTAAAAACGTGGACTGCTCCTGCAACTGAATGGCCGTCATTAGTCCTTCGCCGATTCGGTCAGCATTCGCATTTATTTCATCCTTGCTTTTTGTCAGCAATAATTCCGATGAGAATAGGTACATCGTGAACGCAGTAGCAAACAAGATAATAATCACCAATAAACTTATTAATACAGGAAGCTTAATTTGCAATGAAGTGTTTTTTGCTTTATTTAAAACTTTATTTTGCCATCCCATTATGTATAATCTCCTCTGTGTTATGTCCCCGTATTATGTAAGTTATTAATAAAAAATAGTTCCTCCTTCCATCATGTAAATAGTGATTCTTTCATGAAAACACATGAATTTCCTATCACTAAAGCAGGAAATTGACCAAATCGTAGCATCGGCCCTCTTTAATGTCAATGACTTCCTTAATTCAACACAAAATGTTAATATTACGTATTAATTCTCTTTGTCTCTCCATCAGTACTTTATAAAAGTGGAAACGAATCGCCTAGCTTTGAATACAATGTTAAAATACAAATTAGTAAAATGATGGGATGGAGTCAGATGAATGGATTAGGATCTTCAATCGGCGGCGGCTTCAGCTTGATGTTTACGATCGTCCCGGTATTTATTGGCATCATATTTATCCTTGTCATAGGCGGGATCTTGTATTCTATTGTCAACCATGCCAAAAATGCTAGAGCTCCACAGGAATCAAGCTACGCCCGCATCGTATCCAAGCGGATGGATATCGGCCATCATACGAATCACCATAACCATAACGGTATCGGGCACTCGACGAACTCATCGCGAACCTACTACTATATCACCTTGGAATTCGATCCTCCGTTTCCTGCGGCGTGTAGCAAATGTTGTCGTACACCACATCAAACCTAGGGACCCAAGCGCTTGGCCAAGCGCAGCAGAATCGGTTCGATCCAACTGTAGCCATCGACGCACCATTATCGTTAAATTGTAAATTTTTTACTTAAATATTTGTTTCAAAAAGACGGTATCCGTTTATATATAACTAAGTTGAACAAACGTTGGTCAACATGATCAACAAATAACCAAACGAGGAGAGATGACAAATGTCACGAGAAAACTCTAGTAACGGCGTATTGTTAGGCGCAATTGTAGGAGGTGCCATCGGTGCCATTTCGGCTCTGCTGTTTGCTCCAAAATCAGGCGCAAACCTTCGGGAGGATCTCTCGAACAAGTTCAAGACGATCAGCGAGAAAACAAAGGATATCGCCACTGCGGTGGGACAAAATACGAAAGAGCTCGCCACTACTGTCGGGCAGAACACAAAGGAACTAGCCAGCAACATCAAAGATGAAGCCGGCGATCTGGTCGATCATGCTAAAAAATCAAACCAGACTATTATGGATTCCTTTTCCTCCGCTAAGGATGACGTCAAGGATGGACTTGCTGCCTCTGGGAGGTAACACGATGAAAACCGAACTTGAAGAAACAACAAACTCCATGGCCCCAAACGAGGAAGAAATGATCAAGCTGGGCGAGGATATGGAGCAGATGGAAACCAATGCAGAGGTTATTGAGCGGGGTCTGATTCCAGACCCCGCTCAATAAAAAGTAATTTTTATCAAAAAACACCCTATCCATATCGAATGGATAGGGTGTTTTTATGTTTAATGTCAAAGGATAAAATCCGGACGCTGATCCACGAGCAATACCTTGAGTTTCTCGATCGCCCGTTTCTGAATGCGTGATACGCTCATCTGCGATACGCCTAGCTCTTCGGCGATATCCCGCTGCGATTTGCCGCTATGATAAGCTAGCAGAAGCACTTTCTTCTCCTCTGCCTTAAGTTGATCCAGCGCCTCCTCCAGATCCAGACGATTATCGACATGCTGATAATCGTCCTTGTCCGAACCGATGAGATCGCCAATCGTTGCGGCGCTATCCCCTTCGCTAGATAAAGGCGTATCAAGCGATACATAATGATAAGATTCGCGGCAGGACAGCACCTCAATCGTTTCCTCTACCGAGAGGCCAAGATGGACTGCGATTTCCTCCATTTTAGGCGAATGCCCAAGCTCCACCGTCAAGTGATCGATAGCCTGCTGGATAAGCAGGCCCTTCTCTTTAATTCGTCTTGGCACTTGGATATACCATGATTTATCACGCAAGTAGTTTTTCAGGTGGCCGATGATGCTTTTCATCGCGTAGCCTTCAAACGGAATTTCCCGCGAGCTGTCATACTGCTTGAATAAGCGAAGCATAGAAAGCTGGCCAACCTGATACAAATCCTCATAGAGGTCAGGCCGACTGCGGGACATTTTGGCGGCTGCCATCCTCACGATCGGTTCAAAATGCTGCAGCAATACCGTCGCGGTACCGTTGCAGCCTGTCTCCTGATAAAATTTCATTTTTTCTATCGTTTCTTTTGGATCCAGGCAGGATGAATTCACGCTCATGCCATCTCCTCTTTCCTACCAAATAGCTTGGTGAGAATCACCTCTGTACCTCTTTCGGAAAAGATCTCCACCTTATCCATTAACGCATGCATCATGAATAGGCCAAGCCCGCCAGCCGTCACTTCTTCCAGCTTCTTATCGTGCAGGGAGACGGACTTGCTCAGCGCAGGTTCGTATTTGAAGCTTTCGCCCTCATCTTTAATCCGAATGGACAACCCTTCTTGCTCAAGCTCGAAGCTGATGTCTACTACACCAGGCTGCGCATTGCTGTAAGCATGAAGCACAACGTTTGTGCAGGCCTCCGTAACCGCTACCTTCATATCTTCAATTTCCTCATACGAGAAACCTGCTTTATTCGCAATGCCAAACAATGTCAATCTTACAATATCGATATATTCCGCCCGCGCCGGAATCGTCAACCGAATGAATGAGTTCATAGTTTCTTCTGTCCTCTCTTGTATGTTCCTATTATAGCTCATATGTTTTTGACTTTATTCCAAACTCTTATCGTGGATATAACACCGTCATAAACCGTACTTATTAATCCAGGCTCTCCTGCCGGCTTTGCTTTCTTGCCCTCGCCTTTTATGGAGGCAACCACGCTTGCGGCTGACTCCTTGGCTGCTCCGGTAAACGAATGCAGGGCATGGCCAAGATCATTGACGGAAGCAAATAGCACGTCCAACGAGCTAAGCTTCGATCTTACATCACGAGTCATCGCATTCGTATGATGAACGGCCTCTTTCACTTCAACACTGATCTGCGTTACCTCTGTTCGCAATGATCCGATCGTGACTCGCATCTCTTCCAACGTGCCTCGTAAAATTTTCAACGTTTGAATGAGCGAATACAAGAGAACAAGAAACGCAATTGCTATAACAGCAATACTGATCTGCATTAACATATCCATCGTTGTCACCACTTTCTTTTCTTTTTTTCATAAGTTACCCGCTATTGCCTTATTTGAATCAGCTGGCATGCTTAAGTTGTTAATAGCAGGAAGAAAATTGTCAATTGCCTTATTCATGATATAATTGAAGGATTCTATTAAATCGATCATTGAAATCAAAGGAGCTTATCATGCTTAGTAATCTACGATTAAATATTCGCTCGAAAATTTTAATCGGCTATTTTCTTATCATTTGTTGTTTAGGAGCATCCATTATTGTAGTAAGCGACAGAATATCGTCCTTGCAAAGTGAAATTGAGTCGATTACAAGCCGTGATATCGAAGTCCATAATTTGATTACGACCATTCGCTATAATGCCGTCAGCATGGAGACTAGCCAGCGAGGGTATGTCATTACCGGTAATGAGTCTTATTTAGAGCCGTATACGGAAGGGAAATCGGAATGGGAGGCTAACTACAATGCCTTGTACCAATACATCGCTGATGACCCGACTACACGCAAAAGTCTTGAGGAGATCAAGCTTACGATTCAAAATTGGATCAATGTAGCGGGCGAGCCTACCGTCGCTCTTCGCAAGGCGAACGACACGCAAGGGATCATCGATTTCTTTAATGAAGACATAGGTAAAAAAGATATTGATGCCCTTCGCACGCAATTAGAGACACTGCGCCAAAAAGAGATTGCATCCACTAAAAATCATATTATGCAGCTTGAAAACCGGAACGATATGCTCGTTATCAGCCTGTATGTCATGCTGCTCGTCGTTTCCGTTGTCGCTCTCATAATCGTTTCATTTGTATCTGGGACTATCGTAAAGACGATTAAAGATGTCGTAAAATCGATAACCGACATCGCCTCTGCAGGAGGGGACCTCTCCACACGAATTAAAGTAAACACACGAGATGAGATCAGAGATCTCGCTCATGCAACCAATGCGCTGCTCGACAACGTAAACGATCAAAACTGGATTCAAACAAAGGTCGCCGAGGTGGCAACTATGAATCAGGGAATTAACGATATGACGACGTTAGCAGAATCCTTTCTTTCAAAGATTGCTCCCATGCTTAACGCAACCTATGGATTATTTTATATGAAGCAAGGAACCGGCGATCAGCAGAAGCTGATCAAAATCGCCTCATATGCCGTATCAGGAGAAAGTGCTGGACATGCCAGCTTCCGTATGGGCGAAGGCCTCATCGGTCAAGCAGCGCAAGAGAAACGCAATTTTCTGCTCAATTCGGCACCTGACCATCCCATCAGCATTACATCAGGACTTGTATCGGTGCAGCCGAAGAGCATTCTAATCGTTCCGATCGAATTTGAAGGAAAGGTAGCCGCTGTCGTGGAATTCGCATCCGTTGAATCGTTTACTTCACAGCATTTGAAGCTATTGGAGCAAATCGAAAATTCATTTGGCGTTGCAATCAATAATGTTATTGGCCGCATGGAGGTCGAGCGTCTGCTCAGCGAATCGCAGGTGTTGACGGAGGAGCTGCAAACGCAAACCGAGGAGCTTCAGACGCAATCGGAGGAGCTGCAAATGCAGCAGGAAGAAATGCGCATGACGACCGAGCATTTAGAGGAGCAAAACCTGTTCGCCGAGCAGAAAACGAAGGAATTGGAAAAAGCGAAGAAAGAGCTCGAAACGTATTCCGAGCAGCTTAAGAAAAGCTCGCAGTACAAATCCAACTTCCTTGCCAATATGTCGCATGAGCTTCGTACTCCGCTTAACAGTATATTGATTTTGTCACAGCTGCTTGCAGAAAATGAGAATGAAACGTTGAATCCAGAGGAAGAAGGGTATGCTAAATTCATCCATACTTCCGGCAATGATCTGCTTATGCTTATTGATGACATTCTCGATTTATCAAAGATCGAGGCTGGAAAGGTCATTTTAATGATGGATGAAGTAAACGTCAGCGAAATACCAGAGCACATGAAACTTCTCTTTAACCCTGTAGCTGAAAACAAAGAAATTGCTTTCCATATCAACGTAGATGAAAATGTCCCTCCTGTGCTCTATACAGACGGACAGAGATTGCAGCAAATTTTGAAAAATGTATTGTCTAACGCTTTTAAATTTACGGAGCAAGGGAACGTTTCTCTGAATATTCAAATCGCCGATCCGCAAATCGTGATGCAGCATCTTCCTAACCACGCCGACAAAGAGGTATTTGCTATATCTGTAACCGATACGGGCATAGGCATACCGCTTAACAAGCAGAAGTTAATCTTTGAAGCGTTCCAGCAGGTTGACGGTGAAACCAATCGTCAATATGGCGGTACTGGGCTTGGCTTATCGATCTGCAATGAATTCAGCAGACTTCTCGGCGGACGCATTACACTCGAAAGCAAGCCGGATATGGGCAGCACCTTTACACTCTTTATACCAAGCTTGCCGGATATGGAAAAAGAGCAGCTTGTCTCGTTTCATCAGGAGATAGCAGCAGCCTCTGAGCCTTCGATCGTCGTACAAGCACCCGGCATCATCGAACAGACCGATAATGATCTTGTTCTAGCGGACAATGAGTCCTCGCTTTTTGAAGGAAAAAGAGTTCTGCTCGTAGAGGATGATTCACGCAACGTATATGCGTTGGTCAAATCGCTGGAGAATAAGAAGTTTAAAGTGACAGTAGCCAGCAACGGAAAACAATGTATGGACATTATCAACAAAAACACAGACTTCGATCTGGTGCTCATGGACATTATGATGCCCATCATGGACGGTTTTGAAACGATGAAAGCGATGCGGCTTGTTCCCGCAATGCAGGATACGCCAATCATTGCGCTCACAGCGAAAGCGATGAAGAGTGACCGCGATAAATGCTTGGAGGCAGGTGCCTCCGATTATATTAGCAAGCCTCTCAATATGGAGCAGTTATTTTCGCTTATGCGGGTATGGCTAACAAAGCAGGTGGGTAATTGAGCAAGGAATGGAATGAGGAAGACTTCATTAATGAAGATGCGTTAACGCAAGACGAGCTGGAGCGCATAGAAATCAATTTGCTGCTTGAAGGCATTTACAGCATTTACGGCTTCGATTTTCGAAACTACTTGCGCTCATCGCTGCGTCGGCGTATTTATCATCGGATAAATCTTGAAGGCTTGCCGACGATAACGTCGCTTCTTGAGAAGGTGCTTCATGAGCCTAAATTTTTCGATAAGCTGCTAAATGATTTCTCGATAAAAGTAACGGAAATGTTTCGTGATCCCAGTTTTTTTGCATCTTTTCGCAAGGACGTCATTCCGCTGCTTCGCGAGCTTCCCGAAATTCGGATATGGCATGCAGGCTGCGCGACTGGGGAAGAGGTTTACTCGATGGCTATCCTGCTGCATGAGGAAGGTCTGCTGGATAAAGCTAAGATCTATGCAACGGACATGAATGAGCATGTCATCGAGAGTGCAAAAAAAGGTAAATTTCCGCTTAAGCGCATGCAGTCCTTTACGAAAAATTATTTGCAGGCTGGCGGGACCAAGGAGTTCTCCTCCTACTATACAACCAATCACGAGCATGCAATGTTCCATTCTTATATCAAGGAAAACATGATGTTTGCGCAGCATAATCTTGCAACGGATCGTTCATTCAATGAATTTCACGTCATTTTATGCCGGAACGTTCTGATCTATTTTGACTCTGAGCTGCAAAAGCATGTGCATCAGCTGTTTTTCGAAAGCCTTGCAATGGAAGGCTTTCTGGTCTTAGGCAACATGGAATCGCTCTTAACCCCACATAAGAACAAATACGTGGACTTTAATGCGCCAGAGCGAATTTTCCGCAAGATGAGCAGTTAAGTTTAATAAATATAGAGCCAGATTCCTCTCCCAAGGAATCTGGCTCTATTTGTTATAAGGCCGCTGTTTGGTTAGCAATAGAAGCCGTGCGGGCTATGTTGATCGAGGCGCTCATCGTCACCTTTTTCGCATGGCTGCGCAGCTCTTCCTCCGAACCCGCTAACGGCTTCTCCATCTGGCTTAATTCTAGCAATGCCGCTTTTGCCGCCTCAGCTGCGAGAATCTCATCTTGCAGGATGAAATGGGCAACCTGATAGGTGAACTGCTCAAGTCCTCTTAAGCGTTGAAGCTTTTGATCCCTTAGTAATGCTGCTCTCATAACGTTCATAAGTATTCCTCGTCAAATCAATTTTTTATCGTTTCGTTGATCTTCATATTTGTCAAAAGGAGATTGTTTATCTCCTTCTTCTCGTGCTCTTTGTCACTAACTACAACTGCACGACCAGTAAATAGCAGCTTCCCGTTTGAAATATCAATTACGGCTGTTCCAGGAACGCCAGCTTGATTAAATAGAATGTACAAACGGTTTAATCCAAACTGCACCTTTTTAATCTCGTCCACACCTAGCTGCTCAGCAGATACCGATGCATACGCGTGTTCATATTTCTTAGTCTGAAGGTTATAACGCGTTAAGGTAAGCTGCTCAGGATCGTATTCCGCAAAATATAAATAATCAACTTGCAAGCTTCGCGACTTTTTCGTGTCACCAGTCGATTGTGAGATCATTTCGGGCAATTCACTCATCAAGCCCGTACGATACGAATAGGAATAATACTTTTCGCTGAGCTTATCGGAATAAATATCAGCTTCCTCTCCATTCTGGTTGACCTTCACTTCACTTGAGATAAAGAAGATCGTTTCAGCTGGAGCGCTAGCCACATCCGGTGTTATGCTTGCAACTTGCAGTTGAATGTCTGGTTTGTCGCTGCCCTCAATATCAATTTTCTCATTTCCTAGCAGCTTCCCGTTAGCGAGGTCCATTTCAAATACTTCATACTCTGTTGGTTTCGATTTACTGCCAATATAATATTTACTAACCAGAATATAGACCTTATCGTCCAAACGCTGTACATCTCCAACATATAAGTTGTAGAATGGTTCAGGCATCTCGTAAGTTTGTTTAAATGTAGTAACATTATCTGTTGCTTCATGGAGAAGATTGAGCTGAAATACAGCGACTGGAGCTTCTGACTTCTTATTACTTAAAGATACATCTGAATAGATCACCCATTCCTCATCTCGGTAAAAGCCGTTCATATTGTCTTTTCCCCGCATAAAGGACTTGTGATCGATTAAAAGCTGCTCGAAATCAGCTTGTCTGTAATATTCTGGACCGAATTTAGAAAATTCTACTCGAAGGTTATTATTCAAGCCGCCATATTCGCTGCCCCTTGTATTTACTTCTAAGTATTCGTAACTCATGTCCCCGCGATAACCACCTAATAATTGGACAGCTGCGCCTTCTTTAGAATCTCCTTGAATCGTTTCAAGCTTGTACTCGGGTAAATGGTTCAGTCTGCCGAACGAATAATAAGTGCCAATCCCGCTGATTGCGAGCACAACAATAATAATGGATAACCAATAACGCCTCATTTGCATTCTCCTTACACCGTAATCTTTTTGGCAAGCAGCCTCATTCCCAGCCATACCGATAGGCAGAGCACAAGAATGCACATGGCTAGCTCAATGACGAACATTTCATTTGAATAGACATACGTGAAATTGTTATCTACCCCAAGAAAAAAGAATGGAAGCATAACAGCTGACACACAGCCCGCCAAATACAGAACGCCATACAAAATTCCCAAACGACGATAGCTTCTTTCCAGCAATATAGCAGTGAAGATAGCTAATACCGCAATCGTCCCTATACCGTAATAGTAGAGAAACTGTTCAAACTGCCATGGTATAAGCTTAACAAGCGCTATGCGGCTTATGGCATCCATGATATGAGAATCTGCTCTCTGATCTGCAGGAACAACGAGCTTGAATATCATTTTTTCGACAGGCAATAGCGCCAATTGAAAGGAAACTAAGCCGAAAACGAATAGGAGAAAGGCGGATATTTTGGCTAAATAAATGTTGCGCCTTGCTGTTGGCAGTACAAGCAAACGATAAATAAACGTATGACGCCCAAACCACTCGCGGTACCAGATGAAGAAGACATATAAGGCAAGTACACCGATACATGCAAGTATGGGCAAAATAAACCACATCTGCGTATTAAACATCGCCCACTCGAAAGTTAGGTTTTCCGGTGCAGGCGCTTGAAAGCTGTCTCCCATGTTCAGTGGCAGCTCTTCTTTCCGTCGAGACAGTTCGTTTGTAAGTGTCCAAATGAGGCCGCTGATTTGGCATATTGCCGTCAGTCCCATTAAGACGACAAGCACCCAGCGAAAGCGATGCACTTCCATATGGACCAGCTTCAAATATCGGTTCATGCTCTGTACACCTCTCTCATGACATCAATGACGGATTTGCCTTCCTCGCTTCGCATTTCTTCGCAGTTAAACGATCGGCTTACCTTGCCGTCTTGCAGCAACACCGCTTTATCGATGAGATGCTCCATCTCTCCGATTTCATGCGTCGTGAGCAGCACGCCTCGGTCCTCGATCAAATCGCTCGTAAATACTTCCGTAATCGCTTCGCGGCTGAACAAATCGATGCCAGAGAACGGCTCATCCATTAATACGTAATCCGCATCTTGGCCGAGACCAAGCAAGAGGTTAAATTTTGCAGCTGTTCCCTTGGATAAGTTCCCGATTCGTTCCGAGTGCTCAAGCCGAAAAAATTGCATAAGCTCGCCTGCACGTTCCTTATTCCAGCTGTCATAGAAGTCTGCCATAAACCGGAGTGCTTCAGATAGCTTCATACCGGGCATCATCGCCAGATGGTCAGGAACGAAAGCTATCCTCTCATAGAGGCTTGGGCTTAGCGATTGTCCATCAATTAAGATAGTGCCTCCCGATATCGGAGTCAGTCCCATGATCGCCTTCAATATCGTCGACTTGCCTGCTCCATTCACACCAATCAGGCAAGTTATTTCTCCCTTATTCGCAGTAAAGGACACGCCGCTCAGCACATCGCGGCGGCGATAACGCTTGCGGATATCTTTGACCTCAATCATGCTCCGGCCCTCCTTCCTCATATTTGCTTTTGACTAGCTGCAGCAGCTCATTAATTGGAACATCAATTTTCCTTACCGACGCCACAAAGGAGCTAACCGCTTCACCGATTAATTCCTCCCTTATTTGATTAAGCAACTTTGTCTCCGTTGTAATTCTGCTAGGAGAGTTTCCTTCCGTTATAATCAACTGCTGCTCCTCCATTTCCTTATACGCTTTCTGTACCGTGTTCGGATTAATCTTCATGACGCTGCCTAGCTCCCTCCGTGAGGGAATAATCTGACCCGCCGCAAGGTGACCCATTGCAATTCGTTCTTTAAAATACCTCACTACTTGCAAATAGACAGGATCCCTCGTATTAAACGCAACTTCTGTCCACCCGTCGTATATGTCCATCGTGATCACACCTCACATTCCTAACAAGCATGTGTATTACGCGCGTAATACACTTCATAAACGTATTATGCACGTAATACACTTAAAAGTCAAATGATGGAATCTTTTCCTGATGACGCCTCCAGCACATCATAAAAAAAGAAGAGGAAATGACGCCAAGCGTCGTTTCCTCTTCATCTATCACATTTAACTGCTGTAAATGCTAATGCTCTGCAGCCGCGTTCAAATATTTGGTCAGAACAACTTCCGTTCCATCCTCTAACTTGTTAACCTCTACCTCGTCCATCAGCGCCTGCATCAGATAGATGCCCAAGCCGCCAACGCGGAGCCCGCTAACCTCTGCCTCCGGCAGAGGCGCAGCCTTATCAAGTGCATCAGGCACAATGAAGGCTGAGCCGTTATTTTTCACTTTTATCGTTAGTACCGTATCATCATGCTCAAAGGTAATGTCGATGATACCCTTATTTGCCTTCTGATCGCCATGGATCACTGCGTTATTACATGCTTCAGAGACGGCTACCTTCATATCCTCGATTTCTTCAAAGGCGTAGCTCATTTTCGAAGCGATTCCAAATAGACAGATTCTGACCATATCGATATAGTCTGCATGGGCTGGTATTTGTAATCGAATGGCGTTCATGCTTGGGCCTCTGTCCCTTCTATTAAATATCGGGAAATGCCTGTTAAATCAAATAAACGTCTAATCGCAGCCGGAATATCGCGTACAAAAAACGGCGCGTTTAGCTCATCACGTAGTTTAAGCACCGAAACGATAATGCCAATTCCGGTACTGTCGATATATTTTAATTGCTTAAGATTAAGCACCAATGCTTTATCCGTTTTGTTCATGACCAGCTCCAAGGCTGATCGAAGCTGCGGCACCACCGATAAATCCAGTTCTCCGTTTACATGAAGGATATATTGATCCTTCGTTTCTTCCTGTACAACTTCAAATTGCTCAGCTTTCATTCTATTCACTCCGCTCGCGTTTGTTTAATAAATAGTAGCAATATAGTTCTCCTAGTACAAGATGACAAGCACCTCTTACATCGAAAAGCTGTAGAAGTAATGAATGGACGTTAGCTTCTGTGTATCCGAATTGACAAACAGCTTTAATATCGCTTCATTTCGCTCGAATGCAATACCATCCTCCGTCACATAATCGGGCTCTCCCAGCGCTTCCTTAATCGCTTCAATCGTTGCTGGAATCTCTACGCCATCCATTTGGAGCGTTTTGGAGCCCTCCGTAATTTCCACGAAATTAACCATTCCGTCACTGAATACAACATTCATATTCGGGTACTCATAAATCTTTAATTCCTTTAAATGCGGATCTTCCGAGATGCTTTTAGGCTCGCCAAGCTTCTTCACAACACTGCTGGGATCATCATAAAGGGTGATGCCGTTGATCGCTTGAAGTGTAAAACGCTGCTTCGCCACCTCTGGATTGTTAGCTTCCGCTTCGGCTCCATTTGATGCATAGGTAACTTTCGTTACGGTTGAGGGAGGCATAGAAGCTTGCATCATTTCATCGGCTGCTTCAGCAGATGCCTCAGCCATCACCTTGCTTGCACTCATTGATAAGGAATAGGTATTCGTCACCTTTCCGTAATCACTCGAGAAGGCGAATATGCCTCCGATCAAGCAGCCGATAATAATAATATTCTTCATATGAACTCCCTCCTTTTGCGGGATTGTCATTCATCTTTTTGCTTATACGTACATATAAACCATATCCGATGCCTTAAAACAGAAACAAGCGATTTATTTTATAAAAATATCATTTTCAACGTTTAATGCCCGAAGCCTTACTTCGTTGCGATCATAACCAAGCAAATATCATCCTTCTGGCTTTCATTGCTATGCTCAGCGATAAAATCGCCAACCATCGCCGCATGCTCATCGGCTTCTGTTTCAATTAACTGTTTCACCAAATTATCGATCTTATCCGCTTCGTTATCGCCTAATGATTCGCTTAACCCATCAGTGTAAAGGACAAGCTTCATATGATCCATGTAGGTTAGGCTTCCTTTTTGAATATCTATGCTTGGAAACAATCCAATCGCACAGCAGCCCTCCGTCAGAAGCTTCTCCTGATCACCAATCAGCAGCTTGCCAGGAGGATGTCCGGCGTTTACGTAATCGATCGTCCGCTTATTTGTATCAAGCACTAAATAAATTGCCGTAAAATAGTAGTTAAGCAGCTCTTCCTTCTTATATAGCTGGTTCATATATCGGTTCAGCTCGTGCATGACTAGATCAGGCTCTGTTATACGTGTAATTGTATCCTTGAGTACCGAGGATATATACATGCAGACGAGCGAAGATGCAATGCCGTGGCCCATCATATCGAGTAAAATAACGCCATAACGGTTTTCGTCAATGCGGTGCCATGCGTAAAAATCGCCAGCAAGCTCCGTTGAGGGCTGATAAATCGCGCTTATGCCAACATTCTCATCATTAATCGGCTGGCTTAACACGTTTCTTTGCACTTTTTTGGCAAGCTCCAGCTTAAACTTCACCTGCTTGTCCCTTTCTTTATGCCAATCGATTTCCCGCTTCAGCCTGAGTGCTGATCTTATCCGTGCCAGCAGCTCCATCTTATTAATAGGCTTCATCACATAATCACTGGCGCCGGCATCAAGCGCCTCCGCCATTTTATTCGAATCCCCAAGCGCCGTAACAAATATAATCGGAACATCCTTATAGCGCTCCACCTGTAAAATTCTTTTGCACGCTTCTAAGCCATCGATCTCAGGCATCATCATATCCATCAAGATCAAATCCACATTCGTTTTAGCCTCTGTGTCGGTATCAATGTCCATGAGTGCGTATAGCTCCATAGCCGATGACGCGATTTTCAAATCCTTATAGCCTGCTTTATTTAAAATGGCTTTAATAATAATCTGATTCGTAGCGTTATCATCCACGATTATAATACTCATATGCAAGCTCCCTTTTACTCCAGTTTCTACACTTCATATTCTGAGCCTAACGTTACAGAGAGTCAACTTTTAAAGCATATAGTTGAACAAAGACCTATCCTCCCGGATAGGCCTTAGTTCGCTTCGTTTCAATCAATGGAGCACTCGCTCGCTTAAACGACGTAGTGCGGATAGTAATAAACGGCTGGGTCAAATTCTTCGCCCGTATACTCCTTGCCGCCCCAAGCGATTACCAAAATTTTATCCTGATCCATCTCGCGTTCTAGACGCTGAGAGTCCTGCTCGGAAATGCCGAGCGATCTCATCTTAGCCCGCAGCTCATCTCCGTTCGAGCGGAAAATGTTCGCGATGGCCGTTCCGAGGCCTTCCTCGGCAATGCCGATTTTCTCAGCATCGGTGTTGTCGACGATCCGTTTCGTCCGGTCCTTATCATGCGTCAGCACAAAAATCTTGTCCTTCGCATAACCTTCCGTTTGGAATTTATACACCTGCTCTTGAACCTCGACAGCATTATTGACCGTGTGCACCTTCGTACTTGTTAGATTATTCATTGTAATTCCTCCTATTATTCATTTTATTTTTAATATTGGTTTGTTTCTCTTGAACGAACGAAGTTAACTAACCCGTCTTCGTCCTACAATGAGAGATACGATAAAGAGAATGACAAATACGACGAATAGTATTTTTGCTATCCCAGCTAAAGCGGAAGCAATTCCTAAGAAGCCGAATATGCCTGCGACGATTGCAAAGATTAAAAATAATAATGCCCATCCTAACATTGGAATCACCCTTCCTTCGAAATTGTTTTTGTTTAACTTGTCATGTTATTAACCAGCCCTGCGCCCTTTGAAACAGTATAATTTTAGGTTTCCAGCATCCAAATAACGCTATTAATGAAGAAATAAAAAGTGTCGTTTTTAAATGTTTCAGAAGCGGTTGTTGAGGTTAAGAGACTTCACCAAATAAATCAAATCGATAATAGAAAAGGCTGGTGAGATCGATGGAAAAACAGCGTATACACGTTAATGGCATCGATTTAGTCTATGAAGAATGTGGAAGTAGTAATGGAAACGTAATCGTATTGCTCCACGGCTTTTGCGGCTCATCCCAATACTGGCAAAAAATTTGTCCGATGCTGAGCGATCAGTATCGTGTCATCATCCCGGATCTCCGCGGTCACGGCGAGTCCTCGTCACCTGAGGGGACCTATACAATGGAAGCGATGGCAGAGGATATCTCAGCCCTCCTCCAGGCACTGCGAATCGAGAAGGTCGTCATGTTCGGCCATTCCTTAGGCGGCTATGTAACGGCTGCATTCGCGGATAAATATCCAGAGAAGCTGGCTGGCTTCGGGCTCATTCATTCGACTGTGCTGCCGGATACTGAGGCGATTAAGGAAAAACGAGCTGCAGATATTGAAGCCATACGCGAAAAAGGCATAAGCAAATACCTTTACAGCATTATCCCCGAATTGTTTACCGATGCGAAGCTCGGGGAAATGCGCAATGAGGTCAATGAGTTGATCGGAGTCGGTCAACAAATGCAAGCACATGCTTTGATCTCCACGCTTTTGGGCATGATGCAGCGTCCTGACCGCAGCCATGTGCTCGCCAAGGCTAAATATCCTGTCCTGCTTGTAGCCGGTGCAGAGGATGCCGTCATTAAGCCTGATGACACCTTCACGGTTACGAGTCTGGAACAGCCTGAAACGACCTACAAATATCCTCATATCCTTGAAACAACGTTTGAGGATGTGGCGCATATGAGTCTTGTGGAGGTATCCGATCAGCTTTCCCGGGTCATGTCT
This sequence comes from Paenibacillus sp. Y660, assembly GCF_057221575.1. Taxonomy (NCBI): domain Bacteria; kingdom Bacillati; phylum Bacillota; class Bacilli; order Caryophanales; family Paenibacillaceae; genus Paenibacillus; species Paenibacillus sp. Y660. The sequence goes on along the minus strand of NZ_JBXBBJ010000001.1, from coordinate 129,479 downwards.
ACTTATTTAAAAACACTCTTGGAGCGTGAGAAAACGAGAACCGAGGGAAAAACCGAAATGCCTATCCGACATTGAGTGAGATCGCTTTTTTTCAAAAAAATGATTCAAAGCGTGTCCGATTGGGTAAATATGAATAGGCAGATAACTCCTATCATCCGTTATCATCTGTCAAAAAAAATAACTGGAGGTGCTAGTTACTATGAGTAGTACGAATACTTCTTATCGAACGGGAGAAATTGTTAAGCATGATGGCAACTACATTTCACAATCAGGCAAGAAAGATAAGCTCCAAAAGGGAGAAAAATTCCCTGCTTGTCCTGTTAGCGGTAATGAAACAACTTGGAGCAATGCCGATTAGCGCTAAAAAACGACGATCAAAATAAGCAAGGGCTGTCTTTAGAAAGTAGAGCATCTACTTTTAGGGACAGCCCTTTTGGCGTTTTTCAGCTTCACACTTTTTAACTTGTATGGTAGTATGGCAGTTAGAAACCGAAAGGGATGAGCCTATGGATTATCAAATGCGTCCGATGCCTTTCTCCACTAGAGATGTGGTCTATACGCAGCTAAAGGAACAAATATTGAAGCTTGAGCTTCCGCCCGGAACATCTTTATCAGAAAATGAAACCGCTCTCTTGTTCAAGGTCAGCCGCACGCCTGTTAGGGAAAGCTTTCTCCGCCTTGCGCAAGAGGGGCTAGTCCAAGTGCTTCCGCAGCGCGGCACTTTCGTTTCCTTAATCGATACGATGCTTGTTGAAGAAGCGAGATTTATGCGGGAGCAGCTGGAGAAGGCCGTTATTCTGCTCGCTTGCGACCATTTTCCGGAACCATTCCTTCTGCTGCTCGAAGAGAACCTTCGCCGCCAAGAGGAATGTGTACGACTCGAGGACGATAAAAGCATGCTGGAGTTTGATGATGCTTTCCACCGTATTTTGTTCGATGGCGCCAGCAAGAGCCATACTTGGTCGATTATGCAGCAGATGAATGCCCACTTGAATCGCAGCCGCATGCTGAGGCTGGTCGATGACCATAGCTATGCGCATCTCTATGAGCAGCATCGCTCCATGGCAGACGCGATAAAGGCACATGACGGCAAGACCGCCGAGCGCGTGATGAAGGAGCATCTTTCTTTGAATATTGCCGATCAAGCTTTGCTGAAGGAGAAATACCCTAATTATTATAAATGACAATGGGAGGATCGATTGGCATGCAGATGACGTTCAGATGGTTTGGCGAAGGAAACGATACGGTCCCGCTTAGCTATATTAAGCAAATTCCAGGCACAGACGGCATCGTCTGGTCGCTTCACGATATGGCGGCAGGCGAGGAATGGCCGATGGAGCGGATTTTGGAGGTTAAGCGGCAAGCAGATCAAGCTGGCCTGCATATTGACGTAGTTGAGAGCGTTAACGTACATGAGGATATTAAGCTGGGTCTCCCCACCCGCGATCTATACATAGACAATTATAAGAAAACAATCGAGAAGCTGGGCAGCGTTGGCGTCAAAGTGATCTGCTACAACTTCATGCCGATTTTCGACTGGCTGCGCACCGACCTGCACAAGAGGATGGATAGCGGAGCTACCGCATTATTTTATGAAAATAACCGGATTGCAGGTGCCGACCCGTTCCAATTGGTTGAAGAAATCAATGCCAACTCTGCTTTGACGATGCCTGGCTGGGAGCCGGAGCGGCTTCTGCATTTGACTCAGCTGTTTGAGGCGTACCAAGGCGTGACGGAGGCTCATTTGTGGGAAAATCTCCGTTATTTTCTGAATGAAATTATACCGGTCGCAGCCCGCTGCGGCATTCGAATGGCCATCCACCCGGATGATCCGCCATGGCCGGTGTTCGGACTGCCGCGCATTATGACCTGTCAGGAAAACTTCCGAACGTTTTTGAAGCTGCATGACAGCCCTTATAACGGCATTACGCTGTGCAGCGGCTCGCTTGGCGCTAATCCGAGCATTGATATTATTGCGATGATCCATGAGTTTGCGGACCGCATTCCGTTTGCGCATATCCGCAACGTTCGCGTTTACGACAACGGAGATTTCATCGAGACCTCCCACCGCACGCAGGACGGCACAGTCGATATCGCTGGAATCGTGCGCGCGTATCATGAAATTGGATTTACCGGCTACGCAAGACCCGATCACGGCCGCCATATTTGGGATGAGCAGTGCAGACCTGGATATGGCTTATATGACCGCGCGCTCGGCATCATGTATTTGTGGGGACTTTGGGATGCTTATCAGCTTGCCGCTGCTTCCACTGGAGAGCAGGTGGCATCGGCATGAGTAAGCTTCCCAAGCATGAATCTCTCAGCGGTAAAGTAGTGGTCATTACTGGCGGTGCAGGCGTGCTGTGCCGTGTCATGGCGCTTGAGCTTGCGCGTCAGGGAGCGAAAATTGCGATACTCAATCGTACCACGAAGAAGGGCGCAGCAGCAGCCGAAGAAATTAAAGCTGCAGGCGGTATCGCGATTGCCGTTTCTTGCGACGTGACAAGTCCGGAAAGTACAAGAGCAGCCGGCGCTTCGGTGCTTGAGCAGCTAGGCCCATGCGATATTTTGATTAATGGCGCTGGCGGGAACCATCCGAGCGCAAATACAACAAACGAAACGTTCAAGCCGGAGCATTTGAATGCGGAGAACATGACGACGATATTCAACTTGAGCGTAGAGGGCTTCCGCAGCGTCATGGATCTCAACTTTGTCGGCACGCTTATACCAACGCAAATTTTTGCTGAGCAAATGCTGGGGCGGCAAGGTGCAACCATTATCAATATTTCGTCGATGAGCGCGCCGTCGCCGATGACGAGAGTTCCTGCCTATAGCGCCGCCAAAGCTGCCATCGTCAACTTCACCCAGTGGCTGGCGGTACACCTAGCGGAGCCTGGGATTAGGGTTAACGCGATAGCCCCCGGCTTCTTCTTAACGGAGCAAAATCGCAAGCTGCTGCTGCACGATGACGGCTCCTTAACGGAGCGGTCGGGCAAAATCATCTCGCATACGCCGATGAGGCGCTTCGGCAAGCCGGAAGATCTGCTAGGCGCTTTATTATGGCTCGCTGACGAGACGACTGCCGGCTTTGTTACTGGTGCGACCATACCCGTTGATGGCGGATTTTTAGCTTATTCCGGCGTTTAGCCCGCAGCCTGCAGATTGATTGCCGTCACGCTTTGCTCCTTAAAGTCGATTTAATCCTCCGTATGAGATCGGCCATATTATGCCACCCTACAGGAGGAAAGGAGGGGGAATTGCTATGACATCATCCAAAGGCCGCCGTGAAAATGCATGGAACCAGCGTAAGCATACGCAGCATCCGCATGGCAAAGTGAAGTCGCTTGAAGAGCTGAGCCAAGAAGACGACAACGCCAAAGCCAAGCAAGATTCATAAGCAATAACCGCAGCTCCGTTCGATAGACAAAACCTCCGTCCGTAGGCTAAGCCCTAGGTCGGAGGTTTTTCAAGCATTGCCTATATTCATAGAAATATGTGTCGCCAAATCTCCCTTCTCGATTTCCGCCTCTACAAGCTTCATTTGCCCTACTCCTTTGCTCCATCATATAACGCTGCCAGACTAACCCACAAGAAAGGAGCCCCGACAGTTTTTACGCTGCAGGGACTCCTTCTTCACGTCAATCGCCGCAGCTCATAGAGATCGCGCACATTGCATTCAACAATGTCTGCTATTGCGATCGCGGCTTTGAGCGGCATCATTCGTTTATTGTCGATATAATCGACTATCCGTTCGGGTCTAATCCGCAGCTCTGCCGCAAGCTTTTCCTTCGACATGCTGCGTTCGGCCAAGCGCTGCTCGAGCAGGCAAGGGCCAAGCTCTATTTTCATCGTGCTGCTACCTCCATTAATGGAACCTACAACACCAGTTTAACCAAACAGCTCTTTCTCTAATACTGCTGTTAAGCTGCTTACGCCCTAAGCGAGTAATTGCGCATCTGCCACAAGCTGCACATGCAGCTTGGCTCCCAGTACGAGCGCGCGCTCATCCAGATCGAATTGCGGATGATGCAGAGGATGGATGATTCCTTTATCCTTATTGCCGATGCCGATTAGAACCATCGCACCCGGAGCCTTGTCCAAATAATAGCTGAAGTCCTCACCGGCAAGGCTTGGCTTGTCTAGCACGCTAGACTTTCCATGGCCAAACACTTTCTCGCCTGCACGCTGCACCAGCTCTACAGCGGAAGCATCATTAAGCAGCGCCTTTCCCATGCGGAACTGGGTCTCATATTCGCCGCCAAACCGATCCGCACATGCGGCTGCACATCGTTCGATCAGGCTGCGAATGCGATCTACCGTGTGCTGCTCGAAGGCGCGATACGTACCTTCTACCTCGCCTGACTCTGCAATGGCGTTAATGACCGTCCCTGCTTGGAGCCTGCCAAAAGCGAAGGCTACCGGCTCGTGAGGGTCTACGGCGCTAGCTACTGCAGCACGCGATTCGGTTACAAAATGCGCGGCCATCAGAAGCGCGTCAGCCGCTAAATGCTGAGCGCCGTGATGGCCTGATCGTCCTCGGAATGAAACTCGGAAATGCGAGGATGCCGCCATCGCATATTTGCGGTGAACAGCGACTTGCAGAGCAGGCAGCTCCGGCCATACGTGGAAAGCAAAAGCGACGGATACCTCGTCCGCCGCCCCGCTCTCGACCAAATCGCGCCCGCCGCTCAGCAACCTGCCGTCAAGCGGACTTACAGCAGCTCCTTCTTCCGCAGGCTGGAACACGAACCTTACTGCTCCTGCCAGCTGCTCCCAGAACCTGCTTAAGCCAAAGGCTGCTGCAAGCAGCATCGTCATATGTGCATCATGCCCACAGGCGTGCATGGCTCCATCGATAGTTGACCGGTAGTCGACGTCATTTCGCTCATGAATCGGCAGCGCGTCCATATCGGCTCGCAGCAGAATCGTCTTCCCAGGCTTGCCGCCGCGCAGCAAGCCAATGACGCCTTTTCCAAAATGGTTCCCGACACCCCGCTGAACCTCAAGGCCATAGCTCTCCAGCAGCTCGGCAATTCGTTCCGAGGTCCGATCTACGTCATACATCAGCTCGGGCTGGCGATGGAAATCCCGTCTCAGCGATATCCATACCTGCTCCCGTTCCTCCAGCAGCGTAAAAATCGGAGCCGTATTCATCTCGTTAGCTTTTCACTTTCTCTTTGGTATAGCGATTAACCGGTACCTGCAAGCCTAAGTTGCCGCGAAGGGTATCGGATTCGTATTCCGTACGATAAATGCCGCGCTCCTGAAGTATCGGCACAACGAGTTCAACAAAATCTTTCAAACCGCTCGGAATGGAGGAATGAATAATGAATCCGTCAGCTGCGCCTTCCTCATGCCACTGCTGAATGAGATCGGCAACCTTCTCTGCCGTACCAACGAACAGGCCGCGCGGCGTAGCCGATTGCAGCGCAACCTGACGTAGCGTCAGATTTTGCTCCTTCGCTGCTTTCTTGATTTTGTCCGTGCCGCTGCGGAAGCTGTTTTGACCTAGATCGCCAAGGTCAGGGAACTGTTCATCAAGCGGATATTGAGAGAAATCATGATGCTCGAAGAAGCGTCCCAAATAGTTCAATGCGTTCTCGATCGTCACCAGTCCAGCCAGCTCTTGGTACTTGCGCTCAGCCTCTTCCTCCGTGCGTCCAATAATAGGACTGATTCCTGGAAGAATGACGATATCATCCACCGAACGGCCCTCAGCTACCGTGCGGTCTTTTACATCCTTATAGAAGGCTATTGCCTCCTCAATGCTCTCGTGGCCCGTGAATACAGCATCCGCAGCCTTGCCTGCCAGCTTCTTGCCGCTCTCAGAGGAGCCAGCTTGGAAAATAACCGGATGCCCTTGCTTCGAGCGGGCAATATTAAGCGGTCCTTGAACGGAGAAATACTCTCCCTTATGATCCAAACGGTGAAGCTTAGTCGGATCGAAGAATACGCCGGACTCTTTATCTCTTACGAAAGCATCGTCTTCCCATGAATCCCATAGGCCTCGCGTCACTTCCAAGTACTCTTCTGCAATTTTGTAACGCTCGTCATGCGTCGGGTGATCGGTTTTGCTAAAGTTGCTCGCAGAGCCCTCAAGCGGTGAAGTTACCACATTCCAGCCTGCACGGCCGCCGCTAATATGGTCTAGCGAGCCAAACTGTCTAGCTACCGTAAATGGCTCACTGTATGAGCTTGAAAGCGTGCCGACAAGTCCGATTTTCGAAGTGGCTGCCGCAAGTGCGGACAATATCGTAATCGGCTCAAAGCGATTTAAGAAATGAGGGATTGATTTCTCGTTAATGTACAGACCGTCAGCGATAAAGACGAGGTCGAACTTGCCCGCTTCAGCCGTTTGTGCTTGCCGCTTATAAAATTGAAAGTTTACGCTCGCATCAGCCGGAACCTCTGGATGCCGCCATGCCGACACGTTGCCTCCTACACCATGAATCAATGCGCCAAACTTAATTTGCTTGCGATTCGCCATTTTAAACAGCCTCCTCAATCAATTGTAAGTATATTTGAGCTAGTCCGTAGTTATCGTCTCAACGATGTGAAATTTGCTTCTATTAGGTTTGCAATAAAGCTGCTTCCTTTAATGGGAGCCAATAGCTCTTGACGAGCGTTTCCCCGTTCATAATATCTTTGTCGTACGCTCTCTCAAAGCCTAGCCGCTCATACAGCCTTACGGCTGAATCCATCATATCGGAAGTATGGAGATGCAGCGTCTCTGCGCCTGAGTCCCGTGCAAGCTGAGCGCTGGCGCGTATTAAATCCGTCGCAACGCCATAGCCGCGTGCTTTCTTCGATACGGCGAGCAGGCGTATAATCGGGGATTGGATATTAAGGTCAGGACGTCCGTATGCTTCTTCAGAGGAATCGAATAGGAACACACTTCCAACTACCTCGCCATCCAGTTCCGCAACCAAACGAGCCTTTGTAGCCGCGCTGTCAACGGATGCCAGAATGCTTTCCTTATATTCAATCCAGCGCGGCTCCGGCAGCACTTGCTCATATTGACCATACGCATCGAGCAGAACTTCAATCGTCGCATCGCGATCCGACAGCTCGGCATAGCGAATGATTACTGCTTTAGCTGACATGCTCCTCCACCCGCTCTCCACAAATTTAATGATCAAACTTTAAATGGTATGGTTAAATGGTGCAGCTAGAGCCCTGAAAATCTGTCTCTCCCTGCTTGATCCGGCGAATTTGCGCTAAGTGACCTTGAATGTGCTTAACAAAAGCAGGCACGATAGCAGCAATCGTTACCGGCTCGCCTTTAAAGTTAATGCCTGTCTTGTTCCATTCTTCCTCTGTCAAGCGATTAAACAATAGGCTGTTATATTGAACAAATGCGCGAGCGGCAGTAAGGATTTCCTTTACATCTCCCTCGTTTGCCTTCTGGCCGGATACCCAAGCATCTTGGTTAAAGGCTGGCAGTCTTGTTTCAGAGCCAGACAAAATCTCGCGGATTCGAAACGATACGATAATGCTATGATCGACAAGATGGGTAAGCACTTCCGTTACGCTCCATGATGCCGGCGCAGCCTTCCATTTCAGCTGTTCCTCCGACAACCCATTGATTTCTTCCTCAATTTGATCATACGCCTGTAAATATGCTTGAACATCGACAGTTGACTGGCTCATGTAAGCTCCCCCTTATAAATAGCAAAAATGATCAACATGTTACTTAGTTAAACGGCTAATCTCGAATATGCCAAGATCAAAGCCCGTATCTTTCTTTTCCAATTTATTCGCCAAAATCTCACCAACAACGCTTGCGAATTTAAAGCCATGACCGGAGAAGCCTCCGGCAAGCAGCACATTGGCATGCTCGGGATGCGCATCGATAATGAAGTCTTCGTCGGGCGTAAACTCATATTTGCATACTGCGCTTTTTAGCAGCTTGCCTGCTGCGCCCGGCACAAAGGCATCAAGCGCGCGGCGAAGGTCTTCCTCGTCTTCCGGGTAAGCGCCAAACGGCGCAAGCGGCTCACCGGGCGACCATTCCACTCCCGTATCATGACGGCCGATCTTAATGCCAGCGCCTCCGATGCTCGGAAAGCCATAATAGCCGCCAGCCGCGCAGCCCCAAGTAAAGCCTGGGAAGACGCCTGCTTCAAAAGCGGGCGAGCTCGTTTCGAACCAGCCGACCACCTTGCGAACCGCGCGAATCGGCAGATTAACGTGAGCCGACAGCATTTTGAACCAAGCGCCTACGGTAACGATGATTTGCGGAGCAGAGTACGCTGCCTCTTCTGTATGCACGGTTACGACGGATGGTCTAGCCTCGATATTCGTAACGAAGCTGTTCACAAGCAGCTCCGCGCCAGCTGCGATTGCCTGCTGCTTGTAAGCAGCGACACATTGCTCGCTATATAAGTAGCCTGCATTTGGCTCATACATCCCTTGAAAGGAATCCGGGAGCTGAATGCCTGGAAAGCGGCGGTTGATCTCGGCCGCGCGCAGCAGTTCGACATGAACGCCATTCGCGGCAGCGTCATCAAGCCTGTCTTCGTAATTGTAAAAGCTCGTTTCCGCCATGTTCAGCACGCCTGATCGCTCAAGCAGCTTAAGGCCGGTTGCTTTCTCGAGCTCCAGCCATCGCTCATCAGCGCGAAGCGCCATCTTCACATACGTATCGCCGCCATGGTAAGCATGTCTGATAAGCCTTGGCTCTCCATGATGGCTTCCCATGTTATGCGGCGGATCAAAAGCGTCGATGAGCAGCGTCTTCGCTCCTCGCGATGCCAGCTCATAGCCGGCGCTCAACCCCATCGAGCCTGCTCCTACAACGATTACATCATACGATTTCGGAATGTTGTCGTCCTCCCGGCAAGCCCTCTGCCGCCAGCTTGCGCAAAGCGTCAGAAGCTAGTGTGGCAAAAAACGATGCCGCTATCGGCAATGCCTTCTCATCCAAATCAAATGCCGGATGATGCCATTCCTGCGGACCGGCCGTACCGAGAAACACTAACAGTCCCTCCGTTTCTTTCAAATAGAAGGCGAAGTCTTCGCCTGCCGGAGAAGGCGTCGGACTCACAACAGTTAAACCAATTGCCTCTGCCGTTGCAGCAGCTTGATCGGCCCATTTCTGATCGTTCACGACAGCCGGCGGCCCTTCAATCCACTTCACTTGCGCCTTAGTTGCGAAAGCTGCGGCAACGCCACTTACAACCTGCTCGAAGCGTCCGCGAACCGTCTGGCGGACATGCTCGTCAAACGTTCGCAGCGTGCCGTCGAATACCGCCTTGTCGGAAATGATATTCCATGCGGTTCCCGCATGCAGCCTTGTTACACTGACGACCGCGCTGTCCAGCGCGCTTACGTTCCGGCTTACAATCGATTGCAGTGCCGTAATAATATGAGCCGATGTGACGATCGGATCAAGGCCAGCCTCTGGTACTGCAGCATGGCTGCCTCGTCCTTCAACCTCAACGGCAAAACCATCGGCTGCCGCCATAATCGGACCGCCCTTGATGCCAATCGTGCCAACAGGAAGATCCGGCTTGTTGTGCATGCCGAACACCGCATCCACGCCTTTCAGCGCTCCGCTTGCAATAAGCTGCCCCGCGCCTTTTGCTTTCTCTTCGGCGGGCTGGAACAGAAAACGTACCGTCCCCTGCAGCTCCTGCTCCCGTTCCTTCAACAAGAAAGCTGTTCCGAGAATCGAAGCGGTATGAAAATCATGGCCGCAAGCATGCATCTTGCCTGGTATTTTGGAAGCGAACGGGAGTCCCGTCTCCTCCTGTATCGGAAGTGCATCTATATCTGCCCGAACCGCAACAATTGGGCCGCCCTGCAGCCCCCCAACCTCTGCGATTACGCCAGTTTTGAGCCCATAATCGACAATTCGAATGCCTGCATCCGTCAACCAGCCGAGAATGGAAGCCGTCGTCTCGTATTCCTCATGTGACAGCTCCGGATGCTCATGCAGCTGCCGCCTGATGGCAACTAACTGCTGCTCAATGGATTCCGCCGAGAAACGGCTCATACCAATTCCCCTTCGAATGCTTCCTTCAACAGCTCAAAGGAACGAATCCGTTTGGCAAAATCAGGGATAATCGTCGTAAAGACAAATTCATCCACGCCGTATTGCTCTTGAATTTCAAGCAGCCGCTTTCGAACCGTTTCCTTCGTGCCTCTCGTAATATCCGCATCTCTTTCTTCAGCCGTAAATTCCTCACCCGCTTGTCTAGCGAATTCCTCCGCCTGCTCGAGCGAGCCGACGTTTACCGTCTTGCCGCTTGCGAGCGTAACTCTAACGCTCTTGAAATGTCCCGCTAACGCGTTTGCTTCCTCCTCCGAATCCGAAGCAATGACAGACAATGCAAGAATCGTCTTCGGCTCTGCGCCATTCGAACGATTAAAGTTGTTTCGGTACGTATCAAGCGCTTTGCGAGCTGTGTCTGGATCATTGTTGATGAAGAGAGCGAACGCATACGGATACCCTTTCTCCGCAGCCAGCTCCGCACTCGATACGCTTGTGCCGAGCAAATAGATGTCAGCAGGCTGCTTCGGCAGCGGACTTGCTTCGAGACCTGCAAGCGGATGGTCTTCACCAGCCTTGCCTATAAGCAGTTGCTCGAGCTCGGTCAGCTTCTCCGCCAAGGTTGCGGATTCTGTTACGCCCTTCTGCAGAGCCTTTGTCGAACGAGGAAGTCCGCCTGGTGCACGGCCGATTCCAAGCTCAACGCGGCCTGGCGCTAAAGAAGCCAGCACGTTGAAATTTTCTGCTACTTTATAAGGACTGTAATGCTGGAGCATAACGCCGCCTGAACCGATTCGGATCGATGTGGTCTGAGCCAGCAAATAAGCAATAAGCACCTCTGGCGAGGATCCGGCCATGCCTGGTGAGTCATGATGCTCCGATACCCAGAAGCGCTCGAACCCAAGCGTTTCTGCCAACTGCGCCAGCTTGACGGTATTCCCTAATGCTTCAGCCGCTGTTTGCCCGGGGAAAATAATACTTTGATCCAGAATGCCAAATTTCAGTGACATATTGATTCGCTCCTCTATTGGTTAGATGGAATAGACACCTTCAGGTGTGATCCGTTTCAAAAATTGCCTTGTTCTCTCTTCCTTTGGATCATTGAAAATCTCGCTTGGCTTGCCCTCTTCGACGATGACGCCGCCATCCATAAATACAACATGGCTGGCAACATCCTGCGCAAAGCCCATTTCATGCGTGGCGATTATCATCGTGATGCCTTCCTTCGCGATTTTGCGAATAACGCCAAGCACCTCGCCAACGAGCTCCGGATCAAGCGCCGAGGTTGGCTCGTCGAACAAGATGACCTCCGGATTTAGCGCAAGCGCACGAGCGATGCCAACGCGCTGCTGCTGTCCGCCGGAAAGCTCGCTCGGATAGGCATCCAGCTTGTTGCCAAGCCCAACCTTCTCGAGCAGCTCCACGCTTTTTTTGCGTGCCTCGTCCTTCGAGAGCTTCTTCACGATAACGAGACCTTCCATTACATTTTCCACAGCCGTCTTATGCCTGAATAGATTATATTGTTGAAAAACCATAGCCGTCTTCTGACGCAGCGTATGGATGTCTTTTTTGTCTGGACGCTTGCAGTTTACGTTAAAATCGTCAATGGAGATTTGGCCGTCATTTGGCCTCTCCAAGTAGTTGATGCAGCGAAGCAGCGTCGTTTTGCCGGAACCGCTCGGTCCAAGTATTGCAACGACCTCGCCTTTCTCAACGGTAAGGTCAATCCCCTTCAATACCTCATTGCGTCCAAAGCTCTTTCTAATTTGTGTCAGCTTAATCATGAAACACCGCCTCGGTTGTAAAGGTTAAAGCGCTTCTCGGCTAACGCGGTCAGCCGCTCAATAATAAAGGTTAATCCCCAGAAAATAAGGGCTGCTGCGAGGTAAGCCTCAAAAAACTTCCAATTCGTCGTGGCTACGATTTGCGCTTTTGCATTTATATCCACGACCGATACTGTAAATGCCAGCGTCGTCCCATGCAGCATGCCGATAACGGAATTCGATAAGTTAGGCAAGCTTGCGGCGAAGGCTTGCGGCAAAATAATTCTTCGCATAGCCTGTGAGGTCGTCATTCCAATGGAGTAGGCCGCTTCGATCTGTCCGCGATTAACGGCAAGGAGGCCTGATCTCACTACTTCCGACAAATAAGCGCCAGCTGTAATTGAGAATGAAATATAAGCGAACCCGATCATTGGAATAGAGATGGATCGAAACGATAAGCCAAGCGCTTCAGCTATTCCGTCAACAATAATCGGCAATCCGAAGTAGATGAGCAATAAATGGGTTAACATCGGTGTTCCTCGGATAAACGTTACATAGGATGCAGCGATGGGATGAAGGACAGGGACCTTATACAATCTTATGATCGCAATGGATGTTCCAATGATGAGACCGCAAAAAATGGAAACGGCCGTTATCGCCAAAGCTGTAGGCACCGCCGTTAACAGCTGAAGAAATGCCGTCCATATGAATGCAAAATCAAGCTTCATTTTCCCTGCCCCCTCTGCTAAAGCCCTGCCTTATTTCCAGCCACTTCGTTTTCCTTTTTCTCAAGCTGAGCTCCTTGTCATCCGAGGCCAAACGGCGCTCGTGCTTCAACAATTTGCGTTCTAGAAGATGGAACAGCTTCTCAAGTCCGAAGCTAATGACAAAGTAGATAATCGCAAGTGAGATATACGTTTCAATAAAATGTCTGGATATAATGGCGAGCGTCTGCGACTTGCCTGTCAACTCCATAATGCCAAGCGAGAAGGCGAGCGAAGTATCCTTCAAATTGGCAATGACCAGATTGGAGAGTACCGGAATCGAAATAGCCAGCGCTTGCGGAAGTACAATTCTAGTGAATGCTTGAAATCCCGTCATGCCAATCGCGTAGGCTGCTTCAACCTGTCCGCGGTCTACTGCGTTTACGCTGGCTCGGATCATCTCTGCCGCAGACGCTCCGATGTGCAAAGCATATGCAAGAATGACAAAATACAATGCCGGCACTTTAGCAACATCCAAGTTAAATTGCTTCAATATTTCAGGAAGGCCGTAATAAAACAAAAAAAGCTGAATCAATATGGGAGTTCCTCTAAAAAAAGAAAGGTATACTTGCGAAAACCGTCTTAGAACAGGTATCTTGTAAAGCTGGGGAAGGGCGACGATAAATCCGACGCCCAGACCAATTACGATAGAACTCACTACAATGAGAAGAGTGATTTTCAAAGTAGGCAGCAGCTTTACTAGATACTCGAACACATAGCTGATATCAAATGGTTCTCCCACCCTAGCATTCTCACCTTTCACTCGCGTTTATTTTTCTTTGGAAGTAAAGTCGTTGCCGAGCCATTCAGCGCTTAGTTTAGCTAGCGTACCGTCTGCTTTCAGCTCTCTAACTGCCTCATCGACCGCATCAGCAAGCTTCTTCTGTTCAGGATCATCTTTGCGGAACATAAACAAAATATCCGCTTCGCTCAGTGCAGGGCCCGTTGTTTTTAGTTCTTTCTTCGAATCGATGAGCGAGAGCGTGAAGTCAGCAGAAAGGAATGCTTCTACGCGCCCTGAGGCTACTTGCTCTACTTCATCGTTCGCGCCGCCGTTTTGGTACACGATTTCAATCGCGTTGTTGTTTGCTTTGTTATAGTTCTCCAGAATTGTCGAAGCCGCGCTCGTTGCCGTCGTCAATACTTTTTTGCCTTTAAGATCGTCCAGCGTTTGAACGGAATTATTGTCCTTCGCCACTACGATTTTGTTTCTCCAGTGCGCATATGGCTCTGAGCTGAACAAGTATTTCTGTTCGCGTTCTGGATTTTTCTCCATTTCGTGAGCAACCAGATCGATTTTTTTCGTTTCCAAGCTTAGAAGCAGGTTTGTAAATTCAAGTGTCTGGATATCGAACTCGTACGTTGGAAGACGTTTGTCGATTTCTCTTACAAGCTCTACGTCAAAACCAGTCAATTTGCCGCTCTCGTCAATAAAGCAAACTTGAGGAAATTGCGTTCCTGTGCCTACAACGATCTTCGTTACTTTTTCGGAAGCTTCTCCGCTTACTGGTTCTGCGTTAGCTCCGGCATTATTTTCTTTGCTGCCGCAGCCTGCAAGCGTTAGTGTAAGGATAAGTGCGATTGATAAAATAAACAGTTTCTTCATTTTGTTCTCCCCCAAAATCAATTAGTTTTTGAATCCTTATAATTCCTACCTGTTAAGTAAGGATTAGCGTTGAACATACTTTACCATCTGATTGAGGACTTCGTCAATGCTATTCCTTATAGAGATCTTCTATAAGTGAATTAATATATCCGATTTCCTCCAACGCAATAAAAAAGCCCGCTGCTTCAGATAGAGCAGCGGACGAATAGGCTTAATTGCATTATTCCAATCGGCTTTACTGACATTACAAATGTATCATGGCAAACCGTCTTTTTGATAATAGAGCTTTTCTATAACAGCGATTAAATTGCCGATAAGCGCAAGCTTGCTTCCGCCATTTTCTTGCCGATTTCCGTAATGGCTTCTAGAAATTCAAGATGCTCCCCATGCTGCGAAATCAGATTGGTTTGCAAAGATATGCCCTCGGTTTCGGGAACGCGAATCGGATGCAGCTTGCCTTCTTGTATTTCCTGCTGGGCGCACAAGCCGGGTAGAAAGCCGATACCTGCCTTCTGAATAACGAGTTTTTTGGCCATTTCAGAATTATCGGTATGGAATTGAATATTGGGCGGTGACTCTAGATGTTCAAAGATGCGATGAATACGAAGCCAGTCTAAGGAGCCGCATTCAAAAAATACGAGCGACTGCTCCGCAATGGCTTCGATCGTCAGGTTTTCCGTCGTTAAAAAAGGATGCCCGTCATAGGCATACAGCCGGATCGGGTCCTCGTAAAATTTAGTTGATTGCAGGCTCGGATGAGTTACGTTGCGCACAAAGCCAATATCTACTTCTTTGCCCAGCACTTTATTCATAATCTCATCCGTTGTGCCGGTGACCAGCTTATAATGCGTATTGGGAAATTTCAGCTTTAAACGCGGCAACAGATCCGGAATAATATAATTGGAAACCGATACGGTGCAGCCGATTCGGAACTCATTCGGAAGCGACTTCTTCTGATTGATATGGTGCTTGCCCTTCTGATAAATAAGGAGCAGCTGCTGCGCGTATGGCAAGAAACGTTTGCCATCCTCTGTAATTTGAATCTGCTTGCCTTGCCGGTCGAACAGCTTGCAATCGAGCTCCTGCTCAAGCGATTTAATCCGGGCCGTTACGGAAGGCTGGGACAAATATAAGGCATCAGCCGCCTTATTGAAGCTCCCGCAATGGATAACGTAGACGAACGCCTCGATATTTTCAATATTGATAGGAAACACCCCTCGCTCACCTAATACCAACTAAACCAATAAGAATATATTAATTAAAAATAACAAACTAACCGTTCGCTGTCAATCAAACAATCGTTTAATCGCATCCCGTTCAGCTATTCCTTCTTTGATTTCAATACAAAAAGCCGTGAATGAACAATGTTCACTCACGGCTTACCTATCTATCGAGGGAATGTCTTATTGCTTGGATTGGTGTTACCGCTTCGGCCTCTGAATTTCTGAAACTGTTTACGCAGATACGGAAGGATAAAGAAATCGCAGCCGAACTTTCCAGCGTTCGCACCAGCCACGAATACGAGCATCCCGATCAGCATAAGCCATGGGTTAGTCGATACGGTGCCTGCGAACATGAACATAAAATTCATCAATATTCCAAAGAATGCTGCAGCTGTCGTAAGCGCGCCTAGAATAAGTCCAAGCCCTACCAGAAATTCGCCAAAAGGAATGAGTATATTAATGATTTTGGCATTCGGCAGTGCAAAATGCTCGAGAAAGGCTGTAAATGTCGGATAAACTAATTCATTGGTGCCCTTATCCACTACAGGATTTCCAATTGCACCCTTCAAAAACCCGCTTGCATCGAAGCCGCCTAGCTTATGCCAGCCCGCGCTCAGCCATTGCCAGCCCAAGTATACGCGCAATATTAGCATTAACGCTGCTGCATATTTATTTTCACTTAGCCATCTGAGTACCATGAGAATCAGCTCCTCTTTTTATGATCTATTTTCACTATAAGCTTTATTCAACTGCATGTATGTGATTTATTTCACAATAAAAGTGGTATTGACGCCCTATAGCTGTGATGTAAGGCTCGCTTGCCCTTGCAACACCTTTAGTTTAGGGTATTCTTTTCCATTTGTATGTCGGGGAACTCCCTGTACTATGGCTGCATAACACGCTTCCGTATGATGGTGAAGATTGGAGATGAATCAGGATTCAGGGGCTGCGGCTTTTTTTTCAGAGGAAAATTTCGAGAAGCTAAACGGATCATGTACACCAAAAAAGTAGAAGTGAACGGGTATCTATTTCAAGAGGGCGAATCGGCAGTCCAAGCCTGAATAACCCCATGGAGTTTTATACCGCGATTGAGACAATGCTCGAACTCCGGTCTAAAGTAAAATTTATCTTCTGGAATGATACGATTCTTCCACAATAGCATTAGAAAGAAACCTCCATCAAAGTGGGTAGTTAATACTTCAACAGAGGTCAACGGAAAGAAAAAAAGCCGTAGAATGAACAATGTTCACTCACGGCTTAAGATAATTATTGAGGGTATGCTTTATTCCCTAAATTTGTATCATCGTTACGGCCTCTTAATTTCTGAAACAGCGTTCGCAGATACGGAAGTACAAAGAAATCACAGCCAAATTTTCCTGCGTTCGCCCCTGCCACGAATATGATCATTCCGATCAGTATAAACCAAGGGTTAATCGATACGGAGCCTGCGAACATGAACATGAAGTTCATCAATAGTCCAAAGAATGCTGCAGCTGTTGTAAGCGCGCCTAGGATAAGTCCAAGCCCAACCAACAATTCGCCAAAAGGAATGAGTATATTAATGACTTTGATATTCGGCAGTGCAACATGCTCAAGAAACGCGATGTATGTCGGATAAACTAATTCATTAGTGCCCTTATCCACTACGGGATTTCCGATAGCGCCCTTCAAAAATCCGCTTGCGTCAAACCCCCCTAGCTTTCCCCAGCCTCCGCTCAGCCATTTCCAACCCAAGTATACCCTCAGTACAAGCAGTAAACCCGCCGCATACTTGTTTTCATTTAACCATTTAATCACCTTGAATCCGCTCCTTTTTTTACTGTTCTATATTCAATAAACTTGTTGTGCTGCAAATTTGCGACCCATTTTCACCATAAATGGACAGCATATTGCAAGCCTGCTTATAAAGTCGTTTTGTATGCCGAAATCGTTTCAATAAGATTCTTTAGCTTTTTTTGCAAAACGATGGAGCGCGCCTTCCTCGTTAATCGGAATATCGAGTCCTTCTCTCACCCATTGGCGATCGTCGACATATAGGATACTGATAAGCTGAAGGGGAGTGACATACATCTGGAGGTTAAGCAAGCTTCCAATTGATGGGACTATGAAACAGGATACAGGGGTTGCTGATTTTTTCAGAGGAAATTTCGCGAAGCCAAAAGAGGCATGTCTACCAAACAAGCAGCAGCTCACGGGTAACCTAGTATTTCGCTCAATTTCGCTGAATGAGCACCGATTAACGGGAGTTTTTCCAGCTGAATGGTCTATCAGGCTTCTCTTAGGAAAATGAGTTGGATTAATTCCTGTTAAGCTTATGCAGTTGAAAAAATTAGAGGATGCTGCCTAGTTTATGATTTATTCCACAGTCATTTTGATTTCTTCGTACTTCTCGTCAAATGAGATCCGGAGCGACTTATTTTCCAAATACCACAAATT
This sequence comes from Paenibacillus sp. Y660, assembly GCF_057221575.1. Lineage (NCBI taxonomy): Bacteria > Bacillati > Bacillota > Bacilli > Caryophanales > Paenibacillaceae > Paenibacillus > Paenibacillus sp. Y660. Next base: position 111,693 of record NZ_JBXBBJ010000001.1, on the reverse strand, counting down.
ATCTTCTTCTATATAATAAGTAATGCCTTCTACGTCATCGCTTAAACCAATATTCCTTGGTTCATCCTTCGTAACGCCAAGCGAAAGACCCGGGTGAACGCTGCCACAGCCTCCTAAACGGACATAGATCCGTACCGACTCCCCATCCGTTAAACCCATTTCTGTCTTATACCAGTGTGCCGCCGACTGTTCCACTACCAATTTCATCGCCGCCATCTCCTTTTGCTTCTGTCTCTCTCCATCATCACGAATATGCCCAATGGTGTCAACCCTTCAATGGCAGCTGCCACTAATATTCTAGTACGAATGTCAGTTAAATCGTAAACTACTTTTGGATAGATTCTTATTAATTATCATATTAATTTCTATCATGAAAGAACCGAGAATAATCAATTTCGTAATCTTTACAGCACCAATCAGGATCACAAAAAAAGCAAACCAGCCACAACTGGATTGCTCTTTTTCACCGTTTTGCTTCATTTTCTTAATCGATTTTCCGCTTCGAGCCGCTGGCATCCATCTCTGACTTGACTTCCTCAGGCAGCTTTTTCGAGGCACTTGGCACTTGTCTGGTCTTCTCGTTAATATCTTCTGATGAGCAGATGACGATGCTCACCTGACCGCCGCTCGCATAGGAGCGAATCAGAATCGGCTGATCGTATTTATTTTGGAATACAAAGTCAGGGCCGTACCAGCTCACGGTCGCATCGCGGCCGGGGGGGACATATTTTACATTTCGGCTGTGGGAATAACGTTTGATAATTTTGAGTCCGGCACGGTCCACTGCATTGTATAGCGTGGACGATATTTGGCAAATGCCGCCGCCAACATCCTCCGACATCTCTCCTCTAACGATTACCGGAGCTTGCAAGTACCCCTTTTCCTTCGTTCTTTTTCCAACAACCTCATTAAACGAAAAATTTTCATTAGGAAATACAACATAATTATTGATTGCTCTTGCAGCTAAACTAACATTATGAGACCGATTTTTATTGCTTGCATTGTAATATGTAGCATATTGCCCAATTCTTTTAACCTTTATCGCTGATAAAAGCTCACTATCCACTCTCGGATAAACCGTCAACATGGGAACCTCCAGCTTCGAGAATCCCCCTTCAAATATAAAGCTGTAAAATTGCTCCGTAAACCTTTTCCGGTCGAGCCTGCTTCCCGCATGCTCAGCCACTATTCTTCCGACGCCATCAAGCGTCGCGTTAACCGGCGGCTTCTGCACTTGCTTTTCTAAATCATCCATAAATACATTTAGCTTGTCCTGATCAATCAGCGGTACGCCAGGAAGTGAATCGCTGAACTGAGCCCGATTCATCTCTATAATGGCATTGCCATCTTGCTCGATGATCAAAGGATCGGGATAATGTCCTTGCTGAAGCAACATCAATATGGCTAAAATCCACTGAAGTCCCATTACCGTTGATCCCCCCATATGGTTAGTATGATTAGTATCCGAGCTAGTATGAATCATTTTGATCATAACCATACACGAATTTGTCTACATAATTAACAGCTGTATAGTTGAAAATAAATAGAGCCGTTAGGATGGAGGGGAGCGCGTGAAACGAACTTGGAGGCAAGGATCTGTCGTTTTTACGATAACGTCAATGCTCATTGCCACACTGTTCTTGCAGTTGTTACAGCCACATTCCGCATCAGCGTATGCGTTGAACCAGAAGCCTAAAAAATCAGATCAGAAGCTTCATCAAGACATGCTAACGATAACCGTTCGATCAAGCCCGCATGCTGCATTTATAAGTGATCTTCAAATAGAAAGCCGCGAAATGAATGCCGCTTTGCTTGAAGCGAAGCAAATAGCTGTTGCAAAAACCGCGGTTTTCCCCGATATTGATATCGCGCTATTGCAGAAGGATGGCGTGAAACATTATCGCTTGGAGCATTCTGGACAGCTTTGGAACGAGTCAACTGCTGTAAGAACGATTTTGCCGAAAAAAATTGCCGATAAGCTTGTGCGATTAGCGAATGGACTTCGCGTCCATCATTATGGACGATTGATTTCATGGCAGGAGTCGCAGCAATTGCTTCCGAACAAAAGTATATTTTCGGTGACTGAGCTCGAAACAGGGTTATCCTTTCAGGTGCAGCGGCGGGCAGGAAGCGACCACGCCGACGTTCAGCCCTTAACAAAGGAAGATACTCGCATTATGAAGCAGATTTATAATGACAGATGGAGCTGGAAGAGAAAGGCGGTGCTGATTCACTCAGGCGACGCTTGGATAGCAGCTTCTATGAACGGCATGCCGCATGGCGGGGACGGCATTCCAGAGAACGGCTTCTCCGGCCACTTCTGCATTCACTTTCAGGGCAGCTCGACGCACAAGTCAGATAACCCGGATCCAGCCCATCAGATGATGGTGCATAAGGCTGCTGGACAAGTACAGTCTTATTTGGACTCCTCCACCCCACTTGTACTGGCGAGAAGCTTCATTGAAATGCTGTATCATCAGGATCATGAAATGCTGATGCTGCTTGGCAAGGACTTGCCCAAGGAGGAGCTCGCTTCCTTCATGCAGCTCACGGAAACGCTGGTTTCGATAAGGGAGCAAACTCCGCCAAAGGCTAAAGGTAAGGAATTGCAGTCAGATGACAGCAATCTTGGCGAAGCATTAACGACTGAAATCAAGCTGCCCGTTTCGATTCATCAGTTAAACATGCCTCGTGATAATGGATATTACACTTTTATTTTCAAAAGAGAGTCAGCTAAGTCGCCTTGGCGGATTCAAGATATAGCCAGCTAATCCATTTGCGAAAAAAAGTCCCCATAGCTCGGTGATCCCACTGTCATGCAGGAGCTCACTTGCTATGGGGATTTTAACTTTCACTATTCCACTGCCACCCGTCAGCTTCATATTAGCGAGCTCAGTTGATCGGTGCCATTACCGCCATATCCTGCCGCGTATTCAACTCATTAACACGAGTAGCCCATGTTTGTGGTCATTAAGAACACATATGCTCTTAAAGCCATGGAGTAGCCAATATTTATGGTCTTTAAGCACACATGTGTGCTTATTGTGTGGAATCGGCGTGGATGTACAGTGAAAAAACCACCTTAAGCACACATATGCTCTTAAAGCCATGGAGTAGCCAATATCTATGGTCTTTAAGCACACCTGTGTGCTTAAAACGTGAATGAAAGCATTGTGCTGTGGTGTGCGCACACAGCATGCATGCCAGCTGCGTTAATCCCTTCACCTTGCTTAGCAGCAAAACAAATAAACAGCGCCTATTCGTTTTCTTTATGTACATTTCTTTTACACCACATAATTATAAATAAAAAAAGCTGGCCCTTCACTGGCCGGCTTGTTTGAACGATGGTCTCCTGTTCGTCTAACCATAAATTTGTAAAAGTATAGTGTATAATAAAAGAAAAACAAGCTGCTCTTGATGAAGAAACGTGGCAGGTTTTTACTAGGAGGCGGTTATTAATTGGACTATCGAAAAGAAACACCTGAAGAACAAAGGGAACGTTTAAGACAAGAGGAATTAAAAAATAACCCTTTTGGTACATATAGTGATGGAGTTAATCGTGCTGAATTTGGAAGTTTAACTGGTTTAGTTGGCGGTTTGGGATGGAAAGGAACCGGAATTATCATTTTATTATTGGTTATAGGGTATATAATCTATAAATTACTGAATGTCTGACCTGCTCCTGCTCGGTAGCCATATGGCTTACCAAACGTGAATCGGCGAGCCATCGTTAAATCGTATACGTTTTCCGATAAGCCGAAGGGTTGATGCTGAACATTCGCTTGAAGCTTTTGCTCAAATGATGCTCATCCGTGAACCCGCACTGCTCCGCGATCTGTGCCAGCGTTAAGGACGAGTTGACAAGGAGAAGCTTCACCTTATCCATTCTGAGATTAGCGGCATACACGTTCGGCGTCATTTGAAACTCCTGCTTAAACAGCCTGGTCAATTGCACTTGGCTAATGCTGAGCTCGATTGCGATCGATTTCAAGGATACACCCGCTTCCGCTTGCTGCTGAAGCAGTTGCACCGCGCGCTGCAGGAGCGGATTCTCGCTGTACAAAAGATTGATTTTGCGATTATAGCTTTCGATCTGATAGACATACAACAAATCCTTCAGCAAATGATTCTTGTAATCCTGCACAAGACTTGCCTTCACATAGCTAGCTTCTCGAAATAGAGAAAGAGTAGAATTCATTCTTTTATTATTCAGCATAACGAGCTTTCCAATAGGAGGCGAAGCGGCATGCTCCTTCTCCTTCTCCTTCTCCTCATGACCATTCAAGGCATCCCTCCACCGGAAGCCGATAAGATGAAAGGACAAGCCGTTTGTTTTGCGGTAAAAGGTCATTTCCGGTGGACAGAGCACCATTTCTCCCTTTACGGCCCTCTCGCTCACATTTCCCATTTTATATTCGAAGCTGCCCTCATCAACAATGAATAATGCCCAGTGATCGTAAGTATCCTCCGTCTTCTGGAAATGCGCAGCATCCTTCACGAACACATGGTAAATGAGCTCAGGCTCACGAAACCGATTGTGGTCCAACTTCGCCACTCCTCTACTGAAATTATATACAAGAGATACGACTATTCCATACATTATACAGTGTTCACTTGTCATGTATAATTAAATTAATTACAAGTAGGAGGAGAGGCTAATGCATACAGCTGCGTTAAATATTCCTGAATTGATGAACCGTTTTAATGAACAAGGTTACTTGGTTTTGCCGGATATATTGTCACAGGAAAAGGTAGCCCGCTTGAATGCGGCTATCGATGAGGTCCTCGCAGAGGAGCAGGATACACTTGCCCATAATATTTATAATAGCGTCGCCCGGCACGCGGAGATTGCCTCCTTGATCGATCAAGCGGAAATTCTTCCCTTAATCGTAAATTTGCTCGGCCACAATATTCAGCTGCATATCTCCCATCTAACGGTAAGAAAACCTAATCCAAACGATGTAAAAACCGCATCCCACAGCTTTATCGACTGGCATCAAGACGGTCCTCATCCGCAGTTTCCGGTCATTGCAGGGTTGACGGCTACTTATTATATTAAAGTCTGCTATATTTTGAGCGATATGTCGCAGCCGAGCCGCGGCAATACGAAGGTCATTCCGGGCAGCCATAAGAAACCGTACAATCCGAACCATAAGGATGTGCGACAGCAGCTGGATGGAGAGGTGCAGGTATGCGGCAAGCCGGGTGATGTGTTTATTTTCGCGCAAAATCTATGGCATGCCGGCTCGATCAATCAATCGGAATTCACAAGAAGACAGCTGTTTCTCGGCTACAGCCCGATCTGGATGCGCCCGATCGACTATCATCAAGCAGACGAGAGTCTCTTGAAGGATGCCGATCCGATTCGCCGCCAGCTGCTTGGACAAATCAGCGACAATAAATTCAAATATTATGTTCCTGATGAGTCGATGGTGCCGCTCAAATCGATGCTGATAGGAAACGTCTAATAAACAAGGACCGCTTGCTCGCAAAATGGCGATGCAAACGGTCCTTTTCGATTAGCTCGAGATGTCCGACAGCTCCGACAGCAGCATGAGCACGAGCCCTTGGCCGTAAAGCGTCGGATAACAAGGGATGTCATTGTAAGCCTCGATTGTAGGCATGATCGGCGTGCCGCCTGAAGCGCCCGTAACCTCCCCGCTCGGCGCTACTTTGAGCATAATGGCGTCTGCCGCACGGTATGCCGCATTCAAGCAAGAAGCGTCAAGCAACCCTTGACGCACCGCTTTCACAATACCGCAGGCAATGCCGGCGCTGCCGGATGTTTCCGTGTAAAAGTCGGGTCGATCCAGCACCGTAGCCCAAAGGCCATCTGATTGCTGGAAACGAATGAGGCTGCGCATAAGCAATTGATAGCGCTCAAGCGTTTCCTTCGGGACAGCCGCCAAGTCCTCCAGCTCTTCCAGTATCATCGGCACTGCTGCCGCAATCCATCCATTGGCTCTCGTCCACCGAGCGGCTGAAAGATGGTTTCGTTCCTCCGAGTTCCAGCCATGAAACAGCACTCCCGTTTCTTTATCCTGAAGCAGGCTTAAGTGCAGCTCCAGCTGGCGAACGGCTTCCTTCGCATAGGCTGCCTCTCCAGTGAGCCTTGAGAGCCTAGCCAAAAACATAACCGCCATAAATATCGTATCCGCCCAAACCTGCTCCGGAAATTTCACGTTTTCTGTAACGGTGTGCTCGAAAGCTCCTTCCCTTGTACGGGGCGCTTCCGTCAGCATCCATTGTCCGATTCGCTTTGCTGTCTCCAAATAAACAGGGTAATGCGTATGCTCATAAAGCGCCGGAAAAACCGTATAGGGAGCCATTGCATTAATGACCTTCACCTGCTCGGCAAGGTGTAAATTATTTTGCGACCAGCGTATTAGCTCCGGCAGCGCTTCTGCTTCACCCGTTAGCTCATAATAGGATAAAATCGCGATGACGCCAACTCCCGGCACCCAGTCCCAATGGTTGAGATCCATGCCCCAGCTGCCGGAATGATCCTGCAGCATATAGCGATAAACACGATCAGCTGTTTGCTTTACCGTTTCAGACGATAACTTCGTTTGCATGACATCGATCCCTTCTCCGCAAAATGTTAGATCTCAGCTCATTTTCACGACTTCGATGATGCAGCAGGCTTCAGTCCAAGGGATAGCCTGATTGGATCGTCATTCAACAAAGCTTGCTGCTTGCCAGCAAAACTAGCGATCACAGCATCTTCCCGAGACTCTACCGTAATCTCTGGCTCTTCTTCGCCAATAACTAACGAGAATAGCACTGCAGCTTTGCTCATAGCATCGAAATCAAGCGTACATTCCTCACCTGCATGCAAAATAAGATCAAAGCAAATGATGTCGCTGTCCCTCGTGAGCTCCCATTTATAGTCGCCGCTTCGCTTCTTATCCTGATCCAGCCCGGCTTCAAAAGCCGCAAACAAGGTGCGTAAACTCACTTTACAGCCGCCAATCATTGCTGCTGCCCTTTCACCATCTGCTTCCGAGCTTACATGCTCCAAGCAGCCTCCAAGCTCTATGCGAATTCGAAAATCGGATGCTTCGATGCTGCCTTTAATTTGATCGAGACTCGGATGCGTGTCTCCCCCATCCGTTAGAAAACGGATGCCCAGCAGCAGCCGGTTCTCCTCTACTCTGCTGTTCAATACAGCCGAGCAATAATCATAGCCGTCATGCAGGACGCGCAGCTTCAAATAAGCCGCCTCTCCCCCATTGTCGAAATAGACAAGCAGCGGACGCGTTTGATTCCACATAATTTCCTCGCTGGACACACCTATCGCAAAGGCAGATGTCATATACGTCGTTGCCCATTTCTCCTGACCGGTGTGCTCATTTCGGGAATAAAGCTGATGGAGCTGCCTTTCCTCCGATTGGGTGAAATACGGCAAAAACGGCTGCGGACAGCGAATGCCGCTCCCAAACCATTCCGCATCATAAGGCTGCTCCTTCTCAAATGTAAAGCGAGCCGTATGATCCGTAGCAATCTGTAAAAACGACTTCGCGATATCCGTAAGCAGCGTACTGTAGCTGCGGCTGTGCGGGCCGGACCATTGCTTCGTTGCCGGATGAAAATGCTCAGCCACCATGCGCCAAACCCCATTGAGCAAATCCTCCGCCATTTTTTTGGCCTGCGTGCTCGCCGTTAATGTATAAATTTTGGACAGCTCAGTGATGGCGATAACCGAATAAGTAGGGCTGTTGAATTCATGGAACGTGCCAAGCTGACTCGTATAAGCATGAAGCCTCTCCAGCCTTCGAATACCGTAATCGGCGAAACTTGGCTGGCCGTAGGCTTCACCCGCGATAAGCGTGACGAATGCGCCCATTAGCGCGATATTCGTATAGTGAGGACCAACATCCCTCTTGATGATGGCATCGCATGCGCAGAAAACAGACTGACGGATCTGCTCCCGCAGCTCCTTTGGCAGCTTTTCGCCATGCCGGACTTCGATTTGGACGAGCTGTTTGCCGCAAAAGTCTGCCCAGTTCCAGTCTGGCGGAGACATTTTTTCCAGCGGCTCCTCATAAAACCATGACCATATGCCATACGTGTCGTTTGCGGGATTTTGGTCTTGCAGCGAAATCACTTGGCGGATGACAGCAAAGGCACGCTCTGTACTGCTTGGCACCTCGCTGTCAAGCAGAGCCAGCGCATAGAGAATAGATGGATAAGTAGGATGAACAAGCGGGAACTCCTCTGCCGTTAGCGTCGTATGGTAGCCGGGACTATGAAAGGGCACCTTCAGCATATTTACTTCCGGGTCAAAACGCTCCTCCCAATTATGGATTTTTCCGAGCAGCAGCGGCTTATGATCGATTGGATTGTCTGTCCTATCCATATTTCCCATCCTCTCTAATCGCGGTATCCTCGTTTCAGGCATAGGAGCGGCCGAGAGCAGGCCGCCGCTTTGGCGAACTGCTCCTGCCGTTCATATTTAGCCTTCGATTTCTGGAGCTGAATCAGCGGGTGCCGGAGTCCCCGGATTCGGTGTAGACCCAGGCGTCTCTGGACTTGGTGTTACTGGCGCCACAGGACTTGGAGTCGCTGCAGGCGTCTCTGGAGTCAGAGTAGCTTCAGGTGTCACAGGCGCCGGAGTAACCTCAGGCGTCACAGGCGTCACAGGCGTCACAGGCGTCACAGGAGTCGGAGTAGCCTCAGGCGTCCCTGGCTCTGGCGTCACAGTAGGCACCGGTTCTACTACTACAGTCGGCTCAGGCTCCTCCGTAATGGGAGCCTCTGCAACTGTAACCAAGCAGCTGGCTGTAAATAAACCGTCTGCTGTCGTAGCCGTTATCGTTGCCGTACCCGCTCCTACCGCCGTTACTTCCCCTCCACTTACTGTTGCTACATTCGGATCGCTTGTGGTCCATGTTACCTCTTTATTCGCTGCATTCTCTGGCGTTATCGCTGCAAGCAAAGCAGCCGTTGGATCGCCGACCGCTAATTCAAGTGTGCTCCTGTCAAGCGTGATCCCGTTAATGCCTACCTCTGCCTGCCCGCCGATCAGCATCGGCTTGAATAGTTTAGACTGCTTATTGGACCCAATTCCACCGCCCCATTCCAGCCACCCTTTTCGGCCGTTGCCGTCATTCTCGTTTACAAGCGCGGACAAGCTCAGAATTCCGTCACTCGGAGCGATCGGCGACAATTCCGTCCAAGGCAATGCGAGCTGGTAGATCGTATCCTTGCTTGCTTCATCCCTCGTAATCTCAAGCTGGCGATTCGCAATCGGCCCGGTCAGCACGCCGGTCATCGCCATCCACCGATATAATTCCGGTCCGTTTGGCGTCAGCGCCATTCCATATTCGTACCATTCAGCTGCCTCTCCCGGCGTTCCCAAGGAAATGGCGAATTGCATGCTGTCTCCGCTCCAAATGGCATCTCCTGTTTTGGTTTGAGTGAATTGATCGTCATGAATCTTCGCTGACAGGTACAGGTAATCGTTATCGTAAGTGATCCAAAGATTGCCGCTTAGATCCTCCGGGCCATTATGCGGTACAACTCTTGAATTGCCTTCCTCAAACAGGTCGATGCCAGGCAGATCATTCACATCGTCCAGCGACCCATCCACCTGCACGGTGCGGTTAATGATTGGCGTCATGCTGGCCACAGCGACATTTTTCAAATTGCCTGACAGAGACAATACGGTGCCATCCTCCAAATAGACGGTAAGCTGATGAGGCGTTAATGTGCCTGCTGGCAATGCCGGTATCGGCAGATCAATCGTGTAATCCGAAAAGCCAGGCAAAACCGTATCATACGTTTCTGATTCGGTTGTCTCGCCCACCTGCCAATCGATCTGCGTCAGTCGCCTATCTATCGGTTTCGTATTGTCGATTCGAACTCTTAGAAAGTCGCTGCCCTCCTTCAGCACATGCTTGGCGAAAAGCTCCTCCGATTGCTTGACCACCACCGTATTTTTTAACTTGCCGACCTTTTTGCCTCCAATAACAAGCTCCGCTGTCGCTGTGTAGCTGCCCGGCTCGCTTATTCCCGGAAATACGGAATTATAGGTGCCGACTGCGGAAGCCTGTATGTTTTGAACCGCTCCCTGCAATTGAATGCGAGCCTTGACCGGCTGCCATGAGGAAGCTTTGTATACGGATAGCGTTACGCTTACGGGATCGTCTGTAAAGTACGGCTCGCTCTTAAGCTCGTATTTACTGCCTTGAACGACTTTATCGATTTTCCCTTGGACAAATAATGGTTCCTTGGAAGCCGTAATATAAATTTCCCCGTCCTTTGGCGTGTAGGTTGACGAGCGTCCCATCATGTCTGTTACGACTAGCGATTCCTTTGTTTTGAGCGTCAGATTAGTTTCCGTATCCGTTCCTGACCAAAGCACATGAATGGTTTTCTCGCCTTTCTTAAATTTATAGCGATAGATGCCGCTCGTAATCTCCTGGCCTGTTAAGCTTGCGCCTGTCAACTGCCGCGCTACCGTCGCCAGCGCTACATAACCCGGCTTTGGCGTATAGGCGCCGAGCGGATCTCCGCCATTATGAATGATGCCGAAATTATGCTCGTTATACTTCTTATCCGTTCCGTCGTCCATCAGATCGTACCAGAAGATTTTCTCCACGCCCGCTGCCATTCCGAGTACATACGTGCGTATCAAATACGCAGCCTGTGTTTTCTCATCCACTCCGCGAGGGTCAAGCTGCGTCGGCCAGCCAATCTCTGAGAACCAGATCGGCTTCGTCTGCCCGTTGTTATACGTCTTCACCAGCTGGTTTAATGAAGCTACCTCACTGAGCAAGCCTTCTGGCTTGTCGGGGTATCGGTAAGGGTGTACGGACAAGGTATCCATATAATTTAATCCGCCCAGCTCAAACAAATCCTCCAGCCACTCGGTCGGAATGCCTGCGGTTGCTCCGCCAAGCACATTCAAATCCGGACGCACCTCCTTGGCAGCCTCGTAGCCTGCTTTCATCAGATTGAAGTATACATCTGGCCTTGAAGCGGCAGGGCCATTCCCGCCAAATCCGGGCAGGTTGAACTCATTCCACATTTCTCCCCATTTGATTTGGCCGCCGAATCGGTTCAGTAACGATTTTGTATAATTTGCATAAGCAGCGTGGGCTTCTGCTGAATAAGGCGTTTGGAAATTATCGTAAAATTGATTGGAAAATGCGAAGGTCATAAGCGGATCGATGCTGTTCTCGAGCAAGCCTTCCATGTAGAGGGTGAATTTTGGGTTATAGGTGTAAATGCCTTTTTTGAGCTCGATTTCGGACCAGAACATCGCATCCCGCACGCTTTTGGCGCCTGCATATTTGACGAGCGGAATCATCTCGCGGTTCCAGCTATGGGCAAAATGCGTCTGCACGCCAAATGGTGATGCCGTCACCGCCGACAAATCAAAGGCGGGTACCGTCGCGAAGGTCGTCTCTGTTGTTTTGAGCAAAGTCCCCGATTGGTAAGCGGAGAGCTTTAAGCGGTAATAGCCGTCTGACTGAACCGGCACCTCCAACCGGAGCTTGCCTCCAGTTACCGGAGCGTTTCCGGAAGAGTCAGGCTCTCCCCAAGCATCATAGGTTTGCCATGTGACGGTGTTCCCGGTCGTTAGAACATCAAAGATGCCTTTGTTCTTACCCGGGAAAACGTTGCCGACCTGCGTTTGGGCAATGGCAAGATCAGGTACCGCAACCTTGATTCTGAGATCGTCGAACCATACAGATCCGCTTTTAAGCCCCGTGCGCAAGCCGGCCCGTGCAACCTTGATCGTCATCTTCTTCAGCGACGGATGCCAAGCGCCGTCATTGGCACCTCCCCAGTGCGTATATTCGCTGCCGGAATTAAAGGCATTAACGGTAACCTTTTGCCAATCCGTCGTCGGTTGAAGCACTAGCCTTTGCGAATGGTTTTGGTTAGTGCCGTCCATTAGAACAAGATAGATCGATGAAGCATCTGCTGTCTTTACCCAGAAGGATAAGCTCACAGCATCCCCCGGAACGATCCGTTTCGTCAGATACCGCTCCAGTGCGACGTAAGAGCCCCCGCCATTGAAATCTCCGGTCACTTTGGCTGAGGAAAGTCCTGTTTGAAACGCGGATGGATCTCTTGTGAAGCTTCCTTGCGCCCCGGGGAATTCGGTTCCAAGCAGAAAGTCCCATACTTCATCGGCGTTTTCATAGTCACCTGCCTGCAGCTCTGCGAATACCGCTTCCGCAGCCGCTGCCGGTTCATTATCGCCAAGCATACCGGATGCTGTCATGATCAATGCAAAGACGAGGAATAATGAAATTGCTTTTTTCATTATCATCATTTTCCATCCATCCTTTGCTACTCGAATCGGCGATTAACCCTTCCCGCAGAGCCAATATGGAAATACGGGAAGAGCCTTCCCCTCTACTTCAAATGATCTTTGTTCGTCTCATACCATTCCTGCACCAGCTTCTCAACATTTTCCCCGCCCAAGCGCTTCCATTCCTTGCGAATATCGTCCATTCCGGCCTGCGGCGTAAGCGCGCCTCCACCGGTGACGATTTTTGCTTCAATTTGCTGCGCGATCGGAGCGAACGTAGCAATCAGCTGACTCACCTCGGGAATATCAGGATTATAGGCAATGTCCCGCCGATATTTGTTTTTCATCGCTACTTCCAGGCCAGCCGCCTTAAGCTCTGCCTGCTCCTGGGAGATCGGGTCTTGGGCAGCCATGACCGCATACCATTCCGGCTTCGGATCCCATTCGTTCAGGATCGCGTATTCCCTTGCATAGAACACCTCTTTTTTGAACTGATCAGCATCGGTCTTCTGCGGAACTTCGCCTACGAGCTTATAGTGGACGTCCTTCTCCCCGATTCTGAGCGGCTCCCAGCCCTTCTCCAGCATCCAATCCAAAAATTTGACACCTGCTTCGATTTTGTCCTCTTTCATGTTTGTATTAAAAGCAATATACATGTTGGCCGGCACTTCCTGATAAAGACCGTTTTTTCCATACTTCGATGCGACTGGCTCCAGCGGCACGACTTTGGCATCCGGAACGTTTTTCTTCAAATCGACAAACTCCGCGCCCATCGACCATGAGCCGAGATAGATGCCGGATTTTCCAGTCGTCCACAGCTGAAGCGAGCGCTGAAAATTCGTATCCGTAATATATTCCTTATCAATCAAGCCTTCGTCAAAAAGCTGCTTCTGCAAAGCTAGCGAATCGGTATACCGGTCCTGTATCCGGCCGAACGTGAGCTTGCCATCTTCCAGATACCATTGGTTCTCGTTATTGAAGAAGAGCGCCCTTAAAATTTGCACGCCATTGTAATTGAAGGTGATTGGCACCGTGTCCGCGCTGCCGTTGCCGTCTGGATCCCCTTCCTTGAATTTGCGGGCAACCTCAACTAATTCTTCTACTGTTGTTGGAGCTTTCAAGCCCAGCTTATCCAGCCAGTCCTGACGAATCATAATGCCGTGGTTGGCGATCGTTTCCTGTCCGCGCGCGCTTGCAATCGCATACATTTTTCCGTTGATCGTCAAGAAGGGCTTTAATTCCGGATGCTTCTCCAAATAAGCTTTGTACGTCGTGCTGTACTTTTCAATATACTCGTCAATCGGCTGGATCGCGCCCTGAGCAGCGAGCTGGCTGATGTAGCTGCGGTCATATTCCCATATCAGATCCGGCGCCGTGCCCGATGCGATCAGCGTATTCAATTTCTGCTGCACCTGCGTGCGCGGAACGGGTACCCATTTCACCTCGGCAGGAGCATTCTCATTGATCCACTTCGTCCAGCGGTTGTTTTCGTAGCTGCCTTCCTCGGTTGCCACTTCGCCCCGATCCAGGATGGAGACGCTGATCTCTTTCTTTTGCTCTACGACTGGCGCATCGGTTTCGTTCGGCGCAGCGGAAGGCTTGCTCGGCTCGGAGGTTTTCCCCGTGCAGCCAGCCAGCAGTACAACAGCTAAGCTTGCCGTCATGATCAAATTGCGGATTTTGTTCATTTTCATCACACACATCATCCCCTTTTCCCTATCAACCTTTAACCGAACCGATTAATACGCCTTTCACAAAATGCTTCTGAAGAAACGGATATACGCACAGAATCGGCGTAACCGCAATAACGATAGCTGCCGCTTTAATGCCCTCAGGCGTCAGCAAAATTTGCCCAGCGCCCTCGCTGCCACCGGAATTGTTAAGCAGGCTTGCATCCACTTGATTGATCATTTGATACAGCTTCACCATCAAGGACTGCGACGTCGTTTTCGTAATATAGAGAAGAACGCTGAAATAAGAATTCCACCAGCCTACGGCGTAGAACAGCGACAAGGACGCGATGATCGGCTTGCATAATGGAAGCATGATCTGCATTAAGACCCGCCAATCTCCCGCTCCGTCCATAGCAGCCGACTCTTCGATCTCCTCCGGCAGCCCTTCCATGAAGGTCTTCATGACGAACATGTTATACGTGCTGACCAGGCTTGGCAGCCACAATGCCCAGTATGTGTCCATTAAGCCTAACGTTTTAACGAGAATGAAGCTCGGAATGATTCCCGAAACGAATAGCATTGTGAATGTAATGAACAGAAGCAGTCCGCTGCGTCCCATCAGGCGGCGTCTTGAGAGCGGATAGGCGGCAAGTATCGTCATGAGCATGTTGAAGGCGGTGCCCACAATCGTAATCAGGACCGTATTTCGCAAACCGATCAAGATTTGTCCGTCATCAAACAGCCGATCGTAGGCATGCAGGTTGAATTCAATCGGCCACAGCAGCACTTCTCCGGCTGTAATCGCCCGGCTGCTGCTGAAGGAAGCCGCTACCTCGTACCAAAGCGGGAACAGGGCGATTAAGGACGAGAGACCAAGAAACGCATAAAGGATGATTTTGCCGATCGAAGACAGCGCGGCGGCGGCTGAAGCATTCCTTTTCACCGTTACCATAACCCCCTTTCGCCGAATCTGCGGATCAGCCCGTTAACGCCCACGACAAGAATAAAGCCGATTAAAGACTGGAATAAGCCGAGCGCCGTCGTATAGCTGTAATTCATATTTTGCAAGCCGACCCGGTATACGTAGGTGCTGATGACATCCGCTACGTCCAGCACGGATTGATTTTGCAGCACGAGCGTTTGCTCGAGGCCAACATCCATCATATGCCCCATGCGGAGGATCAATAAAATGGCAATCGTGCTGCGAATGCCCGGAAGCGTAATATGCCAAATTTGCCGCAGCTTGTTTGCTCCGTCGATTTTGGCCGCTTCATAAAGCTGGGGATCGATCGAAGCCATCGCTGCCAAATAGAGAATCGTCCCCCAGCCCGCGTCGCGCCAAATACCGGATACCGTATAGACGACAGGCCACCAAGTCGAGTCTGCCATAAAATAAACGGGCTCTATGCCAAATTGTTTTAGAATCAGATTTACGACGCCTGTACTCGGCGATAGAATCGCGATCACAATTCCGCCCAGTACAACCCAAGAGATGAAGTGAGGCAAATACAACAGGTTCTGCACCGTTCTTTTGTACCACTCTCTACGTACCTCATTAAGAAGCAGGGCAAGCAGGATAGGCACCGGAAAGCCAAACACTAGACTGTAAATGTTCAGCAGCAGCGTATTGCGAAGAATTCTCCAAAAATCCAAGCTTGCGAACAGCATTTGAAAATGTTGAAAACCGACCCACTCGCTCCCCCATATGCCATCAATAAAACGGTAATTTTTGAACGCGATGATTTCGCCTGCCATCGGTGCGTATTTAAAGAGCACGTAAAACAAGATGACAGGCAAAAGCATCAAATATAAGTGCCGATCCCGCTTAAGCCGTATCCAAATCGTCCTCCCCCCCTTTATCCTCTTCTGTTTACGATTTGATCGTACACAAAGCGCAGGAGGCTGAATATAGACATGTTCTGTACCTAGTGTCTTTTATTGTTAAAGGGAAGGTCACCTTTCTTGAACTGGTTCATTATTTTGCTGTGACACAAGAGAAACCGCGTCATTACAAGGGAAAGACCGGGGCACCGCTTCCGCATCGGAAGTTAGCCGCCGGTCTTACGCCTCAGTCGAGTCTTGCTCCGATAAATTGCTGATGGCATGCTCACGGTACTCTGTCGGTGTCATTCCCGTATATTTCTTGAACGTCCTAAGGAAGCTTCGCGTATTCATATATCCGATCGCCTCGGCGATATCGTTCACCTTCCTATCCTTGTCCAGCAGAAGCGCCTTGGACGAGTCGATTCGAATTTCGATCAGATAGTCGATGAAATTTCGTTCGGTGTATTCTTTAAACTGCTTGCTGATATAGGTCGGGCTCAAATGAAACTGTTCGGCCAGCCGATCAAGAGACAAATCATTTTCATGGTAATGGCTTTGTATGTAGGTAAGCATCCGATCAATCGTGTCATTCTTTCCTCTTTGGCTTCGCTTGCTCGAAAGCTTGGCTGCCAGCTCTTCAAGGACAAAGAGAACGAGGCCCTCCGCTTGCTTCCAATCTTCACTGCGTTCGATTTTCTCATAGATGCTGTCCAGGTTGCCCATGGACTCCTCGGGGCCAATCCCGATCGAATCGGCGACCTGCAGCGCCTTCACGATTAAGTCGAACGAAAACTGGCGGATCAAGTCGGGAGGCATGCCGAGCTCCACCGCCTTCTGAAAGGCTTGATGCACATCCTCCTTCATCTTGTCCGTATCCGCCCTCTTGAGCGCCTCCATAATTCGGCTCGCCTTTCGATTCAAACGGTAATAATCCTGACTGTCCAGCGGCTGTAAGTCCTCGATCGAGATAACGGAATGGCTGCCAAAAAGCATCTTGTAGCGGAGCGCCTTGCGCGATTCGCCGTAGGAGCTCTGAATTTCGCTCAATTCCTTGACGCCTCTTCCGACGCCGACCGTTGCGATTAAACCGAATTGCTTCTTAATGACCTCGAGTATCAGTTCCAAAATAGCGAGCGCACGCAAATGATTCTGTTCCGCTTCGCCTTCCGCAAAGCTGAAGACCAGCGCGGCTCGTCCCCCTCCCAAATCGATAGCGGCACCCGCATTTTCTTTGCCCATCAGCTCTTCTGCCACATTGCAAAACACATACGTATAAAGCGTTTCATCCCGCGCGCTCAAGCTCCCTTCTGCTTTGCCGATCTCCGCCGTGCAGACAAGGAAGCGCTCCGGGTACAGCGTGATCCCGGTAAATTCAAGATGATGCCGCAAAGCTTGATAGTCCGTCCGGTAGCCGGTCAGCAAATCCATAATCAATCTCCACTTGAGCACCGATTTTGAATCCCGCACATGCTTCTCCAAATGCTCCCGATCCTGCATCATTTTCTCGAACACCGTCTCCAAATAGTTGAACCCAGCCGTATCAAATCGGTTATTCTTATCCGGTTGATAAGTGCCTGACAGCTTGCCGACAAGGCGGTCGAGCGGCTTGAAGGTTAAGCGATTGACATAGAACAATACGATAAGAGCAAGGATGACCATGCCGCCTGCCAAAATAAACAGCAGATTGCGTGTTAGCTGGAGCGGCTCGTAAATTTGAGATTCCGGCATGATGCTGACCATCTTCCAGCCCGTATACGCGGAGGTTCGGTAAAACACCGTTTGCGGAACGCCGTCCAGCTTGATTGACAAGGAACCGCTGCCCTCTTCCGAAAGGACGTTTTTGATGTAAGGAAGCTGTTTAAGATTTTGATAAAGCATCGTTTTATCGTCATGGCTGACGACTTTCCCATCCGCGTCAAAAATAAATAAATGGCCTGCCGTGCTGTACTCATAAACAGATTTGATCATGCTGTACAGCACGTTCTCGCTAATATTGACGGCAACTATGCCGTTGCGGTATCCCGGGCTGCTGAGCGTTGGATAGGAACGCACCAGCGTGACAACGTTTTGAGTCGTCGTTCCGTCCCACACCGGATGGGTCGTTATCCATTTGAAATAGCCTGGCATGTCCATATAGGCAGCCAGCCAGTTATCAACTGGAGAAATGTCATTCATATAAGCCTTTTCGGTCAAAATATCGCCGTTTACAGCAGA
This sequence comes from Paenibacillus sp. Y660, assembly GCF_057221575.1. NCBI lineage: Bacteria > Bacillati > Bacillota > Bacilli > Caryophanales > Paenibacillaceae > Paenibacillus > Paenibacillus sp. Y660. Next base: position 93,714 of record NZ_JBXBBJ010000001.1, on the reverse strand, counting down.
ATAAACGAAGATGGATGAGAAATTAGGGTTCGCATTAATAAAGTTTTTTAATTTGGTCGTTAGACCATAATAGTTGCTGTACTTTTGGGCATCGTCATCATAGCTGTCAAGCATGAAATAAACGAATTCAAGCTCTTCCATGAGAGCTAGCAGATCCTTCTCGGTCTGACGAAATGCCACTTCGATCTTTTGATCCACCTGCTTGAGAAGAGCGAGATTCGTATTAGTCAGATCATCCTTGAGCGGGCCTACCGTGCCCTGATAGGACATCCAGAAGGTCAAAGCAATAATGAGCAGGAAGATGCTTCCGTAAATAATCATTACTTTTCCCGAAATGCTTGATTTCATCTTCAACCTCCTCACCGGATGCAGCCTGTTCATTCAAATATATGCATCAAAGGAGTTCGAGATTATCCTTTCACTATCTTTTTAATGCAAGAATAGAAAAACAAATAAGAACCTTGCAGGTCTGCGGCAGACCTGCAAGGTTCTTTGGTACATACTTATATTTGTAATTCGTAATTCTGACATTCTATCTTGTACATATAAATGGTAAACATGATATAATTATGTGGGCATTTAGCCGGCCAGGAATGAGAAACAGAGAGACGTTAGAGAGAGGGGGATTGCGATGTTCGCGAAGCGCCTAAAGCAGCTGCGTAAAACGAGGAAATTGACCATGCAGGAAGTGGCCGATTACTTAGGGGTTGCAAAAAGCACGTATGCGGGATACGAATCCGGATACCGCCAGCCGACCATCGAATCCATTCAGACGATCTCGCGTAAGCTGCGCACATCGGCGGACTATTTGCTTGGGCTGACTGATTATACAGAGCCAACAATTGAGCTTAACCATAATGCGAAGGAATACTTGAATTATGAACAGCTTCACTGGGACGGCGTACCTCTGGAAAGGGACGATCTTGAGCTCATTCGCAGCTTGCTTGAACGAGTGCTCCGCGACCGCACCTTGCCAAAGGATGAGTAACGTGCCGTCAGTTTAAAATAGCATTTCAACCGTTATTCGGTTGATGGAGCCATTTGCGATTGGTTGAGGGCATTCAACCGCCTACAGGTTAACCAAGTTAACCGCCATTAGGTTGATGAAATCAACCGCCAATAGGTTAACCAAGTTAACCGCCATTAGGTTGATGAAATCAACCGCCAATAGGTTAACGAAGTTAACCGCCCATCAGCTTCAGCATCTTCGCCTCGAACTCACCTTGGAGCTGAAGCATCAATGCGCTGAACTTTTGCTGCCATTCCTCTGTAATCGCTGGATCCACTTTATCCTTCTCCGCATTGTCGATCTTCGTTTTGAAATTCGTATTGCATGTGTTCTCCACATTCGCAAGGCTATCCATCCACTTCTGATTTAACGCTTGGAAGGCGTATGGATCTGACTGATCCAACTGCTCAATGCTCGCTTCAGCCCCTACCAGCACCTCATTCATATCCTGTGTACATTTCGCTTGAAGCTGAATGATCTCTTGCTCGTATTTCTCGGACATGCTTACCGGCGGCTTTGTTGCTGGCGTTTCCGGATTTGTTCCAGGCTTTGTCGTTCCAGGTTTTGTCGTTCCTGGCTTTGTCGTTGCCGGTTTTGTCGTTCCTGGCTTTGTCATTGCTGGTTTTGTCGTTCCTGGTTTTGCCGAACCACCTGCATTCGGCTTCGATGCTGCCTCTTGATTAGGCTTCGCCGTTTGCGCAGGCTTCGTCGTTTCGACTGCTCCCGAGCCCATATCTGGCTGACTATCCTTAGTCGTCTCCTCTGGCAAAGCCGTGCCATCTCCGCCCACAGCCGGTTTATCGGTTGCTTGCCCCGCTGGCTTGTCTGCATCTGACGGCTTTACTTCTCCTACAGGTGCGGTGATAACAGGCTCTGTTACAGGCTCATCCAAATTTATCAGCTCTGCCTGCTCGTTCTGCGCCGCTCCATCCGCATTGACGATAAGCGCTTGCTGAGAGGATTCCTTCCAATAAAGCCCGCCCCATACAAAGAGCAAAACAATCGTTAAAGAGCCTAAAATAATATTAATCGTATCCGGTTTCTGAAAGCGAGGACGCCTTTTCCTTCGTACATGCCGTTGACTCATATGCGGCTACCACCTTTCGTTTGTAATAGAAAGAAGCCAGTCTTCTTTCTCCTATCAGAGAAGGAAGACTGGCTAGAGATTAAGAACGCATGATTTCCATAATAATAGCAGTCAACAGCTTGTTGACCTTGCTTTTTGTTTCATTGATCGCTTTGTTCTTCAGTGCATTCGATGCATTGACCTTGTTGATTTCATTAACGGCTACATTTCTTGCTTGCACAACCTCAAGAACCAATTGTGCTTTTTGCTCGTCATTCGTTGCCGCTTTCAGCTTATTGCTGATAGCCGCAAGCTCAACATCCAGAGCTTGAGCGATCTTCTTCAGCTCCTCCTTCGGATCCGTTTCCACTTCACCGTTAACGAGCGTCACCTCTTGCTGGAAGACCACTTTGGCTGAACCTCCGAAAGGATTGATCAGCGTCGCTTGAATAACTGCAGTGCCAGTAGCAACATTTTTCGGAATCGTTACTTTCCCTTTGGAATCGACAGTAACATCCTTGCTTCCCGATACTTTCTTCCATTTGAGGAAAGAGGATGGCAACGCTTTGTCAAACAGCTTCAGCGTATAATCATGCTGTCTGCCATTTGCCGTTACCTTCACTGCCGAAATAACCTCTGAGCGGATATAAGCGACAGTTAAAGCGTTAATCGCACGCTCATCATGCTTCAGCTTCACTTGGAATTTCAGTACAGCCGAACGAACGTCCGTAGATTTAACGCCTAAGTTGTAAAATGCTTCACTCAAGGCGTAGTCATCTTTTTCCGATAAAATTTCAGCCATAGCTTTCAGTAGCACTTCATTGATCTTATTCTTATTGCCAAGAAGCTGAGCGAGCTCCTTCGAATTCATATCCGAGATGATATCGCGAACGGTGCCTTCAATGCCCAGGCGATCATCGCCATCGCCGAACAGCAGCACAAGGAAATCATCCATCGTCAAATTCGTTACGCCGCCGGCAGCCGCAATCGTCTTCAGCGTAGCACGGAATTCAGGATTCGTTCGAATCGCCTCGAGCGCCTTGCCCTCCGGATCATATTGGATGGAGCCTACGGCTTGAATGATTTGGAACAGGCTCTTCTTCAGCTCTTCTTGATTCGCCGTTGCCGGAAGCTTCGCCTTAATTTTGTTCCATACCGGATCTATAAGCGCTTGATCCTTGGCAAAGCTTAGCTTCGAGATCTCATCGCGAAGGTTGCGGACATCCTGAACATCCGCCGGGTCACCCGCTAGCAGGGCAGCATGAAGCTTGTTCATTCGCTCAAGGAATTTCTCTGACGGGAAATAATCACCCTCGCCTTCAACAGCCGTTAAAGCAACCTCTTTCTCGAAAATAACCTTCGCTGTGCCGCCGTAAGGATTGATGAATGTTGCTCTGATAACAGCCGACGCGCTTTCTGCGCCTCGCGATAGGGTAGCCTTACCGTTAGCAGACACGTTCACATTCTCGCTGCCGGATACTTTGCTCCACCGCAGCGCAAGCTGCGGAATAGTTACGCCAAATACTTTTAAACCGTATGCTTGCTCGCGGCCGTCTTCGCTGGTTTTCACCGTCTCTACAGCTGCAGCGCGAATGCCAGCAATAGTCAATGCCTGTTGAGCCGGCTCATCCTTCTTCAGCTTCAGCTGGAAGCTCGCCAATGTCGCATTAACGTCTTTAGTCGTAATCGATAAGCCGCTTAGAAGCGAGCTGACCTTATACGCATCTGTTTCACTCAGAATCTGCTCTGTTGCATTAGACACCAGCTTGGCAACTGCTTGCTTGTCTCCAAGCAGGCGCAGCAGCTCCGTAGATGATAAGGCCGCTATTTGCTTCTTAATCGAACCTTCAATGCCCGGCTTTAAGGCGCCGTCACCGAATAGATACACTAGAAGATCATCAATGACGAAGCTTGGCTCTCCGCCAGCTGCTCCAATCTCCTTAAGCGCAGCTCGGTATTCAGGATTTGAACGAATCGCTTCCAATCCGGATGCCTGAGAATCATATGGAATCGAACCGACCGCTTTGATCATATCGAACAAGGCTGCCTTTAGCTTTGCTTGATCTGCAGTTGCCGGCAGCTTAGTCGCCAGCTTGTTCCAGATTGGGTCGATTAGACCTTGGTCCTTCCTAAAATCAAGCCTGGAAATTTCATCCCGCAGGCCGCGAACCGCTTGAATATCTGCTGGATCGCCTGCTGCAAGAGCGCTGTGCAGCTTGTTCAGACGTTCAAGAAAAGGAGCTGCCGGAAATACCGTTTCTTCCTCTTGCGCTGTCGATAATGTAACTTCTTGCTCAAAAATAACTTTCGCAGGGCCGCCGTATGGATTAATCAGCTTGGCCTGGATGACAGCTTTACCGCTTGTCGCAGCTGCTGGTATAGAAACAACACCAGCTGGAGATACGCTTACCCCAGAATCGCCGGATACCTTTGACCATTGCAGCACGAACGGGATAATCGATACGCCAAACACGTTTAAGGTGTAGGTATGAACGCGTCCGTCAGCGGTTACTTTCACATTTGGCTTCGCTGCCGATCGAATGTACGCTACGGTCATCGCACTAATTGCCGGCTCATCCTTTTGCAGCTTCAGCTGAAAATTCAGCACCGTTGCTCTTACATCCTGCGGCGTTACGCCAAGGTTCTTCAGAACCGAGCTGAACTTATAGGATTCTGTGTCGCCAAGCAGCTTCTCCGTCGCTTGGAGCAGGACGGCCGTAATGCCCTGCTTGCTGCCGAGCAGCTGGATCAGCTCTTGTGGCGATTTCTCGGCTAATATGCCGCCAATTGTGCCTTCAACGCCTTTTCTGCTGCTGCCATCGCCAAATAGAAACACAAGAAAATCATCGATCTTAATATTCTCATCGCCGCCTGCGGCTGCAATCGTCTTCAAGGTAGCGCGATATTCCGGGTTCGTGCGAATAGCCTCCAGATCGGTGGCATCGGGATCATAACGGAAGGAGCCGACTGCCTTGACCAGTCGGAACAGGCTCGCCTTCAATTCCGCTTTATCGACGGATTCTGGAAGCTTGTCACTAATCTTATTCCACACCGGATCAATGAGCTGCTGGTTCGTCGCTTCATCAAGCCCGGCGATTTCATCACGCAAATTTCTAACCTCTTGCATATCCGTCTTGTCGCCTGCAGCAAGCGCGGCATAGAGACCTCTCATACGCTCCAGGAACACGCTAGACGGCAATTCGGTTTCCGCGGCATTCACCGTTTGAACAATTCCAAGCTTTTGGTACAATCCTTTCTGGCTTAGCGGCAAACCGCCGAGTGAAGCAGTAAGCATTGAAATCGCAAGCGCGGATAAGGTTACCTTTTTTCTAATCGTCATCTTTCGTTCACCTCTAGTTCATAAGTTTGGACTAAAATTGCAGAACGGGCATTTGCTGCTTTACGCCTTGATTCAAGCTAGGTCTGCCAACGGAATAATAAATAAATTCAGTGCCAATAAGATGCTCTTCCTCGAATACATTGCGACCGTCGATTAAAATCGGATTTTTCAACACGGTCTGCAGCAGCCCAAGGTCAACCCTCGAGAATTCCTCCCACTCGGTCAGCAAGCAAAGCGCGTCCGCATCCTTTGCCGCTTCCATCGCATCAGAGCACCATGTTACACCCTCTAATTGGTATATAGAGCGGAAGTTATCCATCGCGATAGGGTCATAGGCTTTAACCTTGACGCCGTTATCGACCAAATGCTGAATGATTTCGAGTGCCGGAGAATCGCGTACATCATCGGTATTCGGCTTGAATGCGAGTCCCCATACCGCGATCGTTTTTCCATGCAGCTGACCTTCAAAAATCGTCTCCAGCTTGCGGATCACATTGAAGCGTTGATCCTGATTCACCTCGACAACCGAGCGGAGCAGCTTGAATTCATAGTCCACATGGCCGGCGATTTGAATCAATGCGCTCGTATCCTTCGGGAAGCAAGAGCCTCCATAGCCGATACCTGCCTTTAGAAACGACGGACCGATCCGCTTGTCATAGCCCATGCCCTCCGCAACCTTCGTCACATCGGCGCCAACCTTCTCGCAGATGTTGGCGATCTCGTTAATAAAGGATATTTTCGTAGCGAGAAAGGCATTGGATGCATACTTGATCATTTCGGCGCTGCGGATATCCGTTACGACGATTTGCTCGGTCAACGGAATATGCAGCAGCGTCATAACGTCTGACGCTCTTTGACATTCGGCTCCGATAATAATCCGGTCAGGATGAAGCGTATCTTGTATCGCCGAGCCCTCGCGCAAAAACTCCGGCAGCGAAATGCTGTCGAAGCGCTCGTTCGTGCGGGAGCGGATGAGCTCCGCCAGCTTCTCGTTTGTTCCGACCGGGACGGTGCTCTTTACCGCTATAATTTTGTAGCCGTTCATCGCCTCTGCAATCTCGATGGCTGCCTGATTAATGTAAGAGAGATTCGCCTCGCCGCTCGGCAGCGGCGGCGTTCCTACCGCTAAAATAATAATGTCCGATTGGCGCACCGCGCTTGGCAAATCGGTCGTGAACGATAGCATTCCTGCCTCGCGATTTGCCGCTGTCAGCTCCTTCAAGCCCGGCTCATAGATCGGAATCCCGCCGGCATTTAATGTATCAATCTTGCGCGGGTCCTTATCCACGCAGATGACTCGGTTGCCTAGCTCGGCATAGCAGACGCCTGATACAAGACCGACGTAGCCTGTTCCAATAACCGTAATGTTCATGCTTATCGCTCCTTCATCAAGTTTTTTATTTATACGGTGCAAAGCATCATAATCTCTTTCCAATCGAAAGCAAGCCGGACGATATCTTCTTCAATAAGCTCCGACCCCGTCTGAATCTCAATAATGTCCATTTCCGTTTCCGCGCGCAGGCTGTGCCGGCTTTCTTTGGAAATCGTCAACACATCGCCGCTCTTCACGCTGAAGCTCTGCCCGTTCAAGACCATCGTTCCATGGCCGGCAACAATCGTCCATACCTCATCTCTAAGCAGATGATACTGGTAGCTTAAGTTCTGTCCCGGCGCTACGCATATCCGCTTAGTCAGCACTTCCTTGCCATCCGGATATTTCAAGTAATCCAGCACTCGGTAGCGTCCCCATCGACGTTCCTCATACATCGGACGCTGATCGGAATGCTTCATGACTTCCTTGATCATAGGGCTTGACGCTTTATCCGATACGAGAATGCCGTCAGGGCTTGCTGCAACAACAACATTGGATACATTCAGCAGCGTAATCGGGATATCCAGCTCATTGATCACATGCGTATTTAGCGAGCCGCTGGTAATGATCCCTTTGCCGATTAGCGGCGTTTCGATTTCCTCGGTCAGCGTATTCCATGTGCCAAGGTCTTTCCAATCGCCCTCGTATGGCAGAGCCACGATATGGTTGGATTTCTCAACAATCTCATAGTCAAAGCTGTTTTTAGGAAGCTTGCCGTACTGCTTGAGCATCTCGTCGTATTGAATCGGAAACTCATTGACGATCAGTATATTAATGAGAAAATCCAGCTTGAATGCAAAAACCCCGCAGTTCCAAAGCGCAGCCTGCTCGATCATCGCTGCCGCTTCTTCTTCGCGGGGTTTTTCTCTAAAGCTGTGTACATCGACATAAGACGCATCCGCCTCTGCCGCAATCTCCGGAACGATATAACCGTATTTCTCGGAAGGATATGTTGGCTTTACACCCATTAGCGCCAAATCTGCACCGGATTCATTGAGTACCGAATCAAGCTCCTTCGTTTTTTGGAAAAACGATTCCTCAACATAAGGATCAACCGGCATAACAACTACCGTCTCGTTCAGGCTCACGCCTTGCACCGAATATAAATAGGTGGCTGCCAGCGCGATTGCAGGGAACGTATCTCTTCTCTCCGGCTCGACGATTACTTCGATTTCGCTGCCAAGCTGGCTATGAATCATGTCAACCTGCGGCTTGCTCGTCGCGATGTATGCATGATCGCGTAGGCCTGCTTTAGAAATTTGTCCCCATACGCGCTGAACCATCGACTCACGCTCGCCATCGGCGTTTTTGAGCACCTTCAAAAACTGCTTGGACCGCGACTCGTTTGACAACGGCCATAGCCGTTTACCGGAGCCTCCTGATAGAAGTACAATTTTCATACTGATTCCTCCTAAAAAGTTTTGTGGAGCTTTTGCTGCTTGAACAACTTCCAACATAACTCGCTTCGAAAATATAAGCTGTGTTTTATCGAGCTGTGCTGCTGTTGAACAGCTTCACATCATAACTCGAATCGAAAACAAGAGCTGCGTTTTGCGGAATACGTGTTACTAGAATGAGCTTGTGCTCCTTGGACAACTTCGCATTAAAACTTACCGTATTAGCATCGTTTTATGGGAAGGTACTTCCGTTGCCCCATAATTTAACAGGAAAAACTCCATCTAATTTGCTCAAATCTAAGCTCTTAGCACACTTAACAGGATTTTCTCCCGCTAATTTACATAAATGACCCAAAAATCGCGATTCTACCAAAATTACATGGAGGATTTCCTGCTAATGCAGCTATAAACCGAATAAAGGTTAAATTAACAGGAGGTTTTCCTGTTAACTGTGCCGTGAGAGTGCAGGTTACCTTCTATTAGTTCAACAAATAACCAGCCAGCTCAGCTCTTCACTACTAATTGAGCCGATTTCACGCTGCTGGTCCATGTATTATAGTAATTCGAATTTTTGCCGTATGAATTGTCGAGCAGCGTGTTAGGCTTATCCATCAAGCAGGACAAGATATGACCGTGCAGCCTTGAGGTTTGCACGACGCGGTAGCCGCTGAAGCGCTTGACCGCTTTGTCCACCAAATAATCGGAATACTTGCCCCATATCGCCTGCATCGGAAGAGGTACGCCGCCCTTGGTCATCATCTGCCCAATCACCCGAATCGACTTCTTCTCGACTTTGTTGTAGAGGGAAGCCCAGTCCAAATGATCGCCCCGCCCCACCGCTTCAAAGCTCTCCTGCTCGCTCGTCTTCTCGATGTCGGTTCGGAAGAAGCAAAGCAGTTCCTTGCCAGGGCTGCTCTTAGGCAAAATCGGCCAAAGCTGATGCGCCATGTCCGGCGATAAATAAACGCAGCATTTATGAAACTTTTGAACAGCCAAGTCATAGGTTAAGGTGTCCCGCACGAAGAGATGCGTATCCTTATGGCTGTTGAAGAGGCGCGCTGTCCGCTCATACTCCGCATCGCTCTTAAAGTAAATCGTCTGCGGAAGCAATACGATCCGATGGTTTGGATAGCTGGCAACGATCTTCTCACGCAGCTTCTGATGCACCGGATACAGATCGCCGAAGTTCCCTCCGCCCTGCAGCACGATAATCTGATCGTTTGGAATCAACAGCTTGTCTGGAAAATCAAGAACGCTGTACCGCGCTGCTACGCGGATTTGATTGTCCTTGAAGAACGCCTCTGCTCCCTTCATGATCAACAGGTCCCCGCCGTTGTTGTATACGGGATAGTCGATATAATAAATGCTTGAGCCTGGCGGGATCACCTTCAAGATTTGAAGAAGCTGCCTTTTTAGTTCCTCCATCGGGTGTATGTTCGTTTCCATTAGCATATCAGCGCGCTCCTTTACGTTGTTTTTTCTCATTTAAACGCTTGATCAGAAAACGGAAATCATTTTTATCAAACAGCATATTTCCAAGCCTTACCCTAAAAATCAACCGCATCGACGCCATCGTCACTGCCATGCGAATGACTGCGCCGATCAATAAGGCGAGCGCGATGCCGTTCAGCCCATACAACGGCGTAAACACGAAAAACAAGCCGATCGTTGCCGCCAAGGCAATCAACTGGCGCACAAGCACTAATCCCGGCCTTCCCATTGCATTAAATGCGGAAGCCAATATCCAAGAGCCTCCTCCGAGAATGCATTCGATAGACAGCAGATAGAAGGCATTGCTTGCTTCAAGGAACGGAGCCCCGAACAGGATGCCCATCAAATACCGGCCAATGAACATGCTCGGAATGACGACGATCGTCATAAGCAGCATCGATAGCCGGAATGCCCTGCCCACCGTGGCGATAATGGCTGATTTGTCCATGCCCGTAACCTTCGGGAAGACGACATTCGTAATCGCCATCTGAACTACGTTAAAGACGCGAGACAAAGCATATACGACCGTGTAAAGTCCAAGATCCCTTGCTGTCAGCATCGATAGAATGACGATCTTATCGAACTGCGAGTACAGCGTGCCGAGCAGCTCTACCCCGAACACTCTGCCGCCATAGCCAAACAGCGCCTTAGCTGCCAATCGATTGCCAAGCCCCTTCAGCCAGTTGATGCGGAGCGCATCCCTTATGCTGTATAAGGACCAAGAAACGACCAGCACGCTAGTCACGAGGAAGATGAGAGAAGCGTTCTTAAGACTTAAATCGCCGATCGCCCACAGCACCATTAGGCCTGCTAGATTGAAGAGCGGAACAAATAAGCGTACGCCGTTGTATACGTTGAACTTGCTTGTGCTCTGTGCCAGAGCCGATATTAAATTAATCGCAAGCAGAATCGGCAGCATAAGCACCGTATACCATCTAGCGATTTGAACGATGTCAGCGGGATAATTGCCCAGCCAGACCGGCAGCCAAATCCACGCGACCACGCCAACAATAATGCTGACCGGTATTTGGAAGAGGAAGCCTGCCCTGACAAAATCGCCGCCGCTGCCTTTGTTTTGCTTCATGTTATAAATAAGCGAGGTTGGAAGTCCGAATCCTACCATTCCGGCGAGCAGTGTTGGCCAAAATAAGATGGCTGAAAACTCGCCCTTTCCGACAACGCCGAACATGCGCGCCGTTACGATCGAGGTCAGCGTGCTGATGACCATCACTAATAAATTAGTCGCGCTCGTCCGCATAATCGTCTGTACAAGTCCGTTTCCCTTCCACGCTTTATGAATGGCAAGCTGTGACATCACAAGTCAACCCCTACCGTTATAACGCAGGATGCCGACAAGCGATCCGTTGCGGTAACATATTTTCACAACCTGGCTAATAAATCTCTTGAAATGAAAGATAGACAGCAATGACGTTCCAATCGCTTGAATCATTCGAATCGAATGCTTCACAACCGCAACTAGGCTTCTATCCTGCCGCTTCACCGCATCGCTGACGCCTTGCCAATAAATCCGTTTTAAAAACCACTTTTTCGTCGTTCGCTCTTTGGCGATTTTGTGCTGAACAGGCGCGAAAGGCGTATAGTACACCTTATAGCTTTCTCGAATTCTAGCGATCAGCTCGCTTTCCTCGCTCGACAGCAGGTTGTTGCCGACCCGGCCGAGATCCTCGCGGAATGGCTTGTACTGCCCAAAGACGCTCGCCCGGAAAGCGACATTCGCACCATATGGAATAGCTGGCGCCGGCATTTCCTTAATCTCGCTTGCATAATCGAGGATGGTAAACACCGAGCGGTGCTCTGCCGGAATCCAATCGGGCTCCGCCACTTCCCAGATGGGATCGATTTTGCCGCCGACGCAGCCGATCTTCGGATCGCTCTCGAAGACCTCCACAATTTGCCGCACCCAGTGGCGAGAAGCGATTGCATCGTCATCCAGGAATAGAATGAACTCGCCTTTTGCTTCCCGAATCGCCCGGTTGCGCGCAACCGACAGTCCAAGCTTGTCCTCGAAAATATAACGCACCGCAGGGCCGTGAATTCGCGCAAGCCCGCCAACCACGTCAGCCGTATTGTCCGTCGACCGGTTGTCGATCACGACGATTTCAATCTGTTCCCGCTCAAAGCTTTGAGCTAGTACGCTTTCTATTGCTTCTCCCGTATCCTTTGCCCGGTTATGGGTGCAGATGGCCACCGTTACCTTCATCCTTTATCCCCATCCTTGGTAAACTTTTTTTATCTTTTGCGCAATCGTGCTCCATTCGAGCTCCTTCAGCACTTCTTCGTACTGTGGCGAGCGCTGCTCCCTCTTCACATTCAAGGCTGCTTTCATCGCGTTCTCCAAGCCGTTATAGTCGTTTGGATCGTAGCTCACGACCATGTCCTCCTTGAAATACTCGTCGATAAAATCATTATCAGGCATGACGATCAGCTTTCTGAACGATAAGCCGAGAATCGCGGAGCCTGAGGTCGTAATCTCCTTGTACGGCATGACCATCACATCGACGGCGCTGATGAGATCGGCAACCTCCTCATTCGGAATGAAGCGCAAATCCAAGATGATATTTTCCTTATCCTCTACATGCTTCAAATAGGATTCCATCTGCTTGTCCGCTTTGCCGGCTACAATCAGATAGGATTGCTTCGTCTTCACCGCATTAAAGGCTTCTATTAAATCCTCGACACCCTTATAAGCTTTAATCGCGCCCAAGAACAAATAAATTTCCGCATCCTCGCTAATGCCGTAAGCCTGCCTGCAATCCTTGCCTTTCGACTTGTACACGCCCAAATAGTGGCCATGCTTCACCACGAAGAGCTTGCTTGCCGGAACCCCGAATTCCATCATGACCTTTCGTTTGATCGACTCGGAAGCTACCAGAAGCTTGCTGCAAAACTTGCATATCAACCCTCGCATGAAGCGCTCCAGCCTCTTGTATTTCACCTGATGCGGATACAGGTTATGAATCGTCCAAACGAGCTGCACCTTCCGCATCTTCAAATAAAGCATCGTCATGACAAAAATGAACGATTTCACAATAAACAGCAGCAGGTTGCGATTTTGATAGGCATGATGCATCCAGTGGATATGGACAATGTCTCCTGCTCTCGCCCCGCCGACCTTCAGCATCAGCTTGCCATGCTTCAAATCCTTTACTTCCATACCTGCGCCGCTCAGCGAATTTGTCAACAGATCATTGTAAAAGTTCAACTCGCTTGATTTCGGCCACATCCATACTTTCATCGCCATACGCTCCCTAGCCTAACCAGAATCATTGCCGCAGGATATTCCCCAAAGCCTTTCTGCATTCTATCAGTTGTATCTGCGAATCCATTCATTCGTTACCTGGAGCTCGCGAATCACTTTGGCAGGCGTTCCTCCAGCCAGCACATTTGCCGGAATATCCCGCGTTACGACGCTGCCTGCCGCAATGACCGCACCTTGACCAATCGTCACGCCAGGCAAAATAACGGCTCCGCGGCCAATCCAGACATTATCCGAGATGACAATGTCTTTGCTTCCCGAACGGTCCTCCATGTCTACGGGGTGAAAGTTCGTATCGATGATGTTCACCATCGGACCGATTATCGTGTTGCTGCCGATTTGGATCGACTTCGTACAGCCAATGTCGAGGCCATAATTAAAAAACACATTATCGCCTACAAGCAGCTCGGCATGCTTCTCGACCGTAATCGATGAAGGAAACGGCTTCGCTTGAAAAGAAACATTTTTCCCTAAAAAAAATCTGCCCTTGTTCTTCACGCTAAGCTTTCCTGAAATTCTGCCAAGCCTGCCTACCGAGCTCGTCTTAATCGGCAGTATCGCCGCTCCTTTTAGAACGGCCAGCAGCTTGCCTAAGCTAATTTGACTGTATCCTGTACTCATCCGTTCCTCCTGCCGCTTCCGACTTCATGTTTGGCGCGAGCAAACGGGTGTAGGTGGACTCCACTTTCTTCGCGATCGAGCTCATATTAAAATCATTCATTACGCTGGTGTAGCCGCGGCTGGACATTTCCTGATGGTCGACTTTTCCGTCATAAACGCGTTGGATCGTCTGGTACAGCTCCTCCACATCGCCGTCCTTCACGATAAAGCCGCCATTCGTATGATGAATGATTTCGGGTGCTCCTCCGGAATCCGCTACGATAACAGGCGTCTCTACGAGCATCGACTCGATAATGACTCTGCCAAACGGCTCGTTAAGCGAGAAGTTGATCGTAAGATCACATTCCTTCATAACATCAAGCGGTTTTTTGCTGTAGCCATAGAAAATAACATGATGCTCGAGGCCATAGGAGAGCACCTTCTGGATCATATCGTTGTAATAGCCCTCCGATCCGTCAACGGAAGTGTCCCCGACGATGAGCAGCTTCCAATTGTTTCGGTTGCTGTCAGCCAGCTTTTTGACGGCTTCAATCATGAGATGATATCTTTTCCATTCCACGATTCGGCCGAACGTCCCGATGACAAGCGTGTCATCCTCCATAAACGTTCTTCTCTTCTTCGTCAAAGCGAGCTCAGGATCGACGCCATTGTAAATAATCGTTTTGTTGCTGCCCTGAATCGCGTTCGCTACAAAATGCGAGATGCAGATGACCTGGTCAAAAAAGCGAGGCAGCACGTTGTTGAACATACGCAAATGCGTATAGTCGCGGTGATGCCAGACCAGCTTGCTTTTTGCCAAAAACTTTAGCGGAGCCGTATACCAAGGAGCCCGCCAGCCATTGGCATGGACGACATCAATCTTATTTTTCCGAACGAATGACCTGATCTTAAGCACCGTTTCGATATAGCCTAATCCGAATTTCTGCTTAATGCTGCTCAGCTGCAGCGGGAAATGCACATATTCCGCACGAATCTCATTCAAATACGCCGCATCGCCGGGACTTAATAAGAAAATCCGGTATTTCGACGTATCCAAATAATTGATCAGATGAATGAGGCTTTGCTCAGCGCCGCCTTTCTTATCCGCGTGGGTCACAAACATGACGTTAACTTTTCGCTTGTCCATTCAGAGCACCTGCTTTACTTTATAACTGGCATTTAAGGACTGAATAAATTGCTTCAGCACCTCTTTATGGTTGTAATGCGTGCGCAAGAAGCTTTGCGACGATTCGAGCAGCGCCTTTGCCGCTTCCGGGTTATCGAACAGCTGCTTGATTTTCGCATAAAATTGCTCCGGCCTGTCGGCGACCATAATATGCTCATTATCTACAAGCCCGGTTCCCTCGTACCCGATGGAGGTGGAGATGACCGGCAGGCCGTTCTGAATCGCTTCAATCGTCTTTAGCTTCACGCCTGCGCCGTTTTGCATCGGATTAACGAACAGATACCCGCTTCTGTAGATGTCGTCGAGACTCTTCGGCGTATCATGCACGATCACGTTCGTCATATCGTACGCTTCAAGCCAGCTCAGGCTCTGCTTTCGGCTGTTGCCCGCTATGATGAACTTGTACTCCGGCTCCTTCAGCATCAGCGGATGAATATGCTCGAGATACCACTGAATCGCCTCTCGGTTATTCGGCATAAACAAAGATCCGATAAATACCACATGCTTGCTTTGAAAATCGCTCGATTCGAAGCTGGCCTTCGTTACCGGTGGAGGCAAGAACAAGCTTTTTGCCGCAGGATTTAGCTTTTGGAAATTTTCAAATTCTTTACTTGATATAAACAAATATTTGTCGACCTTCTCGAGCATTTTTTTCTGCAAAATCGCGAACTTGCTGCTCTCCATGTGGTAATACATTTTATGGACGACGTTTTTGGTGCTTCTGGCAAGCGCCTTGAAGTAAACCGCTTCATCGTTATGAACCCTTAAGATCGCTGTGTCAGACCTAATCTTCGGATTTTGCAGCACCGGATACACGTAATCGCCCTCGAGCAGCACATAATCGTAACCACCCGTGAGCTTAACGTTTCTCAGCTCGCTTCTGGACTGCACCTGCATCGGAATGACGTGGAGCAAATCCGCAAGCTTGCTTCTGCGATCGCAGAGCGTAATTTCTTCTACATAGTCATATACCGCGTCCATTTCTTCCTTAGATGGCGTCTGTTTGCCGCATACAAGCAGATGAAGCTTCCAGCCGAGCTCAGCGAGCACCTTGATTCTGCCCCAAGTGTCGACTCTTCCGCCATGGTCGGCGGGATATGGGAAATCACTGCACACTACAAGCATTTTCATTTGACTACCCCCGACCTTTTTGATGAATTCATTTCGTTCTTGCCAAGAAAGAGGCTAATAAAAGCAAACAGCAGCCAAACCTCGTACTTAATTTCCAAAGTAACGAGGAGCATCGAAAATAAAATAAAGATAAGCGCTAGAAATAAAATGGAGCTGGACTTTACTTTAACGATCAGGTTTTTGGCAAGCAGGTAAAAGAACAGCACTGAAACGATTCCGCCGAACATGACCCACTGGAAAAATCCGGATTTGACGCCTAAGTTTTTATCCGAGCCCGAATATTGCAACAGCTCCCCCGCATTAATTTGGCTTATGCCAAATAGGTTGTAATAGAAATGAGACATCAAGCTGATCGAATCATTCACATACTTATCGAAATACATGAGGTATGCTCCCGTGCCAACCCCCAGCGGATTGTGAAAGACGGTAGCCAGCGAGATAATGATCGTTCCCATTCGCGTGTAAGAAGATGTGTAGTTTTCGATGTCATTGCTAAACGAGCTGACCAGTCCCGCCGAAAAATTGGTAATGAACATGTACATGGCCAGAACGACTGAAATAAGCAATATGAAGTTTTTCTTTTTCCGAAAATCCAAAAACTTGACCATCGTCACGACGAGCGTGAGCAAAATAATAATCATGAACCCTTTCGAGCCGGTAATGAATACATAAAACAGAAAAAAGCTAGAAGCATATACGATGGACAGCGTTCTAGCAAAGCTGCTTAAATATTTGGTCAAATAAACGAGTATCGCAGAGTAGACAACGACAATCGAGCCCGTCGTGCTGCTCTCTGACGTAAGCATCCTAACCCGCCAATAGGGATGGCTCCCTGAATGCAAAGACATAAAGGCGTTTGGCATGCTCATAAGCTCCATAATCATAATGGCCGCAAGCAGCGTAACGACCGCTAGAAAGCAACCGTACAGCATCTTAAAGCTTTTAATTTTGGAAAAAACGAGCTGCATATGCCGGATATAGAGCAGTATCAGCACAAAATAGATCAGCACCTTTATCGCTTTGCCCAGCAGTCCTTCCGAGCCAAAGCTGTAGCTGCCTTGTATGAATTGAACAAGCAGGTAGACGATGCTGATAAAGCTCAAATAAAGGATAAAGCCGAATAAATACTTTTGCAGCGTCGAGCCGTTCATCACCCGCTTATGCTTGGCGAGCATCGCAATCTCGCAAAATACGAACAGCGGAAGCATTAAAATAATAGGCGATCTGCCGATCTCACCGATCATATTGACTAACGGGAAATCCTGATAGACGGTCAGAACCAGCATAAGGCTCAGATAGATCGCCAAAAAAAACTGCTCTTTGCTCTCTTTCTTGGCTAACTTATCATTAGTCGTAAGGTTGCTCTGCAAGCTTAGGCTCATCTTCTCTCCATCCCCGTAAATCTAGACATATTTTTTAACTGCAGCGGAAAATGAGCCTCTTCGTTTTTGCAAGGCATCCTCGTATAACCGCTCGATTTGGTTGTTCATTTGATTCGAATGAAATTTGTCTTGGAAAATATTCAGGCCTGCTTGGCCCATCGCTTCAAGCGTCGGCTTATCCAGCCTATGAACGATGTCTGCCAGCTCCTGCTTATTTTCAAAATCAAAGATATAGCCGTTCAGTCCGTGCCGGATAATTTCCGGAAGCGCTCCCCGATTGCTTGCAATGACCGGCTTCTTGTTCCGCAGCGCTTCAATGGCGACGATGCCGAAGCCTTCCCAGCGCGATGGAATGATAACCGCATCACAGGCTTTCATGTAACGGTCGATTTCGGAATTGTCCACCCAGCCGATCTTGACCGCATTTTCCGGGAAAACATATTCAACATCCTCCAACACCGTATCGCCGACCAAATACAGATGGACGTTCGCGAACTTATGCTCGTTGAATACATCAAGCAGCAGATCAAAGCCTTTTTGACGATCAAAGCGGCCGACGTATAGCAAATTGATTTTGTCTGGCTGCGTCTCAAAAGGCGGCTTGTTAGAAGCAATCGTATCGGAAACGCCGTTGTACACGACCCCCGATTTCTCGGCTGGCAGCCCGTACTGCATAGCCATCTCATATTCATGCCTGGAGATGTTGATAATGTAGTCGGTACGGTGTGCCAGCACCTTCTCCACAAATGCAAAAATCCGCTTTTTCCACGACTTCGTGTCCATTAGGAAAGCCCATCCATGCGCGTTGTAAATGACGACTGGCCTGCGGAACTTGAAAAAAAACAACGCTCGCAGGAAGACACCTGCGAACGTTCCGTGGACATGAATGATATCCGGTTTAAACGCCTTTACCTTGTGATGAATAGCTTTTATCGCTTGAAGAAAATATGCCGGCTTCCGCTTGTATGGATACAAGGACAAACGGTCTTGGCTAATCTGCAGCGATTCTGGGCTGGAGTTCTGCTCGGAAGCCATAAGATAAATATCATGTCTGCCCGCTTGGTAACTCAGCACTTCATTCAGGTGGGTTTCGATGCCGCCCTTAGTAAACTCCGATATATGCAGGACTCTTGCCATTTGATCAACTCCTTAAAGTTTTGTGAAGCAAAACTTACTTCGTAAGCATAGACCTAGTTTTGCGAAGCAACATATTGTTAATTAATAAGCATCGGAGCTGACGACGGTTTTCACCGTTTTCAGCATAATTTTAATATCAAACCAGATGCATCTCTTCTCGATGTAGACCAGGTCCAGCTCAACCATTTGCTTGAAGGAAAGGTTGTTTCTGCCGCTTACCTGCCAAAGCCCGGTGCAGCCCGGCGTTACGGTCAGGCGTTGCTTGTCATACTCACTGTATTCCGCCACTTCTCTCGAAAGCGGAGGTCTTGGACCAACCAAGGACATTTCGCCTCTAAGCACGTTAAGAAGCTGCGGCAGCTCATCAATGCTTGTTTTGCGGATTAGCTTGCCGATCTTCGTAATGCGCGGATCGTCCTTCATCTTGAACATAGCGCCTTTGATTTCATTCTTTTCCAGCAGATCTTTCAGCTTATCCTCGGCGCCTGTCAGCATCGAGCGGAATTTGAACATCCGAAACTGCTTCTCATTTTTGCCGATCCTTGTTTGATAAAAGAAGACAGACCCTTTCGGATCCTCCCACTTAATAAGGATAGCGATAATGATAAACAGCGGGCTTAACAGCATTAAACCGACTAGCGAACCAACAATGTCAATCGTTCGTTTCATAATCGAATACATCGTAACCGCTTCGCGATCATTACGCCTTGCGATTGCATTCGAATAGTAATCAGAGACGCTGACTACCGCTTCATCCTGTGGAGGTGTCATCTTCTATCACTCCTTCCGGCTAATAATTGCTTGCTGAGCTCCCGCTCCATCAATTCTTCAAGCTCAGTCATAAGCTTATATTTAAGTTCATTGTTCCTTAGGGCAAAATCGAGCGTCGTCATAATAAAGCCTAGCTGTTCGCCGACATCGTACCGAGTGCCTTGGAAGTCAAAGGCATATACACCTTGGTCCATATTGAGCTTTTGAATCGCGTCGGTAAGCTGAATTTCTCCTCCAGCGCCGCGCTCATGCCGCCCCAAATATTCGAATATATCCGGTGTCAGGACATAACGTCCCATAATAGCCAGATTGGAAGGCGCTTGGCCTTGCGGCGGCTTCTCTACGAAGCTATTAACCTCGTATAGATTGTCCACCCGTTGTCCGGGGTCAACGATACCGTAGCGATGCGTTTGATCGACGCCAACCATCTGAACGCCAATAACTGAACGTCCAGTTCGTTCATACTGCTCTATGAGCTGCTTTGTGCAAGGTGTCTCGGCCTCAACGATGTCATCGCCAAGGAGTACGGCAAACGGCTCGTCGCCAATAAAATTGCGTGCGCACCATACAGCATGTCCAAGTCCTTTTGCTTCTTTTTGCCTTATGTAGTGGAGATTCACATTTGATGATTTTCTAACCTTTTCCAAAATATCGAATTTCCCTTTTTGCTCTAAAATATGCTCTAGTTCAAAAGCGATATCAAAATGATCCTCGATCGCCCGCTTACCTTTACCTGTGACGACGATGATGTCTTCAACGCCTGATTCAATTGCTTCCTCTACGATGTACTGAATGGTCGGCTTGTCGACGATAGGAAGCATTTCTTTAGGCATCGCTTTTGTTGCCGGCAAAAAACGGGTTCCGAGTCCTGCGGCAGGGATAATGGCTTTTCTCACTTTTTTCATTTGATTTCACCCTATCCTATATATTTTTTTGTATTTACAGGGGCATTGAACCCCTCCTCACGTCACACCCTTGACGATTAACGTCTAAGGTCGGCTGACCCACAGCATGACCGAGTGCCTCCGGTGATAGAGGTGCAGGAGACATTACCTATATCCATTCCACGCTTTTAGCGACCAGGAGATCGACGCCTAAGCGTCCGTTCTTTCCCCGTAGTAGTAGGAATAGACATCCGAATGATTACGATTGATTTTATTGAGCACGACGCCGATAAGCCTCGCCTTCACATGCTCTAGTAAAGCTTTCGCTTTGAGCGCTACTTCCTTTTTCACTTTTCCTGAATCGACAACGAGAACGACGCCATCGCTTTGAGTCGCAACGATCTGAGCGTCTGTGACGGACATAATCGGCGGCGTATCGATAATGATGACATCATAACGTTCCCTAGCCGTCTTCAGCAGATCGGCCATTTGCTCTGAAGAAAGCAGCTCTGAAGGATTCGGAGGCGTTGGCCCCGCCTGAATGATCGATAGATTTTCCGTACCGGTGAACTGTATAATGTCCTCCAGCTTCATCTGGTTAAATAATGCCGTCGTTAAGCCGCTGCGGTTGGACTTTCCAAAGATATGATGCTGTGACGGCTTGCGCAGATCTGCATCAATAAGCAGCACCTTTTTGTTCGCTTGCGCGAAAGCGACTGCCATATTGGCGCATGTTGTGCTCTTGCCCTCGCTCGGTTTGGAGGAGGTGACCATAATGATTTGCAGCTTTTGGCTAATCGTCGAGAACTCGATGTTCGTCCTCAGCATGCGGTAGCCCTCTGATATGGGCGATTTGGGGTTTAACTCGGTAATAAGGTTCCATTTAGGAATCAAGCGAGACATTTTGTTCCCTCCCTGCTATCGTCTTTGTCGGTGTGCTGGTTCTCTCGAGCGAATCTCTCTCTTCGAACTTCGGAATAGACGATAGCACCGGAACCTGAAGGAGCGCCTCTATGTCTTCCTCAGTCTTGATCGTGTCATCCAAATAATCGAGAAGGAAGGTAATGCCTATGCCTACCATCAAAGCCAGCATAAAAGTGACGGCGATATTCATCTTTGGATTCGGCGATACCTGTGCGTGATTCTCCTTCGGATCGGCTTGGTCCAAGACGGATACATTGTCTACCTTCATTAGCTCTGGTACCGATTTTTGAAAAACGATCGCAACCGCGTTGGCGATTTTAGCCGCTTGCGCATAAGAATCATCCCGCACCGAAATGGACATGACCTGTGTTTCATTTACTGAGCTTACGCTTACTTTGCCAATGAGCTCACCGTACGTCACGCCTAGATCCGGATACTGCTTGACGACCTTCTTCATCATCCGCGGCGTCCTCAAAATTTCTTTATAGGTTTTGATAAGTCCAATAGTGGAGTTGATCGAACCAACGTCTATGCTTGGAATCAGCGAGCTGCTGCCCTTATGATCGTTGACGATTAATTTAGCGGATGCTTCATACTGTGGTTCGATGAAGTAATTGGAGTAAATTCCGATGGTCAGACAGCTAGCGGTAATAATTAAAGCAATCATCAATAGCCTTCTTTTCACGATGATCCAATACTGTTTTAATTCCAATTGATTTCCTCCGTTACTAATAAAGTCATCCGTCCTTGCAACTTCATAAAAGTTGTTCTTAACGAATATTAAATTTTTTTAATTATTCAAAACGCGAACTTTTAGACGTCATTTATGGATAGGTGTATCCCGTTTCATGAATACCTGACAACAAGGACGGAACCTATTATTTTGCTGTGTTCAAAAAATCGTCTACCGTTCCGCCATTCATAATGTAATCCATCATTTCGGCGGAGCAGGCTTTCAAGCCCAGCTTGCCGAGTAGCTGCGAGAAAAGCTCGGCCATATCAACAGGCTCATTTTGAAAGCGGCAGCCGGTGGCCATAAGCAGCTCTGGCAAAGATCTAGCTTCCGTTTTCCCGTCTTGCTGTAATAGAGAAGGATCCTCGGATAGTATTTTCAAAAATTGCTTCAGCCTTACTCGCTTCTGCTCCTGATTTGAAATGTTCATCTTTGAAACCTCCATTCATCAGCTCGCTTGTTCCTTTAATTTGAATCGCGGAACGCTTCCTGCAATCTAGTATGACACAGATGATAATAATTCTTGAGGGAATAAAGACATGGTGTAGATTAGCCAATCGTACTCATTTTCATTCGTGTTTTCATAAGTACGGACTCCTAATTGATGAGAATAGTTGGAAATAAACTGGTGCTATTTGGGTGTCAAAAATAAAAATTCTAACAATTGGAAGCGCTTTATGAATTTTCTGAGAGAATCAAACTTGAGACTCATTTTTACTTAACCTTCATTCGCTTCTTTCCCCTATAATACAAAGGTTTTTCCCTATTTTCATGTTGATTTGAAAGCAAAAAACTTGCAAATGAATGCGCTTTATTGACGTTTAAAGGGGGGACTATTGACTAGTATCCTACCAAAGCAGGACAAAAACGAGTTTCGACATTGTTCGCAATCCCCATAAAAGTGCACATTTCCTCACATCATAAAGTCAGATTTACATTAAAAAAAAATCATAATCGAGATTTTTGCTTAAAAATACCAGGACTTGACTGCTATAAACGTACATTCAACTGTTTTCAGTAGACTTTTTCGTCATTTAACCGAGTATGTTGAGCAGCCTTTCAGGATTAACTTCCATGAATCGGGATAATTATAAAGCTTCGAAAGCACTGAAATTGCACCAGATTATCATTATTCCTCATTCCAAAAAGACTACCTCCCTTTCCTCTCCTTACGTCCTACTGATGCCGAATTTGACGAAAGAAAGCGCATTCAGTTGCTAAGAAACGAGACTGCGCGCGGGAAGTCGCGCTTCGCAGCCTCTCTAGCAGACACTGATCTACAAGCGAAATGTGCTCACCCAATCTATCTATCCTTGGCAGACATAGCTCAACCAGACCCATCGCGCTCCGCAACCTATTTACGCTTGGTGAACACAAATCCGCTAACACGATTGCGCTCACCCAACCTATCTACCCTTAGCAGACATAGCTCAACCAATCCCAGTCGCGCCCCGCAACCTATTTACGCTTGGTGGACACAAATCCGCTAACACCAATGACGCTCAACCAACCTATCTATACTTGACCGCTGACATTTATCAACTAGCTCCAATCGTGCGCCCCCAACCAATCTACTCTCGACATACAGATCAACCAGCTCCCCAACCGAGCTCAACCCAAACTATTGCTCATAGAGTCACAAATCTGCGAGCGCTAATGCGCGCCCCAACCTAGTTACTCTTCTCAGACAGAGATCAACAAGCGCCAATCGTGCGCCCCCAACCAATCTACTCTCGACTTACAGACCAACTAGCTCCCCAACCGCGCTACCCCAAACTATTGCACATAGAGACACAAATCTGCGAGCGCTAATACGCTCCCACAAACTAGTTACTCTTCTCATACAAAGATCAACTAGCGCCAATCGTGCTCACCCAACATATCTACACTTCGCAAACACTGATCAACCAGCGCCAGTCGTGTCCCGAACCTCTTTTTTTAATACTTAACGGGAATTTCTCCCGTTAATTAACTCATAAAAGCTGTTTTTCCACCATTAGATGGAATTTCTCCCGTTAAATCATTCGATTTTACCCGTTAATGGCGTTTTGGATTAAATTAACAGGAGTATTTCCAGTTAAGCGAATTTCCAGCTCCATTTAATGAACATTAACAGGAGAAAATCCAGTTAATTCACTTGAAAGCCCTACAACTAGAAAAAGGCTAGCCGTTTTAAGTCATTGTCATCATTGTCATTTCACATTCCATGACCCTTCCGACTAACCCCTGCCTAATATTGCGCAAGCTCCTCCTAGCTCGTCAACTGCTCATGAGTTGCTCATCAACTGCTCGTGAGCTGCTCATTTGCACAGCTTAGAGTGACAAGCACAATCGCTCATCACTCCAAAAAAAAAGGCCAGCCGAGCAAGTCATTACATGACTTGACCTTTCCGGCTAACCCCTGCCTATCAGGGCGCAAACCCCTGCTGGCTCAAATAAAGCTGATTCTCAGAGAAAACATGACTGAATCGATCGTAAACCATCCGGTACGCGGTAGGCGAATACCACTCCTCTAGGCCAAGCTCCTTGTACAGCCGCTCTATGCCCAGACTTCGCGTTCGTCTTCCTCCGCTCCCATCACCCATGAAATAATCGTCCACGCAGACACGATTGACCAGCGCTTTTAAAATTCCCGGAAAAGCCTCGCTGCTTGGCAGTATCGGCGCGATGGTCGCTTGCACGGGTACACCCGCTTCTGCTAACAGCTGCAGAGTCTTTAATCTAGCAGCGATAGGAGGCGCAGCCGGCGTAAAATGTTTGCGAATATCCTCAAGATCCGTCTCCACCGTCATGCTTACCCGAACCTTATCTCCCAGTTGAAGCAGCAAATCCATATCTCTGCGAACGAGCGGACTCCTTGTTTGAACGAACAAAAAATCCGGCGGGTCCTCTACCATTACCTCTAGCAGCGATCTCGTAACCAACTCTTTATGTTCAATCGGCTGATAGGGATCCGTGCTTGACGACATAAAGATACTAACCGTTCCTTTGCCCTTCGCGCGCCGAAGCTCTTTCCGAAGCAAAGCTGCCGCTTCAAGCTTAACGTCTACCCATGTGCCCCACTCCTCCTGACGGAACGTGGATACCGGCATCTGACGAACATAACAATACGAGCAGCCAAACGAACAGCCCGTATAAGGATTGAGCGAATGGGTGTAGTCTTCTAGGAAGCCTGTACCTTTATTGAGAAGCGTCTTCGGATTTTTGTAAAATAACGCCGTCTTCATGCTTCCCTTTCCAGCTGCAGAAGCTGCGTCTTCATCTCCAGTCCGCCGCGATAGCCGGTGAGGGAGCCGTTTTTGCCAATTACGCGGTGACACGGCACCGTAATTAAAACCGGGTTTGCCCCTATAGCGGCTCCGACCGCACGTGAGGCTGCCGGCTTTTGAATCTGATTAGCTATATCCGAATAGGACTGGGTCTGTCCATATGGGATCTCGCAAAGCGATTTCCAGACGGCAATCTGAAACGATGTCCCGCGAAATTCGAAGGGGACCGTAAACGCTTTGCGTTGTCCTTCAAGATACTCGATTAATTGCACGGCATACGGCTGCAGCTTCTCTTCATCCTGAACAAGTCTGCTGCCGGGGAACTTAGCCTGCGCCCATTCGGCCAGCTCCTCGAACGGCTTATTTTGGGAACCGACGTAGCATAGCCCCTTTGACGTGGCTGCAACGTACATGCTCCATTTTCCATGAACCAGCAATGTCCAATACATGAACGAACTAATTTTCTCTGCCACCATGCGGCACCTCCGGCATCTCGTTATTTTGTTTGGTTTGAAGTTCGGAATGACGTTTGGAATGACGATAATCACTCGGCGTACGCCCTATTTTCCTCTTAAACAGCGTTATGAAGTAGGAGGTATTGGGCATACCGACATTCAAACCAATATCCGAAACGGCTCGATCCGTATGGGCAAGATACTCCTTAGCTTTAACCATTCTCGTCTGCTGAATATATGCAATGGGCGTCATTCCTTTCATTCGCTTAAAGGTACGCTGCAAATGATAAGGGCTTCCGTGGCACATGTCTGCCAGCGTTTCGAGGGTCAACGCTTCTCTATAATGGCTATCGATATATTGCGTGATGACATCGACCCACTCATCATCCGGCAAACGCTCGCCCGTAGGCTTGCACCGCTTGCATGGGCGAAAATATGCCGACCGCGCCTGCTCCGCATTTTCAAATAACCGGACGTTTTCCTTATTCGGCGCTTTGGACTTGCAGGATGGCCTGCAAAAAATACCGGTCGTCTTTACCGCATATATAAACCTGCCGTCATAAGAAGCATCATTGCTTAAAATCGCTTGCCACTTCTCATCCGACATTTGTTCCTCAGCCTTCATTCCTTCCACCTCCATACATCAAAGTATACCCTCGTAAGTGGTGTGATGTACGCTTATTGGAATGTAAAAGCAAGATATTGAAATCGGTTTATGGTGCGATATCGTTTATTGATTCGATTCCATTACATAGGCTAAAAGCAAAGCCGCTGTATTAACGATAGCATCTACATGCGTCCGTTCCATTCCATGCGAAGCTTGAACCCCTGGCCCGATCAAAGCTGCACGAATATTGCTGCCGCCGCGCAGCGCCGCTGATGCGTCGGAGCCGTAATGCGGATAAATATCAACGGCGTAAGCCAGCTTCTCGCGTTTTGCGAGTTCAATCAGCCGGGAGGTCATTGCATAATCATAAGGTCCGGTCGAATCCTTGGCACAAATAGACACATCCATTTCCGTTGCTGAAAGATCATCCCCGAGCGCTCCCATATCGACGGCAATCATTTCGGTAATATCCGCCGGTATGTAGGAGCTTCCGTGCCCGACCTCTTCATAGGTTGATAAAATAAGCTTCAGCGTATGGGACGGCGTCCTTCCTTCCCGCTTCAACCACTCCATGAAGCCGAGCAAAGCCGCTACGCTAGCTTTATCGTCCAGATGCCGCGATTTAATAAAGCCGCTTGGCAATACTCGTACTCTAGGCTCCCATGATATGAAGTCGCCAACGGATATGCCTAGCTTCTCTGTATCCTCCTTTGTTTTGACCAGCTCGTCAATGCGAACCTCCATATTCGCTTCCTCGCGCTTAAAGTCCCGGGCATCGGAGTATACATGCACGGAGGCTTTGGTAGACAGCACGGTTCCTTCATATTTTCGGCCGTCGCGCGTATGAATGACCGCATATTCGCCTTCGACTGTTTGCATCGCATAACCGCCGATCGGCGTCATTCGCAGCATGCCGTTAGGCTTAATCGAACGAACCATCGCTCCTAGCGTATCCAGATGCGCGGTGATGCCGATTACATGGTCGGCATTTTCGCCTGGAATCGTAATCATCCCGTTCCCCTTTGGCGTTATCGCAAGCTTATAGCCGAGCCTTTCTGTCTCAGCCTTCACATGCTTGATAATGTCCATGCAGTATCCGCTCGGACTCGGTATGTTTAGCAAAGCTTCTAGCTGATTGACGATATATTGGCGGTCTAGCTGTGGTGCGAGTGGTGTATTCATAAATGGAATCTCCTTATGGATAGGAATTGCTGAATGGACTAAAGAGCGTTCATTCTGCTTGTATGTCCATTTTACCCGATTGAATGTCAGGATCAAACTGCCTGGAGCGCAACCCTATTCGCGATAACACCAAAGTCATGACAATGGCGAGAGCAACGCCAAGCGCTCCGATCCATGTAATGGCCGATAAAGACACGTCTCCAACGACGACACCTCCAAAACGCCCTCTTACGGCAACCTCTAAATAAAATAAGACTGTTCCGAAAAGTAGAATTTTCTACCTTTGGAACAGTCCGCAATATTTGCTTATTTGGAGTTGGCAGACAGAAGAATAACCAGTCCAGAAGGAGGAACGCTGAGCGACAGCAAGCCTTGCTCGCCATCTATCTCAAATTTGCTGACTTCTAGGCCCATGCAATCGAGAACCTGAACCTCTCTCGCCCCTAAAGCCTTAACCGCCTCTACAATCAACCGATCTCCGCGCGTCCCGTTTACGATGATTATTTTTTGAGTGTCCGTATCTGCTAATGAAACAACGGAATCGTTATAAACGGCTGTAATCGAAACCTCGTTATTTCGTGCGGTCACAAGCGGGAAGAGCAGCTCTGGACGCTGGGGCTCCAATTGTCCATGCATTAACACATCACGGTTCTCGCGCCAGAAGGATAGCCAGAAGGTCAGCATATCCAGATGCTTCTGAGGCAGCGTCTCCAGCCGGACGGAAATTTGCGGTACCGCGAACAGAATGTTGATTAATTGAAGCGCCGCGCTGTCAACCGGCTCGTCCGGATTCCACATGATCATGTCGGCATGCGCTGCCGTATTTCCACACAGCAGCCTGATGTCGAGCGTGCGAATACGGTTTTGCACCGCATCGTTTGGACAATCCCCCGCTCGGAACAGGTTGCCGTATTTCCGCATAAGCGGGCTGATATACGGCTGGCGGAATTCGATCATAATGTCTGGCTTTATTGCGCGTAGACGAGCCATCACATCGCTCAGCAATACGTCCACCGCTTGCGGCACCGAGGCGATATCGCGTCCCGGATCGGAGTTTTCATCTTCCTGCTCCTGCTGCTGGAATACATCAACAAAATCAAGCTTAAAGCCGTCTAAGTCCCAATCCAGCAACGCCTTCTCGTAGATGCCGATCAAATATTCGCGCACCTCGGGATATCGTGGATCGATGACGCCAGCACCCATGCTATCCATTTTGTAGAGCAGCTTATTTTGGAATCGAATCCATGCTTCGCTGTTCTTCCCAATGAACGGAACCGAATACCAGAGCAAATATTTCAAGCCCATTGCATGAACGCGTCCAACATGCGCCTTCATGTCGATCATTTTCTCCTCGCAAACCTGCCAATCCCCACAAAAAGCGTAGCCTCTGGCATTGTCCGCCGTTTGCCAGCCGTCGTCAACGATGACCGATTTACAGCCGATTTCAAGCGCAAGGCGGCACTGCTCCTCGATTCCTTCCGGCGTGAGCTCCTGATGGAAGCTGTACCACGTTGAATACATAGGCTCCAGCGCTTCAGCAGGCACGCTTGAAGGCGTATTCGTCTTGTATTCGCTCCACCAATGACTCACATCGTCCAGAGATTTAAAATACGGAATTTCGCGCGTGTCGATCCGAAGCTCTGCTTCATAGGAGGCAAGCTCTGGCGTTGGCGTGTCGAACATAGCAATGACACAGTTAAAATGAGAGGTCTCCTCGTGGAGGCCTGCATCGTACTTGATAACGTTCAGCACATCGGAAAAAGCGAATGTCAGCTTGTTCGTCCCCTGACCGCTAAATAGACTTACAACTGGAGCGGAATTCGTCGACTTTGAATCCAGCAGCGGATACCAGTCTGCCCGAATCCATCTGTGATATAAAGCCGTTGGATGCCACATGCCCTGCACGTCGATAACGGGGTGGCTCCATTTCAGCTTGAACGTTGGCGGTACTGCCGGAGAATCTGCTGCAATCTTTATACGAACGATATCAATTCCTTCGGATTCACGTTCGACCGAAAGCTCTGCGCGGAATCCGGATTCCACGCTTTCCAGCTTATATTCATATAACCCATTAGCGGTAAGCTGCATGCTGAACTGCCTCCCTAAGCTTCATCTGTTTTTGAGATTATTATATCTCCTGCACGAGTTGAGGCTATAGAGAGATTTGTGTTTAATAGTAGTTATTTTGTGTCATGATTTTAATGGAAACATTGTTTTAATGCTTAATTTACTAGTAACTTTGTGCTATCCTTAGTTATAGACAGCTAACGAAAAGAGGGATTCAGGTTGGAAAATCAATTTACGGAACATTTTCTAATCGGTCGCTTGGACACAGATATTCGTCTGCACTATTGCGGGCTGGAGCATTGTATGCCCTCCCATCAGAATGGTCCGGTCATGCGCGATCATTATTTGCTGCATTTTATCGTAAAAGGCTCCGGCGTCTTCACAATGGAAGGCTGCGATTATAAGCTGAAAGCAGGAGACAGCTTCTGCATGTATCCCAATCAGCCTGCTTCCTATCGTGCAAGCGAAGCGGATCCATGGACTTATTATTGGGTCGGAATTGATGGGCAGCTTGCCGCCAAGCTGTTCCTTTCAGCAGGAGTAACCGTCCAATCTCCCACCCATTCGCATCTCGAGCCTGAGCGAGCAGAGAAATTGCTGGCAGAGCTGCTCCATCATTCTGCAGTCAACGATCTGGCATCCGAAACCTACTGCTATGGCCTATTGCTGCAAATTTTCTCCACCTTCCTGAGCAGGCAGACGGAATTACAACAACCTGTTCGCAGCGGAGGGCGAAATTGCAACGAGCTGTATGTCGCGCAAGCGGTGAAATTTATAGAAGAGCATTACCATAAGCGCATTTCCATCTCAGTCGTTGCCAGGCATGTCGATTTGGACCGTTCTTATTTCACCAAGCTGTTCCATGTCCAGATGGGCGTGTCTCCCCATGAATTTCTAATCCGCTACCGGATGGAAAAAGCTTGCCTCATGCTGAGCCAGACGAGCCTGCCCGTGCAATTAATTGCAAGCAGCGTCGGCTTCGAAGATGCAGCCTATTTTGGCAAAGCTTTTATCCGTCGGTTGGGACTCTCGCCCACTGCATTCCGCAAGCGCGGTACATCTTCGCTATCAAATTAAATATATTCCATAATATGGTCTGCCGTTTCTTCAATGGCCTTATTGGTAACGTTAATGACCGTACATCCTAGCTGCTTCATCAAATTATGCGCATATTCAAGCTCTTCTACAATTCGCAGTATATTCGCATATCTGGAGCCATCAGGCAGCCCAAGTGCTTTAAGTCGTTCTGTACGTATTTTGAGTATATTTTCGGCATCAATCGTTAGTCCGATAATGCGATGGCTCGGAATTTTGAATAGCTCCGCCGGAGGCTTGACCTCTGGCATAACAGGAAAGTTGGCCACTTTAATGCCCTTATGGGCAAGAAAAATGCTGAGCGGCGTCTTCGAGGTTCGCGAGATGCCGATCAATACAACATCCGCTTGCAGCATCCCTCTGGCGTCACGGCCGTCGTCATATTTTACAGCAAATTCAATGGCTTCAACACGGCGAAAATAAGCGGCATCCATTTCATGCAGAAGACCTGGCTGCTGCTTAGGAGCATCTCCATAAGTATCTATGAATGCCTGCATCATCGGCCACATAATGTCTACTGCCCTTACGCCCAAACGAATGGATTCGGCTTTGATCATCTCACGCAATTCCGGCTGTACTAGCGTGTAAGCGACAAAGCCTCCTGTCGAAGCAGCTTCTTCCATCATGATTTTAATTTCTTCTTCATGCCGGATATGTCCGTACCGCCTGATCTTTACCTGATCGGCGTTGAACTGGCGAATGGTTGCCTGCGCTACCGACTCTGCCGTTCCGCCAATGGAATCAGAGCAAATATACAAATGCTGCTGTTCAGTCATTCAGATTTCCCTCCGATTCTACAGAATGCGATGCGAACTCGTTACCTGCGGTGAATGAGCTGTGCTTGTGCAGCTGCAATTCTTGCCAAAGGAAGACGGAACGGCGAGCAGCTGACATAATCCAAGCCGGTTTGGTGGCAGAAGAAGATCGATTCTTTTTCTCCGCCATGTTCGCCGCAAATACCTGTCTTAAGGCCTGGCTTTTTGGAGCGGCCGCTCTCGACTGCCCATTCGATCAATAAGCCTACTCCTTCCGTGTCTAACACCTGGAACGGATTTTGAGGCAAAATATTATGCTCCACATAATGAGTGAGAAATTTCCCTTCCGCATCATCTCGGCTGTAGCCAAACGTCATTTGCGTCAGATCGTTTGTTCCGAAGGAAAAGAAGTCTGCATATTCCGCAATTTGGCCTGCGGTTAGAGCGGCTCTTGGCACCTCGATCATCGTTCCTAACTGATAAGGAACCTGCTTCTTTAATACGCCCAACACTTCTTCGGCAGTACGATCCACCAATTCTCGCATAGCTTTCAACTCATTGACATGACCAACGAGCGGGATCATGATTTCTGGAACAACCTGAATCCCCTTCACCTGCAGTGCCAACACAGCGCGGAAAATAGCGATAACTTGCATCTGATAAATTTCTGGAATCAGAATGCCCAGCCGGCATCCCCTCCACCCCAGCATCGGATTCATTTCTTGTAAATTCCGGACCTTTCTTATGAGCTGGTCGAGCGCGCTGCGATCATCAACGGTTTCCGCATCCTTTTTCATCCGTTCCTGCCGAAGCAGCAGCTCCTCCATATTGGGCAGAAACTCATGGAGCGGCGGATCAAGCAAACGAATCGTAACAGGCAAGCCTTCCATTGCGGAAAAAATACCTTCAAAATCATCTTGCTGCATAGGAAGCAATTGATCCAAAGCAGCCTTGCGATCATAGGAGTTATCAGCAAGTATCATTTCCTGTACGACCGGCAGCCTGCTAGCCGACATAAACATATGCTCCGTGCGGCAGAGCCCTATTCCTTCCGCCCCAAACGACCTTGCTTTAGCCGCATCCTCTGGCGAGTCGGCGTTCGTCCGTATCTTTAGTGCTCGAATATCATCCGCCCACTTCAGCAGCTGGCCAAGCTCATCACTCATTTCCGGTTCCTTCAGCGTGACAGTGCCTGCAATGACGCGTCCAGTCGAGCCGTCCAGCGTGATCCAATCTCCTTCGCGAACCTTAACATCGCCTGCGATGAACTGTCCTTCTCCTGTATCAATGCGAACCTCCTCGCAGCCGCATACGCATGGCTTGCCCATTCCTCGCGCGACTACTGCCGCATGGCTAGTCATGCCTCCGCGACTGGTAAGGACACCTTCGGCAGCGATGACACCATGGATATCCTCGGGGCTTGTTTCAGAGCTGACAAGCACGACGCGCTTGCCGGAGCGGCTCCATTCCTCGGCTTTGTCGGCATCAAATACGACTTGTCCTGTAGCTGCGCCGGGCGAGGCAGGCAATCCCACTGCCAATACCTGCAGCTTCTCGTCCTCGTCAATGGCTCTATGAAGAAGCTGATTAAGATGTTCAACATCAATCCGAAGCATCGCTTCTTCTTTGGTCAATATCCCTTCATGAACAAAGTGGACTGCAAGCTTTACTGCTGCTTGCGCCGTTCTCTTGCCATTTCTCGTTTGAAGAATGAAGAGTTTTCCTTTCTCTACAGTAAATTCAATGTCCTGCATATCTTTATAATGTGCTTCAAGCTTGGCAGCAGTTTGTACAAGCTGCTTATAAATTTCAGGCATTTCCTGACTCAGCTTAATGATCGGCAAAGGCGTTCTTATCCCGGCTACGACATCCTCCCCTTGGGCATTGATCAAATATTCACCGTATAATACCTTCTCTCCCGTAGATGGATTGCGTGTGAATAGGACACCGGTTCCGCAATCATCGCCCATATTCCCGAATACCATCGATTGGATATTAACCGCTGTCCCTTGACTATCAGGTATGTTATAAGCCTTTCTGTATACGTTTGCCCTATGGTTGTTCCAAGAGCGGAATACAGCTTCTACTGCAAGATGCAGCTGTTCGAACACATCTTGAGGAAAGTGAACATTCGCTCGCCATTCGATTACACCCTTATATTTCTCGATGATTTCGATCCAAGCTTCTACTGGAACATCTTTATCCTCCATTACATCCAGCTCTTTTTTCTTATGGTGCAGCAGCGTCTCGAAGTGGATTCCTTCTATATCGAATACCACATTTCCGAACATTTGGATCAATCTTCTGTAGCAGTCATAAGCGAAACGGGGATTTCCTGTATGGCTTGCAAGACCCTTTACGGTATTGTCGTTCAAGCCCAGATTCAATATCGTATCCATCATGCCTGGCATCGAATTAACCGAGCCCGAACGGACAGACACAAGCAACGGATTGCCATTGTCGCCAAATTGCTGATTTTTCGTTAATTCCACCTGCACTAAAGCACTGCGGATCTCATCGAACAAGCCTTCCGGCAGCTTGCCGCCAGCACTATAGTACTCCCGGCAAGCATCTGTAGTGATCGTAAAGCCAGGAGGAACAGGCAGTCCCGCATTGGTCATTTCTGCAAGATTGGCACCTTTTCCGCCAAGCAATGTTTTCATTCCAGCATGTCCCTCTTGAAAATGGCGAACTCTCTTTTGTTGATCGTCCTGCGGAGGATGGGGCTGATCCTTTCCTTTAATAGGGTTCACCGAGCATGTGCTGAGTCCGCAGACTCCATATAGGATTTTCACCCTATTCGTATCTACGGTATCAATTAATTCCCCACAGTACTGACATACGATACTTCCCAATTTCACTTCGCTGCTGCTTGATTGCATTGCTTCATGCCTCCCATAAATTGAGTTTTTTGAACAACCATAGCCGCTAAATCGATTACCCTGCAGGAGTAAGCCCATTCGTTGTCATACCATGCCAATATTTTTAATTGATCGCCGGCAACCATTAGAGACGACCCATCAACAACCGCTGAACAATCATTTCCGATATAGTCAGACGAGACAAGCGGAACATCTTGCATATCAACATAAGGAGCCAATCCTCCTGAAATCATGGAACGAATTTTCCGCTTAGCCTCAACAAGCGTCGTATAGCTTCCAAGCTGGACAGTCAAGTCAATTAGAGAAACATTTGCTGTTGGAACACGGATCGACAAGCCTTGGATATGCGGAGCTAAATGCGGCAGCACGTCAATTAAAGCTTTGCCTACTCCTGTAGTCGTTGGAATAATAGATTGTGTACATGCTCTCGCACGACGCAAATCCTTATGCGGGTTATCCAAGTGGTTCTGGTCACTGGTAAAGGAATGGATCGTTGTCATCCAACCGCTCTTGACCTCAAAGGCATCATCAAGCAATTTAAGAATGGGAGCGACACAATTCGTCGTACAAGATGCTGCGGATAAAATATGATGCTCATTCGGTTCGTAGCTTTCCTCATTGACACCCATCACCACGGTCAGATCAGCATCTTTGCCTGGTGAAGTGATAATAACGCTATGTGCCCCGGCTGCAAGATGCTTCTCGGCCCCCATACGGTCAGTGAATTTACCTGTAGCATCAATAACGATATCGACGCCGGCCTCTTTCCATGGCAGCCGAGACGGGTCTCTCTCCATAAAATAATGAAGTGCTCTTCCGTTTATTATTAGCTTTCCATCTTCTGTTGAAATGTCTGCATGCCAAGTTCCGTGTACCGTATCATATTTTAATAAATGGGCTATCGTGTCTACAGAATGGGGAGAATTGAGCGCTTTGATCTGCATATCGTTATATTTATCCGAAAACGCTCTTCTTATAAGCAATCTTCCGATTCTTCCCAAACCACTTATGCCAATTCCAACTTCCATTCCTTCAGCCCCTTATCGCATTTTTATATAGTACATCCTAATTAATATAATATGACACATTAATCAAAATGTACATGTTTAATATGCAACATAATTAGATAATTAACCAACATTTAAATAGTCAATGGTAACAAATAGCAGCCGGATTGCCCGTAAAACGCAAAAAAAGCCGCCGATTGCTTCGGCAGCCTTCATGAAATTAATTTCTAA
This sequence comes from Paenibacillus sp. Y660, assembly GCF_057221575.1. Taxonomy (NCBI): domain Bacteria; kingdom Bacillati; phylum Bacillota; class Bacilli; order Caryophanales; family Paenibacillaceae; genus Paenibacillus; species Paenibacillus sp. Y660. The sequence continues at coordinate 58,464 of NZ_JBXBBJ010000001.1, read as the reverse complement.
AAATGAGTTAACGTTTGGAACAGGAGAAAGATATTTAACGAAATGATAACGAGTGCTATCGCCCAAGCCAGTATATTTGTTATTTTATGATTAGCAAGACTGCCCATAATTTTTTTGCTGCTTGTAAAAATAATGAGCGGAATTAAAGCAAATGGAATCCCAAATGACAATATGATTTGACTAATAACGAGTGCTGTTGTCGGATTGACCCCGATTGCAATAATGACGATAGGCGGAATAACTGTAATAAATCTTCTTAAATACAGCGGGATTCGCCGTTTAATAAATCCTTGCATAATAATATCCCCGGACATAGTGCCCACTGCTGAGCTAGCCAATCCTGATGCCAATAAACCAACGCCAAATAAAATCGCTGAGAAAGGACCGACTAATTCGCCAAATTGCTCAAAAGCTACATCCAAATCCTGAACATTTAATCCGTTTTTAAAAAATAAAGCTGCCGCTACAATGAGCATGCTCGCATTAACCACACCTGCTATAACCATGGCAATTAAAATATCAATAAATTCAAAACGAAATATCCGTTTTCGTTCACCTTCCGTTCTTCCTACGATCCTTTTTTGAGTCAAGGCGGAGTGAAGATAAATGGCATGAGGCATAACCGTCGCACCTAAAATCCCCGCTGCCAGCATCACGCTGTCTACACCATTAAATTGCGGAGTAAAAAGTCCATTTAGGATGTCTCCCGTATTAGGCTGTGAGTATAAGACCTGGAGGCCAAATGCTAATACTACTATAAATACCATACCCATTATTCCGGCCTCTAATGAACGGAACCCTCTCCGCTGCAGTTCAAGAATCGCAAAGGAGCCAATGCCTGCAATGATCGCAGACGGCAATAATGGAATACCGAACAATAAATATAAGCCTAATGCCGCTCCAATAAATTCGGCAAGGTCTGTCGCAATGACGACTAGCTCCCCTTGTATCCAAAGTCCAAACGAGACTGGTTTAGGAAAGTTCTCCCGAGACACCTCAGGCAGATTTTTTCCCGTAGCAATGCCTAATTTTGCCGATAAAGCTTGAATAAGAATGGCCATTACATTCGAGACAAGCACTACCCAAAGCAGCATATAGCCATATTGCGAGCCGGCAGCGATATTTGTGGCAAAATTGCCAGGATCAATATATGCTACGCCAGCTATAAAGGCTGGGCCTATGAACGGCAGCTTCTTTAAGCCTTTCGTACGTCCTGATAACAGCTCATTGGCTGCATGTTCTTTTGTTGCTTCGTCCAATCAGAACAGCTCCATTCCCATTTATGCTTCAACCATTGCACCAGGCAATATTTCTTTGATCAATGACAAAATGTTTCCTTTGGTAAAATTATAGGTGGGCATCGACAAATTAGCAACTTGAAGCAGGTAACGTTTATTGTTTCCTAATTCCAGTGGTACAAAGCATAATTTTTAGGCAATAGACTACAATAGAACAAAAAAACGAGTCTTTAGAATCGCTTCTAAAGCTCGTTTCGTTTTGAAATTCAGTCTACGAAATTTCTGACCACTTACACCAACGTCTCCATACCCTTGCAGTTGAACAGTGAACAGAAATAACAGGAAAAAGTCCATCTAAATTTCCTCTAGTGGCGGTAAATAAAGCAATTAACTGGAAATTCTCCCGCTAAAGTTAACGCTTTTATCCCATTGAGATAAAAAGCAGAAAATTAACGGGAGAAAATCCTTCTAAACTCGAATTTCTCCCGAAAATCAATAAATTAGCTGGAGTTTTTCCTGTTAAGCATGCTTACCGTGAGCTTTCGCAGTTGAGTCCATATAATGTGTAAAATGATGAAGGTTACTTTAACTCTCCAATTTTCCATCCTATTTTAATGCTGCAACAAGAGCTAATTCCTTTCGAAGATGCAGGAGTGAAGAAACGATAAACTTATTCGCGAATATCAATAATTAAACCATCCAGCATTTTAATTTGTCTGTCACATTTTTGGGCTAACGACTCATCATGTGTAATGATAATTAACGTTTTTCCGCTTGCAACTAACGAACGCAAGAGCTCGATGATCTGCATGCCAGACTGTGAATCTAATGCTCCGGTTGGTTCATCTGCTAAAATAATTTGCGGATCATTGACAATAGCTCTTGCGATTGCCACTCTTTGCCTTTGTCCGCCCGATAAGTTTTTTACTTTCTCATTCATTTTTCCAGATAAGCCCACAAGCTCCAAAGCGTCTGCAACCATTCTTTTTCGCGTACTTTTATTCTTTCGATCCGAGGAGTAGATTAGAGGAATCTCAATGTTTTGGAAGGCGGTATCCTCCTCAACAAGGGCGAAGTCCTGTACAATGTATCCAAACGTTCTATTTCGGCAAATCGCCCGTTGTTTCTCTTTGAGCAGCTTCGTATCTTGACCATTGATTACGATTTGACCTGATGTAGGGACCACGATCATGCCAAGCATATTAAGCAATGTTGTTTTTCCACATCCCGATGGTCCCGTAATGGCAATCTGCTCGCACTTGTTAATAGTCAAGGTAACGTCTTGTACGGCTATCGTCTTATTTTTCCCGCTGAAATATTCTTTCTTTAAATTCATGGACTCCAGTACAGGGATCATTATTCGTTTCTCCTTAAGAAAAATGTCATATCATACTTTTTCAACCTAGCAAGCGGGACATAGGATAGAATTGCAACGATTATGACTCCCAGCAACACATGAAAGATGAGAGGAATTTTCACGGGCGAAGCAAATTGAGATGCATATGCTGTAATAATCATAGGTACTGCAATAATAGAGAGGACATATATAATAATTTGAGCATATAACTGGCCTATAGTAGCTCCATATAAACGGTGAACGGCATATTCACGTAAATTTCGTTCGATGAGAAGGAGTAAACTAGCAATTATACCTGCCAATGTAAACAAAATGGCTGCCGAGAAGAAAAATATAAAAAACAAACCGCTTAACAGACTTTCATGAAAAATTTGAGGAGCAGTACTATTAAATCGAACAGGGCTAAAATTTAAGGATTGGCTTTGTGTCATCGTTTGTATATAATCATCAATTTCTTCATCTATCGGATTGATTAATGCCGTATTCGTTATAATGGATTCTAGGTACATGCTATTATAATACTCGTTTAATTTTTTAAACGAGGTGAGAATGATAATGCTCTCATCCAAATCGACGGAAGTTTGTTTCCTCAAATAGGCACTGTTTTCATTGAGCTTATTGTCAATTTCCAATTGCTCCTCATTATTTACTCCGAAAGATATGTTATCTCCCAGCTTTAAGGCATTTACTTTCGAACCAATAAGCACGGTGGTGCCATCATATTTTCCAAGACCAAATACTTCATCAAATCTCCCCAAACCCACTATGACATTTATATTAGGAAAAGCTTCTATACGAACATTATCTACGAAGGAATACCCGCTGTTCTCTTTATCTAAAATGTTTGTCATCTTCTCAATCATACCTTCCGTGTACTTCATTCCTTCTGTACCATAATAAGAATTAAAGTAAACAGGGTTATAGTCGCGAAGTTGATTTATTTGTTTGCCATAATTAAGAATGGTCATCAGTTGCGTTGAACAAATGAAAATAAAGAAAGTGAAAATCGTTAATTGACCAATGAACAAAATAATGGAGAACGCATTCCGATATATATTTTTAGCAGCAAAATACCATATATTCTTCATAATAGAGCTCCGTCGTTCGATCTTATTTTCTGACTATAAAACGCGAATACATAAGCAATAAAACTAAAGAACAGGTTTAATCCAACAATCAAAAGTAAAGTTAATATCGAAAAATCCAACTTCCCAAAGCGATAGAAAAATAAATAAGCAGAAGAGCCTGCTAAAGAACCGATTATAAAATTGACATATGAGTCTTTTAGAAGCTTTCTCATCAATTTTAAGCGGGTAGCTCCGAACCTCAAATGAATACCGAAAATTTTCTTGGATTTTAACAAGTTGACTCGATAATACAAGTAGTAGTTAGCATAAATCATTAGCAATCCAATAGCTGTCGTCAAATACATTTTATTATTCATAAGCTGCAGCAAAATATGGCTGGAAGAGCCCGCGGAATTAGCGACTCTCTTATCCACAATATATTGATTCTTCGTTAACAATCCAATCAGTTCTTGTATAACTCCCTCATCATACGTATCCATATAATAGGAACCTCTAACATCGGACAACTCAGAAAAATGCAGCGCATATTCCGTTTTGTCTGTATAGAATGGATGCTTCGAATCATAGACTCCCATCACTTGATAGGCTTGTCCCTTGATCTCATATATTCCGTCGTTTCTAACACTGGACTCGTGAACGTAAGAATTTTTCTTTGCGACTATATAATTATGATGTTGGATGAAATCGTTTGAATTCAAGCGGTGCCCATCCGTTAAAATATATTTATTGAATAACTCTTTTGGATCGTAAATGCCTAATCCAAGGGAGTCGATATTATTCACAACTAGAGTAATCTTGTGTTTCTCCATGATTTTTTCAATTTGAGACAAGATTATTTGATTTTCTTTCGTACTTGTAGAGTATGGATTGGTTACTCTCAGTTCCGTATAGGCAGATCCCATCTGAAACGGCGATGCTGTAAGGAGTCCAATCTGAATCAAACTGTAAACGATGAAAATGGAAACTGCAGCCGTGCTAATCGCACTAAGCACTATTAGTAAAGCATCCAGCCTTTTCATTTAATCATCCTCTTCATTATGTTTGCGCGCTTTATATAGATAAATTAAATCGGATCCCGTAATATATATCTTCTTCATAAAATACGACTCTGCCTGGGATCCGATTTAATTTAGCATCTATTAAAGTTTTACCTGACTCTTAAAAGTAGATCATACCTATCTAAAGTTATTGTAGCTCCTCTTGAGGTGCAATTCTGCTAGGAATTGGAAGAGGGGTTCCCACTGGCACTTTTGAAAAACCATAGTTAAATGTGGTTTGAGGAGCCCAAGGATTGATAGTGTCCCAATATCTGTGAGATCTGCTATAAACCTTATTGTCGGAAGTACTTGAAGGTGACCCTTCAGTATATAATCTCCCAGTGTCACCACTGGTTCCGCCACTGTATCTAATATAACCACTATAATAGTTATATCCTCCGTCTTTATATGATGCCTGAATTTGGATATATCCGTCGTAATAAATTTGAAGCTTTTCCTCATTGCTATAGTAGTTAGGACTACTAGCAAATACAGTTACCGATATTACCGATGAGACAAGAACTGCGCCAGCTAGAATAGAAATAAATTTTTTCACCTGTAATACCTCCTATTGTTTTATAATGCAAGTTTATACAACATCCTCCTTACAGAAAATACCACTAGAAGCGGCTAAAATAATATTATTATAGATTCACAACAATGTAAATAGTTCCATATAACCTATTAATTATTTTAATTAAGTAATAAATACAAACTTTGGTAGATTGAAATTTTAGTTATAAAGTCTTATCTTTAATGGTAATATTCAATTAATTGACTTAAACCTGAATTCGTGACATTGCCCGACGATAATGAGACCGGCACGCGAAGTTAGATAATCACTGGAAGTTTCAAATATAAATTTCTTTGTCATAGGAGCTCACCCCATAGGTGCAATTAGGTATTAACAGAATACAGGCTGTTATCTTAATTTTACTCCTAAAATCTCTAATATATGATTTTCATAAATCTATGTCACGGATTCAGGTACTAGTAAAAGTAGATAAATGAAATCGTATTATAGATTGACAATATTGTAAATAGTTCCATATAACCCAATAGTTTTATCCCTTATGTAATTCATCTAAATAATGGTAAATGCAAAAAGCCCAAATAGATCAAGATTCTTGATCATATGAGGGCTAATTTAGTCTCAGTTATGAATATTCGTAAAAACTGCTATTAAGAAAAAGATAGTGTAGCCCAAGTTTGTCATACCGCCTGACTAGACGAGCCGTGTACGAAATGGATTATGCCCTACACCCTTGCCGGACGGCATCGCTCCCGGCACGCCGTCAGCTTCGAGCAGAGGACGGATGACCAGCTTCGACGGCCATGTCTCGTTTTCGAACAACGCACGCAGCAGCGTGTCGCGATCGGCCTCCGGAATATCGATATGCGATGCGGCCTCCCGCAGCGCCTTCTCCGTAATATCCCACAACCGCTTTTCCGGAATCGCGTAAGTCTCCGACATAGTCTCTATAATTGAAGCCAAATTGACTTGTGTGCCAAGAGATTGAACGTAAAAAATCAATTTCTCGATCGTTTCGTTGTAAAGGCTGTTCGAATAACCCGGCCGAATGTAATATCGAGGATCTTCGATTCCGTGTTTTTCCAGATAAGGCGGGTGCAGACGCACGGAATCGTGATCACGGAACAGCATGCCTGCAACTTTGTCGTCCTTCAGCACGAGGCAGCAATTCTGTCCATGGATTTCCGGCACGATGCCGATCTTGAACAATCGCATTACAATATCATAGAACGTCGCCGCTACGTCCGTGTAGAAGCAAACAGCTTCTTCCAAGGATGGCCTCCCGCCCCGGATTTCCGTCAGGAAATGGCTGTCGTTCCACGTTACTCCCAAAGCTGACATTGGGATGACCTTATATCCCTCTTCCAATATCTCCTTAGGATAGATTCTGACTTGAGCGGCCAAATGGCGCGGATGATCATCGAATAAGCCCATCTCCGGAGGCAAATAGCCCCACCAATGCTTCTCCTCGCATAAGAAGACGCAACCCGCAAGCGTCTCATCAATGGCGACCGCTTGGCGCAGCAAACGCTCTCCGGCAAGTCCGTTCAGCAGCTTCACGACCGGCAAGTACCGCGCGGCCCCTAACGATTTCACGCTGATCGGAAGCTTCAGCATCTTCGTCGATTCGGCGGCTGGCGCGAATGAGCGCACCGATGAAGTCGCCAAGAACTCGCCCGCTTGCGTCTCCAGAAGCACGACGGTTCCATCTTCCAGCTCACGGCGGAAATCCGGCAATATTCGGTTGCGGAGCTGCCACGGATGAACGGGAATCAGCGTATACGCCTCCTTCGATAGTCCTTTTCGCGCGAGCTCATCCTCGATGCTCGCACTCGATTGTTCATCGAGTACATCGAGACTATTCACTTCCCCAAGCGCGCATCCGCTAGCAACCGCATCGTTCACGACGGCAACCCAATGAAGCGCAGTAGCATTCCCAAACTCTGCCATGTACGCCTGATAATCCCGCTCCGCGAACCCGATCTTCGCCTTGGATAGTGGATGAAACGGCCGATCGCGCAAGGAGGAGAGCCGCTCACCTTTGACAAACCACTCGTAAGCCGACTTAGGTGTGAAGTCGAGGTGCTCTCCCGCCTGTTCCAAGCTTAGGCTCAGTTGTTTGACTGCGACGTTCAGCGCTTCCAGAAAATCTGCCACGCCCGGATGAGCGTACGCTTCCTTGGATAAAGCTTGCAGCAGCACAAGACGGCCAATCTCCGCGGGAGAGTTGACGGCGGCCCAGCCCGCCCCCACTTTCTTATAAATAAGCGTATCCATCGCCCACTGAACCCCTTGCCTATAGCTGGATTCAACGAGAAAACAGATATCGCCCGCATAGACGGAAGCATGTGGCATGCCTTGGTAAAGGCACCGCACCTCATCGTCCGCCTCCGATAGTTTTTTTGTCGTTTCATCATCGATGACTATAAGCCGCTCCGCCAGAAAAGCGTCCATGAGTTCTTTTCGAATTCTGCGCTCGGCGGCAAGCAGGTTTTGCGACGATAGCGTAATCACTGTGTCCTTCTTCATCTCCGTCCCTCTTCCGTCAGATAATAAAATGCCGGGTGCGGATGACCCAGGAAATCATGGTGGGAAATCGTCCAGCAGTAAGCGCCCGACTTCTCGAAAATGAGAACGTCTCCTGCACGCAGCTGTTCAAGCTCGGCATCGGCATGAAGCCGATCCTTCGGCGTACACAGCTCGCCGACAATCGTTACCCTGCCGCCTTCGGTTTCCGGGCGCGAGAAAGGATAGGCCCATTCGTCCGTTGGCACAACGCGGAACGGATGATTATGCCCCCACGAAGCAGGCAGCCGGTTATGATGCGTACCGCCTCGAATGACAGCGAAAGCTTGATCGTGCGACCGCTTGATATCGATGACTTCGGCCACAAAATAGCCGTGATCGGCTACGATGAATCTGCCCGGCTCGAAGATCAATTGCGTATCCCCCAGATTGCGTATTTCCTCGCACTCTGCCAGAAGCGAAGTGAATCGAGCCCAATCGAAGCCCGGTTCGCCGTCGTATGTCACGCCGAACCCGCCTCCCGCATTTACGACCGTAACATCCAGCTCATAGCGCTGCTTCCATGCCTCGACTTTCTGCAAATAGAGACGCACCATATCCACATGCAATTCGGCCAGCAAATTGTTCGAGAGGGAATGGAAGTGGAAGCCGCATAGGCGAGAATGCGTATTGTTCGGTTCCTTCAGCAGCCGAATCGCCTCTTCGATCAGCGGTTCATCGAGCCCGAACGGGCTCGGGCGGCCACCCATCGCGATCTTCGTTTGCGGCAGCGTATTCGTTCTCAAGTTGACCCGCAGCAAAATTTCGGTTGGCCGGTTCAATGCCTTCGCCAGTCCGATGATTTTTTGAAGCTCCAGAAGGCTTTCCACATGGAAATACGTCACATTGCTCTGCATGGCCAGCTCCAGCTCGGTGTCTTTCTTCCCCGGACCGCCGAAGAGAATCGGAACGCTGGTCGATACTTCCCGTACCTTTAACAATTCGCCGATCGACGCCACTTCGAAGCCCTTCACGAGCGGCAGCAGCGCCTCGATAATCCGTTTGTCCGGATTGGCTTTGATTGCATAGAACAAGCTGGTTTGCGCTGGCATCGTCCGCAGCATGCCTTTAACATGCGCTCGAATGCCCGCCAAGTCGTACACGTACGCGCATACCGGCTCTCGGCTCGCCCCCTTCCATTCGGCAATCAAACGATTAATTTCCTTGCTCATTTCCGCTCCTCCATCACCTTTCGATAGTCGTTCCGCTTGTTCATATACGCGCGGAAAGCCGTATTCCGGTCGTCCCCCAGCACGAAAATATTCACGCCCCGCTCCGCCCACCGAAGATGGCCAGCCGTGCTTCGCGATACGGCCGCATACGGCACGCCGAATTTCGTTGCCGTCTCCTGCACGCGCTCCAACTGGCGCTGCACCTCCGGATGCTCGGTCTCCCAAGGCACGGACAGCGATTGCGACAGATCCGCCGCCCCTTCCAAGACGAAACCGACATGCGGTGCTGACAAAATCTCTTCGCGGCGATTTACGCCCTCCACGCTTTCGATCATTGGAACGATCAGAATTTCCCGGTTTGCTTCTGCGATGTAGTCCGACAAGGAATATTTTGCGAAAACACCCGGCCGGCCGCTGTTCAAGCTCCTCATTCCAATCGGGTGGTAATAGGCGCAGCGCACAGCCTCCTCGACTTGCCCCCTGCTCTCCACGTGGGGAATAACGATGCCTTGCGCGCCGCAATCGAGCACCTTTAGAATTTCGCCGCGATCCACCTTGGAGATTCTGACAAGCGGCGTCAGATCGAGCAGCTCCGCCGCACGAATCAACTCTTCGATCGTCTCCATGTTCGTCGAAGCGTGCTCATAATCGATAATGACGAAATCGTAGTCCGCATGGCCGATCAGCTCTACGACGATCGGGTGCGGAATAGAGACGAACAGTCCAAAGACCTGCTCGCCCGCGCCGATTTTTTCCTTCAACCTATTCCGTCTCATCTCAAGGTTTCCTTTGCCCGCTGCAGCGGGTTTTGCGCCTTGCGGAAATACAATTCACCGTCGCCGTAGATTCGGCGCTTTGTCATCTCTTCAATGAGACCGTCTTCGGAGAAGAGATCAAACAGCTCGAACCGTTCCCTATATTCCGGGTGATCGCTCTGATAACCGAGAATTGTCTTCGTGCATTTGCTCCAAAATTCCGTTTCGTTGAGCCCGAATTTCTCGAGCGTGAAGCCGATTTCCGTCATGCAGATGAAGAAGAACGCATCATAGGTGTAATCTCTCACTTCCGAAGCCGATTCCGCCTGGAGGAACGAGTAACGGTTGAATTTGCGATGCGTCTCCGGCTCCGGATGAAGCTTCGGTGCCCACTCCGGATGCAGCAGCTTGCCGGGAACGTAACGAACGCCGTCATGCAAGTCTTTTACGATGATTCGAGTCGGCAGCTCGTTCTCAAGGACAAGAATGATGTTCTGTGCATGTGATTCCAGCGCGATGCCATGGGCGTACAGCAGATGAATGATCGGAAGCGTAACAGCCTTGATCAGCGCATCGCTCCACGCTTCCACTCCGTAACGATCTATCGCGGCTTGGATAAAAGACTCTCCGTTTCGCTGCACGAGTGAAACTGCGTTTAACGGCCAGGCTTCTTCCTGGGGCGCAAGATAAGTGGATATATTCTCCCGATAGATGGCGCCAAGCGTACCGTAGGCCAAACCCTGCGCAAGCGCCGGCAGCGCTTCGTATCGAAGCGAAACGCCCATCACTTCCCTTAAAATTTGAAATCTCTCGCGGCTCAGCAGCGCATCGTTCCGGATAATCCGCTGCAGCCAGTCGCTGATCTTCGGTGCGTTCTGCGTCGTATGATGCGCGAGAATGCGGCTCGTCGACGTGTTGGTGATGCTCAGCGCCAGTTTTATATAAGCGGCGCCTGCATGGTCCCGGCGGGACAACGTCCGAATCGACTGCTGCGCCCGATACGGGCTTTGCGACGCACCCAGCAACACGATTTCTTTGTTCATCAACTGCTTTACATAGAGCGTAGGGATCCGATGCTCAACTTGCCATGGATGCAAGGGAATAAAAACGTATCTCCCGGCATCGCAGCCTTTTGCTTCCAGTAAGCTATTGAAGGTTTGTCTGTCTTCGTCCGTCAAATGATCGAGATGAACCGCATCCGCAGCCGTCTCGCCCGATACTGAAATGTCTGCAAGCCTTTCATGAACCGCTGCCCAATGCAGCGCGACGGCATGATTGAATTCCGGACCATAGGCTTCGTTATCCGCCAGCGTGAACCCTATCCTCGATTTGTAGCTCGGATGATACGGATGCCCGTCCGCCATATGACTCTCCAGCGCTTCATAATGCCGATCCTGCGCCGGAACGCGCTCTGGCTGGAACGTCTTGGCTTGATGATCCTTCGCCAGCGTCTCGAGCAGCTCGCCCACGAACTGCATGACATGCGCTCCATCCAAGCTGTTCGCAACGACTTCTTCGAGAAAGCGGTAAAGATCGGCGCAAGGCTCCCCCTCTCTTCGGATTGAATGTTTGACGAGCTTCACGCGGCCAAATGACGCTTTCTCCTCCGCCAAGCACGAATAGGAGACCGTCTCCCCGTTCATCTTTCTCCCCGTAAACATCCACACCGAGCCCTGTCGCTCGACGTCAATAATCTGCTCGAACAGGAAGGCTTCCATCGTCTGACGCATGATTCTCTCCGCGACTTCATCCAAGGCGTTTATCTTCGCATCATTTGACAAGCATCTTGTTGATTCCATTCGCTTCACTCCCTATTGTCTTCATTGCATTGTTTACGGGTGTGTAAGACGGCGTCTCGCTGTTCCCCGCAAGGCAACTGATCAAATTCCTCTTCGCGTAGAACACATCCGCCGTCAGCAGGTGAAGAACGTATTCGTTTCCCGTTTCCGCATAGGCTTCCGCCAAAACCTCCCGCACGACCGCCCACAACCGCACTTCTTGCATCTGGACATCCCTGGCTATCGCGTGTATCAAAGAACCGAGATGGTTAACGATAAAGTAGTAGTCCGTGCGCGCCCAGCATTGTTCTTTCTCATAAAAAAGAGGGCTCGCCGCGTCCTCACTTGGCAGCGCCTTCTCCCAATTCACGCTAACGCCTTCCAAGTCCCGGATTACGAACGCATGCGGCATGCCGTCCTTGATCGTAAGCAAGGTGTTCTGCAAATGCGCTTCGAAATGAATGCCATGCTCTTCCGCCGCGCGAACGATCGGAAGAAGGGAGATGGCCAAGTAACGGCGGAACCATCGTTCAATGGGAACGCGCCGATCGATCAACTCGAATAACCGGCAAGGCTCGCCCGGCACTGGTGCCTCGATTAGGCTCGACAACACATACGTCGACGTCGCGTCGAATTCAACCCTGCGATACGCGACCGTCAATAATCTGGAGATATTCTCATCATCGAAACGGCAGCCGCATACGCCTTCCTCATAGGCGATCCGTGTCGCCTCTTCGTCCCCGAAGCAGTTCCTCCCCAGCAGATAGTTCGACGCATCCAACGTTCGACGCATCTGCTCACGGCTGTTGTTTCTTCTCAGATTGGTAATTTGAATGTTTAACGGCAGCTTGATGTTGCAGGCCATATCGGGTATATAGACGGTGCGCACCGAGGAAGTCGGATAGGCCGTCGGGCCGCAGCGTCCCAGCAGGACGATCTTCTCTTCCCGGATATAAGCCCTCACGGCTTGAATCGTCTGTACGTGTTCATACTGCCAAGGGTGAACCGGCAGTAAGCGGTATGCGTCCCTCTTCGCCCGAAGTACCTGTCTCGCTTTCGCTTCGACGCTCCCCGGGAGATCGACCCGACTGCTGCCGGATACCCATTCCTCCAAATAAACATCCTCTCTCACAGCCAAATAACTCAACTGATAAGAAGCACGAAGCTCCGGACTGAATTTTCTCGCTTCCTCTTCGGTGAATCCTAGCGTATTCTTCGGAAAAGGGTGAAAGGGGTGCCCGTAGAGCAAGGATTGTTCGGAGGACAAGTAGTCTCGAACCCGATATTCAGCCGAATGTTGTAAGTAAAAGACCATGTTCCGGCAGCTGTTGCCGACCTTCTCCGCCAAATCATCTGCCCGATGGGCCGCGATAGACGGATCGCGATGGCGAATCTCCTCTGCGATGTAGCGGACCAAAGCGCCATAGTCCAACTGTTGCCCGCCATTTGTGTAAAAATCCATATATTCGTGCTCGCCCATTGCCGAATAATAAGCAAGCTTGCCCGAAATCGCAGCGCAGCTCGCCGGGAACGAGACTGCATACGTCCGGTTAGCCGGGTGAAGCGTAATCCCGCTGGCGGGTTCTTCGCCAAACTCCCTGATGTAACAATTCAACAACGTTTTGCATGCATGCGCGTTGGCTTGTTCGCGGATTCCCGTCCGCAATTTATTTTCCATGTCCAATAACCGCACCTGCCCTCTTCTTATTTATCATAAATACAAGCGGCAACGTCAGGACCATCAAGACGCCCAGCGCGATGCACTCCTCTTGTAGCGTTATCCATTTCGCGCGCGCGGCCGTCTCCCCCGACCGGGCGATCATCTGCCACCGGAAGTCATAAAAGACAGCCAGCAGCATAACTGCAAACGAAGAAGCCAGACGCTGGATCGTATTGGACAGCGCCGATCCTTCGTGCAGATCCTCTTCAGGCAACGCTTGAAGTCCGATCGCCGTCATCGTCATATCGGACAATCCGTTGCCAATGCCCCTTAACGCCATCAGACAAATCACGAGAATCAGCGAGACACCCGCTGGCACGAATGCAAAAGACAATACAGACGCCGCAACAAATCCGATGCCATAAGCGATGAATGTCAGGGATTTGCCCGCATCGAGCCAATTGCCGCCCACCCAGACGAACAGGCTCGTGAAAACAGCAGTCGGAATAAACAAGGCCCCCGCTACAAATGGCGACAGATGAAGCACGTCTTGAAAGATCAGCGGCATGACGAAGATGACCCCGAACATGACCGCATCCTGCACCGTCGAGATCAGCAGCGCAACCGTGAACACGGGGCTGCGGCGCAGCAGCCCGTAACGGATCAAAGGTTCTTCCTGGGCTTGCTCATTCCGGATGAAGCCAATCAGCATCAGGACGCCTGCCAGGAACATCAGGCATGTGACCGCCTTTGGAACGGCGGAATTGGATACGAATTGAATGCTCAGGCTAATTGCAGCAAGACTGGCCACAATCATCACAATGCCCTGAAAGCGGATGGTTTTCCTCTTGGCAGGACGATAGGATTGAATCTGGGTACAGCACAGCACGAATGAGATCAGTGCGAACGGAACGTTCATCCAGAAAAGCTGTTCCAGCTTGCCGAACTGCATGATGAAGCCGCCGAGCGTCGGACCGATCGCGGGTGCGATCGTCAGCAGCATTCCCCAAATGCCAACTACCCTTCCCCTCGTTTCTTGTCCGTAATAATCAAATAACAGCACGAGGGAAAGCGGAATCATCAACCCTGCGGCCACGCCATGCATGACGCGCACGATCAACACGATCTCCACGTAGCTGTGAAACAGCCCGCCTAGAATGGAGAACAATCCGTATAATCCGATTCCCGCAATATACGTCCACTTGCGGCCGAGTCGATCCACAACAAGCGATGTCAGAGGCATCGTAATCGTCATGGCCAACATATAAAGAATGATGATCCATCCGCTTAACGCGGTCGAAATCCCGTACGTTTGGACAAAGCTCGCCAGCAGCGTATTGAATGCGCTGTTCGTCAGCACCAAGGAGAAGGCGCCGATAAGAATCGCGAGCAGCACGGAATGCTTCTTCGCCTGGGCGAAAATCAGCATGGATATTTCGCCGTCTCTACGGCTTCCAGCACCGATTTCTCGAAAATCGAAAGCACTTCCGCCGTTTCCCGCTCCGTGATTGTCAGCGGCGGCAAGAACCGCATGACGGCAGAGCGGCGACCGCCCACTTCAATGATCAGACCATTCTTAAAGCATCTTCCTTGAATCTTGGAAGCCAGCTCACCACTCGGCGGAAAATGTCCGAGCCGGTCCTTGCGTCCGCTGGGATCGACGATTTCGACGCCGATCATGAGGCCTCTGCCGCGTACGTCACCTATTTCTTCGACCTTCTCCTGCAAGCGATCAAGCGCGTTGAAAAATTGATCGCTGCGCGCTCTCACATTCGCAAGCACGCCGTATTCCTGTATATATTTCAATGTCGCGAGCCCCGTTGCCATGCCCAGCTGGTTGCCGCGGAACGTCCCTGTATGAGCCCCCGGCTTCCATTGATCCAATTCTTCCTTGTAAATCACGACCGACATCGGCAAGCTGCCGCCTATCGCTTTCGAGCAGACGATGATGTCAGGCACGATTCCTGCATGCTCGAAAGAGAACATCGTTCCGGTTCGACCAATGCCTGTCTGCACCTCGTCCACGATCAATGGAATCCCCCTCTCGGCGGTAATTCGGCGCAATTCTCTTAGCCATTCGATATCGGCCGGAATTGCGCCGCCTTCCCCTTGAACAGTCTCTACGATCATGCCGCAGGGAGCCGCGATGCCGCTTTCGCAATCATCCAGCAAATTCTCGATATACTGCGCGCTGATTCGGGCCGTCATACCTTCTCCAACGCCGAACGGGCAACGATATTCGTAGGGAAAAGGCAGAAAGTGAACATCCGGCAGCAAGCTCTGCAAATGCTGCTTCTTGCTCAGATTGCCGCTCATCGCCATCGTCGCCTGGGTCGAACCGTGATAGCCGCCTTGGAATGCCAGAATAGACTTGCCTTTGGTCGCGTTCTTGGCGAGCTTAATAGCTGCTTCCACGCCGTCTGCGCCGGTCGGGCCGCAGAATTGGATTTTGGTTGTATCTCTTAACGGCTCGGGAAGAATCGAGAAAATCTCTTGCATGAACGCCAGCTTCAGGGGTGTGGCCAGATCCAATGTATGCAACGGAATTTGCTTCGCCAGTACATCCTTGATGGCCGCGACAATTGCTTCGTGGTTGTGGCCTAGCGCCAATGTTCCCGCGCCTGCCAAGCAATCGTAATAAGATTTGCCTTCCGTGTCAGTGATCAGGATGCCTTTCGCTTTGTCGATGACAAGCGGAAAGTGCCGCGGATACGACTGGGCATTCGACTCCTTCTCGTTCTGCAGCTCTAGATAGGACTTCCCTACGCTCGCCGATATCATTATCAATCGCTCCTTTATTCCTCGAATAGGTATTGCAAATAGATTTTGACCGGGTCAGAAGAACCTCCCTGAAAGAAAATGTGGGGATCGATCATATCCGGCAAAGCATTGACCTCCAGAATCCCTCCATTCTCATCGTCCAGCGGAAGACCGATATCTTTGCAGCGGATATCTACGCCGGCTACGTCGACCTGCAATGCTTTTGCAGCCTCAATCGCAATATCGATATTCATCCGGCATATTTCCGCGGTTCGGTCTGTCACCACTTCGCTGATGTCATTCGCCGCTATATTCCCTCTTGCGAATAGCTCTACCCGCATCCCTTTCTCAACGATGTCATGAACGTTCATGCCCTGCTCCCGCAGGTGGAGGAGCACGATATCCGATTCCGCATCAATCGGCTGAAACGAACCAACCGTTCCCGCGGCGTTGCGCTTAAGCTGCTGCTCGTTCAATCCGTTAATAAGCTGCCCGACCGTCGAACGGCCGTCGCCTTCGACGAACGCGGGCCGGTATTCCAAGACGCCCACCGCTTTGCCCGCGATGACCAATACCCGATAATCGCAGCCCTCCACGTATCGCTGAATCATGACGCTCTCGCTATGAAGACGCGCTGTTCGAATGGCTTGATCCAAGCCTTCCTGGCAACGAACGCCTAGCGTCACGCCAATGCTTTTGTTCAAGTCCAGCGGCTTCACGGTGACGAGACGATGCTCGCACAAGAAGCGTTCAGCTTCTTCACCCATTCCAAAGACGACGATATGCGCCGGCACCGGCAGCCCTCGTCTTCGCAGGAGAAGATTGGTCGCCTCTTTGTTCTTGGCCAGCAATCCCGCCATTAGCGGCATTTTGTGCGATCTGGTCTTGTTGATAATAATGCTCTTGCCTTCATAAGACAGCTCGAGAAAATCTTCATTTCCCGGAATCAGCGGCTTGCAGGCGATTCCCAATTCTGCTGCCTTGCTCATAATGAGTTTGTTCTGCGGGTTCTGAACCTGAGCTTCAGGTTTCAAAGCCACCCCTCCCAGACGACAAGCGAAACGTGGTGTTATGCTTTTGTCGATTTTATTTGATAATGATAATCAATATCATTATGCATGCCTATCATAAGAGAAAGCATTCCTAATTGTCAATATTTATAAATTGATGAGTTATCTTGTCAGCTTGTAGGTTGTTGTGGATACGGGGAAATATCCGAAGTGAGAGAGATCAATTGGGGTTAGACATGCCTTCGAAACAACAGTATCGATAGGCGGTTAACCGCCTATCGATGCCAGTTCGTGTTTTATTTTAGGACAGCTAGCACAATAATCGTTAGGGTCATCCGAGGCCTGATAGTATAAACAACAGGTTTTACGAAGGCGAATAGGCGCTTCCGAAGCGCAGGTAATAACTTTGGGGCTATCGAATTTGGCAAGCGGATTCTTCGTTTCACCGAATAGATGCGCAGGCGCCGCGGTACGCAAATAGTGATAGTCAGCTTGAATTCGCGTTTGCTGGACGGGGTCGGCGCCTTCTGCGAATTTGTTCTCGTACAGCCAATATACGTAGATCGCCGTATTCTCCCACAAAACGGAAATGGAGATCGAAGCTGATTTGGACATAGCACGCCAGGCTTTGGCCAGATTGTCAGCGAACACATTGCGGATCACAAGGTCTCGCCATTCGTCGCGACCGCCCTCCTCGGGCCTAACGACATTCCAATCGGCTAAGCGCACCTTTGGCAGCCAGGCTTTGCCTTGATGGTGGGATTCAACATGGCAGTTACCGATAGAATAATCCAGGCTTTTGTCATATCTGCTCATGGCGTAAAGGCTGGATGCAAGAATTAAGAAGCTGTATCTCTTGGCGAACAGCGAGGCGTTCGCCTTGCTGGATGTCGCTTCGAAGATGCTGGAAACCTTCTCTAAATAAGCCAAACTTTTGTCTCGATCCAACAGGTCGATTGCTGGAATAGAGTACCATCTGTCCACCGACGGCTCCAACGCCAAGCGGTGATCCTTTACTAATGCGTCGATTTCTTCAGGCATATATTGAAATAGCATCTCTTTTCCCTCGTTTACTTAGATTGTTCTGCCCTTGCCGTACGGCACGCAAATCGGCGTTCCTGCATCTCTCCTTTATTTACCATAAATCTTAATCGCTTGGTAAGGCGATGTCAATGATATTGATAGTCATTATTAATTAGATGTTGAAATTGGACGATATTTCCACTAGAATACGTTTGAAGTCAGAAGCCGACGAATCATATAAGCATGGGAGGAACTTTAATTGAAACACACTTTTACAATCGCCCTCGTAACAGCGCTGTGCCTCACGACGGCCTGCGGCTCTTCACCGTCATCGAATCGATACATAGAGAAAGGGGCTCAGCCTACGAGCGAGCAGACCGCAAACGAGCAGACCGACCAGAAGGTTCAGCCAGAGCAGACGCCTAGCGAGCAGATCGCCCAGTCCGAGCAGTTGAAGCAAGACACGCCCGACAGTGAAACACAGGCCGAAACGGCGACAACAACCGAGAGCCCGGCAAAGGAACAGCACGCAATACCAACAAGCAAACCTTCAGCTAAGTCGTTTAAGCCTCAAAAGCCGCAGGAAGCCAAGAAGGACAATGCGTCCATCGGCAAAGCCGTCACGGATTCCATCATGGATAAAAGGAATGATACTGCAGTCGCGGAGGACCCAGAAACCTTAAAGCTAAAAACGTCCATACCAAACATCCGCGAGCTCGTCAAAGACCTGAAGCAGCAAGCAGAGAGCGGCGACGTGAAAAAAATCGCAGAAGTCTCCTCTCAAATCTCGCAGGGTTGGAACGGTATGAAATCGGACGTCGAAGCCTCCCATCCGGATATGCTGAAATTTTTGCAAGAAAAAATCGACAAATTAAATGAGCTGCAAGCCGCCGAAACGCTCGACACGAGCGCAATTCTGCAGCTGGACTACGAACTGTATCAAGCATTTCGTCAATTGGCCGACAAAGCAGGCATTTAAAAAGAAAATCATTATTTGGTAAATTATTCTTGACAAACAAGAGAGTAATGATCTACTTTAATTGATAGTGATAATTATTATCATTACTACATATCTCGAAAGGTGGATTTCTGTTTCCCATGATTAAACCAACGCTCCGAATAATTGCTTTATGTCTTTCTTTCCTGCTTGCCATCATCTCCATCCCGTTTGCCGCAACAGCGGCCGCTGCGCCGATCAAAGTCGTGCTCGACGGCAAGCAGCTCAGCTTCGACGTTCAACCGCAGGTCATTAATGGAACCACGATGGTCCCCTACAGTGTGATTACATCCAAATTTGGCGCTGCCTTAAGCCTGAATTCGAAGACAAAACAGCTGAAAGTCACGCGGGGCAAAACGACCGTGGAATTAACGATCAATAGCAATAAAGCAACCGTTAACGGGCAAGCTGTTAAGCTTCCCGTCAATGTCGTCGAGAAGAACGGCCGCACGCTCGTGCCGCTCCGTTTCCTCGGCGAAGCGTTCAGCTTGTGGGTCAACTGGAACGCCAGCACGCGAACGATTGATATCGATACGAAACGCATGATCGATCATGCTTTAGGTCAAACGACACTCACATCCGTTCCAAAGCGCGTCGTCGTCTTGTTCAACGGCATGGTAGACATCTCGCTCACACTGGGCGTCAAGCCTGTCGGTGCGGTTGAGTCGTGGGTTCAAGCTCCTTGGTACCACTACCTGCGCGCGGACATGGTCGGCGTCAAAAATCTTGGCAGCGAGCTGCAGCCTAACATGGAGGCCATCGTCGCCTTGAAGCCGGACTTAATTATCGGAGCGAAGCCTCGCCATGAGAAAATCTACAGCCAATTGTCCAAAATCGCACCAACCATAATGGTCAACCAACTGTTCGAATGGAAAACAAACCTGGATATCGCCTCCAAGGTATTCAACAAAGAAGACAAAGCCGCCGCTTTCATGAACGATTGGAACAAGCGAGTATCGGAATTCAAAGCCAAAGTCAAAGACCGAAACGCCGAGGTATCAATCGTCCGCTTCTACGATGACAATTCCGCTCGTATTTACGTTACCGGATTTGCCGGTTCCGTGTTGGAAGAGCTCGGCTTGAAACGGCCTAAATCACAGCAATCGCCTGACAAAGTGTTCGTCGATCTTGATTCGCAGGAGCAGATCCCGCTCATTAACGGCGATATCATCTTCGACATCACGTCCAGCAACAGCGGAGGGGACGAGTTCAAGACGCAGGCAGAATGGC
The DNA here is from genome assembly GCF_057221575.1 of Paenibacillus sp. Y660. NCBI lineage: Bacteria > Bacillati > Bacillota > Bacilli > Caryophanales > Paenibacillaceae > Paenibacillus > Paenibacillus sp. Y660. The sequence goes on along the minus strand of NZ_JBXBBJ010000001.1, from coordinate 38,262 downwards.
AGAAGAATCCACTATGGAACAATCTCAAAGCCGTCAAAAATAACAAATACTACAAAGTTAACGACATTACCTGGAACATGTCCGGCGGCGCTACCGCGGCGAAAATGATGCTGGATGATCTGTTCTTCTACTTCGATATCTAAACAATGAAATATAGATTGCGACGCGGGGAAGAATGGGCCGAAACGGTCCGTTCTTCCTCGTGTTGCGGGAATGGAGCGGCGATCATGGAAAGGTTGTTCTCCGGAAACCTCGCTAAGAGCTCCGGTCTTGTGCTTGGCCTTCTCGTCTTGATTGCGTGCTTGTTCAGCAGCTTGGCGTATGGTATCACGATGATCAGTTGGAGCGACGTGTACCATTCTTTCACGCAATATGACGAGGCTTCTGACGCGCAAATCATCGTACAAACTTCACGCGTACCGAGGGCATTTACCGCGGCTGTGATCGGTGCCAGTCTTGCTGTTGCCGGTTCGCTGATTCAAGGATTGACGAGAAACCCGCTCGCCGATCCCAATATTCTTGGAATCAATTACGGCGCATCTTTCGCCATCGTATTCGCCGTCACCCAGCTATCCGTCTCCTCGTTGCCTGTGCTAACGGGCGTTTCCTTCGTAGGCGCTGCAGTAGCCGCCATCGCAGTGTACCTGCTGGGATCGGTCGGCCGCGACGGCTTGACGCCGCTTAAGATCATCTTGGCGGGAGCCGCGCTGAGCGCTCTGTTCTCTTCGTTCACACAGGGGATGCTCGTTCTCGACGAGCAGGGGTTAAGCCAGGTTATGTTCTGGCTGGCCGGATCAGTGGCGGGCAGATCGCTTGCCATGCTGAAGAGCGTGCTGCCGATTATGGCAGCAGGATGGATCGGCGCGCTCTGGATCGCAAGGCATATGAATGTGCTGACGATGGGGGAGGATACGGCGCAAGGCCTCGGACAGCGAACAGTATTCGTCAAGCTGGCCGCCGGCCTGATCATCGTGGCGCTTGCCGGCAGCTCCGTTGCGGTGGCGGGTCCCGTCGGCTTCATCGCGCTCATCGTGCCGACGATAGCCCGCCTGTTCTCCGGCAATGATTACCGCTGGAATATTCCTTACAGCGCGATTCTCGGCGCGATTCTCGTGCTCGCAGCCGACGTCGCGGCGCGCTTCGTCATCCAGCCGGAAGAGCTTCCCGTCGGCATTATGACCGCGATCATCGGCATTCCAGCCTTTATCGCGATCGCTAGAAAGGGGATAGTCAAGAAGTGAAACCCCATATACGCATCCGATTTGAGCGAATCCCTGTTTCTTTTTTCATTCAGAAGAAAACAATAATGCTGACGGTCGTGCTTGCAGCCGCATCCGTTGTCCTCTTCCTGCTGAGCGCTTCGCTCGGGGATATTCGCATCCATCCTTTGGATGCCATCCGCGTGATTCTCGGAAGCGGTACCGAAGAACAGCGGCTTATCGTTCATACGCTTCGTCTCCCCCGAATCGTCGCCGCGTTTCTCGTTGGCGCCGCACTTGCCGTCGCCGGGTCGATTTTGCAAGGCATTATTCGCAACCCGCTCGCTTCCCCCGACATCATCGGCATTACGAGCGGCGCTTCCCTTGCGGCGGTTGCGTTCATCAGCTATTTGGCGGGGACGGTCAGCATCGCCTGGCTGCCGATTGCCGCGATAGCTGGTGCGGGCATTACATCATTACTGATCTATTTGCTCGCATGGAAGAGAGGCGTGACATCGATCCGTCTCGTACTCGTCGGAATCGGTATCAACTTTCTGTTTGGTTCGATCACCAAAGTCATACTGATCAAGAGCCCGGAGTTTACAGCTTCGCAGGCCTACGTGTGGTTGACGGGCACGGTGTACGGCACCGATTGGAGCATTGCCTTGATGATCTTGCCGTGGCTGGTCGTCTTCATCCCGCTCGCATTCGTATTCGCTCGGAACATCAACGTGCTTCAGCTCGGGGACGATGTCGCGGCAAGCGCGGGAAGCGCCGTTCAGCGGCAGCGCTTTACTCTGCTTATGATTAGCGTTGCGTTAGCCGGAGCCGCTGTATCTGTAGGCGGGGCGATTTCGTTCGTCGGACTCATTACGCCTCATATAACCCGCAAGCTGGTCGGTCCATCGTTTGGCGGCATGCTGCCTGTGTCGGCCCTGCTCGGCGGGTTGATCGTCGCCGCGGCGGACACGGTCGCAAGGACGGCATTCTTGCCGTACGACATCCCGGTCGGCGTGTTCACCGCCGGCGTCGGCGCTCCGTTCTTCATTTATTTGCTTTATCGCAATCGAAATTCATAAACGAATCGGCTTCCCTGCACCTGTCTTTCGTTTCCCTCAACGGTTCCGCCAGAGCGGCGCAACTACGACAAAAAGATCACCAAAAGGGGTGATCTTTTTGTTATAGTGACTTCGTTGATTATTAATTGAGACATGTCGTAGAAATTTTCAGAAATAAATCCGTACTAACAGCCGTTAGAAAGTGTATGAATAACCGTTACCCCCTCGGGCGCTTGAATGTTCGCATGGATGATGTCGTTTTCGTCCAGATGCCAATCGACCAAAATGATGCCATTCGGTGTTTGTACAGATCCGTGACATTCACGAATGCCTCCCACCGGCTTCGGGTTAAACCGTACAGTCGCAAATCCGGTATCAACCGGCTCCACGCCAAGCACAGTTTGACATATCCATTGAACGGGAGTACTTGACCATGAGTGGCATAGGCTCATCCGATAAGACTCATAAGCTGTATAAGTGGTCAGCTCGTCATGAAAGTCTGATCCGGAATCCAGCTTGAACGCCTCCCAGAATGTAGTTGCCCCCTTCTCCAACATGCCTCCCCATACGGTCTTGATGATATTGTATGCTTCGTCTTGTCTTCCAAATAATGAATAGCATTCCGCCAATTGATACGCGGATAAGGGAGTGAAAGGATCTTGAAGTTCATAATGATCAAGAAATTCGATCGCTTTTTCCTTTGAGACGTAGCCGCTTAATATACCCAGAACCTTGGTGGCAAGCAAATGAGTATCTGCCATAAACTCATCTTCCTTCAACCAGGCTATCGGCCACTGGAAATCCAGCTCCAGCTCCTGTAATTCATCAGCTATCCGCATTAAATCATTACGGGTCATAAGGTAGATGGCTTGAAGCGAAACCAGTCTCTCCGTCTGCGTTAAAGGAGTCCATTCAATCAGGATGCCTTGCTGAACATTCAGCCCGCCTTTTTCTAAATCTGTATTTGCTTCAACCCACCCTATATGACGCTTTAACGGCTCTTTCATCTCCATGAGAAATGATTTATCTCCCGTATGAAAGTAATATTCGCAAATGGATTTAATCCACCAAAGGGTATATTCGCATATGCCATTCATCCAATGGCCGTAAGGGGTCCCTACTCCAACCTCCTTGATTGCACGCCGAATGACTTTATGATCCTCCCACAAATAATAGCAAGATTTTGCAGCCAGATAAAAGTCGAATGTCCAGTTCAAACGATCGCGCTTTATGCCGTCCCACAAACCGATTTGATGGCAGATCCGACTGGTATGGGCGGAAACATCGAATATGGCATCCACCACATTCACGTCAGTTTGAATCATTCCCGTTTGGCGAAGACCGACGTGAACCGATTGAAATTTTAGGTTTACTTGAAAATCCTCGCCCTGTTCTTCAAAGATGAAGATACGTATTAAGCGAAATCCTTGCGGAAGGTTCCATTCGGTTTGACCTGCTGGTATCTCCATCCATTCCGTAATGCAACCATCGTAGAAATTCAGTTCCTCTAGTGATTCCGCACCGTTCCAAAGCAGCTTCACACTACTTTTGCCGACATTTGAAGCATAGAAACGACAGTTGTATTCTTTCCCCAAGTCGAATAAGACGGAAGCTGTATGGGATAAATCCAGCGTATTTTGCCATTCACGCATTTTCTTCCATTGCGTCTGCTTTCTCAGATGATAGAACAGCTCCAAATTTTCCGAGCGAATAGAGATCATTTCCAGATTTCCACTGCTCTTGCCGGTCAAAATGGCTACGCCATTTGCTACTTCTGCATGCATATATTTCGCTGATAGGGCGTTGATATCAGGCAGAGAAAATGCCTCAATATCTCCGAACCCGCCACAGACGAACCAATCCGGGCTGTTTTCCAAATCTCCGAATGGCTCTTCACCAAGGCTGCAAATGATGGCTGCACTCTCGCCATCTGCCATCCAGCTCTCGTCTGTCGGCAACCAATAGTTGTCTGCCTCCAAATATGCGATCATCCCCACTCGCCGATCCCCTAAATAAGAATTAACTTCTCCAATGGGGATAAACTTGCTGCAGCTCATATCGATCTGTATCTTATGCTCGCCTGCTGGGAGCCTTTGCGGAAATTCATCTATTCGCATCCACCCGTCGATATTGGACGCCTCTTCTTCCTTCTCAACCAATAGCGAATGATTCAATCGAACTTTTGCTGCCCCAGTAAATGAAGCGTGAAAAGAAACGTTCAGCAACTCTCGATCGATTATGAACTTAAGCGAAAAAACGACAGCAGGCCGTTTTTCCCATTCGTTATGCCATATCCATTTCGGAAGTGCCTTTACATTCATGATCGTCATATTCTTTTTCTCCCTGCTTCTCAATTCCTTGAATTTATGGAATGCATTACTGTTACATTTTTAAGGCGCCCTGCGTCATGCCTTGGATATAATACTTCATCCCGAAAGAGAAGATCACAATAAGCGGTACGGAAGAGATGGCATATGCTGCAAATTGAGTCCCAACATCGGTAATGCCAAATTGCTTCGTGAATTGCGTCAACCCTACCGATATAACTTGAATACTGCTATCTTGAATTGTCAGTAATGGCCAAATGTAGTCGTTATACACCCCTACAGACTGCATAATGAATAAGGTGGCCAAGATAGGCAGAGAAAGCGGAATGACGATCTGCCAGAACACTCGCATTTCAGATGCTCCGTCAATACGCGCCGCTTCGAACAATTCACTTGGCAGCCCGGACATATAACTTCGGCAGAGAAACGTACCGAATACTTGCCCACCGGCAGCAGCCGATATGATAATTACCCAAGGTGTGTTAGTCAGATTCATACTCTCATACAGTACGTAGGAAGGAATCAGGGTTAGAATACCTGGAATCATCATAATAGCCAGCATCATGAGGAAAAGCATCTCTTTGCCTGGAAACTCTTTCTTGGCAAATATATAACCGGATATAGCGGAAAGCAGCATGACGAAAGCACTCGCAACTACTGCATAAACCAACGTAGCCCTTTTTTTTACTCTTTAATCCGGCCTTCAATGACTTCGCATCCTGACTGGCGATCATGGTTTTGTCCCTCCTTAATCATTCGATGTTTTAATAAACTTCATGTTGATGATTGTAATAACCAGGACAACCATGAACATGCTTACGCCAAGTGCTGATGCATAGCCGAGATCATTGAATTTTGTTGCGGCATAGTACATTTGCAAGGCAGGAACGTAAGTAGAATCCATCGGACCTCCGCCGGTTACAATCAGAATGCCGTTAAAGTCTTGAATAATGCCAATCAGCGCCAAGATCAACAAAAATTTGAACTGGCCCGCAAGAAGCGGCAGATGTATAGACCGAATGATCCGCGGCAAGCCAGCTCCATCAATTTTAGCCGATTCAATTAACTCGCTTGGGATCGACAATAGACCTGCATAGAAAACAAGCAATTGAAGGATGCCTATAAACGGAAAACCGATAAAGATAATCGACCATATTGCGGTGCCCGGATCCCCGAGCCAACCATGTGCCCATGAGCCGAGCCCAATGACTTCCAAGAAGTTGTTGAATAAGCCTATGTTCGGATCATAGAAATTTTGCCAAATTAATAGAAGCGCAACGCCTGGTATAACCATCGATGCCGTAAAGGCGGTGCGGAAGCCGTATTGCAGCTTCTTGCTTCGCAAATGATAGATTAACTCTGCAGTTATTAGCGGAGGAATTAACGTTTTAATTAATCCTGTTACGATGAGCAATAATAGATTTCCTATACCTTTGGCTACGTATGGATCAGTGCTTTATCACCGCGCTGTGATAGACACGATCCCAATCTGCGATGGATAAGTGAGTTTCGGTTAACTCCGTTCTTTTCCGTTATCGGCGAACAGAATGCTCAGGCATTTGCCTCCAAACGTCTCGCTGTGGTAATACGCAGATAATAAAACATCCGTTGGTCGTAGAAGAGAGTTAACCCTGCCATCTCATGGAAATTGTCCGGCTCGAATTCGACGCATGTCTCAACGATGACATTGAAGGCTTGCAGTCTCCAGGCAATCCGGCTCTGCTCGTGAAGCTAGAATAGCGATTCCCTTCCCCTTATTCGCAGAAATCCCGGCCGCGCCCTATGTCACTAATCTTAAAATCCAGACTTATAATGCCGCCTGCTTAACGACTGCGGACTATATCGCCAAAAATGTTTCACAATCACACCATCTCTGAGCGATAATAGTATTATCGTATAGAGAGTCTATAATTAGTGAGGGCTGAGACTATGAAAGTATGGGAGCTTGACAGCGGAAGTAAAGTTCAAATTACAACTAAAGATTTTGATGTCGATTTCAATGGTTATTTCGACTCTCAGTTTATGGGAAATACGGTAGATAAATGGAAAGAAATTGAGATGCATATTTACAAAGGAAAAGGGGTTGCTTGCGATTCTTTATCCTTTGTCTCGGGGAAATTGATATGGAGCAAGAAAGCAATTGACCTGCTTCAGGCGGCTATTTATGGACGCGCAGAAATTTTGCCCTTACAGCTCGAGGACTTCCCTGTCGCTGCGGTTAATGTCACTAACATTGTCGATGCGATTAACCGTGAGCAAGCAGTTGAGAAAACATTATCCAGCGGAACGTTCATTGGCTATGAATCTTATGCTTTCCATCCGGAGCGCCTGCAGGGTGAGTTTATTTTTAAAATTCCTCAGCAGCTCAGCACAAAAGTTTTCGTAACAGATGTATTTAAAGATTTCGTAGAAAGCCATCGGCTGAAAGGTTTTGTATTCCATGAAGTATTTGCATCGGAGTACATGAACACGCCACAACCGGCTGTATCTGAATCTGTGCCTCAATCTGGCGAGTACACTTATGAAGAAGCGATGAAGATCGTGGAGGAAGGCCAGTGGGCGGTTGTTAGCGGCGATCATAAATGGCAGAAAAACGCTAACGGAAAGGTTGTATTGGGGGATCTGCTTCCGGATGGATCATATGCTTGGTCCGTGCCGGTTTATATTCCTATTCCGTTTTTAGAGATAAAATGGAAGCTGTCACCTCGATCCAACCTATAATAGAAGTAAGGACATATTGCCGGTCGTTTGACCTTTATTAGGTCTAACGCTTTTTTATTGAAAAATCCTCATATCAAGCATATTTTCCGTCAAATGTACTATATGGTGAATACTGCGTTCTCCAGTATTGGTGAGTACTGCGTTCTCCAGTTTTACTTAAATCAGGAGAGTAAACCTTACTTTATTCTCTGTAAGACGCTCAAAAAAACCCTCATGTTACCATGAGGGAAAGAGTGAACTTGGAGGGGATATTACCAAGATCAAGGGCTGATCCTACTGGGTTCTCCATATTTTGTCTCATTCGTTTATATAATTGCTTCAATTGCTAATATAATCGGTCTCAGTCGTAAGTATTACTCACAATTACCCACAATACTTACCGTAAACCTAAATCTTATAAGCCTTCATCGCTTTGCGAAGCTCTTTAAAGCTAGGACGCTTGCCGTACATCAATACGCCCGTGCGGTAAATTTTGGCCGAGAGCCATACAGCAGCGTAGATGGTGACGAGCAGAATACCGATCGATGCCCACACTTCCCATACTGGAGGATCGGTCAAGCCTAGTCTCAGAAGCATAACAAACGGCGAGAAGAATGGAACGAAGGAGGATACCTTCACTAGAATGCTGTCTGGGCTTGAAATGCTGAATATGGAAATGTAGAAGCCTGCCAGCGAAAGCATCGTAATCGGCAGCACCGCCTGGCCCAAATCCTCTGTACGGCTGACAATGGATCCCACCGCAGCGAACAACGTTGCGAACAAGAAGTAACCCGTCAAGTAGAACAGTACCGCGTACAACAGCAGCATTGGATCAATTTGTGTTAAATCGATATTGAACTGGCCTAGCATTTTATCGTTATGCGGCAGCGATATGTTTACGATAATTACGAGCACGTAGATCGTAATTTGGATAAGCCCCACCAAAAACATGCCGACGATTTTACCGAACATTTGCTTAAGGGGCGATACGCTCGTAATAAGAAGCTCCATAACGCGCGAGCTTTTCTCTGCTGTAATTTCCGAAGCGATCAATTGACCTGTAATCATAATAGCCATGAACAGAAGGACGACGATGAAGTATACCAGTCCCATATTAACGGCTTGCTCTTCCGGTGTTTTGCCATCGCCTACATTGCCTGCGCCTTCGCTAGCGGAAATTTGTACCGATGCGATTTCGATCGGTGCATTCAGCAGCGCTAGCTGCTTATCTGTTAATCCAGCATCCTGGAGCACGGTAGCTTGACGAATCGCTTGAAGACCATTCTGAATTGAGCTAGTCAGATCAAATGCCAGCAGCTTCTCGGATTTATACGTGATTTCCGGAAAGCCACTGTCTGTCATTTTGCCAAAAGCCAAGTAGCCTTTAATGTCTTTAGCCGTAATCGCCTGCTTCAACTGCTTCTCGTTCTCTGCATCTGTGCCTTTATCCTCGTAAGGAACAAGCTTTACTCCCGGCTTCTCCTGCAGCTCAAAATATGCTTTAAGCTGGTCACCCGTCGCCGCACCTTCTGCTTGTGTGGATTGAATATAACCAATATTAGTTACTTTGTCGCCGCCGCCGAATTGCGAGAAAATATAAGGTAGATTTATAGCGATTGTCATAATAGCGGCAATAATAAGCGTCGTAACGAGGAATGCTTTGCCTCTGAATTTATTTTTTAACGTAAAGCCAACAACTGTCCAAAAATTACTCATGGCTATCACCGCCTACTGTTTTAATAAAGATTTCGTTTAAGGTAGGTTCCTTAATCTCGAATCTTGAAATGTTCGACTGTTCCAGGGCATGTCGCAAAATCTCTCCGCCTACCGCTTCATTTGCAATGCCAACTTCATAGCCGTACTCATGGCGGTTAACGCTGGTAACCCCGGCAATCCGCTCGATACCCGCAACTTCCTTCTCGGTGCTGAGAATAACGCGCTCCTTCGGGAATTGCTTCTTAATATCCTTCAAATTCCCCTTCAGAACTACATTTGAGCGGTGCAAAATGGTAATGTTTCGGCATAGCTCCTCGACATGCTCCATCCGGTGAGTGGAGAATAGGATGCTCGTGCCTGAGTCACGCAGCTCCTTCACCGTTGATTTCAATAGCTCGACGTTAACCGGATCAAGTCCGCTGAACGCTTCATCAAGGATGACGATTTTCGGAGAATGGATAACACCAGCGATAAATTGAATTTTTTGTTGATTGCCCTTGGATAGCTCTTCTACCTTCTTGTTGTAATACTCCGGCACCTCGAATCGGTCCAGCCATTTCTTCAAGCTTTGCTCCGCATCCTTCTTCGACATGCCGCGCAGCTGGGCTAAATAAATGAGTTGATCGCTAATGCGAACCTTCGGATACAGCCCTCTCTCCTCCGGCAAATAGCCAAGATTGCGGAGCTGATCATTGCTGTAAGCTTTTCCGTTGTACAAAATTTTTCCTTCATCCGGGTAAATAAGGCCTAACACCATTCGCATCGTCGTTGTCTTGCCTGCACCATTGGCGCCGAGCAGGCCGTAAATTTCACCCTCGCTAACCTCTAAACTAATACCGTTGACAGCTGTTTTATCCCCGTATTGCTTAACAACATTTTCTACTATTAATGGATTCATTTCGTTGCTCCCCTCGATTCATTCGTTCTTGTACTTAATCGATCCTGCATAAGCAGCGCATTCATAATTTCATCGAGCTCAAGTGCCTGCCTGCTGACGATCTGGTAACCTTCCGCAGCACACCATTGTTCAGCTTCAGCTGCTTTATTCGTCGTTATGCGGTACGTTATTCCACCCGTATGCTCCACGCCGCATTGGCCTGGAATCAACGCTGCCTTCTTCGGATTTAGCCCCGTGCCGCTGACAAAGATCGTAAACCAGCTGCTGAACAGCTCATCCTTCTCATAGATGCCAAGCACCCGTCCCTGAGCCATAAACACGATATAATCGGCAAGACGTTTCACTTCTTCAATAATATGGGAGCTCATGAGAATGGTCCGATCGCCGCGGTCCATATACCGATGAAGCACCTCGATCATCGTTTTCCAAGCAAGCGGATCAAGTCCTGAGGATGGTTCATCGAGCAATAGCAGATCAGGATGATGAGCCAGCGCTAACACAAATTCGAATTTGCGGCGCATCCCCTTTGACATTTTGCCAAGAACTTGATTATCATCGACCTCTAGAATATGCAGCAGCTCGCGATAGCGATTGACATCCCAGTTGTCATACCAAAACCGGTGAAATGCTGCCTTCTCCGTCCCCATCATGCTATCCTCGTGTGCAGAAGATTGATCATGCAAATACCCGATTCTTTTCTTTAGTTCAGTGCCGAGCCCCTTCTCTACTTGATGACCAAGCAGCTGAATCGAGCCCTCATCCGCTTTATCGAGATCAAGCATCAAGCGGAACGTCGAGCTTTTGCCGCAGCCGTTAGGACCAACAATAGCTGTAATGTAGCCGCTCGGAATACTCATATGAAGCGGTCCTAGCTTGAAATTCGATCGGTTCTGCACAACGCCGTCCAGTTGAATGGCAATCGTATCCTCCATCATGCGTCCCATCCTTTATTCAAAATGTTTTTTCATCGCGTCTTTAAACATCGAATCCAGCTCTTCCTCCGTACACTGAACCCGCTTGCCCGCAACGACTGCCTGATCAAATGCTTCAATGACAGCGGCGAGCCGATGCCGGTCACGTTCCTGTTCTCCAACCTGCGCCACATAAGTGCCGGTTCCTTGCCTCGTTCGAAGCAGCCCTTCCGCTTCCAAATCGTTATATACCCGCTTTACGGTAATGACACTGCATTTAACCGTTTGCGCAAGCTCGCGAATCGATGGCAGCAACGTCCCTTCTATTAGCTGTCCGCTTACAATTAATGCGCGAAGCTGTACTTCGATCTGATGATATAGCGGCTCTGCGCTTTGCTCGTTAATTTGTATGGGCAGCCGCATGGCCTTCACCTTCTTCCATTCTCTAATGACTAAGCGCTATAGCTGCGTTTCTCAAGACGGTTTTCAATGCGATTCACTCCAATGAAGATGGCTGCAACACTTATTGCGATAGTCGCTAAAGCAATCCACCAGTGTCCGCTTGTGATCGCTTGCAGGGATGCGGCAACAATATTGCTATCCATCAATACTGTTAGACAACTCGAGATAACGAGTAGTACAAAAATATAAACCATGTTAAACAAGAAGTATATTTTGCCTGTATGACCAACTTCCCAGTAGACGTAAGCAATCGCCATCGATAAGGAGTAACCGAACCAGAAAAGCCCATAGATTGCAAAATGCAAGGCAGATATGTCCGCACCCATATCTCGTATGAAGATGAATTGTATGATGAAAAATAACAGCTGCGTTGTTAACAATACAATAGCTAGCTGTATAATACGTCCCAACGCAATTTGCTTGGATGAGATCGGCAGCGTTCGCCAATACGCTAATTTTTTGGTATAGCTATTATCCTTCCAGTAACGCAGCATCGCTTGATTAAGAATAAAACCCATACAAGGGAATAACGTTAGATAAACAAAGTCTGCAGCCCAGTAGAGCGCCTTCTCTTTGTTGCCTTCAATCACATCATTTAATAATGGAACCGTGAATAACAATAAATAGCCGATAAAAAAAATCGATAAGAGACTTTTCCAACGATCCCTAGCCAGTTCATGCTTCGCTAAATACCAAGCGCCTTTCCATAACCCCATTGCAATTGCTCCCTTCGCTCAACCAGTGAATATACTGTATATATCTTTATACACAGTATATTCACTGTGTACACCTTTGTCAACACCTCCCAATAAATAAAAAAAGCCATACTTCCGAAAGAGTTGTCTCTCCCGAATGCATGGCTTTCCCACTGACTATGAATCGTAATCTATCCGAAAATCGCTTTTATCATAGGCTCCGTATGACCGCCCGGATACATGAGATAAAGCAAAACATAAACCATGGTGCCGGTAATGGCGGTTACGAACCAAATAACCGAAGTAACCTTTCCCCACTTCCGATGCTTAGCGAATTTCTTCTTGTAGCCAAGCGTAAGCGTCGTAATGCCAAATACGGCAGCAACCGTCGCAAGCACAATATGAAACAATAAGAAAACGAGATAATATGGCTTTAATCCATCCGGCCCGCCCCATGAGGTATTACCTGCAAAAATCGTTCGTGATGCGTATACGATAAAAAAGATTATTGCAGCTACCGCTGCATAGAACATCACCTTCTGATGCTCCTCCAGCCTGCGCTTAATGGCCAGTCTCCAGCCTATGGCTACTAGGACTGCGCTAAGCACGATGAAGAAGGTGCTAATTGTCGGCATAATATTATAAATGTTCAACTCTACCCCACCTATTGTTCTTATAATGATTGGTGCTAAGCCGTACCTTTATTCGTATTTGGCAAATCATCTTCCGTATGCTCTCGTTTGAACCATTGCTTGAAAATATAGGCCAAAATAATGCCGTACATAATCTCCTGCACAAACTTCATCACGATTCCGCCAAGCTGCTGATCCTCAACGACATCCATAATATTAAAAAATTGCGGACCGCTGAAGCTTTCCAGCAATCGACTAGGATCGCCCGTTACGCAATAACCCATTGCAGTCACCCATACGTCAGGATCGCTGTAGATGGCATACATGGACGTTTTCGCAAAAATAATTAAGGCGCAGGCTGGTGTAAGCAGCATTCCGTTCGCAAAAACATAAGCCATTCTTTTCAAATCGGTTAGTCTTGCCCACTCTGGTACAGGAACAGCAATTTGCCACCACATCATAAACGATGTAACGAGCAAAATAAAATAATAAAGACGATGCACAGCAAAGTGCGTCATCACATAGTCATGGACAATTGGAATATGATATACCGAAAACAAGACATTAAACAGCACAAGACAAACAATCGGATGCATCATAAAGCTAAGCTTTTTCCAAAACGGCATCGAGAACAGCTTTTTCCATAAAAAGCTTGGTACGCCTAGTAAAACTAGCGGCGGTACAATCAAATAAGACACAGACATATTGATCATATGAAATGTAAACATAAGGTGGCCTAATAGATTAAAAGGCCCTCCGTGCACCAAATAAAACATAATAGCAGCAGAGACGAACATCACCTTTTGCAGCCTAGTTGCTGCCGGCGCTTGCGGATCATTCTTCTCTCGCCATGGACCGATCAGGTAATAATATAGAATGACGATTGCCGCCATCCCGAATGCAAACATGGGGGTCCACAATTCCTCGAAGCGAAAATACTGTAAGCCAAGCATCGTGGAAGCTCCTTTCAATAACGCTAGCCTATTTTTACAAAAGAGGAGGGACCCAAGCCTCGGGACCCTCCTCTCCTCCAATCAATCGAACATTACCACCAAGCCCAATACTCAGCCATAATGACACATGTGAATACGATGAATACGCCTGTCAAAATGCCGATAATGGCGAAAGTATGACCGCGGTCCTTCATATGCATCCAGAATGCCATTTGAACGAAAACCTGCAAAACGGCTAATCCGACTAAAATAATGTAAATGAAATCTTTGTTGATTTCTCCGCTGATTACAGTCGCGAATGCGATAAACGTAAGCAGGAGGGAGAAAATAAAGGCAATGATATGCTTCTTCGGTCCTTCGACCTTATGACGCTTGGGGCTTTCCTCTGTGGCTGGATGATTGCTGGCCATGGATTAAACCACCTTTCCCATCAAGTAAACGACGGTGAAAATGAATACCCATACAACGTCGATAAAGTGCCAGTACATACCGGCTACATATACCTTCGGTGCGGTAACAACAGTCAAGCCTTTTCTTGCGAGTTGAATGATAATCAATGTGATCCACGTAATACCGAAAGCAACGTGCGCTCCGTGGAAGCCAACAAGCGTATAGAACGAGGAGCTGAATGCGCTCGTCGTAAAGCCGTGGCCTTCATGTACATAGTGGTAGAACTCATAAATCTCTAGTCCTAGGAAGCCTGCGCCAAGAACAACGGTAATAATCAGCCAATTAATAAGCGCTTTTACCCTATTCGTATGCAGCGCGTGAACAGCGAATACGCTGGTCAAGCTTGATGTAAGCAATAGTGCAGTCGCAAGCGCAACGAGCGGAAGCTGGAACAGCTCATGCGCTGGAGGACCGTCAAGAACTTGATGGCGAAGTGCAAGGAACGCTGAGAACAACGTTCCGAACAATACTGTCTCGCCGCCAAGGAAAAGCCAAAAGCCTAATACTTTATTGCGTCCCTCGAGGGTCGCCTTTTCGGGCTCATGAGGCAATTGCCCCTCTACATGCGAATGCGCACTCATGCTTTACCCCCCAAATCTCTAAGGATTTCGTCTTCTTCAATGTGGAAGCCGTGATCATCGATTGCGGAACGCAGGAACATGCATCCGAACAAGATCAGAAGGCCAAAAATACCAACAGCATAACCAGTTTTGAATGAGCCGAACAGGTTGCCCCAATCATGAGCATACATGAATCCTAGACCTGCGATGAACAAGCCAAGTCCCATAAAGAACGGCAGGATTGATGGAGATGGCATATGAATCGGACCAATTGGCTCAGCAGGCGTCATGCCTTTGTGGCCATCCGATTTTTCTTTCCAGTAAGCATCATAACCGCGAACAAGCGGCGTTTGAGCGAAGTTGTACTCTGGCGGCGGAGATGGAATCGTCCACTCCAGCGTACGACCGTCTTCCCAAGGATCTGCCGGTGCATCTTGTGGTTTGAATGCTGTTATAACGACGTTCAGCAAGAAGAAGATTGTACCGAAGCCCATCAAGAATGCGCCAACCGTACTAATCATGTTCATTTCATTAAAGCCAAGACCGTCAAGATATGTCCAAATACGACGCGGCATACCAAGCAAGCCAAGGAAATGCTGAATGAAGAATGTTAAGTGGAAGCCGATAAAGAAAGTCCAGAACGTCAGCTTGCCAAGTGTTTCGTTTAGTATACGGCCGAACATTTTTGGCCACCAGTAGTGAAGGCCAGAGAAAATACCGAGAATCAATCCGCCTACGATAACGTAGTGGAAATGCGCTACGACAAAGTAAGAATCGTGATATTGAAAGTCAGCTGGCGCTGCTGCCAGCATGACGCCGGTAACGCCGCCCATTACGAAGGTTGGGATAAATCCTACAGCAAACAAATTCGCTGACGTGAATTTAATGGATCCGCCCCACATCGTAAATAGCCAGTTGAAAATTTTGATACCTGTCGGAACGGCGATAAGCATCGTTGCAATCGAGAACAGCGCATTCGCGACCGGTCCAAGACCAACCGTGAACATGTGATGCGCCCAAACCATGAAGCCCAAGAAGCCGATCAGGATTGTAGCGAATACCATCGAGCTGTAACCGAACAAACGCTTGCGTGAGAATGTACTTATTACCTCGGAAATAACGCCGAAGGCCGGCAGGATGAGGATATAAACCTCAGGATGCCCGAATATCCAGAAAATATGCTCCCATAGTACAGCGTTGCCGCCGCCTGAAGGATCAAAGAAATTTGCGTCAAACAATCTGTCGAACATTAGCGCCGCAAGACCAACTGCAAGAGCAGGGAATGCGAACAAGATAAGCGCTGAAGTAATGAACGCTGTCCATGTGAACATCGGCATACGCATGAACGTCATGCCTGGCGCACGCATGTTGATAATCGTTACGAGGAAGTTAATCCCCCCGATTAGCGTACCGATACCGGCTATTTGCAAGC
This sequence comes from Paenibacillus sp. Y660, assembly GCF_057221575.1. Classification (NCBI taxonomy): domain Bacteria; kingdom Bacillati; phylum Bacillota; class Bacilli; order Caryophanales; family Paenibacillaceae; genus Paenibacillus; species Paenibacillus sp. Y660. The sequence goes on along the minus strand of NZ_JBXBBJ010000001.1, from coordinate 22,269 downwards.
CGAGAACGTAATAATCTACGCCATGGTCGCCGCTATAGGTCGTACCAGCGAGCGGAGCATACGATGTCCAACCTGCATCCGGTGCTCCTCCTGTAAACCAGCTGACGTTAAGCAGCACGCCGCCGAACAAGAACGTCCAGAAGCCAAGTGAGTTAACGAAAGGAAAGGCTACGTCGCGCGCGCCGATTTGAAGCGGAACGACCGCATTCATAAGAGCGAACAACAGCGGCATGGCCGCTAGGAAGATCATAGTCGTACCGTGCATAGTTAGGAGCTCATTGTATGTATCCGCGCTAACAAAGTCATTAAGCGGCTTCCACAATTGAACCCGAATCAAAATCGCTTCCAAACCGCCGACAAGGAAGAAAAATCCGCCAGCAATCATATACAATATGCCAATTTTTTTATGGTCAACCGTTGTCAGCCAGTCCATCAGACCACTGTAACGTTTGACCTGATGCGAATGCGCATGAGCCAAAGTAGGTACCTCCTTCAATCACCGATAAATTATTGTTGGTAGTTAAGCTTTAGTTCAGATAAATATTTAGCAATACCTTCAATTTCCTGCTCAGTTAGATCATAAGCTCCACTCATTTGATTGCCCGGTTTTACTTCTTCCGGATTTTTGATCCAACGGTGTAAGTTATCATAAACTGAACCTTCATTGGAATATTGCGGATCATCGGTGTTAACGAGTATACCTCCGACAGTCTCACGGCTTCCGATACCTGTCAAGTTAGGATATGCCGGTCCGCCAAGGTCGCCCACAGCGTGGCAAGATAGACATTTGCTTTCGAATGCTTTCGCAATAGCTGGATCGCTCGGAAGTGCTACAGGCTCTTTAAGAGCTGCTACCCAACGATCAAATGAAGACTCGTCCACTGATTTGACCTTAAAGTCCATCAGGCCGTGCGAAGGTCCGCAAAGCTCGGCGCATTTACCTAAGTAAACGCCTTCTTTTGGAGCTGAGAAGTACATAGCATTTTCATTTGCGCCAGGGTTCGTATCGATTTTACCTGCAAGCGATGGAATCCAGAACGAGTGAAGCACGTCAGCAGATTTCGCTTTAACGGAGATCGTCTTGCCTTTTGGAATGATAAGTTCCTGCGCTGTTTTGATTCCGTAATCCGGGTATTCAAACTCCCACCAGTATTGGTGTGAAGTAACGATTACTTGAACCGCTTCCGGATCTTTGCTGTAGTCTTTAGCTAAGTTAAATACGGATTGTACAGTCGGAACGCCTAAAATGATAAGCATGATGATCGGAATAACTGTCCAAATGATCTCCAGCTTATGATTTCCTTCAACTTGCTTTGGAATCGTATTGTCTCCCTTGCGTCTGCGAAACCGAATGATTACATACAAAGAAATCGCAAAGACGACAACAATCACAATTAACATGATTCCGATTGCCAGCTTCATCAGTCCGAATTGCTCTTCCGCTACAGGTCCCTGAGGATTCAGCGTCGACAAATCGCTCCGCCCGCAAGCCGCTAGCACCAGTACCATCATGGCCATAAGCGGCGCAAGCCGTTTTACAAATCGCCACCGTTTCATCATTAATCAACCCCACTTTTGACGTTTTCGCAGCTGCCTGATTTTAACGTGGCATGCGGCTGGCTGCGTGTTTCACAGATGTTATTACAACTCCTGCAACTTAAATCACTTTATTAAATATAAAGTTGAAGCCCCTATTTGTCAATGTTCCACAGAGAGTTCACAAATTGTTCTCAAAGCTGTCAAAAACGCATTATTCCAACGTTTTTAAGCTATTGCATTTCATTTTGCAGCATGTCTGTTCGACTTGCTCTCTACCCTTCATTGTGCACCAAACCCATGGTCAATTATGTATGCTCGCTGAAACGTATATTTAAGCTGTCAAGGCAAAAACTAAAGCCATTATCGTATGAATGGGGGTCCGTTCTTAATGCTAAAACGAATGGCCGCACTGATGCTCTCCGCTATCGTCTTATCGGCTGCTGCCGGCTGCAATTACGAAGAGCTTGTCCAGAAAAGCGATACCGATTACGGCAGCCGTCAGGCCAACGATCCGAAGATGCTGGGCGGGAAATCTTATGGTCCAATGTCGAATAGCCCGCATCAGCATGACAATGCTTTTTTTGAATACAGCTCCGTTATTTCAAGAAAGGTTACTGATCTAAATGGCATTGCCTCTGCAATCGTCATGCTGACGGACAAAAATGCGTACGTAGGCTTGATGCTGGATTGGACTGCTGTCGGCACTCGCAATCACGGCGGTAAAACAGAGCAAGACAATACCGGAACCAATGAAGGGGTCTACAATCATGATACCGGCAGCCCTTACGGCAACAGCCGCATACTCGTTTCGCCCTACAATTCCTACTTCTCCGTCAATGATATTAATGACTTGTCAGATGAGCTTAAGCAAACCGTCGCCCTAAAAGTTCGCGAGCTTGCGCCTACCGTACAAGAGGTTCATATATCGGCTAATATGGAGTTCGTCAATTATTTCAATGAATTTGCTAAAGAGGCTTGGGGCGGACGCTCCCTCATGCCATGGATTGATCAATTTAATAAGGTAGTCAAATATCACTTTGCCGGTGGTAAAGACATGCCGGCACCTATCACCCAGCCGGGAACCTATAGCCCTTCCGAGGCTCAAATGGATCAATAAAAAAATCTCTTCTATTATATATAGCAAAAAAAGGCTCTCTTTGCAGGAGCCTTTTTTTGCTATTACAATCTGTTCCTTTATTAGCGCCCTGAGCTGTTTCCGCTTCTGAGTGAATGTTTTTTCATTTTATTATCTCCAATATATATACTATACTTATGGTAGTAGCAATGGAGAGGGGATCTTCTAATTGAGCGCACATAATTACATTCCGAAAGAGCCTTTGCATATCGAGTGCAATATCGAGAAGACGCTGGACGTTATTGGCGGTAAATGGGCTTTTCTTGTTTTGCGAGAGTTGTTTTGCGGTACCAAAAGGTTCGGAGAAATACAGAGGCTGATTCCTGCGGTTAGCCCTCGTGCGTTGACAAGCACGCTCCGTCATCTGGAAGAGAAGGGCGTGCTTGAACGCAAAGTATTTCCAACCGTACCGGTAACGGTCGAATATACATTGACGCCAAAGGGCGAGGATCTGCATCAGATATTAAAAGAAATGAAACGCTGGGCTGCTATGTGGACCTAGCTTAAGGCTTCAACAAGTGATCCGGCAGTGATTTGGTACTCGCTTGAAAGCGATCGATCGCAGTCTGATAGACACGGCGATCACTTTCATTACGGGATAATCGTTCAAGGCGGAGCAGCTCCGCCTCAAACTGCTCGATCAGCATCGAGACGCGCTCTTTCGGTTTTGTTTGATTGTTTTGCGGCTGATTGCCCTCTTGCCCGGTTTGAATTTGCAGCTCGTCATTGCTGTCAAGTTGCGCGAGAAACACATCCGCCTCTGTCATATTCCTCTTTTTCAGCTCATGGAGCAGCCATTGCCGATCATGCCCCAACTTACTGAGCACCTCATCTTGGATGTCCCCATCCATCAGTACGGTCTGCGCTTCCCACTCGTTAGCCACATTCCATCCGAGTACATCAGGCGTTATAGGCTGATACTCCTTCTTCAGCATCACATTGACTTCCCCGCTTGACTCCATAACGGCAAACTCGACATCTGCCACGCGGTAAACGTCTTTTTTCCGCAATTGTTCAAGCATTTCATCCAATGTCAATCGTTCTTTATGCAAATTCTTTCTGAGCAGCTGTCCATCTTTAATGAGAACCGTTCCTTTGCCGTCAATAAAATCACGAGCTTTTTTACTTTTCATCGTCAAAAATTCCATAGCGACCGATACGCTGACCCATACCCCTAACGAAACCAAACCCAAAAACCATAAATTATCGAGATCAAGCGAGATATAGGCGGCTATGTTACCTATAGATATGCCTGTTATGTACTCGAATAGAGACAGCTGTGAAATTTGACGTTTCCCTAACACCTTCGTTAACGCAAATAGAATGACAATTGCCGCTAGCGTTCGTAGGACAATTTCAAACCAACTTGGCATTTTGACTTCCCCCTTTCCATCTCTAGAGTATCCAGAAAGGTAAAAGTCATGCGTTTTCCATTTAGATGTTGCATTTCATTCTGCAGTGTAGTATTATAGAAAGAACGTATTATATTTAACCCCAGCAAATCCCCAGTAAGATTCAATGTTTTCCTCGGATTTTGATTTCTTTGCTGTTAATTCTCAAACCTGTTACGTGATGTATTTCTGATTCACACTGGCGCGGTCATCGGAGCCGCGAGGACGGAAGAGAGGTAGGGCTTTCGTTGTTTTAGAATGCGAGTTTTAAACAACTTGGTACACATGCTGTTTGCTGTTAACAAGGGGATTCCATACGGCCTTTCGCTCATGAAGAGGTCCGGTTAAATATAAGATACACACAGGGCTGTCTTGCTAGTGCATTTATGTACTGGCAAGGCAGCCCTATCCAATCTTCAACACCTTTTGCTCTAGCCTAATCTCGTCTCACGAATATCTGCTTTTACGCCCTCTGGCACTCGAATCCTCACTTTCGCATGCACGGGATAACAAACCTCCAGCTTCATTGCCGAACCACCCTGCTCCACTCGCCAAGAAACATCGATTCGCCCTCCGCCTGGATGCGGCACGCTGCCCTTCGCCCATAAGAGACCGCATAGGTTAGGCGCGATTTCCACCTCGGTCCATGCTGCCGTCAGAGCCTTTACCCCTAACAGCTCACGGCCTAAGAAATAGGCAGGCGCCGATGACCAAGCATGACAGTGGCTGCGTGTCAGCATATCCTCATGCGCGCGATTTTCGGAAAAGTTCGGATACATCTCCCAGCAAGTCGTCGCTCCATTATCGATCATAACGCCATAATGATGGCGAATGTCTTCTACGATTTGCTGCGCGTTGCCTGATTTAGCTAAAGCTTCATAATAGAAGAACGACATAAATGGACTTCCGATTTGTATAAAATGCGCTGGCGGCTGCTGCATATATTGCGTTAGCCGCTCATAGCGCTCGCCCTTAGCAACCTCGGTCAAAGTCGCTACAACCTGCGTCTGCATGCTGAGCACCTCTGATCTTCGCCCATCCGCATGAATACAATCGATATAAGCCTGATTCTGTTCATCCCACAAATGCTCGTTGATCGCGCTCGCCAGCTTCTTAGCCTCCTCCTTAAGCCAATCAGCCCCTGTGGAATCATCAGCGATTATGGCTAGCTCGGCTGTCGCTTGCAGCGTTTTGACAAGAAACATGTTCTGATGTGCAACGACTCCATCATTGGGCTGATCGATCGGCGACCAATCAAGGAAATTCCAGCCCTTAATGTTGAATAGCCCGTTTCCATCTATTTTGTCTACATAATGCTTCAACGTAAACTTCATATGCGCATACATTTCCTTCGCAAAATCACGGTCTCCCGTCTGCAGGTAGTACTCGTGACAAGCAAGCGCCCAGAAAAAAGTCCAGTTCGGAATGACGCTGTTCCAGCCGCTTGGCACTTGATTGACAAGCAGCGGCGTCTGCTCCTTCGAGCCCGGAACGAGCCGGAGACAACGCTTCACAATATCATTTACACCATACAAATAGTTGCTGATTAATGCTTCGTTGCGGCTGTCCCCTACCCAGAACACCTGCTCATAGGCAGGACAATCAACGAAGGTGTCCTCCATGCAAAGCTTCGCCGTATGCTGGCTAATTTGCCAAATATCATTTAACAACGGGTCTGAGCATTGGAATTTCCCAATCTCGGCAACCGGATAATTGCTCTGCAAGCAGGACAACCCATAAAACTTAACCGGCCTCGCAGCGCCCCGAACCGTCACCATTTGATAGCGGAAGCCGCGTCTTACCGAGGATACAAATAATTGTCTGCCTTGCCTGCAAACGTACCGGATCGTATTATCTAGTCCGTAAGTGTCTTGCCTGTAATGGCTGTTCATATATTCAAAGCCGTAAAAATCAATAACGGTATCCGCATCCGCATCTACCTCGAACGTCAAATAACCGGAATATTCTTTGCCAAAATCAATAATGAGCTCCGTGTCCGCCCCATGGAAAATCGGAACAGTGCCGGCCTCCGCATTTGGAATGACCATTTGCTGCAACGATGCCGGAATCGCTAGAGCTGTACTCTCCTTTTTATAGACGCATAGCGCGAATACATCGGCTTCGCTTACATATTTATTCGGAACCAGCTTTACCCATTCGGTATATTTCGATAAGTCATCCGACGAGGCAACCGAGCCTATGACTTCCATATAAAGAGGATGATTGCGATTAAACGACTGCCTTCCTTGATGGTCGATTTGAACAGCCGTTTCGAATGGACCAATCGAGCAAAACACCGAATGCTCTTCACCAGCGCCTTCCCAAGGCGAACGGAATGCAAACGGCTTCTCACAGTACAGCCCCAGATGAATAATGCCGGGATGAGACGGACCTGACACATCCACAAGCAGCAAATGCTCGCCCGCGTCAAGCTCCAGCTCCGCATATCGCTCAACGTCATTTCTGCCAAAGGCATCAATCGGCTTTCCGTTCAGCGTAGCGGCAACGATGCCTTCACCAAAAGCGGCACCGAGAATAACGGAAGCCGCTTCTTCGAGATGCAATAGCGACGCCGCATAACCTATATATTCGAGCTGATTCGAATGATTCTCACTGCCTGCTACCAAATGATTGCGCACATCTATTGCAGCCGACCAGTGAAAGGTTTTTACTTTGTTAAGCGCTTCTACGCGCTGCGGAAAAACCTGCTCTTCTGTCAGCAGAGGAATATCGCGAGGAATTAATGTCGTCCATGGGCCTTCCCCTACTGCTGCTATGACGAGCGCTGATGCCCAGCCTATATCGGAATAATCACGTTCCTTCCAGCTGTCATCCCACTCCGAGGCATCCAAATACTCAGAGAAAGCGTGCTGGCAAGCCATGCGTGTAGATCTTGAATGTTGACCGAGATAACGGGACGTCCGCCATGACTGATCGCTGCTCACTGTCTCCAGCACGCTGCCTTCTTCACTCAGAAAATCCAGCTGTGCCAGCAAGCCGCCGCGACCGCGTATATAATAAAAAGTCGTTACGCCAAAATGCATGACCATTGCTGCAATCGTATTCTGCTTTCCACGCTCAAGCAAATGTCCAACCTCATACGTATCATAGGATTGCTCTGTTTGCCAAGAACGAACGGGGCCACGTCCAAGCCGCTTTCCATTGATATACAATACATATCTTGAATCCGCCGTTATGCGAAGCGAGCTTTTGCTCCAGCCTTCCTGCGGTACTATAAAGGTTTTGCGGAAGCAGTGCCACTCATTGCGAGGACTCTCCTCCCCTTCTGTCCAAATCCAATTTGCCTGCCATGAACGATTCATTTATGTACCACTCCTTCGCCTTATTACCTCTGATTGTACAGCAGCGACAGAATGGACTAATAGGTTGATTACGACAAATATATAGGTGTAAAATGACATAAGATCAATCTTGCAAACGTATACGGTTCACTAGTATAGTTTCTTATTTTTATAGATTAGGGGCGCTTCCAGATGAAGAAAAATGTCATGCTCACCAAGGCCGAGCTTTATTTCAATGATGAGCTATCTATATTCGTTAATCGGGTAAGCGAACGATTCGAGCTGCGCGAGCATGCACATGAATTTGTGGAAATTTGTTATGTATGGGAGGGAAGCGGCTTTCATTATATCGGAGATAAGGCGCTGCGCGTAACGAAGGGAGATTTATTTTTGATACCCATCGGCATCTCGCATGTATTTAGGCCGTCCTCCTCGGCTGCGGATAGCCGTCTAATCGTGGGCAACTGCATCTTTAAGCAATCGGTCCTTGATTCCCTTACGAGCACGAAGCCAAATATGCTAAACTCGTATCGCTTTAAACATATTGGCGCTGATGTCATGACAAGCTGGATATCATTCAGGGAGCAAGCGCATGAATTTGGAGGTTTATTCGACCGCATGCTTCAGGAAACTCAGCAAGCCCGCTTGGGCTTTCATACGATGCTGCTTGCTATGCTGCTTGAGCTGCTTCTGCTGCTGGAACGTCGTTTAGAGATTGGGAGGCATCATAGTCCATCGAATGTCATCGAGCCTGGTGATCGTGTGGACACGATTATCCACTTTATGCGTTCACGGCTGCACGAGCCGATTTCACTGCGTGACGTTTCAAGGCAAGTCCAGCTTGGTGAGCGTCAAGTGCAGCGGCTTATCCAAGCCTCAACGGGGCTTACGTTTACGAGCCTTCTGCGCAAGGAGCGCATCGAACGAAGCTGCATCCTCCTTGAGCAAACGACGAAAACAGCGGTGGAAATTGCTCCCCTCGTCGGCATGCACGACATGAAGCATTTCCACCGCTTATTCAAGCAGTTGATCGGCATGACACCCATTCAATTTCGTCAAGCGTCACATCATGCAGCAAAATAATAAGGCTATTCCTCATAAATCATTTTTCTCGTCATGCCGCCATCAATCGTAATATGGGTACCCGTTACAAAATCATTGTCAGGGTCAGTTAAGTAAATACACGCACGAGCAATATCCGCTGGCTTGCCCACGCGCTGGGACGGATGCTGGGTATGATCCTCCGGCCGCAGCTTATCGTAATCGCCATTCTCGATCCAGCCCGGACAGATGGCATTGACGGTAATGCGATCCGGACCGAGCGACACCGCCATAGCATGCGTAAGCGACAGAATTCCGCCCTTCGAGGCCGCATAGGCTTCTGAATCCGGCTCCGACATCATCGCTCTCGTGGAGGAAATGTTCACGATGGCTCCGCCTCCGCTTGTCCGCATCAGCTTCGCCGCCTCACGCGAGCAGACGAAAGTGCCGCGAAGGTTGGTGTTCACGACGTCGTCCCATTCTTCAATCGAAAGATCATAGGGTGACTTCCATATGCCAAACCCTGCGTTATTTATGACGATGTCCAGTCTGCCAAGTATGGTCTCGATATCGCGGAACAATCCTACGATCTCATCAGGATTGCTCAAATCAACGACAAAGGATAGAGAGTCATAGCCAGCCTCCTGCAGCAGCTCGCCTGTCTGTTCCAGCCCGGCTTCATTTTTATCCACTAGAACGGGAAGCGCTCCGTGTTCCGCATAGGCGATTGCAAGCGCACGGCCTATTCCTGCTCCTGCACCTGTTATAAGTACTATTTTATCGTCATAGACAGACTCCATCTGAATTCCTCCTTAGCGATTGCTATGCTTTCAGTATGAGTGTAATCGAAAACCGTCAAAAATGAAAACGGCATTAACGCGCAAATAAACAGAACTGTTTACGAGCTGATGCACTTTCAAATTTGCCTGCCCGCCATAAATTGTGGCTAAGTCGTGTCAAATAGTCTGAAAATTCATTCCTTATACCTAAAATGGTTCAAAATCCCTTGTCAATTTTCCTAATAGCGAATATGATAAAAGCAAGAAGAGGTTGTGAATGTTTTCACATTGTATAGTAGGTTGTGAAATAATTCACGTTGTAAGGTCGACGGCCGATGCGGCTCACGTCTTTGCACATATAATAGGAGGCGTTTGATATGACGATGAACATTGCTGTTATTGGCTGCACACACGCAGGAACTGCTGCTATTACCCAAATGGCTAAGCTTTACCCCGAGGCTCGCATTACAGTATATGAACGGAACGACAACATCTCGTTTCTATCGTGCGGAATCGCACTTCATGTTAGCGGTGTTGTAAAAGATGCCGAGCAGCTATTTTACGCTACGCCAGAGCAGCTCGCTAAGCTTGGCGTTACGACGCATATGCGCCATGATGTGCTGGCAGTAGATACGGATGCCAAAACGATTCAAGTCCGCAACCTTCTAACCGGTGTAGAATTTACTGACACCTTCGATAAGCTCGTCGTTACGACAGGCTCGTGGCCGATTATTCCGCAAATGGACGGAATCGAGCTTGAGAATATCGTGCTATGCAAAAACTATAATCATTCGAAGACGATCATTGAAAAAGCTAAAAATGCGAACCGCATTGCCGTCATCGGTGCCGGCTATATCGGCATAGAGCTTGTTGAGGCCTTTGAGCAGCTTGGCAAGCAGGTTACCTTGATCGACAATATGGAACGCATTTTATATAAATATTTGGACCAAGAATTTACCGATGTTACCGAGCAAGCGCTAATTGATAAAGGAATTACAATCGCCACCGGCGAAACCGTTACTTCGTTTGCAGGCGCTGAAGGCCGCGTTACGACCGTCAATACGACTGCTGGGCAATATGAGGCGGACCTTGTTGTACTCTGCATCGGCTTCCGTCCTAACACGGAGCTGCTGAAGGGCCAAGTCGACATGCTGCCAAACGGAGCGATCATCGTCGATGAATATATGAGAACGAGCAAGCCCGATATATTTGCCGCTGGCGACAGCTGCGCCGTCCACTACAATCCAACCGGCCAAAATGCGTACATCCCGCTTGCAACAAACGCGGTTCGCATGGGTACGCTTGTTGCCAAAAACCTGATGAAGCCAGTCGTCAGATACCTCGGAACACAAGGCACATCGGGAATTAAAATTTACGATTACAACATCGCATCGACTGGTTTAACGGAAACGGCTGCGCTTGCTGCGGGTATGAATGTGAAAAATGTCACAATCGTCGACAACTATCGTCCCGAGTTTATGCCTACGTACGAGCAAGTGACGCTAAAGGTCGTTTACGAAGCGGAAAGCGGCAGAATTGTTGGCGCGCAGGTGCTATCGAAGGTCGATCTAACGCAATCGATCAATACACTGTCGGTATGTATCCAAAACGGCATGACGATGGACGAATTAAGCTACGTCGACTTCTTCTTCCAGCCGCATTACAACAAACCGTGGAACCTGCTTAATCAAGCTGGGTTGCAGGCTGTATAGGATAAGAGAGGGGCAACGATGAATCTTATCCGGCATCGTTGCTCCTTTATTTCTTCTTACTATAGGAGAGATTACTCACGTGCTCTTAATCATGACTAGCAAATGTGCCACTCCTATCAAACGTTGCAAGCACATATATGCGATTACAGCTAGCAATCCTAGATACTTTTTCGCTATAAGAGCACATACGTGCTTACAGCCATAATTCGCACGTTCGCACACTCCAATCTCTCACATAAGCACATATATGCGCTTATAATCAACAAACCAAGCTACTTTTGCCGCTGTAAGAACATATACGTGCTTACAGCCACTCTCCACCTGTCCGCACACTCCAATCTCGCCTTGTAAGCACATATATGCGCTTACAGCTAACAAACCAGGCTACTTTTTTCGCTGTAAGAACACACAAGCAGTGGAAAAGGTCATATTGGTAAAAGATCGGGGGCTGGGCAGTTCCCTGCTCCAGCAATTCTCTTAAAATCGCGCCGGACGCGATAATGACAGTCAGGAAAAAGATGCCGCGAAATTGGCGATTGAGCAACAATGCGCTGAACATCGCAAATATTAGAATGAGCGGCACCTGCGAGAGAATCCAAAATTTCCCTAACTTAAATGATCTTGTTTTTTCTTTCTGTAGTTGTGCCTAATTAAATCTACCGCAGCACTCAAATCAGCATTAGAACAGATGACAATAAAGGCTTAACTAAGCTTGATTGATCGTAGATAAAGTAAGCTAATACAACGTTTCCTATGAAAACAATGAAGTATAGTTCAATAGTATTGTTGACTAGAATGGGCAAAAGAAATGGAAAGCTTCATCCTCAACATACCAAAAATCCCGATGAATTCTATATCATCGGGACTGACTACAGCCGTTCAACACTTTTTCATCACTGGAAACTTACTTCAGCTCAACTGTAAATGGAACGATAAACGACTTGGCTCCGCGCTGAAATTGGCCCCATATTTTATACATGCCCGGCTCTGGGAAGCTTGTCGAGAACTCGGCTGTCGGACCGCTCGCATTGCCTTCCTTCGGATGAACATGCAAATAGCGAGTCAAATCCTCACTCAAGATGACGACATGTCCGATAGCTCCCAAGTAGGGCTGCAAATCGGTAATCGGCTTCTTCGTTTTTGCATCGCTTAACGTAAACGTAATATCCACCTCTTCCCCCGACTTAAGGGAGGATATGCCCAAAGCGGCGCTAACACCGTCTACATCTTTCACAAGCGTTGCATCTGCTTCCAGCGGATGCGCGGCCTGCTTCTTGCCATCTACCTTGATGAGCGACGTTGCCGTCTTCTGAGAAGAGCCTGTCGGAATAAAGTCCGCATACAGCTTGTACGAGCAGCCTTCTGGGAAGGCAGTTGTCACTTCAAACGTCCCCTTCCCTATATACTCGGGATGAATATGGCTGAACTCCGACAAATCCTCGCTAACGACGATAAGATGCATCAGCTTCTCGTGATTGACATCGTATTTCTCGATCGACTTTCCGTCTGCATCAGATAGGTGCAGCTCGATCTTTGTCTCTTCGCCTGGTTTTGGTGCCGCCGGCGAATACTGCCATTCCAGCTTCACGTCTGTTCCAGAGCTGTCTGCGTCATCTGCCTTGCCGCCATGCTCGCTATGATTTTCCGCTGCTTCATCGTCCGGAGCATTCGTTGCCGCATTAGAAGCATGCCCGCTATGCTCGTTCGCCGCTGGCTCCTTCCCATTCGTAGCTGCATGCTCCGTGTGATCATTCTTCGATGCACTGCCGCAGCCTGCGGCAAGCAAGCTTATCACGATTAAAGCCGCTGCCGCGGAGCGTTTGCGATATTTTGTCTTCCGTCCCGTTTCCTTAAGCATATCGATCATCTCATCCTTTGCAGCCTAAGCGCATTCAGTACAACGGATACCGAGCTTAATGCCATCGCAGCTCCCGCCAGCCATGGAGCAAGAAACCCGGCTGCGGCAATCGGTATTCCTATCACATTGTAAGCGAGCGCCCAGAACAAATTTTGTTTGATATTGGCCATTGTTACTCTGCTCATCCGAATCGCATCGGCGATGCTGTTCAAATCTCCGCGCATAAGCGTTATGTCCGCGGCTTCAATTGCTACGTCAGTGCCTCCGCCAATCGCCATGCCGATATCGGCTGCTACGAGCGCAGGCGCATCATTCATCCCGTCGCCTACCATGGCGACCTTTCTTCCCTCTGCTTGCAGCTCTTGAACGGCCTTCGCCTTCTGCTCCGGCAGCACCTCGGCAAGCACGCGGTCTATCCCGACGAGGCTTGCGATCGCCTTCGCCGTGCGCTCATTGTCGCCGGTCAGCATAATGACCTCTAGACCCATTTCCTTCAGACGGGCTACAGCTGCCGCCGACGTTTCCTTTACCGTATCGGCTACGGCAACGAGGCCTGCATATGTCCCATTAACAGCAATGAGCATAACGGTCTTGCCTTCCGTTTCCAGTTGCTGCTGTTCTTGCCCTTCAGCCATGATGTCTACGCTATGCTTCTCCATCAGCTTCCGAGTGCCTACTAGCAATTGTTGACCATCAACCTGCGCTTCAATCCCAAAGCCAGGCACCGCTTCAAAATACTCAGCATTCGGCATGACGATTCCGCGAGCCGCAATGCCGGCTACGAGCGCTTCCGCAACCGGATGCTCCGAGCTTCTCTCCGCCGCGCCAACCCAGCTAAGCAGCTTTGCCTCCTCGAAGCCAGCAGCCGATCTAACATCGGTTAGCTCCGGTTTGCCTTTTGTAACCGTACCGGTTTTATCCAGCACGACCGTATCAATATGATGCGTGCTCTCCAAATGCTCTCCGCCCTTGAACAAGACGCCTAGCTCTGCCGCTCTGCCCGAACCGGCCATTATCGATGTAGGCGTAGCAAGACCAAGCGCACAAGGACAAGCAATGACAAGAACCGCAATCGCCTTCTCCAAAGCATTCCCAATGTCTCCCGGCTCCACGAAGAAATACCACACCAAAAAGGCAAGGAGTGCCAAAGCTGTTACGATCGGCACGAATATGCCCGAAATCCGATCCGCCACCCGCTGGATCGGCGCTTTCGAGCCCTGCGCTTCCTCCACGACTTTAATAATTTGCGCAAGCGCCGTCTGCTTGCCGACTTTTTCCGCTTGCATGCGCATGGCACCGTTTTTATTGATCGTAGCGCCAATCAACGTATCGCCCTGGCGCTTCTCCACCGGCATGCTCTCGCCGGTCAGCATCGATTCATCGACCGTTGAAGTACCTTCGAGCACGATTCCGTCAACAGGAATTTTCTCACCGGGTTTCACAATCAGCACATCGCCTGCGACGACTTCCTCAATGGCTACGCGCTGCTCAGAGCCGTCCCGAATGACGATAGCCGTTTGAGCTTGCAGCCCCATGAGCGTCTTGATCGCTTCGGATGATCTTCCTTTCGCTAAAGCTTCAAGCAGTTTGCCAAGCACAATCAATGTAATCAGCACGGCGCTCGTTTCGTAATAAAGCTCGACCTCATGGGCTCCATGACCCGACTGGCTCAAAGTCTGCAGCGTCACGTACAGACTGTAGAAGAAAGCGGCCGATGTTCCGAGCGCTACAAGCACATCCATATTGGCTGATCCGTTTCGGAGCGCTTTAAACGCACCTGCGTAAAACGGCCAACCAATGATGAACTGAACGGGGGCAGCTAATGCCAGCTGGAACCATGCGTTCATAAACAATTCCGGCACCGGTATGAAGTCGGTAAAGGAGAAATGTCCCGCCATCGCCCACAGCAGCGGAAGGGAAAGGAGGATCGCAACGCCAAGGCGAAGCTGCTGCATTCTGATTTCCCGCTTCTTATAATCGCCTGCGCTCTCATCCGAGTCATCGGCCAGCTTAATCGTGCCGTATCCTAAATCTTTAATTTTATTCTCAAGCTTAGCTTCATCCATCATTTGCGGATCATAACTGACGGATGCACGTTCTAATGCCAAATTCACATTCGCCTCTACGCTTTCCATCCGGTTGAGGCCCTTCTCAATCCGGTTGGCGCAGGCTGCGCAGGTCATTCCAGTAATTTGAATCGTCGTCTGCACTTTATCCACGCTTACTCACCTACCGACCACATACCCTCACGGGGTATATTATATTGTAAAAAAAGAGAGGCTTACGAAGCCTCATCATGAATAGCTTACATGCTCATTGTTGCTCGACTGCCCTTCACTTAAACAACGTCGTAGCCTTGATCTTCAATTGCCGCTTTGACAGCTTCAATCGTTACCTTTGACTCATCGAATTCAACCGTTACTTTCTTATTCGCCAAATCAACCTTGCCAACCGCACCTGCATGGCTAACTGCCTTCTCAACCGCGCTCACGCAATGTCCGCATGTCATGCCCTCTACCTTCAATACTGTGTTTGCCATTTTATATTTCCCCTCTCTTATTTCATTAGTTTGTTAACGGTAACCAGCAATTCATCAATAACTTCGCTTTCGCCCGCTTGAATGCGTTCGATGATGCAGCTTTTCATATGACCCTCAAGCAAAAGCTTGCCGACGCTGTTCAGTGCGGATTGCGCAGCCGCGATCTGATTAAGCACATCATCGCAGTACGTATCCTTCTCAATCATCGCCTTCACGCCTCTAATTTGTCCTTCAATACGGTTGAGACGCTTCGTTAAATTGTCTTTCATTTGCTCCGAGTGATGACTTTTGCGCGGACCAGCCGTATCGCAGCAATCATCTGAAGCATGAGAATGCTCTTTCGACTCCTCGTTCATTGTGCGATTGTTCATTCAACATACCTCCATGGGGTATCTGTTTCTGAATTCAATATATCATACCCCCGAGGGGTATGTAAATGGGCTTTTTTATTTTGTTTTTTTATTCCAGTAAAGGCACTTTAAATCTAACAGGCAATATGCTACGATCCACATAATCAACTGTAAAATAGCAACAACGATGCTGCTTGGCCAAAAGCTGCGAGCGGTCGTTTCCAAACAGAGAGGATGAATCGTTATCAAAACCACTATTAATTATGCCCATCGCGGAGCCAGCGGCTATTGTCCCGAAAATACGCTTGGCGCATTCAAAAAAGCGCTTGAGCTAGGCGCTACCGGCATCGAAACCGATGTTCATTTAACGAAGGACGGCCGTATTGTGATCATTCATGATGAATCCTTAGCACGAACGACCGGACTAAACAAGCTAGTAAAGGATACCGATTACGAGGAGCTTGTTGACTTGGATGCTGGAAGCTGGTTCGCGCCACAATTCGCAGATGAGCGAATTCCTGCACTGGAGCAGCTGCTTGATCTATTGCAATCAACCGATACCATCCTCAATATCGAACTCAAAAACGATTACATTCAATATAAAGATATCGAGCAAAAAGTAATCGAGATGGTTCGCGCTTATCATATGACCGATCGTATTATTCTATCCAGCTTTAATCATTACTCGCTCGCGCTGTGCAAGCAGCTGGCACCGGAAATCCGCACCGGCATTTTGTACATGGAGGGTCTATATCGCCCTTGGGATTACGCCGCATCACTTCAAGCCGACGCGCTGCATGCCTACCATTATGCCGTATTGCCAGAATGGGTAGCCGAAGCGTCCGAGCAAGGCATTGACTATAATCCTTTTACCATTAACGATATACCTGAAATGGAACGGCTTCTTGATGCAGGCGTTGCCGGTATCATTACCGACTTCCCTGATCGTTTGGCAGATTTGCTGATGAAGAGAGGAGCTTAGGCGTAATGAAAAAAACATGGCTGCTCGGGTTCGGTTTTTTCAGCATCAGCATCACGTGGGCATTGTATAATGCGTTCGTCCCTTTTTTCCTTGAAAAGTTTTTGACGAGCACAGCGCTTATCGGGTTCATGATGACGATCGATAACTACTTCGCCTTGTTTTTGCAGCCATGGATCGGAAGCCGCAGCGACCGCACGAACAGCCGTTTTGGCAAAAGAATGCCGTATTTGATCATAGGAATGCCGCTGGCCGCCTTGTTTGGAGCACTCATCCCTTGGCATACCAGCCTGTTGACGCTCGTTTTGTTTATGGTGCTGATGAACCTGTCGATGAGCTTGTACCGATCTCCGACCGTCGCGCTTATGCCCGATATTACGCAGGACAGCAAGCGGACGCAGGCGAATGGGATCATTAACTTTATGGGCGGCATCGGCTCCATACTCGCCTTTGCGGGCGGCTCATTCCTATATGAGAAGCATTCCTCGCTCCCGTTTCTGTCAGCATCCGTGTTGACGCTCATCTGTTTAGCCATACTCGTTTATGTTATTAAGGAAAAACGAGATGCGATTGCCTACACGCCAGCTGAGCAGCATCCGGCAGTATCGTTCAAGGGACAATGGAACCGCCCTACGATCTTCCTGCTGGGAGCAATCTTCTTCTGGTTTCTGTCCTACCAGGGCGTCGAAGCCTTCTTTACCTTATATGGAAAAAACCATTTGCAGCTAACGGAAGGCCAGTCATCGTTCTCGCTTGCCTTCTTCTCGCTCGCTTTCGTCCTAGCCGCCATTCCAAGCGGGCTATTAGGCAATCGCTTTGGCAAGAAGCTCATAATCTCTTTTGGCGTCATCGGCCTTATTATCATTTTTGCCGCCATCTCATTTGTGGACGCGCTGCTGCCGCTTCGCACCTTGCTTATCCTCGGCGGCATTTGCTGGGCGATGATCAATATCAACTCCTACCCCTTTATCGTTTCGCTTGGGAAGGAGCAAAGCATCGGCACGCGTACCGGCATCTATTATTTGATCTCCTCGCTCGCCGCCATTGCCTCGCCGCCGCTATTGGGAGGATTGATCGATTTGCTGGGCTACTCGGTGCTGTTCTACTTCTCCTCGGGAGGCATGGTTATCGCTTTGCTGTTCCTTCTCTGCGTCAAGGATAAGGGACTGTCTAGAGCTACCACAGAGTCTAATGCTACAACAAGCCTTTAATCCAAAAAAATCCGGCGCCTTCGTCTACAGACGAGAGTGCCGGATTTTTCTTTATCTCATTAGTGAATGCTGCCTTTGCTGAAGCCGCCGCCCATAACGTCGGATACATGCTCGATTGCAATAAACGCATTCTCATCAATCGATTGCACGATTGCCTTCAGCTTTGCCAGCTCAAGACGAGATACGACGCAATAAATCATTTGCGTATCTTCCTTCGAATAGCCGCCGCGCGCTTGAATCAAAGTGGTTGTGCGTCCAAGCCGGTCAATGATCGCTTGCGATACCTCTTCGAATTCGGACGAAATAATCGTAACCGATTTCGATTCGTCGAGACCCTCCACCACGATATCGATCAATTTGATCGCAATATAGTATGTAAACATCGAGTACATGGCTGAATCCCATTCGAATATAAAACCCGCGATAACAAAAATAATAACGTTGAAAATCATAATGATTTGTCCTACAGGCATACGCAGCTTCTTCGAGATCAGAATCGATACAATTTCCACCCCGTCAAGCGAGCCGCCAAAGCGAATGGCAAGGCCTACGCCAGCTCCCAGAATAAGACCGCCGAACAAAACGGCCAGCAGCTTCTCCTCGGTGAATGCATCTACATGATGTAGCAGCGAAGTCGTAACCGACATGACGATAATGCCGTACAGCGTCGAGATCGCGAACGTTTTGCCGATTTGCTTATAGCCGAGAATGAGGAAAGGCACGTTCACAATGAACAAGTATACGCCGAGCGGCAGCGATGTTAAGTGCGCCAGCATGATCGAAATACCCGCTATGCCTCCGTCAATTACGTTGTTCGGTACTAGAAACAATTCCAAGGCTACACCCATTAGGATCGAACCAATTGTAATAAAAATAAATCGTTTCAGTATCTCTAAAAATGATAACCCCTTATGCGTTTTTGCCAACAGCTCAACCTCCGTTTATTACGAGTATCTCCTTTGACTTTAACATAAACGAACCTTTTTTTCAAAAAAACTACTTTTGATTAACACACCCGTCGCGGCACGATCGATGCCGGTACGACTTGTTTGGTCATGGACGACAAGCGCAACCTCGCCGGAGCCGCCGATCAGCTCCGCCATTTTGTCCGCAGCCAGCGCCGCTGCCGCAATGTTGTTTGTTGCCGCTGTTGTCACAGGAATGTCGCTGTCTACGCCGGAGTCGAAGTCAACGACGGGAATATTGTTCGCTTTGGCTTTCTCAAGCAGCGGAGTAGAAGCTTTGCTGTCCAGAGCTGCGAATGCAATCGCGCTTGGCTCCTTGTCGAGCGCAGCCTGCAGCATCTCGATTTGTTTGTCCACCTGCGCTTCTGTCTCAGGACCTTCGAACGTAATCTCGACATCCAGCTCTGCTGCTGCCTTCTCGGCGCCCTGCTTCACCGCTTTCCAGAACTGGTGCTGGAAGCCCTTGGAGATGACCGGAATATAAAGCTTCTTGTCTGCTGCGCCGTTTTTCGAATCGTTGGTTTCCGCTGCCGCCGGTTTATTCTCGCCTTTAGTGCCGCCATATTTCCGCCGTTAGAACCGCATGCTCGCGTCCGATAAAAATATTTTGCGCGATCGTGAGATCCGGCATGAGCTGAAGCTCTTGATGGATAATGCTGATGCCGAGATTTTGCGCCGCTCTCGTACTCGCGATTTCAACTTCCTTGCCTTTATAAACGATCCGTCCGGCATCCTTTTTGTAGACACCGGTTAATATTTTCATCATCGTCGATTTGCCGGCCCCGTTCTCTCCGACCAGTGCATGCACTTCCCCCGCATAAAGCTCAAAGCGGCATTGGTCAAGCGCCATTACGCCGGGAAACTGCTTCGTGATGCCGTCCATCGACACTAAAATCAGGCTCATTGCTCCCACCCCTAATCGGTTTGTGAACTCATTGTATGATGAATCCGGCGTGCAATATATGGAGTAATCTCCTGAAAAAAGTAGACGATTTTACGGTATAGCCGGGTTTTGGGCAAAAAAAAGACCCCTGCCGTTTTCCTTCTTGGCAGGAGTCTATTTTGCATTAATCTACGTACCCGGCAAGCCCTTTATCCATCAAGTAATCCATTTCCGCGTCCATAATCGATTCCACGACCAGCTCGTTCGATTTGACATCGGGACAGCTAAGAATATAATCGACCAGCTCGTCGCTGTCGATGTCAACCTCGCCATTCTTATCTTCCTTCGCATTGTTGATGAAGGCTTGCTCATGCTTCAAAACCAGCTTAATCAGTTGCTCATCCGCGTTCGTTTCGCTTGCAATGTATTGCACAAGCTCTTGCTCATTTAATTGTTCAGTCATCGTTTGTCATCTCCTAATCGCATCGCTTGTCTCATTGTACCACATTCTACTCAACCTTATTAAGCGCTGCAGGCTAAGCGTTTTGTAAAAACTGGTTCCCGTGCAGCTGATAGTAAAGCCCTCTTCTGGCAAGCAGCTCCTCATGGCTTCCGCGCTCCGCGATCTCGCCGTCCTTGATAAAAAGAATCGTATCGGCATGGCGAATCGTGCTTAGCCGATGGGCAATGACGAAGCTCGTTCTTCCGCTGATCAGCTTCTTCATCGCCTCTTGGATTTGAAGCTCGGCAAGCGTATCGACGCTGCTCGTCGCCTCATCCAGGATGAGCAGGGCAGGATCTCCAAGTATGGCGCGCGCGATTGTAATAAGCTGACGCTGTCCATGGCTGACATTTCCGCCTTCCGCATTCAGCTCCGTGTCGTAGCCTTGGGGCAGCCTCGCAATGAAGCTGTGCGCATTCGCTTGTGCCGCAGCTGCCTCCACCTCTTCGTCCGTTGCATCCAGCCTGCCATAGCGTATGTTCTCGCGGATGGTGCCAGAGAACAGATGGGCATCCTGCAGCACGATGCCGAGCTGGCATCTGAGGCTGTTTTTGTCCATGTCGCGAATATCTTCATCATCGATCAAAATTTGGCCGTCCTTTATCTCGAAGAAACGTCCGATCAAATTAATGATCGTCGTCTTGCCCGCGCCTGTCGGACCTACCAAAGCGATCGTCTCGCCGGGCTTAGCCGTAAAGCTAATATTTCTAAGCGCAGCTGTGCCGTCCGAATATTCAAAGCCTACGTCACGGAATTCCACCTTGCCCGCAAGCGACTCTACCTTCGACGCCGCCTCCGCCCCCTCGTATTCCGAAGGAACCTCCATCATTTCGAATACCCGCTCCGCACCTGCTATGCCGGACTGGATCATGTTGTATTGATTGGCAACTTCATTAAGCGGACCACTAAATTGCCTGGAATAACCGAGAAAGCTTATAATAACGCCCACGGTAGCAAGGTCATGCACGGCCAGCCAGCCGCCGACGCCTGCCTTCCTCGTAATCGGACCGAACGAACGCTTTGACTACGTGAATGCCGGACAAATTTTCCTGTATGACGGTATTCACCTGATCGAGCCGCTGCTGCATTTTCGAGAAGAGAGGAACGGTAATCCGAGTCGTAATAACTAGAAAAACGGCGAGCAATGGAATCATTGCGAGCAGGATAACCGAAAGGCGAGGACTAATCATGAAGGCCATCGTCAAGCTTCCGATTATAATAAACGTATCGCGGGCGAAGACACGGAGAACTAGCAGCACGAGGCCCTGAATTTGAGTAACATCGCCCGTCAGCCTCGTCACAATGGAGCCTGAGCCGAATCGGTCGAGCGACTTTAGCGATAACGACTGAATTTTCTGGAACAGCTCCTGTCTCAGATCGGCACCAAAGCTCTGGGAAGCTATCGTCGCAAAAACCGTGCAGCCTACACCTGCAAGCAAGCCGATAATCGCTGCAATCAGCATTGCGGTCGCTGCGATTGCTCCCAAATCTCCAGCCATGATCCCATCATTCACTATGGTTGCCATAAATCGCGGCTGCAGCAGATCCATGCACACCTCAAGCAGCATGAACAGCGGCGCAAATACTGCGGACAGCCAATATTTCTTCAGAAATCTAGCAAGCTTTAACACGAGGACACCTCAATCTACTGGCATTTTGCGAGAACCGCAAATAAAGAGGGCCGCTCTTCAAGCGCCCTCCTGTTGATGTAAATAGCCTCTCGGCATTTGCCGAGGCTGATGGGACAAGGGTTTCCTCGAACCATCTTTATTAGCATCCTCCTACTTGGTTAGGGGGATTTTTCATTTAATCCCATTTTTCATTATGGGAAATATTCTAGAATTTTTTGGTTATTTTCTCAGAAAACACTTGACTTTTACCAGATTTCGCAAAAATCGCGAGAAGGGTATGACCCTTACTACTCACGATTGGAGCGTGTTCCCTTTTGAAGCCTTCTTTCATTCCCCATTCCGATTACCAATCCTTTGTCCTTCAACATCTTCGAACCTCTATCGGTTCTGGTATTGTCCTCATCCACAAGGATTGGCCTTTGGCTGTAAAACTCTGGATGACCGATTTATCT